>NZ_JAUDRY010000007.1:0-2321 GCF_030382195.1 Rhizobium sp. S96
TGTTGATTCCCATTGAGAGCTGACCCGGCGTTTCCACCGAGAAGTGACCCGCTTTTAGGTATCGTTTGTGTTAGTCGTAGTGGTCAAGTTCCTGCGTTTCTCCTTCGTTGTTTTGGGCTCATGCGCTGAGCTGTTCTTGAAGCGGAAGCTGTCGTTTCCTGTTTCCAGGATGTGGCAGTGGTGGGTAAGCCGGTCGAGCAGCGCAGTGGTCATTTTGGCATCGCCGAACACACTCGCCCATTCGCTGAAGCTGAGGTTGGTGGTGATGATGACGCTGGTGCGCTCGTAGAGTTTGCTGAGCAGATGGAAGAGCAATGCACCGCCTGAGGCGCTGAACGGCAGGTATCCAAGCTCGTCGAGAATGACGAGATCGGAATGGACGAGACGGTTGGCAAGTTGCCCCGAGCGGCCTTGTGCTTTTTCCTGTTCCAATGCGTTGACCAGCTCGACAGTCGAGAAGAACCGCACTCGCTTGTGGTGATGCTCGATGGCCTGGACGCCGAGCGCGGTGGCAATGTGCGTCTTGCCCGTACCGGGACCACCAACCAGCACAATGTTGTTGGCGTCGTCGAGGAAGTCGCAGCGATGAAGCTGTTGGACGAGTGCCTCGTTGATCTCGCTGCTGGTGAAGTCGAAGCCTTTCAGATCACGGTAGGCCGGGAAGCGTGCCGTCTTGAGCTGATATGCGGTTGATCGGACCTCTCGTTCGGCCGTTTCCGCCTTGAGAAGCTGGGACAAGATCGGAATGGCAGCCTCGAACGCCGGCGATCCCTGTTCGGTCAGATCACCGACGGCGTGGGCCATTCCATGCATCTTCAATTGCCTTAGCATGATGACGATCGCGCCGCTTGCCGGGTTATGACGCATGACGAACCTCCGTCTTTCTCAAGGTATCGTATCGTTCGACATTGGCCTTGGGCTCATTGGTGAGCGTCAGTGCCTGAGGTGCGTCGAGGGTCGGCGGTGTAGAGGATTTGCCGTCGACCAGGCGATGCAGCAGGTTCAGCACATGCGTTTTGGTTGGAACGCCGGACTTCAGCGCCATGTCGACGGCTGAGAGCACTGCTTGTTCGTCGTGCTGGAGAACAAGCGCCAGGATGTCGACCATCTCGCGATCGCCGCCCGGCTTCTTGAGTAGATATTGCTGCAGGGTTCGGAATGCCTCCGGCATCTCGATGAAGGGGGCGCCGTTGCGTAGAGCGCCGGGCTTGCGCTGCACGACCGCCAGATAATGCCGCCAGTCGTAAATGGTCTGGCCCGGCCGATCATGGGAACGATCAATGACACGGCGGTGCTCACAGACTATCTGACCTTCTGCGGCGACGACGACACGATCCGGATAGACTCGAAGGCTCACCGGACGATTGGCAAACGATGCCGGGACGCTGTAGCGATTGCGCTCCAGATGCACGAGGCAGGTGGGCGTGACCCGCTTTGTATACTCGACGAACCCGTCGAATGGCCTGGAAACAGGCATCAAAGCTGGTGTTTCCTCTGCCCAGATGTCGGCGATGGTGCCACGCATCTGACCATGTGGCGTTTTGGTCCAGAACTCCTTGCAACGCTGCTCAAGCCAGTCATTCAGGGCTTCCAGTGATGGAAAGCGCGGGACCGGTTGGAAGAAGCGATGACGCGCGTCCTGAACGTTCTTCTCGACCTGTCCTTTCTCCCAACCAGACGCCGGATTGCAGAACTCGGGTTCGAACACGTAATGGCTGGCCATCGCCATGAAGCGGACGTTGACATCGCGCTCCTTGCCGCGGCCAACCCTGTCGATCGCCGTGCGCATGTTGTCGTAGATGCCGCGGCCAGGAATGCCGCCGAAGACGCGGAACGCGTGATTATGGGCATCGAACAGCATCTCATGCGTCTGCAGGAGATAGGCTCGGACGATGAAAGCCCTGGAGTAGCTCAGCTTCGTATGCGCCACCTGCAGCTTGGTGCGCTCATTGCCGATGATCGCCCAGTCTTCCGACCAGTCGAACTGGAAGGCTTCACCAGGCTCGAACGCCAAGGGCACAAACGTGCCGCGGCCTGTCGTCTGCAATTCCCTCTGTCGATCATCGCGCCATTCCCGAGCAAATGCCGCCACGCGATTATAGGACCCATCGTAGCCGAGGCTGCACAAGTCAGCATGTAACTGCTTCATCGTCCGCTTTTGCTTGCGGCCCTTCTTGGATTCCGTCTTCAGCCAGGCCGACAACCGATCCGCAAACGGATCAAGCTTGCTCGGTCGCTCTGGGACGTTGAACTTCGGCTCTACGCCGCCGGCACGCAGGTATTTGCGGATGGTATTCCGAGAAAGGCCAGTCCTGCGGCTT
>NZ_JAUDRY010000008.1:0-263905 GCF_030382195.1 Rhizobium sp. S96
AGCGGGATCAGCCGCTCAGATCGGGGCTGGTCGCTGTACAGTGTAGCGACCAGTCGGACATTTCTACTTTGCAAACCGCCGGACATTCCAACTTCTCCGCCACAAGGCCGATCCCCGAAGACCCGCCAACAACGACGACGTGCTGCAATGACATGATGTTGCTCCTTGAATGACGTAGTCGCCAGGACGTCGATCGGCCGGCGACGGAAACATCATTGCTGAGGGCGACAATGGCAAACAGTTCCAGTTTTATCCTGGTATCGATACTGATATGATGCCTCATGGATCAGATATCGACAGACCCGAAGCTTGAGGCTCGCCGGCGTGAACTCGCGGCATTCCTGCGCTCGCGTCGCGAGCGGCTGACGCCCGCCGCCGCCAATCTGCCGGAAGGTTTTCGCAGACGCACGCCGGGGCTGCGCCGTGAAGAGCTCGCGATGCTCGCCGGGGTCGGCACCACCTGGTACACATGGCTGGAACAGGGGCGCGACGTTCGCCCGTCGCCGCAGGTTCTGTCCGCGCTTGCTGATGCGCTGCAGCTCGATCCTGCCGAACGCCAACACCTTTTTGTGCTCGCGGGCCGACCGCCCCCGGAGGCGCGGTCCGTCGGGCCGGAGATCGTAGGCGAACCCTTGCAGCACATCTTGCGCACACTTAGCCACCAACCGGCCTATGTCCTCGGCCGTCGCTGGGATGTCCTCGCCTGGAACACGGCCGCGGCGAAGCTCTTCGGTGGCTACGATAACGCGGATCCGGATCAGCGGAACACGATGTACAGGCTGTTCGCCGATGCGGCGCATCGCAAGCTTCTTGTCGACTGGGACCATGTCGCGCGCGCCTCGCTTGCGATGTTCCGTGCTGACAGTGCTCGCTTTGCCGGGGATCCCGATTTCGAACGATTGATTGCGCTCCTGAAGGAGACAAGCCAAGAATTCCGCGAGTGGTGGCCAAGACATGAGGTTTTGCGGCCACTGAGTGGTCTCAAGCGCATCGACCACCCGCTGAAGGGCCGGATGTCCTTTGAACACACCGGCCTGACCATCATGGGTGAGCCGGACATGAAACTGATCGTCTATACTCCGGTCGATGTCGATGAGACGGAGAGGAAGTTGGCGGAACTGCTGGCTTGAGCAAGCGATCGATCATTGCCCCATCGGAGGGGCATCCCATATTCTCCTCATCGCCGTCCTTCGAGGGGAAATCATGGACCGCATTCGCATGAGATTCGTTGCTGCTTTCGCCGCCCTGTCGCTGGCCGTCTCGCCGCTGGTGCCGGCGTTTGCCGCCTCGCCTGCACCTGTAGAAGCCGAACATGGAATGGTCGTGACTGCCCAGCATCTCGCCACCGACGTCGGCGTCGATGTCTTGAAGAGCGGCGGCAATGCGGTGGATGCGGCGGTCGCCGTCGGTTATGCGCTGGCTGTCGTCTATCCGAGCGCGGGCAATATCGGTGGCGGCGGCTTCATGACGATCCGCCTGAAGGACGGACGAAGCACGTTCCTGGATTTCCGCGAACGCGCTCCGCTTGCTGCGACCAAGACGATGTACCTCGACGCCAAGGGCGACATCGTGCCTCGTGCAAGTCTGGATGGCTATCTTGCCGTCGGCGTGCCCGGTTCGGTCATGGGTTTCGAGACCGCACGCGAAAAGTATGGAACGAAGTCCCGGGCGGCCTTGCTGGCGCCGGCCATCCATTTTGCGCAGGAGGGCTTCACGCTTGGGCAAGGGGATGCCGCGTTTCTCGCCGCCAGCGCCAAGCGGCTGGCAAAGGACGAAGCCGCGGCGAAGATCTTCCTGAAGTCGGATGGCAATCCCTACGCCTCCGGCGAAAAGCTGGTGCAGCCTGACCTTGCCACAGCACTTTCCGCCATTGCGGAAAAGGGACCGGACGCCTTCTACAAGGGCGCCCCGGCGGAAGCGATCGTCAAGGCAAGCCAGACCAAGGGCGGCCTGCTGGCGAAGGAAGACTTCGAGCAGTATGCCGTGCGCGAGCTCAAGCCTATCGAGTGCAACTATCGCGGCTACGATATCATTTCCTCTCCTCCTCCCTCCTCCGGTGGCGTCATCATCTGCGAGATCCTGAACGTGCTGGAAGGCTACCCGCTCTCCTTCCTCGGCTACGGTTCGGCCGAGACCGTGCACCTGATGGTCGAGGCCATGCGGTACGCCTATGTGGACCGCAACGCCGCCCTCGGCGATCCCGATTTCATCGACAACCCGGTGACGACGCTGCTCGACAAGAGCTATGCCAAGGCCATCCGCGCAAAGATCGACACCTACAAATCCGGCACCTCCGCAAACCTGAAACCGATGGGCGCCAAGGAAAGCGTCGAGACCACGCACTACTCGATTATCGATGATGAAGGGAACGCCGTCGCCGTCACCTATACGCTGAACGGCAATTTCGGCGCCGGCGTCGTGGCTCCGGGCACAGGGATCCTGCTCAACAACGAGATGGATGACTTCACCTCCAAGCCCGGCGTTCCGAACCTCTACGGTCTCGTTCAGGGCGAAGCCAACGCCATCGCGCCGAAGAAGACGCCACTTTCCTCGATGAGCCCGACCATCGTGACCAGGGACGGAAAACCCTTCATGGTGATCGGCAGCCCCGGCGGTTCGCGCATCATCACCATTACGCTGGAAGCTATTCTGAACGTCATCGACTTCGGCATGGACATCAGCCAGGCAGTCAACGCGCCGCGCATCCACCACCAATGGCAGCCGGACAAGATCTATCTCGAACCCTACGCCCTCTCTCCCGATACGATCCGAGCGCTGATCGCGATGGGCCACACGCTGGACGACGGCAGCGGCCCGCCGCAATGGGGCCAGGCCGCCGGTATTCTCGTTGGCGGCAAGAGCCTTGCCGGCATCGAGAAAGGCGGCGGCGCGCGCTACAACGGCGCCATGGACAGCCGCGCGGCCGAGGGCTCGGCCGGCGGCTACTGACCCCATCAGCGGATCGTCGTGCGGGCGTATTCGGCCTTGATCGTCACGACAGGTTTTGCGCCCACAACGCTCGGCCGCGCACTGTCGATCAGCGACGCCTTGGCGGTCACGGTATAATCGACCGGCACATCCTTGCCGAAATCGAAATAGCTGTCGATGGAATGCGCGATCACCGCCACCGTCTCGTCTGCGGTCAACCGGTCGTAGACCAGATGCGCCCGGACCGCGGCGCTATCGATGTTCACGCTCGAGACATGCCCCTGCAACGTGATGTCGGCGGCCTTGGCGTCGAGCCCGAGGCTCGCAAAATCACCGTCGAACCGTGCCATGACGGCCTGCTGATCCACGCGAACGGTACCGCCCGGCGGAATATTGGCAAGCACCTCCGGCGAGCAATCGGAGAGATCGAACCATTTCGACGAGGCAACCGCGATCCGCAACGTCGTGCCTTCGATCTGCATCCGGCTCTGGTCCTGGCAACCGTTGAAGAACCAGCTCGAATACCAGCGACTGAACCAGCCGTCGCGCCGGCCGCGCGTCTCGGCGCGATAGGGCTCTTCGGGTTTCGTGCTGATCTTGATCGAGCTGGCATCGCCGCTGATGACAACAGAGCGGATCGCCGAAACGTCGAGCACCTCCCCGGTCTTCCAGCCATCGGCAAAAGCCGAAACCAGTGTCATCAGCAGCATTGGTATCACTATGAATATCGTCATCGCCTGTCTCCTTGTGCGACGCCGCTCCCATCGAACGGCGAGCCCAGGTTCTTCCGAGGCGCGCAAAATCGAGACCTTGATCGCAATCCGGGTCGCCCGCGATTGCGATCGAGGTCATTGTCGTGCTGATATCTCTCTGCCTGTATCGGGACCCGACCCCATGATTTTCGTGCCGCTGCCCTTTGTCGTCACATTGCTGCTCCTCATCCTGCTCGTGCGCATGGTGCGGCAAACCGACGGTATAACGCCTGAGAAGCGCCCCTTCCTGATTCTGACGACGCTCTACGCGCTGCAATCGGTGCTGATCGGCCTGCGCTGGGGCTATGACATCATCGCCCTGATGCCCGCCCAGGCGGTGCTCGCGACACTCATCGCCGCCTTTGCCTGGATCGGTTTCAGCAGCCTGGCGCGGGAGACACCTGCTTCGTGGCTGCGTCTTTCTCCACATCTTCTGCCGGCCCTTCTCGTGCTGGTGCTGATGGCCTTCCGGCGCGACCCCGTGGGGATCGTCGTCACCCTTACCTTCGCAGGCTATGGCTTCGCGCTCTTCTGGCTCGCCCGCCACGGTCCCGACGGGCTGGTCTCCTCGCGGCTGGATGGCGCGCTCCTCTCCTATCGCTCACTGCTGATCACCGGCTTCGCGCTGCTCGCCTCCACCGCCGCCGACATCGTCATCAGCTTCGATTTCTACCGGACAGGCGGCGCCAACGCCGGCGCGGTGGTTGCAGTTGGCAATGTCATCTCACTGCTGGTGCTCGGCACGGCTGCCGTTGTCGCCAGCAGCAGCCAGTCCTCGGGGACGACCACGCCGTTCCCAGCACCCCCGCTCGCGACCTTGGGGCCAACCGAGGAGGACGGCGCGGTCGCGCGGTCGCTGGACGACCTCATGCGGTCCCGCCAGCTCTACCGCGACCCCGAACTCAATCTCGGCCGCATCGCACGCAAGATGAACCTGCCCGCCCGCCGCGTCTCAGTCGCGGTGAACCGCGTGCATGGCATGAGCGTGTCACAGTATGTCAATGATTTCCGCATCCGCGCTGCCTGCGAGCTGTTGGCGGCCAGCGATGAACCCGTCACAAGGCTGATGTTCGATTGTGGCTTCATCAGCAAATCGAACTTCAATCGCGAATTCCTCCGCGTCACCGGCACCAATCCCACCGAATTCAGACGCCGCAACCCCGCCAAGCCAACGACGTTCGATCCGCCTGTCGCGAGGAAGCTTTTCGTGTCACCGTGACAAAGTCGCCGTTCACAACAAGCCTGCACCATCCTATTCATGTCGGGATTATCATCTGAAAGAGCTTTTCATGGTCAGCATTGAAATGATCGTCGCAGCCCGCGCCCGCCTGCGCGGACATGCGCGCCGCACGCCGCTTCTGTCCTCCCCGTTCATCGACGAAATTGCCGGCCGGCGGGTGTTCGTGAAGGCCGAGTGCCTGCAGCACACCGGCTCTTTCAAGTTCCGTGGTGGTTGGTCGGCCGTTTCCGCGCTGGATCCGGCCGTTCGCAGCCGCGGCGTCATCGCCTTCTCCTCGGGCAATCACGCCCAGGGCGTGGCGCTCGCCGCCAAGCTGCATGGCGTGCCATCAGTCATCATCATGCCGGCCGATGCGCCGAAGCTGAAGATCGCCAATACGCGGGCGCTCGGCGCCGAAGTCGTGCTCTATGACCGTGCGACACAGGATCGCGATGCCATTGGCGCCGAGCTTTCGTCCGCCCGTGGCCTGACCCTGATCAAGCCTTTCGACGAGCCGCAGGTGATCGCCGGTCAAGGCACGACGGGTCTCGAGATCGCCGAGCAGGCGGAAGAGGAAGGCGTCAAGTCGGCCGAGGTGCTGGTCCCCTGCGGCGGTGGTGGCCTGTCGTCCGGGATTGCGCTTGCACTCGAAGCCAGTGCCCCGGCATTTCGCGTTCGCCCCTGCGAGCCCGATGGATTCGACGATTTCACGCGATCGCTGGCCTCAGGCAAGATCGAGCGTAATGCGACGATGACCGGCTCCATCTGCGATGCGATCATCACACCGCAGCCCGGCAACATCACCTTCCCGATCCTGCAGCGCCTCTCGGGCGCCGGCATTGTCGTGACGGACGAAGAGGCGCTTCGCGCCATGGCTCTCGCGTTCGTCCGGCTGAAGATCGTCGTCGAACCCGGCGGCGCGGTCGCATTGGCAGCAGCCCTCTTCCATGGCGATGAGCTGGAAGACGACAACGTCGTCGTCGTCACCTCGGGAGGCAACGTCGACGCCGATATCTTCGCCGAGGCTTTGGCCCGGCACGGATAGAGGCAGGCCGGGCCTGCCTCCCCTTTGTCTTAAGCGGCCTTATAGCGCGCCGCCGGTGCCGCGCGTGACAGGTTCGGCATCAGCGCCTGGCGAGCATCCTCGTAGGCCTTGAGCAATCCGGCATCCTCGAGAGCCGGAATGGTCGCGAACTCGCCCTGGTCGAAACCGGCAAGGGCGGCGTCCACCATGTCTTCGGCCTGCATGACGATTTCGGTCGGCAGGTGCTCGACCGGCGTGCCGGCGATGCCCCAGAATTCCGTCGCCGTCGCTCCCGGCAGCACCGCCTGGATGCGGATGTTCTTGTCCGCCAGCTCATGCTTCAGCGATTGGCTAAAGGCGAGAACGAAAGCCTTGCTCGCCCCATAGACGCCGTTCAGCACCTCCGGCGCGATCGCCACGATCGACGCGACGTTGATGATCGCGCCACCACCACGGGCAACGAAGCCCGGCACGGCGGCATAGGTCAGCCGCATCAACGACGTGACGTTGAGATCGACCATTGCCTGCATCTTGTCGACGTTGGAAGCAAGCAGCGGCGCGGTGCCGCCGACGCCGGCGTTGTTGACCAGAAGCGTGATGCTGCGATCGCTCTTCAGCACCGCCTCGACACGCGCCAGATCGGCCTTCTTGCCGAGATCGGCCGGAATGGTTTCAATCGTCCTGCCCGTTTCCCGGGTCAGCTTCGTTGCAAGGTCTGAAAGCCGCTCTGCATTGCGGGCGACCAGAATGAGGTCATAGCCGCGCTTTGCGAGCCGCTGGGCATAGATCGCACCGATCCCCGATGACGCACCGGTAACGAGTGCGGCTCCTTTGTGCTGTTCGGTCATTGTCGTTCTCCAAGTTGGCAACAGCGCCTGCTGTTGGCTTGAGGAGAGTCTTAAGCCTGATTGCCAATGTCTTGAATGTCATATAAGCCACCTTTTAGGACAAACGGAGTTTTGAGCCATGCAGCGCATAGCCGTCCTGCTCTTTCCGGGCTTTCAGATGATGAGTCTCGCCGCCATCTCCGCCTTCGAGTTCACCAACCTCGAACTCGGCGAACAGGCCTACGACATCGCCTATCTCTCGGAGACCGGCGGCCCGATACAGGGCTCCTTCGGCGTCACGATGGAGACGACGCCGTTCGACGATCCCGCTTTCGATACGTTGCTGGTGTCGGGTGCGGTCGGCATCAAGCTGCCGACTCCGGGAGAAGGCGAATTTATCCGCAACGCGCTTGCCGCCTCCCGCCGCGTTGCCTCGATCTGTACCGGCGCCTTTCTGCTCGCCGACGCGGGCGTGCTGGACGGCCGTCGCGCCACGACACACTGGCTCCTCGCCCGCGAGCTGCAATCGCGCTACCCCCGGGTCAGGATCGAAGAGGATCGCATCTTCATCATCGACGGATCAGTCTGGAGCTCGGCTGGCATGACGGCCGGAGTGGATCTGGCGCTTGCCATGGTCGAGAAGGATCACGGCGCCAACATCGCCCGCGCCGTCGCCCGCAAGCTCGTCGTCTATCATCGCCGCGCCGGCGGCCAATCGCAGTTCTCGGCGCTGCTGGAACTGGAGCCGAAATCGGACCGCATCCAGAAGGCGCTGGCGCATGCGCGCGGCAACCTGAAGAACAAGCTGTCTGTCGAGGAGCTGGCGGAAGCGGCCGCACTCAGCCCCCGGCAGTTCAGCCGGACGTTTCGCGCCGAGACAGGGCAATCGCCGGCCAAGGCGGTTGAGAACCTGCGCCTCGAGGCGGCTCGCCTGATGATGGAGCAGGGCCGGCACCCGATCGATGTCGTTGCCGCCGAAACAGGCTTCGCGGATCGCGAGAGGATGCGCCGCGCCTTCCTGCGCGCCTTCGGCCAGCCGCCGCAGGCAATCCGCCGGAACGCGCAGCGCGAATATCAGGCATAGGCTCTCGCTGCCGGCTGGATCGCCGATGGCACCGCATCGGCGACAGCCTCCCTGACCGATTGGAGCATAATGGCCGCAAGCCGCGCCGTCGCCGGCCCGGGCTCCGCTTCGGCGCGATGCAGCACAAGGCCGAGCGATGGAAGTTCAGGCAGGCCGGTATCGGCGGCGACGAGCGGCTTCACCTTCCGCGGCAGCCCGATCGGCGTGCGGATGCTGATACCGAGCCCGGCAGCCGTCGCTGCCCACAATCCCCCAAGACTCGGACTGACGAAGGCAAGCCGCCAGGGAATGCCCGCCGTATCGAGCGCCTTGGTCGCCGCGGTGCGCAACAGGCAGGGAGCCTCGAGCGAGGCGAGCGGTACCGGCTCGCCGCTGCCGAGATTCCAGTCGACCGCCCCATCCGCCGGTCCGATCCAGCGCATCGGCACCTCCGCGATCTTCTCGCAATGGGGTGTCAGCGCGCCATCGCTCCAGGCCAGCGCCAGATCGAGCTTGCCCGTGGTCACGCGCTCGATCAGCTCGACATTGCGCACCACCCGCGCCTCGATGCGGACCTTCGGATGCGCGCGCGCAAAACGGCCGAGCACCTCGGGCAAAAGCGTTTCGCCGAAATCCTCTTGCAATCCGAGCCTGACCCAACCCTCGAGTTCGACGCTCTGCACCGCTGCGGCCGCCTCGTCGTTGAGCTCCAGCAGGCGGCGCGCATAGGCCAGCATCGTTTCGCCGGCATCGGTGAGCGCGAGCCCGCGTCCGGCCTTGCGGAAGATCGGCGTGCCCGCCTGCTCCTCCAGCTTCTTCAACTGAGCGCTGACGGCCGAGGTCGAACGGCCGAGCCGGTCGGCCGCTCTCGCGAAGTTGCCGAGCTCCATTCCCGTCGCGAAGGTCCTGAGCACATCGAGATCGAAGATCGTCCGTCGCATCGATATAATCCCGTTTTTATGGATCATAAGTTCATTTAATTCTGATTTTTCGCATTATCGTGATGTGCGATGCTCCTCCTGTCAAGAATTCACTCAGAGGAGGCAGTCATGCCTTTTGTTCGTATCTCTCTCCTGCGCGGCAAGTCGCCGGACTATCTTTGCGCCGTTTCCGACAGCATCCATCAGGCAATGGTCGAGACATTCAATGTCCCGCCTGCCGACCGCTTTCAGGTCATCCACCAGCATGAACCGAGTGAACTGATCTTCGACCGGAACTATCTAGCCGGGCCGCGTTCCGACGACTTCGTGCTGTTCGCCATCACCGCCGGCAAGCCGCGCTCGACCGAAACGCGACAGGCCTTCTTCAAGCGCGCCGCCGAACTTCTCGGGGCATCCCCGGGCATCCGGCCGGAAGACATCATGATCGTCGTCACCACCACATCGCCGGATGAATGGTCGTTCGGCGACGGCAAGGCGCAGATGATCGAACCTGGCTGGGAAGCCCGCGCCTTCGGGAGTGCCGCATGATGGGCAACCCTGAACGCATGACTGTCATTCGTCCGGGCAACGCCGTCCGCTCGCCCGCCGATATTGCCACCGCGCCCTTCTGGGTCGAGATGCTGCTGGAAGGCGCGGTCGATGGCGAGAACACCGCGATGCGCGCAAGCCTCGATCCCGGCACGATCACGCGCTGGCATTCGCATCCGCGCGGGCAGCTGCTTTATGTTCTATCGGGCAAGGGGCTGGCGCAACGCGAAGGCGGCGTCGTGGAGGAGTTGGGCGCCGGAGATGCCGTCTGGTTCGCCGCCGGCGAAAAGCACTGGCATGGCGCGACGCCTGACAGCCCGTTCAGCTACATCAGCATCCAGGTAAGCGAGGCCGGCCGCATCGTCGACTGGCTGGAGCCGGTGGAGGTTCTCTCATGATGGCGATGCAATACAGCTTCACCCTGCCGGCCGATTACGACATGTCGATCATCGACCGGCGCATCCGCGACAAGGGACCGATGCTCGACGGCTTTCCCGGCCTCGGCTTCAAGGCCTACCTCAGTGCCCGCAAGGGCGAGTTCGGCTCGCGCGAAAACCTCTACGCACCCTTCTATCTCTGGCAGCAGCCGGAGCGTGCCAGCGACTTCCTCACCGGCCCCGGCTTCGAAGCACTGACGCAATCCTTCGGCTGGCCCCGGGTGAAGACCTGGATTGTCTGGCACGCGGAAACCATGCCTGCGGTGGCAGAGGCCAAATTCGCGACTGAGGAGATCGTGTGTATCGAGCCCTACGCCTCGCTTGCCGAGATCAAAGACGAGGAGAGCAGACAGGCACAACGGCAAGCGAGACAGGCTGATGTCCTTGCATCGGTCTCGGCTTTCGAGCCGACAAGCTGGACGGCCGTGCGCTTCAGCCTGCATCGCTCGGCCCCGTTGATCGCGGGAGCCGGCCAGATCTATCGGGTCGGGCACGTGTCCCTGCCCTAAAGCGTCAGGTCGTTGCCCGCCGATATAGCGCCAGCGATCCCGCCAGCGCCAGCATCGCCCCGCCGCAGGCGCGCTCCAGCCAGACCGCGCCTGCCGTCTTCAGCAGCCGTACGGCCTGCGAACCGAAGACTGCGTAACCGAGCATGATCAGAAAATCGAGCGATGCGAAGACCACCGCCAGCACGGCATACTGCGTCGGCTGCGGCAACGCCGGATTGATGAACTGCGGTAGAAACGCCGAGAAGAAAAGGTAACCCTTGGGGTTGGTGACGGCGACCATGAAGCTCTTGAGGCCGATCGAAAAAGCGGTTCCGCCAGTAATCTCGCTTTCCGACTTCAGCGCGGCGTTGAAGCCGCCCTTGGTGCGCAGCATCATGATCCCGAGAAAGGCGAGATAGGCAGCACCTACATATTTCAGCATCGAGAACCAGAACTCCGACGCCGCGAGAAGCGCGCCGAGACCGATCGCCACAGCACCCAGCAGCACAAAGTCGGACAGCACCGCGCCTATCATTCCCGGGATCGCTCGGCGAACACCGTAACGCGAGCCGTTGGTCATCGCCAGAAGCACCGTCGGCCCGGGCGTTGCAATCGCGACGAAGGACACGGCTACGAATGCGAGAAGTGTAACAATGTGCATGATGCCCTCCCGAACATGAAAGCCGACCCTTGCATGTGCGCCCGCCAGCCGCAAGACGCCATGGTTCAGGACAGCAAAAAGCCCGCCGCCTGTTAGGGCAGCGGGCTCCGTGAATAGTGGCTAGTGCGCTTAGATGCCGCTCTGGCCGTCGGAGCCGATATAGGCGATGCGCAGCATGTTGGTGGCACCTGGTGTTCCGAGCGGCACGCCGGCCGAGATGATGATGCGATCGCCCGGCTTGCCGAAGCCTTCGTCGGCAACGATGCGGCACGCACGGTTGACCATGTCGTCGAGGTCGGTCGCGTCATGCGTGACGACGCAGTGCAGACCCCAGACGATGGCGAGACGGCGAGCCGTCTGAATGACCGGCGACAGCGCCAGGATCGGAACCTGCGGACGCTCGCGCGAGGCGCGCAGACCCGTCGTACCCGACGAGGTGTAACAGACGATAGCCGAGAGGCGCAGCGTTTCGGCTATCTGACGAGCAGCGAGCGAGATCGCATCCGCGCCGGTTGCTTCCGGCTGCGCGCGCTGCGCGTAGATGATGCCAGGATAGTGCGGCTCGCGCTCGATGGTGCTTGCGATCGAGGCCATCGTCGAGACGGCTTCAACCGGATAGTCACCGGATGCGGACTCAGCCGACAGCATGACGGCGTCGGCGCCTTCGAATACGGCGGTCGCGACGTCGGAGACTTCAGCACGCGTCGGGACCGGCGCGGTGATCATCGATTCCAGCATCTGCGTGGCGACGATCACCGGCTTGCCCGAACGGCGACAAGCGCGGATCAGCTGCTTCTGGATACCCGGAACGGATTCGAGCGGCATTTCGACGCCGAGGTCGCCACGGGCAACCATCAGCGCGTCGGAGAGCTCGATGATTTCCTCGATACGCTCGATCGCCTGCGGCTTTTCGATCTTCGACATGATGCCGACGCGACCGCGCGCGATCTTGCGCACTTCGGCTAGATCTTCCGGGCGCTGCACGAAGGAGAGCGCGACCCAGTCGACATCGTCGGTCGCCAGAACGGCGTCGAGGTCGGTGCGGTCCTTGTCGGTCAGAACGCCAACGGTCAGCAGCGTGTCGGGAAGGCTGACACCCTTGCGGTCGGAGATCTTCGTACCTGAGATAACCGTGGTAACGATGCTCTTGCCGTCGCACTTTTCAGCGCGCAATGCGAGCTTGCCGTCGTCGATCAGCAGGCGATGGCCAGGCTGCACGGACTCCAGAATTTCAGGATGCGGCAGGAACACGCGGGTCGCATCGCCGGGAGCTTCGTTGTTGTCGAGTGTGAAGGTGTCGCCCGGCTTCAGGTCGACCTTGCCTTCGGCGAACTTGCCGACGCGCAGCTTCGGGCCCTGAAGGTCCGCCAGAATACCGATCGGACGTCCCGAACGCGCTTCGACGGCGCGGATACGCTTGATCAGCGAACGCATGACGTCGTGGCTGGCATGGCTCATGTTGATACGGAAAACGTCAGCACCGGCCTGGTGCAGCTTTTCGATCATCGACTCCTCGGAGGAGGCCGGTCCGAGCGTGGCGAGGATTTTAACTTTGCGGTTACGCTTCATCAATTCGGGCTTTCTTGCGTGCCGGGGGTATCGGAAAGTTGAACCATCCAGCTGCCCTGGCGGCCCGTATCATATTCCTTGAACCCCATCTTCTGATAGCCACGGGCGTAGCAATCATTGACACCCGTGATCTTGAACTCGTTCTCTGCCACGCACATCTGCACGTCACCCGTCCATCGTCCTCCCCGGGCGGCGTCCTCGGCGTAGAGATAATAATATCGCGACTGCAGCTCTCCCTCGATCAGCGTCGCGCATGTCGTTGCTGGCACCTGCCACCAGCCTTCCGTCATCCAGCCATCCTTGGCCCTGTATCCAATTGCGACACCCACGAGGTTCTGTGTGCCGTTGCAGACGCGAAAATCGGCATGAGCCGCGTCGGCTATGAAAAACGGCGAAAAAGCCGCGAGAACAAACAGTGCAAGACGGGCAAGCGGCCCGGAGCGCAGAAGGAAACTTGGCGCGGTCTGGATCAACACGACTTCCAATGGGCTCCCGATTATTCGTTGGTGTGCCTTCTTGCGCCGCCTCCCCGAGAATGTCAACGCAATGCTAATCGATTATATTCCATGACAGCCCCGACAGGCAGCCGTGTTGCGGCGTTTGATCAACGGCCATGCTTGAACGCGTCACTTGGCCATGCGAACAGAGATCGACCGCAAACCATAATTGGCGATTTCCCTCATGAATGCCTTCCAATCATTCGAAATCCTAGACGGCAACCATGACAGTGGCATGGTGCTCCTCGGCGACCACGCGATGAACCGTCTCCCTGAGAATTACGGCCGCCTGGGCCTGCCCGCCAATGCCTTTGAACGCCATATTGCCTATGACATCGGCATCGAGGGACTGGTACGTGCGCTGTCGGCAAGGCTCGGCGTGCCAGCGGTTCTCGGCGGCTTCTCCCGTCTGCTGATCGATCCCAATCGAGGCGAAGACGACCCGACGCTGATCATGAAGATTTCCGACGGCGCCATCATTCCGGGCAATCACCCGATCTCGACCGAGGAGTGGAACCGCCGTGTGGAAACCTACCACCGGCCGTATCACAATGCCGTCAACGAAACGATCGGCCGCGTGGCTGCAAAGACGGGCAAGGCTCCACTTGTCCTTTCTCTGCACTCCTATACCCCAGCGTGGAAGGGCGTTCCGCGCCCCTGGCACGCAGCGGTCCTCTGGGACAGCGATCAGCGCGCCGTCTCCCCCTTGCTTGACATGCTCCGCAAGTATCCCGATCTCATAGTGGGCGACAACGAGCCATATGACGGCGCGCTGAAGGGAGATACCATGTACCGGCATTGCATGGTTCCCGGCATTGCCCACGCGTTGCTGGAGGTTCGGCAGGATCTCATCGGCGATGACGCTGGCATCGCGGCCTGGGCCGACCGGCTGGCACCCATTTTCGAATCCATGAATGCCGATCCGGCGCTGCATGAGTATAAGGTGCACGCATCGCGAACGGGACCATCCGAATAAAGGAGAGCGCCATGACCGCACTCACGAAAGAACAGCAAACCGAATTCGAAGCAGCGGCCTTCCGCCGCCTCGTTGCGCACCTGCGCGAGCGCCCCGATGTCCAGAACATCGACCTGATGAATCTCGCAGGCTTCTGCCGCAATTGCCTGTCCAACTGGTATCGCGAAGCCGCCGAGGCCGAAGGTGTCGAGATCTCCAAGGACCAGTCGCGCGAGATTGTTTACGGCATGCCGTTCGAGGAGTGGAAAAGCCTTCATCAGAAGGAAGCCACCACCGAGCAAAAAGCCGCATTTGAAATCAACAACCCGCACAAATAAGCCTCGGCTTGTCGAATAGGCTTGACCCCGGCCCCGCTTCGCGGCAGTCAACGCCATCCGAATTTTACATCCCCTATCAGGAGAACACGATGTCTGATGCCCACGGCGTTGCCCGCGACCAGCTTCGCGCTTTCATCGAGCGCATTGAACGGTTGGAAGAAGAAAAGAAGACCATCGCCGACGATATCAAGGACGTCTATGGCGAAGCCAAGGGAACCGGCTTCGACACCAAGATCCTCAAGAAGGTCATTGCCCTGCGCAAGAAGGACGAGCAGGAACGTCTGGAAGAGGAAGCCATCCTCGACACCTACCTGCACGCGCTCGGCATGATCGACTCGCCGCCGGAAGGCTGATTGTCCAGGCATCTGCCCAGTTGAAACCGCCGACCAGTTCGGCGGTTTTTTTATAACTGTCGCAGCCCTACGTAACACCAAGCTGCGGCTGCTCGCGTCCTAGAAAGCTGGCAACCGACAGCAGCCTGCGCTGCAGTTCGTAAGCAATCGCACAAACCGCGCACGTCACGACCACCACGACACCGAACGCCCACGGCGGCTGCATTCCATGTTGCTGCAGCCAGTACGCGACCAGAACCAGCACCGTCTGATGCAGGACGTAGTAGGTCAGGACAGCCCTGTTCAGATACATGACGACCGGATTTGAGTGACGGATGAACCGGCGGGCATAGCCGAGCAAGGCGACGATCGCCGTCCATTGGAACACGGACCGGCAGACGCGCAGCGCCGTCACCAGCAGGGCTGGTCGCTCCGCCGCGGGAATGGTGGTGACAATCGCCGCCAGAACGACAAAGCACGCGAGCGCGATCGTCAGCGCCATCTTCCTGTGTGCGACGACCGCATCCCAGAAATCTTCTTGCCCCGCCAAAAGCGCACCGGCCAGGAAGAAGCTGAAGTAGACGATATGCGCATACCAATCGGTCACCGGATTGAGCGTCTCGCCAAAGGCCGGGAAAAGCGCCAGGCGCAGAACGGCGAGATAAAGAACCGGCCAGTACAGCAGCCCGACCCCATGCAGGGTCTTCGACAACCACGCACCTCCGCGCAGAAAAAGCGCGGGAGCGTATCGGTGGAGAAGCGCCCACAGGGCGGTATAGACCCAGAGATAAGCAAGAAACCAAAGATGCGCGAAACTCCCAACTTCGCGCCCCGATGCATCGATAAAGCCACCGGTGACGTAGCTCCACCAGAACTGCAGATACGGCATGGAAAAGCCGCTCTGCATCTTCAGCGTGATGTAGATCTGCGGCGGAATGATCACCAGCATGCCGATCAGAAGCGGCGGAAGAAGCTGGCGCGATCGAAACAGGCGGACTTCGCCCGGAGAGCGTCGCGATGTCAGCGCTGCCGTCACCACGCCTGACAGGAAAAACAGCAGGCTCATCCGCCACGGATGCGACCCGATCGAGATCAGGTCGAAGAACCAGCTTTCGCCGCCCGCCTGGTGCAGCCAGCCGCGCGAGCTATACAGAATACTGGAATGATAGACGATCAGCAGCCCAAAGGCGCACACCCGCAGGAAATCGACATCATGCCGACGCCCAATCCGGCCCTCGTTTGCCATTGCCCCTCGCCCCCGTTGCCTTTCCCTGATGGAAATTCACGCGAGCTTTATAAGTAGTCGCAAATGATTGAATGGCGCTTAATTGAATAGATGAAAAGATAACGATCGGCGGGCCGAAACGAAAAAGCCGCCGGATATCTCCAGCGGCTCTCTGATCTCGTTATCGGGAAGCTCAGTTCGTATTGAACTTCCGGACTTCCATGAAGTTCACCGCGCTGCCGCTGAAGCGGCCCGGATCGATGGAGGCCGTCTTGGTGAAGCCTTCCGCATAGACCGCGGTCGGCTGTGCGCGGAGCGTCTGGCTGACGAAGCGCGGCGCCTTGACCGGCTTTGTCACCATTTCCATGCGCGCATTGGTCAGCGCCCACTTCGAGATGATCTTCTCGGTCAGCTTCGGCTCTGTCGTGATCGTGGCACGGCCAGCGTCGGCCTGGGCGGCTTCATGCTTGGTCGGGCGCCCGCCCTTAGTCGGCGCAACCTGGGCCGCGCTGGCGTCAAGCGACGGCTTGGGTGCATCGAAACCATCGCCGAACGTCGCGGCCTTGGGCGTCGGCGCGAGCGCCGCCATCTGTACCGGCGGCTTCTCCGATGGAACCTTTTGCGGCATCGCTGCGTTAATGGCCTGTTCGACGCTCGAAATCGCCGGCTGGCTGGACGCGACTTGGCTATCGCCGGCCGTCTTCTGCTGATCAAGAGCGTCGGCAACAGCAGGAGAAAGCGTATCCTCCTGGTCTGCCACGTCGTCATCAGCTTCCGAGTCGGCGTTCGCCGCAGCGAGGAGCTTTTCGGCGAGCGCCGGACGTTCAGCCGGCGTCGGAACCGCTGCGAGATTCCCCGTCATCGCAGCCGGGTCAGCCGAAGCGACTTCCGCGTCTCCTGGAGAGCGCCGCGGTCCGAGCAGTGAAGGAACGGGTACGCTATAGGCGCTGAGATCCGCGAACTGCTGCTGACCCTCGGTCACAGCAGAAAGGGCCTCTTGTGCCGCATTTCCGGACTGAGGAGCGACCAGGGCGCTAGCCACTTCGCTTCCACCCGGCTGGTTGGCAAACGCTGGACGCACCTGCGGAACCGGCGCATTTACACTTGCGACCTCGGTCGGCTGGGCGGGAGCCTGCTGGCCGGGATCGGCTGCGTTCGGCATATCAGCCTTTGGCGGCGTCGCCTTCGCGACGGCGACAGGTGCTGCTGCACTATCATCATCAGAACTGTCTTCAGCTTCGTCAGCGCCGCCGCCAAACAGCGCGGCAAACAGTGTCTTGTGCTTCGGCTGCTCGCTCGACGACGAGCCGCTATAGGCGCCGGAGCTTGCCATCTGCACTTCGGTCGAGCTGACGCGACGCTTGTAGTCGGCCACGGCCTGCTCATATCCCGGCAGCGGTCTGCCATCAGCAGGGATGTGCATCGTGTTGCCGTTCGGGAAGAGACGGACGAGTTCTTCGCGGCTCATACGCGGCCATGCGCGCACGCCACCCACGTCCATGTGCACGAACGGCGAGCCCGACGTCGGATAGAATCCAACGCCGCCGACCTGCATTTTCATGCCGATTGCGCGCAAAGTGGCCAGTTTGACGTCAGGAATGAAGAAATCCATCGCCTTGCCGAGCATGTGCTGGCTCTTCTCTGCAACGCCGGAATTGCGCGAACGTGCCTTCAGCATGGCGTTGGTGCCTGGCGAACGGAAGCCGCAGACGACGTTGATGTAATCCTTGGAACCGCTCTGGCGATACACTTCCCAGATCAGGTCGAAGAGACGCGGGTCCATCCTCGTCGGCTGGTTCTTGCGCCAGTCGCGAAGGAAGCGGTTCAGCTGCTCGAGACCCTTGGGGTCGAACCGGCCGTTGCGCTTGTAGGTGATGACCGCCTTTTCGCCGGTGTGAATGAAATAGAGCTTGAGACTACGCGTTTCGCCAGCCGCCTGAGAGGGCGTGCTGATGACCACAGGCGACGAAACGGCAACTGCGAGAAGGGCGGCCATGGCCGTCCTAAACACCTTTCCGCAAAGGTCTGCGCACCTGTCGCGCCAGATCGGGCGCTTAGGCTTCGTATTCCCATTCAGATCCGGCAAACTCAATCCCCGTCAGACAGCCGATGGTCCTCTATCTCGACCCTTGACTGTGAAATGCGGTCACACGATGGCAAAAATGCCACACATGATCAACCTTTTCTTTACATAGTGAACAGGCCACTAACAAGTGGTTTATGATTGGTAACAAAAGATGATTGCCGGATTGTTAATGAAGCGTTTCAGGCCGCGTCCTTCTGCGGGTTGTCAGGGTCGATCCCGTAATCCTTGAGTTTTCTGTACAATGTGGACCGCCCGATGCCGAGTTTTCGGGCCACTTGACTCATCTGCCCCCGATAGAATTTAAGGGCGAATCTGATCAGCTCTTCTTCCACATCCGCAAGCTTTCGCACGTCGCCTGAGGGGTTCGTGCTGGCAATTGCGTTGTCCGGTGCATCACTGATTCGCGCCACGAGGTGGTCCGCGGCTGCCTGCGAGACCGGATCCTCGGGACTGGCGAGTTCGGCGAGACGATCGCCGACGCTATTGTCGGCAACGAGCGCGAGGTGGTCGACCACCGCGTATTCCGGCAGCTGGCCTGCGATCTGCGGGAAGTCGGCTTCGGTCAGCTCTGGTCCATCTGCCAGCACCACGGCGCGGAAGATTGCGTTCTCGAGCTGGCGGATATTGCCCGGCCAATCGTAGGCGGTCAGCAGCGCCAGGGCGCCTGCGCTCACCGTCATGCGATGGCCGTTCTTCTGCTCGCTCGAGAAGCGCTCGGTGAAGACGCGCACGAGGTGCGGGATGTCTTCCTTTCGCTTGCGCAGCGCCGGAATGGTGATCGGGAAGACGTTGAGACGATAATACAGATCCTCGCGGAAGTGGCCGTTCTTGACCTCTTCGATCAGATCCTTGTTGGTTGCCGAAATCAGGCGGACGTTGACCTTATGCGCGGTGCGCGCGCCGACGGTCTCGATCTCGCCCTGCTGCACGGCGCGCAGGAGCTTGACCTGGACTTCGAGCGGCAGGTCGCCGATCTCGTCGAGGAAGATCGTGCCGCCATCGGCTTCCATGAACTTGCCGATATGGCGCTCGGTCGCGCCGGTAAAGGCACCCTTCTCATGGCCGAACAGAATGCTCTCGACCAGATTGTGCGGAATGGCGCCACAGTTGACGGTGACGAACGGCTTGCCGGAACGGTCGCTGCCGGACTGGATGGCGCGCGCCACCAGTTCCTTGCCGACCCCGGATTCCCCTTCGAGCACGACGGGGATGGTCGACTGCGACGCACGCTGCGCCAGATCGATGACCCGTATCATTGCGGGGCTGGCCGAAACGATATCGTCGAACCCGACTGAGCCGGAACGAGACCTGCGGCCGCTGCGCGCCTTGATTTCGCGCTGATCCAGCTTGAGGGCGTTTGCAATCGAATTGGCGATCCGCTCGGGAGACACCGGCTTGACGACGAAATCGAAGGCGCCGGCACGCATGGCCTGCACCACCGTTTCGATGCCGCCCTGCCCCGTCTGAACGATAACGGGAACCTGTGTGCCGAATTCGTGCACCGCTTCCAGGAACTCCAAGCCCGTCATTTCAGGCATCATCAGGTCCAGCACGATGACGTTGTAGAGGCCGCTGCCTCTCTTCACCATCTCCAGACCGATCCGGCCGTTCTCGGCCTGATGGACCACGTGCCCGTGGCGCTCTATCGCGTTCTTGAGCAATCGGCGCTGAACCGGATCGTCCTCGACGACCAGTATCTGCGCGGCACCCTTGATCTCATTGTAACCGGTCATTGCTGCCTCACTTCATGCGAAACCTGACAGGCACTCTCGCAGAAAGGCTTGAACATCCAGTTTTGAGAAATAATTGCATTTTAACGTTTGGGGCGAAGACGAATCCGGCTCGAAACGGAGCTTCCCGAAAGCCGAAATGCCCTTGATACCGGGGCTTTAGGCGCTTAGACAGTCTAGCCTGTCGCAAAAGAGGAAGAGGAACCCCGCTCATGAAAAAAACACTCGCCGGCGCCGCCCTTAATTTTTCGGCAAGCTCCGCCGCCTCCGCGACCGATAGCGCGCTCGGCGACCTGCCGACCTGGCGATTGCAGGACCTCTACCCCTCGGCCACCTCGACAGCCTTTACGTCGGATATGGAAAAAGCAGGCAAGGCAGCCGCCGCCTTCGAAGAGAAGTGGAAGGGCAAGCTTGCGGACGCCGCCACGAAGAAAGGCGACGCCGGCATCGGCCAGGCTCTGAAAGAATATGAGGCGCTGGACGACCTTATCGGCCGCCTCGGCTCGTTTGCGGGCCTCACCTATTTCTCCGACACCAGCAATCCTGTGAACGGCAAGCTCTACGGCGACGTTCAGGCCCGGATCACCGATTTCTCCGGCCACCTGCTGTTCTTCGCGCTCGAACTCAACCGCATCGACGATGCCGTGATCGATGCCTGCATGGCGAATGACCCGGATGCCGGCCACTACCGCCCCTGGCTCGTCGACCTGCGCAAGGACAAGCCCTACCAGCTGGACGACAAGCTGGAACAGCTCTTCCTCGAAAAGTCGATGACGTCGGCTGCCGCCTTCAACCGTCTGTTCGATGAAACGATGGCGGAACTGCGCTTCGACGTCGATGGAGAGAAGCTGTCGATCGAGGTCACGCTGAACATGCTGCAGGACCGCGATCCCGCCGTTCGCCACAAGGCGGCGATGGCGCTTGCCGAAACCTTCAAGACGAATATCCGCACCTTCACGCTGATCACCAACACGCTCGCCAAGGACAAGGACATTTCCGACCGCTGGCGCGGCTTCGAGGACATCGCCGATAGCAGGCACCTGGCAAACCGCGTCGAGCGCGAAGTGGTCGATGCGCTGGCCGCCGCCGTCAAGGATGCCTATCCGCGCCTCTCGCATCGCTATTACAAGATGAAGGCCAAGTGGCTTGGCATGGAACAGATGGAGTTCTGGGATCGCAACGCGCCGCTGCCCGAAACCTCCAACGCTGTGATTTCCTGGACTGAAGCCAAGGACACGGTGCTTTCGGCCTATGGCAATTTTGCCCCCGAGATGGCCGCGATCGCCAAGCGCTTCTTCGACGAGCAGTGGATCGATGCGCCCGTTCGCCCGGGCAAGGCGCCCGGCGCCTTCGCTCACCCGACCGTTCCTTCGGCTCACCCCTATGTGCTCGTCAATTACCTGGGCAAACCGCGCGACGTGATGACGCTCGCCCACGAGCTTGGCCATGGTGTGCATCAGGTTCTGGCCGGCGGCCAGGGCGCGCTGATGTGCCAGACGCCGCTGACGCTTGCCGAGACCGCCTCCGTCTTTGGCGAGATGCTGACCTTCCGGGCCCTGCTCGACAAGACGAAGGACAAGCGCGAGCGCAAGGCGATGCTTGCTCAGAAGGTCGAGGACATGATCAACACGGTCGTGCGCCAGATCGCCTTCTACGAATTCGAGCGCAAGGTCCACACCGCCCGCAAGGCCGGCGAACTGACCTCCGACGACATTGGCGAGCTCTGGCTCTCGGTACAGTCGGAAAGCCTCGGGCCAGCGATCAAGATCTCGGAGGGATACGAGACCTACTGGGCTTATATCCCGCACTTCATCCATTCGCCCTTCTACGTCTACGCCTATGCGTTCGGCGATTGCCTGGTGAACTCGCTCTATGCTGTCTACCAGAAGGCCGACAAGGGCTTCCAGGACAAGTATTTCGATCTCCTGAAGGCCGGCGGCACCAAGCATCACTCGGAACTTCTCAAGCCATTCGGTCTCGACGCCACCGATCCGTCGTTCTGGAGCAAGGGACTGTCGATGATCGAAGGCCTGATCGACGAGTTGGAAGCGCTAGATAAGGCCTGAGGCGGCACCACCAGTCCCTTCTCTGCGTCAGCGGGAAGGGACAAAGCGAAGATCGCCGTCTTAAGGCCAAAGCTTGGACATGATCGACAGACAGCCCTACGCGCTCTTCCGGGACGACACGACCGGACAGGTGATGCTCTTCGCCGATCCGGCGGAGATCATCATCGCACGGACGCGCACCGAGTTTTTCGACGGCCTCGCGCGCATCGAGCAAGCGCGTGCCGCGGGCAAGTGGCTGGCCGGCTACCTGTCCTACGAAGCGGGTTACCTCTTCGAAGACAAGCTTTCCGCCTTTGCCGACGGGCGCAGCGAAACGCCGCTCCTCTGCTTTGGCATATTCGACGCGCCTTCAGCGGATACTCACCCCCTGGCGAAGGCAGTAAAGCGCGTCGAAAATGAGGAATGCATCACGGCACCGAAAACCGGATGGGATTTCCCCACATACAAGGAGCGCTTCGACCGGCTGCATTGGCATCTCCGACAGGGAGATTGCTACCAGGCCAACCTTACCATGCCGATCACGGCCCGTTGGAGCGGCGATCCCCGCGCGGCATTCTGGTCGCTGATCGACCGGCAACCCGTGAAGTATGGCGCGCTGGTGGATCTCGGTGGCCCGATCATCCTGTCGCGCTCACCCGAACTCTTCTTCCGCACCGACGATGACGGCTGGATCGAGACACACCCAATGAAGGGCACCGCCAAGCGTGGCAACAGCCCTGCCGAGGACGCCGCGATCATCAAGGCCATGCGCGGGGACATCAAGACACAGGCCGAAAACCGCATGATCGTCGACCTCCTGCGCAACGACATCTCGCGCATATCGGAGGTCGGCACGCTCGACGTTCCGAAGCTCTTCGACATCGAGACCTACCCGACGGTGCACCAGATGGTGAGCCATGTGCAGGCGAAGCTGCTTGCTGGTCTCACCATCACCGACATCTTCGCCGCCCTCTTCCCCTGCGGCTCGATCACCGGCGCGCCGAAGATCAGCGCCATGACCATTCTCCATGAACTGGAGGACGGCCCGCGCGACGTCTATTGCGGAGCGATCGGCATGATCTCGCCGCGCGGCGCTATGCGCTTTTCGGTCGCCATCCGAACCATCAGCCTGTTTCCCGACGGCAAGGCGGTCTTCAACGTCGGCGGCGGCATCGTCTTCGATTCGACCGCCGAAGCAGAATACGAAGAGTGCCTGTTGAAGGCGCGCTTCGCCATCGGCGATCAGGAAGTGACCCGCGATCAGGAGACAGCGGGATGACCGACCTGTCCTTGATCGAAACGCTGCGCTTCGAGCCGGGCATCGGCTTCGTGCGCCTGCGCCTCCACCTCGCTCGCCTCTCCCGCTCCGCCCGCCGACTTGGATTTCCAGAGCCGCTGGCGGCTGCCGATCGACTGAACGAAGCCGTGGCGGGCGCATCGAGCGCCTTGCGCATTCGGCTGACATTCGATCACAACGGGCAAACGGCGATCACTTCGGCGCCGTTTACGCCGTTTGCCGCAGGCAGTGTCTGGAACGTTAAAGTGGCCGGCACGCGCCTCGACTCCGGCGACACGCTGCTGCGCATGAAAACGACCCGCCGCGCGATCTACGACATGGCAAGGTCCGAATACGCATCGTCCGAAGCCGATGAAGTGATCATGCTGAACGAACGAGGCGAGGTGTGCGAGGGCACGATCACCTCGGTCTTCCTCGACGACGGATCCGGCCTCCTGCGCACCCCGCCGATCGCCTGCGGTCTGCTGGCCGGCGTGCTGCGCACCGAACTCATCTGCCAGCGAAAGGCTCGCGTTGGCCGCATCACGCCGGAAGACTTGAAGACAGGCCGGCTTTATATCGGCAATTCCCTGCGCGGTCTGATCGCCGCCAACCTTATCCTCTAAGCAACGATCCTCAGCCGATCACGCCCGCTCTGCTTGGCATGATAGAGCGCCTCGTCGGCGCGCGCGTAAAGCTCGCGTGCCGTCTCGCCCAGATGCAGTTCCGCGAGCCCGGCGGAGCAGGTGTAGGAAAAGCTGGGGCTGTTGCTGATCGGACGGGCACCTCGCACCGTCGTCAGTATACGGTCGACGATCAACTCTCCCTGCGACAAGGTGGTGTCGGGAAGGATCAGCATGAATTCCTCGCCGCCGATCCTGCCGAAGCTGTCGCGCCGGCGCACGAGCGGATGTACGCGGCGGGCAAAATCCACCAGCACGTCGTCTCCCACCTGGTGGCCATACACGTCGTTGATCCGCTTGAAGAAGTCGAGATCGATGATGCAGATGCAGCCGCTCGCCTTTTCCATCGAGGCCTGCCGCTGCACAAGGCTCTCCAGCGCCGCCATCATGAAGCGGCGATTGGAAATGCTGGTGAGCTCGTCGGTCTGCGATGCCTTGAGCGCGAAATCGCGGTCCTGCCGGATATCGCGTTCGCTGGCTTTCAGATGGGTGATGTCGCTGGCGACGCAGAGCATCCAGCCGTCCTTCTGGACGGTCTCGGTCATCCACAGCCAGCGCCCGTCGACCACATCGGTCTCGAACGCCCGGAACGGCAGCTTGCCGCGCCGCGATTGCGCCGAGACCAGCCACGTCTCGAAATCAGCGGCACGGATGACCGTCCCTTTTCCGGCCTTGGTATTGCGGCGCATAAGCTCGGCCCACAGGGGGCATTCATCCGGCTCGAGTGCGAAGGTGGTGCGAAAGGCCGCGTTTGCATACTGCAGCCGGTCATCCTGATCATAAAGCGCGATCAGGACGGCGCTCTCCTCCTGCAACTCCGCAAGCCGCTCCGATATCTGGTTCATCCGATGGTTCCGGGGCGATGGAATAACAATGATTCGCACTTTGACGCGGAAATCTGAAAAGAAGATGGATGCCCCCGAGACAATTGAATATCCACATGTATCGGAACGCAACGCCCTGAAAGGAAACACACCATGTTCATCCTCGCCTTGACCTATGTGAAGCCGAACGAGGAGGCCGACAAGCACATGGAGCCGCACATGGCCTGGGTGAAGGAAGGCTATGCCAGGGGGTGGTTCCTCGCATCGGGCCGCAAGGTGCCGCGCACCGGTGGAGTGGTTCTGGCCGTCGGAAATCGGGCTGATATCGAAGCCTATGTCGCCGCCGACCCCTTCACGATCCACGGCGTGGCGCAATACGAGATCACCGAAGTCGCGATCACCACAGCCGTCGACGGCATGGAGGCATTGAAAGGATGAAGCCTTGAGAGAGCAACCGGAAGACCTGCGTCTCCATCTTCAGTCCTTGGAGGAAAAGCTGTTCGACCCCGCCGTGCGCAACTCGCGCACATCGCTGGACGCACTGCTTGCACCCAATTTCCGGGAGATCGGAAGCTCCGGTCGGCTCTATGGTTTCGATGAGATCATCGCGGCGCTACTTGCCGAGCCGGCAGACGCAACCACCCGCGCATTGGCCGACTTCGAGATCTGGCCGCTGTCTCCCGGGCTGGTGCTCGCGACCTACCGCTCCGAGCGCAGCGAACCCCATCTTCCGCCGGTCAGATCCCTTCGAAGCTCGATCTGGCGGCACGATGCCGACGGTTATTGGCGAATGGTCTTCCATCAGGGGACACCGGCGCGCTAGAGTTCGGCCATGACGCCTCCGATCTACACGCCCTATGACGGCTCCTCGAAGCCGTTCACCATTGGCCTGATGCCGCTTGATCCCACGCGCTGGATCGAGCCGGATGCCGATTGGTCGCGCTATGTCGGCGAAAAGCAGGCGCTGGTCAGCACCAATTGCAGCGAGGTCTTCGTCGCGGAGGAGGACACCGAGGACGCTCAGCGGGAGGCGCTCGAGCTGCTTCAAACACATCTCGCCGAACGGCATCCGCAACTCCCCCGCGACGACGCGCAGACCGGATACGATCTCCCGCCATTGCTCCGCGCCGGCCTGTTGATCCAGGACGATCTGGTGATCATGCGTCGAAAGGCCGACGGCTGGCATCTCGTCGCCGGCTTTGTCGCCTTTCCATCCTCGTGGTCGCTGCAGGAGAAGTTCGCACGTCCGATGCAGGCAATCCATGCCGACGTGCCGGGTTTCGGAGATGGCACCCGCAACGCGGCGCTGATCACCCGGATCTTCGATAATCTTCAGGTTGCCCAACCCGTCGAGCGGATGAACTGGTCGATCAACCTGACGGACGACCTCTTCCTGCCGCTCTCGAAGCATCGCCGGCCGCCGCAGGCGGAAGCCTTCACGCTCGCCCAGCGCTTTGCCCGCGTCGAGCGGCAGACGCTGCGCAAGCTGCCAGTCGCCGGCGATATCCTCTTCACCATCCGCGTCTATGTCGATCCGATCGCCGCCATCGCGTCCCATCCCAAGGCTGCGATATTGGCCGCGAGCTTCGCAACGCAGCTCGAAAACCTTGACGAACACCAGGCTGCCTACAAGGGGCTGAGCTTGCAAAAAGCCGAGCTTGCGGCCAAGCTGCGCGCGCTCGCAAACCAGCACTTGCCCGCCTGATATTTGTGTTCCCGCCCCGAACGCTCTTTATTGTGACGCCATTTTGTGGTTAGAGCCGGACTTCCTCGCAGTATTTTCGCGATTTCAAATGAATTCTTAAAGGCCTCTCGCCTTCGTCACCTTCCACAGGAGAAAAGAATGACGGAACAGAACCACCCGGTATATGCCGAAATTACCGGTCCGATCGTCATGATCGGCTTTGGCTCCATCGGCCGCGGTACGCTGCCGCTGATCGAGCGCCACTTCAAATTCGACAAGAGCCGGATGGTCGTCATCGACCCGCGTGAAGAGCCCTCCGACATGGAGATCCTCAAGAAGCACGGCGTCCGTCACATCAAGGAATATGTGACCAAGGACAACTACAAGGAGCTGCTGAAGCCGCTTCTGACCGAAGGCGAAGGCCAGGGCTTCTGCGTCAACCTCTCGGTCGATACCGGTTCGGTCGATCTGATGAAGCTCTGCCGCAAGCTCGACGTCCTCTACATCGACACCGTCGTCGAGCCGTGGCTCGGCTTCTACTTCGACAAGAACATGAAGAACGCCGACCGCACCAACTATGCGCTGCGCGAAACCCTTCGTCATGAGAAGAAGAAGAACCCCGGCGGCACCACGGCCGTTTCTACCTGCGGCGCAAACCCGGGCATGGTCTCCTGGTTCGTCAAGCAGGCGCTGGTCAACCTCGCCAACGACATCGGCCTGACGTTCGACGAGCCGGATCAGCACGACCGTGAAGGCTGGGCCAAGCTGATGAAGAAGCTCGGCGTCAAGGGCGTCCACATCGCCGAGCGCGACACGCAGCTCACCAAGAACCCGAAGCCGCTCAACGTCTTCTGGAACACCTGGTCCGTCGAAGGCTTCATCTCAGAAGGTCTGCAGCCGGCCGAACTCGGCTGGGGCACCCATGAAAACTGGATGCCTAAGAACGCCAAGAAGCACAAGAAGGGCTGCAAGGCCGCTATCTATCTCGAGCAGCCCGGCGCCAACACCCGCGTTCGCAGCTGGTGCCCGACCCCTGGCCCGCAGTATGGCTTCCTCGTCACCCACAACGAGTCGATCTCGATCGCCGATTACTTCACGGTGCGCGACAAGGATGGCGAAGTCACCTTCCGCCCGACCTGCCACTACGCCTACCATCCGCCGAATGACGCCGTTCTGTCGCTGCATGAGATGTTCGGCAACGGCGGCAACTCGCAGCCGGTTCATCACGTTCTCAACGAGGACGAGCTGGTAGACGGTCTCGACGAACTCGGCGTACTGCTCTACGGCCACGAAAAGAACGCCTACTGGTTCGGCTCGCGCCTGTCTCTCGAAGAGACCCGCCGCATCGCGCCTTACCAGAACGCGACCGGTCTGCAGGTCACCTCGGCGGTTCTCGCCGGCATGGTCTACGCGCTGGAAAACCCGAAGGCCGGCATCGTCGAAGCCGACGAGATCGACTACAAGCGTTGCCTCGAAGTGCAGCTGCCCTACCTCGGGCCGGTCGAAGGTCACTACACCGACTGGACCCCACTCGACGGTCGCCCGGGCCTCTTCCCTGAGGATCTGGACACGAAGGATCCGTGGCAGTTCAAGAACATCCTCGTTCGCTAATCGCTGAACGAACCGCATTCGAAGATGCCCGCCGCACGGCGGGCATTTTTGTAACGCTTGCTGTATAAATGCCGTCCCGACACCTTTGAAGCCTTGCCTTCCCGGGCGACCCGCGCCATGTGTTTCGCAACCACACGGATAGTTCCCGCTCAGACTACTGGGAGAAGCCTATGAAAATCAGAACCCTCGTTGTCCTCCTCGGCGCCTCCGCAGCGCTCGCATCCTGCGTTTCGTCGTCGCCGGGCCCAACGCCGGTCGCAGCACGCCCGGCTCCGGTCGGTGTTGAGGGCACTTGGACAGATCCAAATGGACTGAACTCGACCTTTAGCGGTGGACAATTCGTGACTCGGACAACTGACGGCACGAATACACAAATGGCATCTGGCACCTACACAACCGGTCCCAACGGCGTCATTCAAATTAACCTGTATTCAAACGTAAAACGCACAAGCTCTTTGGTTAACTGCGCGCTGGTTGCCCAGAGCCAGCTCAACTGCACCTCCGACGCTGGTTCCCAATTCACGCTCACGCGCCACATGTGATCGGTCGATATCGACGATTGAAAAGCTCCCCTTGCGGGAGCTTTTTTGTTTACCGCCCTTGGAAAGCACCTGCACTGTCACAGCTTTTTCTCTTGCAGCTACTAGTGCTTAGTGGAAACATCAATCGCGTAGGGGATGGCGAAGCGCAGGGTTCCAGGCTTCGCCCATCAAATCAGGAGAACAGGATGACGAAGTCATTTCAATTCGGTCTGTTGACCGCGTCGGTGCTGGCGCTGTCGAGCAGCGCCGCCTTTGCCGATTACCAGCTCAATATTCTTCACATTAACGACTTCCATTCCCGCATCGAGTCGATCAACAAGTTCGACTCCACGTGCTCCGCAGAGGAAGAAGGCAAGAACGAGTGCTTCGGCGGCGCCGCGCGTCTGAAGACTGCGATCGACCAGCGCCGCGCCGCCCTTGACGGCCAGAACGTGCTGCTGCTCAACGCAGGCGACAATTTCCAGGGCTCGCTGTTCTACACCACCTACAAGGGCGCGGCCGAAGCCGAAGTCCTGAACGACATGAAGTTCGACGTCATGACCGTCGGCAACCACGAGTTTGACGACAGCGAAGACGGCCTTGCGACCTTCCTCGACAAGGTCAAGTTCCCTGTTATCTCGGCCAACGTTCTCGCCGGCGACGGCGCCAAGATCGGCGATCGCATCAAGCCCTCGCTGGTTCTCGAGGTCGGCGGCCAGAAAATCGGCATCGTCGGCGCCGTGACCAACGACACCGAGGAACTCTCCTCTCCCGGCCCCAAGATCATGATCGCCGATGACGTGCAGACGATCACCGCTGCCGTCGAAGACCTGAAGAAACAAGGCATCAACAAGATCATCGCACTCACCCACGTCGGCTATCCGCGCGACCTCGCGGCCATTGCCAAGATCCCCGATGTCGACGTCGTTGTCGGCGGCCATTCGCACAGCCTCTTGTCGAACACCGACCCGAAGGCCGAAGGCCCCTACCCGACGATGGTCGACAACCCCGGCGGCTACAAGGTGCCAGTCGTACAGGCGGCCTCCTACAGCAAGTATCTCGGCGACCTCGTGGTCGACTTCGACGACAACGGCGTCGTGAAGAGCGCCAAGGGCGACCCGATCCTGATCGATTCGTCCTTTACCCCGGATCCGACGATGACCGCACGCATCGCCGAACTCGCCAAGCCGATCGAAGAGCTGCGCAAGAAGGTCATCGGTTCGTCCGAAGGGCCGATCGAAGGCGACCGCAAGGTTTGCCGCGTCGAGGAGTGCTCGATGGGCAACCTCGTCGCTGACGCAATGCTCGATCGAGCCAAGGATCAGGGCATGACCATCGCCATCCAGAACGGCGGCGGCCTGCGCGCCTCCATCGATAGCGGCGACGTCACCCAAGGCGAGGTCATCACCGTCCTGCCGTTCCAGAACACGCTCGCGACCTTCCAGCTGGCAGGCGCCGATATCCGCAAGGCCCTGGAAAATGGCCTGAGCCAGATCGAACAGGGCGCCGGTCGCTTCCCGCAGGTTTCCGGTCTCAAGTACAGCTACGACAAGACCAAGCCGGCCGGCAGCCGCCTCCTCTCCGTCGAGACCAAGGAAGGCGACACCTTCGTCCCGCTTGATGACGCCAAGACCTACGGTGTGGTAACCAACAACTACATGCGCGCCGGCGGCGACGGCTATTCGATCTTCGCCAGCGCCGGCAAGAACGCCTATGACTTCGGCCCGGATCTCGCCGATGTCACCGCCGACTACGTTGCCGCGCACTCGCCCTACAAGCCTTACACCGATGGCCGCGTGACCGACGTTGCTGCGAACGCCGCAGCCCCTGCTGCAACGGAACCGGCAGCAACGGCGCCTGCCGCCCCAGCAGCAACCGCCCCCGCGGCAGCGGCCCCGGCTGCGCCCGCCGCGCTGGCACCCAACACGCCGACAAGCCATGTGATCGCCGCCGGTGACACACTGTGGGATCTCGCCAAGCAGTTCTATGGCGACGGCACGCTCTGGAAGAAAATCTCGCAGGCCAACGGCACACCCACGCCGCGTCACCTGACGATTGGCAAGGAACTGCAGATCCCGTCCAAGTAAGACGATTTGTCTCGATTGCGAAGGCCGGTCCGGGGTTCCCCGGGCCGGCTTTTGTTCTTATAGGGTGAACCATCCAAGCCGGGCTGCGTATGAGCCGGGCAGAGAAGACGAGCACTGGGGTTTAGATGACGATCATTGATACTGCGCACCGCCCGGCGGAACATCCGCCCGTGAAATCAGGCAAGGTGGGCGTCCTGCTCGTCAATCTCGGAACACCCGACGGCACCGACTACACCTCGATGCGCCGCTATCTCAAGGAATTCCTGACCGACAAGCGCGTCATCGAATGGTCGCCGTGGAAATGGTACCCGATCCTCTTCGGCATCGTGCTCAACACCCGTCCGGGCAAGGTCGGAAAGGCCTATGAGCTGATCTGGAACAAGGACAAGAACGAGAGCTACCTGCGCACCTATACCCGCAGCCAGTCCGAACTGATGGCGGAGCGCCTACGCGACCTGCCCAACGTTCAGGTCGATTGGGCGATGCGCTACGGCACGCCGTCGATCGCCTCGCGCATCCAGGCGCTGAAGGACGACGGTTGCGACAGGATCGTGCTCTTCCCGCTCTATCCGCAATATGCTGCTGCGACGACGGCGACCGTCAACGACAAGGCCTTCCAGCATCTCCTGAAGATGCGCTGGCAGCCGGCGCTGCGCACCGTGCCCGACTATCACGACGACGACACCTATATCGAAGCGCTGGCGAACTCGATCACGTCGCATCTGGCAACGCTCGATTGGGAGCCGGAGATGATCCTCGCCTCCTTCCACGGCATCCCGATGTCCTATTTCCAGAAGGGCGACCCCTATTACTGTCAGTGCCAGAAGACCGCCCGTCTGCTGCGCGAGAAGCTTGGCTTGTCCAAGGACAAGTTCATGATCACCTTCCAGTCCCGCTTCGGGCCGGAAGAATGGCTGCAGCCCTATACCGACAAGACGGTCGAGAAGCTGGCGCAGGATGGCGTCAAGAAGATCGCGGTGCTGAACCCGGGCTTCGTCTCCGATTGCCTGGAGACGTTGGAAGAAATCGCCGAGCAGGCCGCGCATTCGTTCCACGAGAACGGCGGCGAGAAATTCACCCACATCCCCTGCCTGAACGACAGCGAAGACGGGATGCGGGTGCTGGAAACGGTCGTGCGCCGCGAACTGCTTGGGTGGGTTTGAGGTAGGTAGCGCTGCGGCCCGCATTACCCCCTCTGGCCTGCCGGCCATCTCCCCCACAAGGGGGGAGAAGACCCTGCCTCAATGCACCGGGGGCCAGGCGGGGTTAAGCCATCCCCCTTGTGGGGAGGGTTGGGAGGGGTCTTTCTATTCACCGGCTACCGCTCGCGGGCACCGTCACACCCCTCGCCGGTTCCCCCAAAGCAGAACATGCAGCTGGGGCAGCACGCGGGCTTCGAACCACCTGTCATCCGTAACCTTGCCGACGAGCCAGAGCATCCGCTCCATGATGCCGTCGATGTCGATAGACGCATCGTCATCGTCGGGTGGCGGTGGCGTATGGTTGCCGGGCTGCAGATAGACCGGTAGCGCCGGGTATCGAGCCGCCGCCTGGCGCGCATAGTCATAATCGCGATCGTCAAAGACCACGATCTTCAAGGCAATCTGCGGCCGGCCGGCCGCCAAGCGCAGACAGTCGTCGAAGGCTTGCCAATCGGTCTCCATGCCGCTCGACGGCGGCTTCGGGCTCAAGACCAGCGTATCGAGATCCGCAAACCAGTCCTTGGCAACGCTGCCCTGCGTTTCCAAGGCAAAGCTGTAGCCCTGCGCATGGCCATGGGCGATCAGCGGCCCAAGCGGCTGGATCGCCGGATTACCGCCGGAAAGGGAGATGGTCAGCGGCTTGTCGCCGGAAAGCGCCGAAACTTCCCGCCAGATCTCCTCGACCGACATCGGCCGCCATTGATCGCGGTATTCGCTGTCGACGGCATGCAGCGTATCGCACCAGGAACAGCGGTAGTCGCAGCCCCCAGTCCGCACGAAAACCGTCGGCAGTCCGATCAGCACACCCTCGCCCTGGATCGTCGGCCCGAAGATCTCGCTGACGCGGATGGAGGCCTCACGAGCCCCGCTCATGGCCGGTATTCCGCCCATGTCTTCGGAGTCTCGCTGACCCGCACCGCCGATGTTTCCGGCAGCCGTTCCTTGCACCAGTCATAAAAGTGCTTGGCGAGATATTCCGACGTCACGCCGTCGTGGCCGAGAACCTCGTTCAGGTGCCGATGGTCGAACCGGTCGTCGATATAACGCTTCAGCGGTGCCAGCTCGTGATAGTCGCGCACGAAGCCGTTGGCATCCAGCTCCGCCGAAGCAAGCTCCACCACCACAATGTAATTGTGTCCGTGCAACCGGGCACACTGATGATCGGCCGGCAGGCGCGTCAGCTGGTGCGAGGCCGAAAAGTGGAACTCCTTGGTGATCCGGAACATCACTTCACCTCCTGCGCCGAAAACCCGCTCGTCGCGGCAACCCAGAAATCAGGATCGTCGTAGACCGTCGGATCTGCCACTCCGGCGAGATGAAATGCCTCGCGCCGCTCGACACAGGTGCCGCAGCGACCGCAATGTCTCGTCCCGCCCTTGTAGCAGGACCATGTCTCAGCGAACGGCGTTCCGCTCTTCACCCCATCCGTGACAATATCGGCCTTGGAGATATTGACGTAGGGCGCATAGAGCGAGACCTCTGCATAGCCGTCCAACGCCTGGTTCTGCATCGCCTGGAAGGCATCGATGAACCCGGGGCGGCAATCGGGATAGATGAAATGGTCGCCGCCATGAACGGCGACGGCCACGGCATCCGCCTTCTGCGCGGCGGCGAGCCCGAAGGCGATGGCGAGCATGATGGCGTTGCGGTTCGGCACGACCGTCGCCTTCATCGTTTCCTCGGCATAGTGGCCGTCAGGCACATCGACATCATCCGTGAGCGCCGAGCCGCTGAGATGCCGGCCGATGGTGCGGATGTCGATGATCTGGTGCGGTACGCCGAGCCGTTTGGCGCAAGCAGTGGCAAAGTCCAGTTCCTTGCGATGCCGCTGGCCATAGTCGAAGGAAAGAAGGCCGATGAGCTGATGTTCCGCGGCAACCTTGTGCGCAAGCGAAACGGAGTCCAATCCGCCGGAGCAGATGACGATAGTCTTCATGATGGAGGTCCCTTGTTTTGACCGGGTGGGCTGCGACCGGATACAGCGGCGTTTTACGCCACCCCCCTCCCGTTGTGAAGGGCCAATCGAAAACCCATATATCCAGTCAGGATCCTTGGCGTCGGCGCGACAGGCTGGCGTTTGAATTCGTCTACGCTAAGGTGCAGTCAATCGATTCTATCGCGGGGGAGTTTCATGGTTTTGGGCGGCTTCGACATTGTCGTGATCGCGTTGGTGGTCTTCGTCATCCTCGTGCTCTTCGCCGGGATCAAGACCGTACCACAGGGCTACCAGTACACGGTCGAGCGCTTCGGTCGCTACACCCGCACTCTGGGGCCCGGCTTGAACATCATCACCCCCTTCATCGAGCGCGTCGGCGCTCGCATGAACGTGATGGAGCAGGTTCTCAACGTCCCGACCCAGGAGGTCATCACCAAGGACAACGCCTCGGTGTCGGCCGATGCCGTTTCCTTCTACCAGATCCTGAACGCTGCCCAGGCGGCGTACCAGGTCTCCAACCTCGAAAACGCCATTCTCAACCTGACCATGACCAACATCCGCTCGGTCATGGGCTCGATGGACCTCGACGAACTGCTCTCCAATCGCGACGCGATCAACGATCGGCTGCTCCGGGTGGTCGATGACGCCGTCCAGCCATGGGGCATCAAGGTCACACGCGTCGAGATCAAGGACATTCAGCCGCCGCGCGACCTTGTCGATGCGATGGCGCGACAGATGAAGGCCGAGCGCGAAAAGCGCGCTCAGGTGCTGGAAGCGGAAGGCGCCAGAAACGCCCAGATCCTGCGCGCCGAAGGTGCGAAGCAGTCAGCCATCCTGCAGGCCGAAGGCCAGCGCGAAGCGGCCTTCCGCAACGCCGAAGCCCGTGAACGTCTTGCGGAAGCGGAAGCCAAGGCAACTAAAATGGTCTCCGAGGCGATTGCCGCCGGCGACGTGCAGGCGATCAACTACTTCGTGGCGCAGAAATACACCGAAGCGCTCACCTCGATCGGCTCCGCCAGCAACTCCAAGGTCGTGCTGATGCCCATCGAGGCTTCGTCGATCCTGGGATCTCTGAGCGGCATCGGCGCCATTGCCAAGGAAGTATTCGGCGACGGCCCGCACCCGCCGACGCCGTCTGCTCCCCGCCAGGTATCGTCGCGCTCGACGCCGACGATCAACCCCTTCAATCAGAACCCGGAGCGCTGACCCATGCTCGCCGCCGTCACATCGGAGCTGGGCCCCTGGAGTTGGTGGGTGGTCGGCCTTGTTCTGCTCGCCGCGGAAATGATGGCACCGGGTTTCTTCCTGGTCTGGATCGGCCTTGCAGCCATTGCCGTCGGCGCCCTCTCCCTGCTTTTCTGGGACAGCGCCTTCTGGGCCTGGCAGTTGCAGGCCATCCTGTTTGCCGCCTTTGCGGTCGCCGCGACCTTCATCGGCCGCAAGTTGACCAGGGAGCACGGCGAGACCGACGAGCCTTTCCTCAATCAGCGCGGCGCCAGCCTCGTCGGCCGGACGGCAACGCTCGCCGAGCCGATCGTCGAAGGACGTGGCCGCATTCGGCTGGATGATACACAGTGGAAAGTCAGCGGCCCCGACCTGCCCGTGGGCACGCGCGTCAAGGTGGTGTCAAGCAACGGCCGCGACCTGACGGTCGAGGAAGCCTGATCCCATCAGACTTGACTTTATCAGGCGACCCCGATCCGCAACAGATCGTGGAAGTGAACCAGACCGACCGGCCGATTGTCATCATCGATCACGATCAGCGCGCCGATGTGGTGCTGGTTGAGCAGCGAAAGAGCAGCCGTCGCGAGCACTGTTGCCTTCACCGTCTTCGGCGTGTGCGTCATGATCTCGTCGACGATCAGTTCCGACAGGTTGCGCGTCAGATTGCGCGCAAGATCGCCTTCGGTGACGATCCCGCAAAGCCGGCCGTCGCCGTCGATAACCCCCACGCAACCGAAATGCTTGCGCGACAAGGTCGAGATCGCCTCCGGCACGGAGGTTCCCTTCGGCACCAGCGGCACGCGCTCCCCGGTATGCATGATATCGCCGACATGGCTCAGGCTGGCCCCGAGTTTGCCGCCCGGATGGAACACATGGAAGTCACGCGCCGTAAACCCGCGCGCCTCGAGCAGGGCGATCGCCAGCGCGTCGCCCATGGCAAGCTGCATCAGCGTCGACGTGGTCGGCGCGAGACCATGAGGGCATGCCTCCTCGACGTTCGGCATCAACAGCACCACATCTGAAGCAGCGGCGAGCGACGATTTCTCGGACGCCGTCAACGCGATCAACGGGATCGAAAACCGACGCGTATAGCTGATGATGTTACGCAGCTCGGCACTCTCGCCGCCCTTGGAAAGGGCAATCACCGCATCGCCCTTGCCCACCATGCCGAGGTCGCCATGGTTGGCTTCCGCCGCATGCATGAAGAACGCCGGTGTTCCCGTGGACGCAAGCGTCGCCGCGATCTTTACCCCGATATGGCCACTCTTGCCGACGCCGGTGACGATGACGCGGCCGGATATGCCGCCAGCAACTTCGACCGCGCGGGAGAAGGGCTCCGCCAGAGCGCCTCCCAGGGCAGCTTCCAGCGCCTCAAGGGCGCGCCGTTCAGTGCCGATCGTGCGCTTGGCCGACTCGAGCACCCCGTTTTCGATGAGATTTACCGCTCTGCTGATCATGGCAATCCGATAGAGCTTTTCAGCCGCCGAGTCCATTGCGCAGATCGCAACCGCTTCGACGATCATCGAAACGAATGGTTAACCATGGAGCTTTACGTTCGGGTAACCACTTCGAAGCATCCCGGGCACGAGTTCATGGGCCATTGGAAATACACGAGCAGTCTGACGCCGCTCCGCGCGGCGGGCATTGCCGTGTGCGTGGCCCTGTGCGCCATCACGCTTGCTCCCCTTCACGTCCTTGCTCAATCGGCCCAGCCACGTTCGACCGACGGAGCGACCGCCGCGACACCACTCGCCCCGATCGGGGACGATGACAGCGCGCCCTCGACGGACGCAGCGGAAAATGGGGCCGCACCGTCGGCGGAACCCGCCACCGACCCAGCCTTGAAACAGGCAACAGCCTCGGATGACCAGAAGCCGAGCGACGAGACCACCGGCGCGATCCTCGACGAAGACATGATGCGCATGAATACGCGCGAGGCACCGATCGACGCACGAATGGCGCGAAAGCCGGACCGCGACCTCACCAAGGAGGAGACGCCGGGCATCCGGGTCGGCACCTTTGTCCTGCGCCCGACGGTCACGCAGAGCATCAATACCGAGACCGAAAAGGGCGGCGATACCAAGCAGAGTCGCGCCTTCCTTGAAACCGATATGTTGACCACGCTGACCTCCGACTGGGCGCTGCATCAGCTGCTCATCACCACCGAGGGCGCCTGGCAGCAGAACGTCAGCGGCGAAGGCGAGGAACAGCCCGACTTCAAGATCAATGGCGACCTCCGGCTCGATCTGCCGGAAGATACGACGGCCCACCTCACCGGCGGCTATCACTTCTATCGCGAAGACACCGACGATCCGAATGCCCTGCAGAACGCCGCCAAACAGTCGGATGTCCAGGAATTCAGCGCTGGCGCCACCATTGAACGCGACTTCGGCATTCTGCGCGGCAGCACCGGCATCGACGTAGTCCGCACAATCTATTCCGATGCGACCTTGTCCGACGGCACCACGGTTTCGCTGAGCGATCGCAACGAGACGACCGGCACGCTGCGCGGGCGCATCGGCTACGAACTGTCGCCTGCACTCATTCCCTTCATCGAGGCGAATATCGGCAAGACGGCCTATGACGACAGCGTGGACAGTTCGGGCTATCGCCGATCAGGCCAATCCTATGGCGCCAAGGCTGGTGTCGAGATGGACATGGGCGAGAAACTTCGAGGCGAAGTCGCGCTCGGATATCAAACGGCGACCTTCGATGACGACCGCCTGTCGGACATCGATGCTGCGGTGGTGGACGCTCAATTGTTCTGGTCGCCGCTCAGAGGAACCGACGTCAACATCGGCCTGCAGACAAGCATCAACCCATCGACTACAGCTGGCGAATCCGGCTACGTGTCCCACGCCCTGACAACGACGATCGCTCATCAGCTGCGTGACAATCTCACCGGCACGGTGCTTGGCGGCATCACCTTGCGCGACTATCCCTCGGACAGCGCCACAAGCGACGAGACCGTCTACACCACGAGCGCCGCGCTCACATGGAATATCAACCGCTACCTCGATCTGGTCAGCACCGTCGGCTACGAACTGACATCGCGCAAGACCGGCAGCGACTCCGAACAATGGCGCGCCGGTGTCGGCCTCAAGCTGAAGCGTTAAACGAAATCCGCCTCCAAGCCGGTAAGCTTGGAGGCGGCTGCAGTTCGTGCAGCTGAAAGACTTTCTTCAGATCCCCTTCAGCAGTTCCTTGAAGCCGCTTTCGACAGTCGGACGGATGTCCGCACGTTCCAGCGCGAATGCCACGTTGGCAAGGATGAAGCCGTCCTTGGCGCCGCAGTCATAGGTCGTGCCGCGGAAGTGATAACCGGCGAAATCCTGGTCCTTCAGCAGCTTCAGCATGCCGTCGGTCAGCTGGATCTCGTTGCCCGCGCCGCGCTCCTGGGTTTCCAGGATCTTGAACACTTCAGGCTGCAGGATGTAGCGGCCGTTGATGAAGTAGTTCGAAGGCGCGGTGCCCTTGGCTGGCTTCTCAACCATGCTGTTGATGCGGAAACCGTCACCGATGGCCTCGCCAACGCCGACGATCCCGTACTTATGGGCCTGATCGGGCGCGCATTCCTCGACGGCGATGATGTTACCGCCGCTCTGGGCATAGAGATCGATCATGCCCTTCATGCAGCCCTTGCCTTCGCTCTTCATGATCATGTCGGGCAACAGCAGCGCGAAAGGCTCGTTGCCGACGATCTCGCGGGCACACCAGACGGCGTGGCCGAGGCCGAGCGGCTCCTGCTGGCGGGTGAAGCTGACCGTACCAGCCTTGGGAAGCTGGCCGGCAAGCAGCGTCATTTCCGCCTGCTTGCTACGCTCGCGCAACGTCTGCTCGAGCTCGAAATGAATATCGAAGTAGTCTTCGATGATGTGCTTGTTACGGCCTGTGACGAAAACGAAATGCTCGATACCCGCTTCCAAAGCCTCGTCGACAACATACTGAATGATCGGTTTGTCGACGACCGTCAGCATTTCCTTCGGCACTGCTTTTGTGGCCGGGAGGAAGCGAGTCCCCAGGCCGGCAACCGGAAATACAGCTTTGCGAACTTTTTTATGCTCTGCCACACAATCCTCCTGCAGCGATTACACCGCTTGAAATAAAAGGCATTTTTGATTGGACTAGATAAGATTTGCTACAGATTTGCAAATAGTGACTGCGTTCGTCTGTCATGGTAAAGAATTTGTTGACTCCGTTCCGGTAATCTCGGGCCAGAGCGGAACTCCGCGCTCTGCTGTGCCTGAAACGAAAGGACGGATGACCGCCGATGACTCAAAATCACAGAAACTCCCTTCGTGGTCTTGCTCTCGCATTCATCGTGACCGCGTCCGCCGGTCTGGCTCCCCTCAACGCAAAAGCCGATCAGCGGTTCCAGAAGTGGATCGCGGACTTTTATCAAACAGCCGCTCAAAGTGGCATCAGCAAGGCAACCTATCGCAAAGCCTTCGCAGGTGTGACCGATCCCGACCCGACAGTGCTGGAAAAGGCTGCTTATCAGCCTGAATTTACAACGAAAATCTGGGATTATGTAGATTCTCGTGTAAATCCTTATACCGTCCAGATCGGCCGCAAAATGGCCGCCAAACATGCCACGACTCTGGCTGCGATCGAGCGTCATTTCGGCGTCGACAAAACGATTCTCCTGGCGATCTGGTCGATGGAATCGAACTATGGCGCCGTGCTCGACAAGGATGACCGCCTTCACTACGTCCCACGCGCGCTGGCAACCCTTGCCTATGCCGACCCCCGTCGCGCCAAGTTTGCCCAGAAGCAGCTGGTCGCAGCGTTGAAGATTCTGCAAAACGGCGATATTTCGCCGGATGGAATGACCGGTTCCTGGGCAGGCGCCATGGGGCACACGCAGTTCATCCCGACCAGCTATCTGCTTTATGCCGTCGATGCCGATGGCAACGGTCACCGCGATATCTGGAATTCCGTGCCGGACGCGCTGGCGACATCCGCCAATCTTCTGATGAAGAACGGCTGGGATACCGGCAAGACCTGGGGATACGAAGTCACGGTGCCGCAAAGTGCGCTGAAGCAGGTCGGCAAGACCCACACCCTGTCGCAATGGGCGGCAATGGGTCTGGCGCGCCCGACCGGCAAGGGCTTCAAGGACGGTGGCAGCAATGCCGTTCTGAAAATGCCGGCCGGCCCGAACGGCCCCGGCTTCCTGATGACCAGCAACTTCTTCACCATCAAGAAGTACAATTCCTCCGACAGCTACGCGATTGCCGTTGGCCTGCTTGCCGACGAAATCGCCGGCTACGGCGGCATGAAGCAGCGCTGGCCGCGCCCGGATGGTACGCTCGACGTCAAGGAGAAGTTCGAACTGCAGACCCGCCTGAAGGCGCTCGGCTATTATGACGGCGAGGTCGATGGCAACTTCGGCAGCGGTTCGAAGGCGGCGATTGCCGCCGTACAGGGCCGGATCGGCATGCAGGCGGACGGTGAGCCATCGCTGCCGCTGCTCAATGCACTTCGCAAGTAGACAGCCTGATTCTCCGCCATACGTTTTGGGGTGTGGACGCATGTCCCGCTCCATGAGAAAATAGCGGCAGATGCGAGGCTGCTGACAATGCGTAAACGAGTAAACCGTACCACGGCCCGCTGGGGCGCCATTGGCGCCATCGCGCTGGTATTCTCATCCGGCGTTCTGCCGCCGGTGCAGACCGCCGAGGCACAGTACTATCAGCGCCGCTCGATCCTCGATTTCCTCCTCGGACGGCGCTACATCGACCAATACCCCCCGGCCCCCAACGAGAATGCCGCACCACCCCGCGGCGTTCCGGCCGCGCCCAAAAAGAAGAAGGCACCGCCGAAGACGGTGGTTTCCACCCCTCGCCCGCCGGCAGCGGCACCGGTTGAGGAGAAGGTTGTCGAAAAACTCGGCAACGCCCAGAAGATCCTTGTTGTTGGTGACTTCCTGGCTGGCGGCCTTGGTGTCGGCCTTGATGCGGCGTTTCAGGAATCGCCGGGCATCGTCATCGAAACGCATAGCAACGTCGCCTCCGGTCTCGTGCGCGACGATTACTACGACTGGCCGGCCCAGCTCACCAAATTCCTCGACGACGCAAAGCCCGCCATGGTCGTCGTCATGCTCGGCGCCAATGATCGCCAGCAGATGGTGACGGATGTGGGCAAGGAAAAATTTCGCACCGATGGATGGTACGCGGAATATCAGCGCCGCGCGCTCGCCTTCGGCAAGGAAGTCACAAGCCGGAAGATCCCGCTCCTCTGGGTCGGGCTACCGGCCTTCGATTCCCCGGCGATGATGGCCGATGCGGTGCAGATGAACCAGCTCTATCGCAAGCAGGTCGAGGCCGCCGGTGGTGAATTCGTCGACGTCTGGGACGGCTTCGTCAGCGAAAGCGGCGAGTTCATCGTCACCGGCTCCGACATCAACGGCCAGCAGGTTCGCCTGCGCACATCGGACGGCATCAACCTGACTGATGCCGGTCGCCGCAAGCTTGCCTTCTATGTCGAAAAGCCCGCGCGCCGTATCCTTGGCACCCAGGCAAGCCCCGACCTCGTACGCCTCGACAGCACCAATATGCCGAGCCTCGACCTGTCGTCGAATCCGGCCGACCATACCGATCCGATCAGCCTTTCCGACCCCAATCTCGATGGCGGAACCGCCCTTCTCGGAGGCGCCGCCCTGCCGGTGTCCACCGGCAAGTCGCCGCGCGACAGATTGGTGCAGGACGGCGAGATGGCGCCGCCTCCGGCCGGCCGTATCGACGATTACCGCCTGTCGGCAGCCAAGCCGGCGCCCGAAGTCTCCTCCAAATAGAGGGGCGCGCGCTCACTGAGGGATGAGGCAATGGACGAAGATCATACGAAACGCATAATCCTTGAATTCCTGAGGAAGCACACCTTGGCGGTGATCGCGACCTGCCATCGCAATGGAAAGCCGGAGGCTGCTACGATCGACTTCTCGGTGCGCGACACTCTGGAGGTCGTGTTCAGCACTTTCAAGGAGACGCGAAAGTTCGACAATCTCGCGGAGCGCCCCGGCGTCGCCTTCGTAGTCGGATGGAACGACAACATCACGGTTCAATACGAGGGTGAGGCAACAAGAGTTCCTGCCGCGGATATCGAAGAATACCAGGAGGCTTATCTCAACAGCCTTCCGGCTGCCAGGGAGTTCATCGAGAGAGGGGCCGTGATGTTCAAAGCAACGCCGCGATGGATTCGGTATTCCGATTTCAACCAGGAGCCTCCCGAACTGATCGAGATTCAATTCTGACAGACGCAGGCACCATGCGCGTTACGACGAGTCGTTTGCGTCGCCCATATGCTTGCGAGCGGTGATGAGGGGGCCCTAATTGCCGCGATGGCATTAAGCCGCCGTCCGCTTCGGACCGAAAGAACACCAGCAGCCGACTACTTTGCGCCATGAGCGGTCATTGCCACACCGTATCGTTAGGCTATTCTGATTTTCTTCAGTTTGGCTTGCGGTCAACAGGTTTTCAGAATGCTTTACATTGGCTCTGCCGACGCTAAGGAAATCGCCAAGGTTCGGCGCGTCATCGACGAACGCTGTATGTCGTCGCATATGAACGATACCAAATGGCGAGAACTGTGTACGGCGGTGTCTGAAGAGCTACCTTTCCCTCCGCCTTATCAGGCGAAATTAATACTCTCAGGCAGTGCCGATCCCGAAGAACTTGAGACCGCCCCCTCGTATTATGGCGATTGGGCAAGGACCCCAGAGGCAGCCATGGGCATCTTCATTGAATGGCTCAAGGTTGCACCCAGGATAAGCGTTCTTAACAGAAAATCCTCGGAACCCCGCGTCCAGGATTGCTCAGAGGCTTTACGCGATCTCCTGAAAAGATTGAAAATTCCTTTCATTGAAAAGGACGGCTTCTTCGTCATCTATGGGCATTCCTCCGATCCAGAGGTCATTGGTTGACTGCTTCGGGCCGATGGCCGACTTCAGCTTCGCGCCAGAAGGACACGTTGACCGTCAGATGAAAGGTTCCACTATAGACGCGCTGCGCATGCAGTAATTGAGGGCGGAAGTCGATGTAAGAAGTAAAAAGCGTCGAGCTATACGAAATTCACGGATTCGAAAGCCCAGGTGAATATGAGCGGTTTAATCGCTGGTTAGACGCCCTGATCGCCGATGGATCGTGCATTGAGAAATCGTGCGCCAAAGCGGGGGTCGACGAAAAATACGTCCGTCGGGAGATTGCATTCAGTAATGGAGAGGCCTGGCGACTGGAGCCACCCGATTTCCCGTTTCGAGGATCGTGGCAGCCACTGGCATAGTAGTACCAAGACTGCTTAGGACCGAAAAGCGACTTTGGCTTGGTCACCTTTCAAACCGAAATATGCCTTGACTGATCCACTGGGATTTCTACCGTGGGTCGTCGTTGTTATGGCTGGAGCAACTCATTGGCACATGGGAGCGTGAAGCTGCTTGCGGCGGCGGCGATCTTCGCACCGCGATGCCGCCTTTCTTTGCGAGACATAGATGTCTCTAACATTGGCAACCTAGCTGAGAGCCGAATTCGCGAAGGATATACACAAGATGAATTAGATGCCGGACTAAACGTGCTCGATTCAGTTCAGCTTTTGGAGGACTGAGTCCCCTCGAACCGTAGAAGCGTTGCATTGGCCTTATATTTGAGCATCGGTTGGGACGATGATAACGGAAACGACTATTTCGATGTCTTTGTTGTGACTAACGATTTGCGATCTAGTTTGCTTAAATTGTCGAACTCATGGCTATATGTGGACGAATTCAATTGGCTGGACGTCTTGGTGAGTCTTTTCAACATTTTGCAGAAATGCGAGCGCGGAACCTGGAATGACAGCGTCCAACAACTACGAACGCGCTTTGACTGGGAATATGAGGGCATGGCGGGCACGTGAAGTAACGCCCACGAGCGACCCAGCACGACCTTCATTGACTGCTTTGGGCCGGAAGCGGACGCGCCATTTCTAGCACGTGACCTCCTCCGATCTGCGTCCGGTATGCATCGATATCGTCTGACGAAAAACGCCCTGCAACGGCGCCGCCGCAAGCGGCTCGTCTGCAATGGACATCAGCATCAAATAAAAAGGGGCCGCTCGAAGCGGCCCCATCCATTGCATCGATGTCAGTCGCTTACCGCGGCAGAACCGTCGAACCCATCAGGGCTTCGTCGATGGCGCGAGCAGCCTGACGGCCTTCGCGGATCGCCCAGACCACCAGCGACTGGCCGCGGCGCACGTCGCCCGCCGTCCAGAACTTGTCGACCGAGGTCTTGTAGTCGCGGTCGTTGGCAACGACGTTGGTCGAGCCGCGACGGTCGGTGTTGAGCGTGAGCTTGCCGTCGAGTTCCTTCAGAACGCTGTCCTTGAACGGACCGCTGAAACCGATCGCGATGAAGGCGAGATCGGCCTTGATGATGAACTCCGTGCCCGGCACCGGCTTGCGGCGCTCGTCGACTTCGCAGCACTTCACGCCGGTCAGCACGCCATCTTCGCCGACGAATTCGAGCGTTGCGACCTGGAACTCGCGGATCGCGCCTTCCGCCTGAGAAGACGAGGTGCGCATCTTGGTCGCCCAGAACGGCCAGACAGCGAGCTTGTCTTCCTTCTCCGGCGGCTGCGGACGGATGTCGAGCTGCGTGACCTTCACCGCGCCCTGACGGAACGCCGTACCGACGCAGTCCGATGCCGTATCGCCACCGCCGACGACGACAATATGCTTGGCGCCGGCAAGGATCGGGTCGGATGCCCAACCGACACTGTCGATGTTTTCGCGACCGACGCGCTTGTTCTGCTGCACGAGATACGGCATCGCGTCATGAACGCCTGACAGTTCGACGCCCGGGATACCCGCTTCGCGCGGCGTTTCCGAACCACCGCAATAGAGCACCGCATCGTGGTCGGCGATGAGCTGCTCGACCTTCACGTCGACGCCGATGTTGACGCCATAGTGGAAGGTGACGCCTTCGCCCTTCATCTGCTCGACGCGACGATCGATGAAGTTCTTTTCCATCTTGAAGTCAGGAATACCGTAGCGCAGCAGACCACCCGCCTTGCTTTCGCGTTCGTAGACATGAACTTCGTGACCCGCCCGGCCAAGCTGCTGCGCCGCCGCCAGGCCGGCGGGGCCCGAGCCGATGATCGCGACCTTCTTGCCGGTGTGAACCGTCGCAGGCTGCGGCCGGATGAAGCCGAGTTCGTACGCCTTGTCGGCAATCGCCTGCTCGACGGTCTTGATCGCAACAGGCGCGTCTTCGAGGTTCAGCGTGCAGGCCTCCTCGCAGGGCGCCGGGCAGACGCGACCGGTGAACTCCGGGAAGTTGTTGGTCGAATGCAGGTTCTGGATCGCGGCTTCCCAGTTGTTGTTATAAACGAGATCGTTCCAGTCGGGGATCTGGTTGTGAACAGGGCAGCCGGTCGGCCCATGACAGTACGGGATGCCACAGTCCATGCAGCGCGCGGCCTGTTTCTGCACTTCCGGGTCCGACATCGGGATTGTGAATTCGCGGAAATGCCGGATGCGATCCGACGCCGGCTGATACTTCGCTACCTGCCGGTCGATTTCCAGAAACCCTGTAACCTTACCCATATTTTCGTCCCTTACACTCATGACCGCCTCGCCTGCGGCCAGTTGTCCATTGTTAGCCTCGACAGCGGAGGCAAGTTGCTTTTTTCGACCGTCATTGAGATATCCCTTGGGTGCCGTCCACGTGTCTGCGCTGCCTGAGGCTGCTGCCGATCCGAGGGTCATTGAGATATTTCGGTCATCCGCCGCGCCGACATTTCGCCGGCGCAACGGAAGTAAGCGTATTTACTCCGCCGCAATTCCCATGCGGGCGCGTTCCATTTCCTCAAGCGCACGGCGGTACTCGACCGGCATGACCTTGCGGAACTTCGGACGATAGTCGGCCCAGTTGTCCAGGATCTGCTTGGCGCGGGTAGAGCCCGTGTAGTGCAGATGGTTGGAGATCAGCTGGTAGAGGCGCTCCTCATCGTGGCGCGTCATGTCACCGGAGACGTCGACGCGTCCCTTGTGGGCAAGATCGCCACCGTGATGATGCAGCTTTTCGAGCATGTCGTCCTCTTCCGGAACCGGCTCGAGTTCGACCATCGCCATGTTGCAGCGCTTGGCGAAATCGCCAACCTCGTCCAGCACGTAAGCGACGCCGCCGGACATGCCGGCCGCGAAGTTACGACCCGTTTGGCCGAGAACGACAACGACACCACCCGTCATGTATTCGCAGCCGTGGTCGCCCACGCCTTCGACGATGGCAATCGCGCCCGAGTTACGGACCGCGAAGCGCTCGCCTGCGACACCGCGGAAGTAGCACTCGCCTTCGGTCGCACCGTAGAGAACGGTGTTGCCGACGATGATCGAATCTTCCGCCACGATCTTCGAATTCTCGGGCGGACGAACGATGATCTTGCCGCCCGAAAGGCCCTTGCCGACATAGTCGTTGCCGTCACCGATCAGGTTGAAGGTGATACCGCGAGCCAGGAAGGCGCCGAACGACTGACCAGCCGTGCCCTTGAGCGTCACGTTGATCGTGTCTTCCTTCAGGCCACGGTGATTGTAGCGCTTGGCCACCTCGCCCGAGAGCATCGCACCCGCCGAACGGTCGACGTTCTTGATGTCGACTTCGAAGGACACAGGCGTCTTCGAAGACAGTGCCGGCTCGGCTTCCGCGATCAGCTTGCGATCGAGAATGTCGTCGATCGGGTGCTTCTGGCGGGTCGTCCAGTAGGTTGCTTCCTTCGGCGCCTCGACCTTGTGGAAGATGCGGCTGAAGTCGAGACCCTTGGACTTCCAGTGCGCCAGCATCTCATCCTTCTCAAGCAGTTCCGAAGCACCGATGATCTCATCGAACTTGGTAAAGCCCAGCGACGCCAGGATCTCCCGCACTTCGTTGGCGACGAAGAAGAAGTAGTTGATGACATGCTCCGGCGTGCCCTTGAAGCGCTTGCGCAGAACAGGGTCCTGCGTGGCAACGCCCACGGGGCAGGTGTTCAGATGGCACTTGCGCATCATGATGCAGCCGGCGGCAATGACGGGCGCGGTTGCGAAGCCGAACTCGTCGGCGCCGAGAAGCGCACCGATGATGACGTCGCGGCCGGTCTTCAGGCCACCGTCAACCTGCAGCGCGATGCGCGAACGAAGGCCGTTCAGCACCAGCGTCTGCTGCGTCTCGGCAAGGCCGATTTCCCACGGAGAACCAGCATGCTTCAGCGAGGTCAGCGGCGATGCGCCGGTCCCGCCGTCGAAGCCGGAGACGGTGATGTGGTCGGCACGCGCCTTGGCGACGCCGGCGGCAACCGTGCCGACGCCGACTTCCGAGACGAGCTTGACCGAGACATCGGACGTCGGGTTGACGTTCTTCAGGTCGTAGATCAGCTGTGCCAGATCTTCGATCGAGTAGATGTCATGGTGCGGCGGCGGCGAGATCAGGCCGACGCCCGGCGTCGAGTGACGGGTCTTGGCAACCGTCGCATCGACCTTGTGGCCGGGCAGCTGGCCGCCTTCGCCGGGCTTGGCGCCCTGCGCAACCTTGATCTGCAGCATGTCTGCGTTGACGAGATACTCGGTCGTGACGCCGAAGCGTCCCGATGCGATCTGCTTGATCGCCGAACGCTCAGGGTTCGCCGAACCGTCAGGCAGAGGGAAGTAGCGATCGCTTTCTTCGCCGCCCTCGCCGGTGTTCGACTTGCCGCCGATCTTGTTCATCGCAATCGCCAGCGTCGTATGCGCCTCGCGGCTGATCGAGCCGAAGGACATGGCGCCGGTCGAGAAGCGCTTGACGATCTCAACCGCCGGCTCGACCTCGTCGAGCGCGACCGGCTTGCGACCGATCTGCTCGGCGCTCTTGATCTTGAACAGACCACGAATGGTATTCATGCGCAGCGCTGAATCATTCACCATCTCGGCGAATTCGCGGTAGCGGTCCTCGGAATTGCCGCGAACGGCGTGCTGCAGCGTGGCCACCGCATCCGGCGTCCAGGCATGGCTTTCGCCGCGCATGCGGTAAGCGTATTCGCCGCCGATATCGAGCGTCGTCGCCAGCAGCGGGTCCTTGCCGAAGGCGGAGGTATGACGGACAACGGTCTCTTCGGCGATCGCCGTGAGATCGACGCCTTCGATCATCGTCGCGGTGCCGAAGAAGTACTTGTCGACCAGCTCCTGCTGCAGGCCGATCGCATCGAAGATCTGACCGCCGCAATAGGACTGATAGGTTGAGATGCCCATCTTCGACATGACCTTGAGGATGCCCTTACCGACCGCCTTGATGTAGCGGTAGACGACTTCAGAGGCGTCCACTTCCTTCGGAAACTCGCCCTTGGCATGCATGTCGAGCAGCGTATCGAATGCGAGGTACGGGTTGATCGCTTCGGCGCCATAGCCTGCGAGCAGGCAGAAGTGATGCACTTCGCGCGGCTCGCCGGTCTCGACGACGAGGCCAACCGAGGTGCGCAGACCCTTGCGGATCAGGTGATGGTGCACGGCAGCGGTCGCGAGGAGCGCCGGGATCGCGATGCGATCCGGTCCGATCTGGCGGTCGGAGAGAACAATGATGTTGTAGCCACCCTTGACGGCCGCCTCGGCGCGCTCGCACAGACGGTCAAGCATCTCGGGCATGCCTTCGGCGCCACGCTCGACATCATAGGTGAAGTCGAGCGTCTTGGTGTCGAAGCGGTCTTCCGTGTGACCGATCGAGCGGATCTTTTCGAGATCGCCGTTGGTCAGGATCGGCTGACGCACTTCCAGGCGCTTGGCGTTCGCCATGCCGGTGTGGTCGAGAAGGTTCGGACGCGGCCCGATGAACGAAACGAGGCTCATGACGAGCTCTTCGCGGATCGGGTCGATCGGCGGGTTGGTGACCTGCGCGAAGTTCTGCTTGAAATAGGTGTAGAGCAGCTTCGACTTTTCAGACATCGCCGAGATCGGCGTGTCGGTGCCCATCGAACCGACAGCTTCCTGGCCCGTCGTCGCCATCGGCGACATCAGGATCTTGGTGTCTTCGGTCGTGTAGCCAAAAGCCTGCTGACGGTTGAGCAGCGAAACGTCGCGGCGCAGCGCGCGCGGCTCGACCGGCTTCAGGTCTTCGAGGATGAGCTGCGTGCGATCCAGCCACTGTCCATAGGGATGCTTGGTCGCAAGCTCGGTCTTCAACTCCTCATCGGAGATGATCTTTCCCTTTTCCATGTCGATCAAGAGCATCTTGCCCGGCTGCAGGCGCCACTTCTTGACGATGTCCTCTTCCGGCACCGGCAGCGTGCCGGCCTCCGACGCGAGGATGACGCGGTCGTCCTTGGTGACGAGATAGCGGGCCGGACGCAGGCCGTTTCGGTCGAGCGTCGCGCCGATCTGCTTGCCGTCGGTGAAGGCGACAGCGGCCGGACCGTCCCACGGCTCCATCAGGGCGGCGTGGTATTCGTAGAACGCCTTGCGCTCCTTCGACATCGACTGGTTGCCGGCCCAGGCTTCCGGAATCAGCATCATCACGGCATGCGCCATGGAGTAGCCGCCGCGCACGAGGAACTCGAGCGCGTTATCGAAGCAGGCCGTGTCGGACTGCCCTTCATAGGAGATAGGCCAAAGCTTGGAGATGTCGTCACCGAAGAGCGGCGAGGACACCGAAGCCTGACGCGCCGCCATCCAGTTGACGTTGGAGCGCAGCGTGTTGATTTCGCCGTTGTGGGCGACCATGCGATAAGGATGCGCCAGCTTCCAGGACGGGAAGGTATTGGTCGAGAAGCGCTGATGCACGAGGGCGACCGCGCTTTCGAAACGCGGGTCCGACAGATCCTTGTAGTAGGCGCCGACCTGGTAGGCCAGGAACATACCCTTGTAGACGATCGTCGCCGACGACAGCGATACCGGGTAGAAGTGGCTCTCCTCACCATCGAACTCGTCGTAGATGCGGTTGGAAATCACCTTCCGCAGCGTAAACAGCCGACGTTCGAATTCATCCGTCGTCGCGGCATCCTCGCCGGCGCCAATGAAGATCTGACAGTGGTGCGGTTCGGTCGCGGCAATATCGGGCGCCTTCGACAGCGACGAGTTGTCGACCGGCACGTCACGGAAGCCGAGCAGAACCTGGCCTTCCTCGGCGATGACGTCGTGCATCACCTTCTTGAAATGCTCGATCTGCTTTTCGTTGCGCGGCATGAAGATATGGCCGACGCCATATTCACCGGCCTTTGGCAGGGTGATGCCCTGCTTGGCCATTTCCTCGCGGAAGAAGCGGTCCGGGATCTGCACGAGAATACCCGCGCCATCGCCCATCAGCGGATCGGCGCCGACGGCACCACGGTGCGTCAGATTCTCGAGAATGAAGAGACCGTCCTTGACGATCTGGTGCGACTTCTGACCCTTCATATGGGCGACAAAGCCGACGCCGCAGGCATCATGCTCGTTGCGCGGATCGTAGAGGCCCTGTTTGGCTGGCAGACCGGAAGCGAATTTACGCGCATTGGCCGTCGCGCGCGTCGTTGCTGCTGCGAACTGGTCAAAACCCGTGGATGGCGTCTTCGTCATCGTCTTCCCTCCTGTCAGAGCCGTGATCTGTGAGCGGCTCTTCGTCGCGCACCGTCCCTGATCTTAGGTTCGGTGCGTGACAGCGCTGTTGCATTATCGAAGATCCGGTCGCCGGCGGTAGGCTTTCCCTGGGAAAGAGGCTTTCCCGACAAAGCAACCGTTGCGCTCCGCGCCTGCTATCGGCCTCCGTGCGGGAACCTTTGCCCGCGCTCGGTGAACTATAGCCTGAAACCCCGGAAGTGTAAGGGATTTCGGCACCTCCTCGGCCATCACGGCCAAAATAGGACAGCAACACTGCCCTAATTCATCGGTTCTATGACATGAACATTATCGCCATGCAAGAGCCCTAAATCAAAAAATCGACATGTCGCGAAACAATATTGCTCCCGCAAATCAAATGGAGACATATAATTACACGTTCTCGCATTATCTTGTTTGTTGATTGCGGCGATCAATTTTTGCGATGAGTAGCGCCCTAGCGGCTTGATCCAGCGGCACATTGGATTAATGTCCCCCTCCGAACCCGCCCCACCCGCATTTTTCCAGGTTTTCTCTCATGTTCTTTGCTTCCGACAATTGGGCCGGTGCCCATCGATCCATCGCCGAACGGCTGCTCCAGGAATCCACAGGATTTGCAGCCGCCTATGGCACCAGCGAGCTCGACCGGCGCGTCGAAGCGCGCTTTGCCGAAATTTTCGAGCGCGAAGTCTCGGTGTTCTTCGTCGCCACAGGCACGGCCGCGAATTCCCTGTCGCTTGCCAGCGTTCAGCGCCCGGGCGGAATCACCTTCTGCCATTCCGAAGCCCATGTGATTGAAGACGAATGTGGCGCGCCGGATTTCTTCAGCAGTGCTCGCCTGGTGGCGGTGCCGGGTGAAGCCGGCAAGATCGATCCCGACAAGCTCGCAAAGAAAATTGCGGGCTTTCCCGCAGATGCCGTCCACCACGGCCGCGCCACAGCCGTCACAATCACCCAGGCAACCGAGATCGGCACCGTTTACTCGCTCTCCGAAATCGACGCGATTTCCGCGATTGCCAAGCAGAGCAACCTGCCGCTCCATATGGATGGTGCCCGCTTTGCAAACGCGCTGGTCGCCCTCGGCGCAACTCCGGCGGAAATGACCTGGAAACGCGGCGTCGACATTCTCTCCTTCGGCGGCACGAAGAATGGGTGCTGGTGCGCCGAGGCGATCGTCTTCTTCAACCCCGAGCAGGCGAAGGAAATGCCTTTCATCCGCAAGCGGGCCGCGCAGCTCTTCTCCAAGTCGCGCTTCATCGCGGCCCAGTTCGATGGCTACTTCGAGAACAATCTCTGGCTCGATCTCGCCGGCCACTCGAACGGCATGGCAGACCGCTTGCGCGCCGGCATCAGCGGCAGCAACAGTGCGCGCCTGGCATGGGCGACGACCTCCAACGAAGTCTTCGCGGTCATTCCAAGAAGTGCTGCCAAGGTTGCCGAAGAACGCGGCGCGAAGTTCTACGAATGGCCGGTGCCGACCGCCACGCCCGAGCTCGTCGGCAGCGAGGAAACGCTGATCCGCCTCGTCACAAGCTTTGCGACGACGGAAGCGGATGTCGATGGTTTCCTGAGCTGCCTGGTCGCCTGACGCTAGTTCTGATGCCCGAGGACGGCGGATTGCGGGGCACCGCTATCCGTCGTTTTCGCATCGTGGCCAGCCACGATAATCAGCATCACACAGGCAACCAGCCCGGATACGAAGAGTATTCCATACGTCATCGGTCCGTTCTCCTTGCCCCGAACGTCGACCATAAGGCAGCGCTAAACTAGGCCTCGAATCTGACCAGATACCTAAGTTAATGGGTTGATGGTCCCTTAAAATGCCATGCGCTGGCTTAACCATTCGCTAGCCAGAACGTTCCCGAACTCTAGAACGGACTTGTCCCCGCGTTGGAGCGTAGGTTGCGCACCTTGGCAAGAATGTCTTCCGACAGGGCGGAAACCAGCGCCTGGTCCGCCCCCTTGCGCGGCACCAGCACGAACTCGACATCCTCGAGCACCGGCAGCTTTCCCTTGCCGATCTCCTTCAGCCCCGACGGCGCCATGCTGCGCGGCTGCACCAGAACCCCCATCCCGGCGCGGGCGGCAGCCGTCAATCCGCTGAGACTTCCGCAGGTGCAGACGATGCGCCAAGCGATCTGGCTGCGCCCCAGCGCTTCCAGCGCAATGCTGCGCGTGACGCTCGGCGGTGGAAAGGCGATGAGCGGCAGTGGCCCGCCGCCGAGAATGTGTTCGGGATCGCGGGCTAGCCAGACCAGCGGCTCGCGGTAGACCAGCCGCCCACGGGCGTCGCCCAAGCGGCGCTTTGCCAGCACGAGATCGATTTCCCCATTATCCTGCATTTCATAGAGTGTACCGGACAGGGCAACCGTAAGCTCCAGGTCTACCGAGGGATGCGAGCGGACGAAATCTTCGAGCACCGCAGGCAGCTGGCTTGTCACGAAATCCTCCGAGACACCAAGGCGCAGGTTGCCGCGAAGGCTATGGCCCTTGAACAGCGACTGCACCTGCCCTTCGATCGACAGCATGGCGCGGGCATGGGACAACAAAGCCTCGCCGTCCGTCGTCAGCACGACCTTGTGCGTGTCGCGCGCCAGAAGCCGGCGCCCGATCGCCGTCTCCAGTCGCTGGATATGCTGGCTGACCGTCGATTGCCCCAGCCCCAGCCTTTCCGCCGCAAGCGTAAAGCTGCCCATCTGTTCGACGGCGACGAAACTGCGCAGTTGCGTGAGATCAAGCATATCAAATCCAGATACGTGATAACTGTTATTCCTTGCATCCTGTATCATAATGGAAGAAACAAGATCGATCTACCTTCTTGATGAGACATGCCATGCGCCGCTTCATGCCCGATACCTTCACGATCCTGCTTGTCTGCACGGTCATACTGGCTTCGCTGCTGCCTGCCAGCGGCACGTTCGCCGATTATTTCGGGATTGCCACGGACCTTGCGATCGCGTTGCTCTTCTTCCTGCATGGCGCGCGCCTGTCGCGTGATGTCGTGATCGCCGGCCTGCTGCACTGGCGCCTGCATCTGGCGATCCTGCTGACGACCTTCGGCCTTTTCCCGCTGCTCGGCGTCGGACTGGGCTTCCTGCCGGAATCGATCCTGCCGCACCCGCTCTATCTCGGCATCCTCTTTCTCTGCGTCCTGCCCTCCACGGTGCAGTCCTCGATCGCCTTCACCTCGATGGCGGGCGGCAACGTCCCGGCGGCGATCTGCTCGGCTTCCGCCTCCAATATTTTCGGCATGTTCCTGACGCCGCTGCTTGTCGGCCTGCTGTTTTCCGTCGGCGGCCATGGCGGCTTTTCCTGGGATGCCCTGCAACAGATCCTCGTGCAGCTGCTCCTGCCCTTCATCGTCGGCCAGCTCCTGCAGCCCTGGATCGGCAACTGGATCCGCGCCAAGAAGAAGCTGCTGATGCCGGTCGACCGCGGCTCGATCCTGATGGTCGTCTACCTCGCCTTCAGCAAGGCCGTCGTCGAAGGGCTCTGGCATACCTTCTCGATCGAAGACATTGCGGTCGTCATCGTTGCCGACATGGCGCTGCTCGCCCTCGTGCTTTGCGTCACGATGTTCGGCAGCCGCTGGCTCGGCTTCAACAAGGCCGACGAGATCACCATCACCTTCTGCGGCTCGAAGAAGAGCCTCGCGAGCGGCGTGCCGATGGCCAACGTCATCTTCGCCGGCCAGTCGATCGGCGCGATCGTCCTGCCGCTGATGCTCTTCCACCAGATCCAGCTGATGGTCTGCGCCGTCATCGCCCACAAATATGCGGCAGCGGCCGCCCACCGGATAACGCAGCAAGAAGCCGAAGAGGCAACAAGTCCGGCCTGATCCCAAACGAACTTGATCCCAAACGAAAACGGCGCCCCGATTGGAGCGCCGTCTTTGTTTGTCCGGGAGGACGGATTAGTTTGCGACGTGTGCCTCGATGGCCTTGGGCGCATTCACCGGCTCGGCTGCGATCGCGATCTTGCGCGGCTTCATGGCTTCCGGAATGCTGCGCAGAAGATCGATATGCAGCAGGCCGTTCTTCAGCGAAGCGGCGGTGACCTCAACATGGTCGGCAAGCTGGAAGCGGCGCTCGAAGGCGCGCTTGGCGATGCCGCGATAAAGGAACTCGCTGCCATCTGCTTTTTCTTCGCTCTTTTCACCTTTCACGGTGAGAGCGTGGGCCTGTGCTTCGATGGAGATTTCGGTTTCATCGAAACCGGCGACCGCCATGGTGATGCGGTAGGTGTTCTCACCGGTGCGCTCGATATTGTAGGGCGGATAGGTCTGGCCCTGGTCCGGCTGACCGAGACTGTCGAGCATGGTGAAAAGCCGGTCGAAACCGACGGTCGAACGATAAAGGGGAGAAAAGTCTACGTGACGCATGATGTCCTCCTGAGGAAGCGACGTGTTGCGATGATGTGCCCTGAAACCCCATGTTCGGCAGCTTCGGGACGGTTCCGCGGACCCTATTGGCGTCCGCAGAAATGAGATGGGGATGGCTTTTGCGCAGTTCAAGCCCTTTGTTGCCGGCAATCACGCGCATGGGCTGAACGGCATCTGAACGGCTGGTTCGGCATCGGTTCAGCCGTCCGCGGGTAGCTTTTGCGGCGTCGGGTTGACACTGGCCCGATGGCCGAGGGCTACCGTCCCTTCGTCTTCGGTCAATCTGCGGCCGGCATGCGGAGCCTTCTGGAAGCTCCACATGTCGGCCTCTTTTTCAGGGAAACCGACAACCCAAAATTGGAAGTTTCGCAGCGCGACACAACAACCGTGGCGACACCGGAACACCGGGCGCGAGACTCGTTATGCGAGTGATCGGCGAGCAACACACAAGCATGAAAGCTATGCGTTTGAATTTCTTTCCAATGTGATGTAAAAGATCATCACTTGATTGGTAAGGGCTGTACCCAATCAGATAGGAGGCATTGGGCATTGAGGGCGAAAAAAGCGTGGGGCACATCCTTTTCCGGGATTCTTCTGGTCGGGCTCGCCGCGACTGGCTGCACGAGCGCGCCGAATCAATCGGTGCCGGTGGCGGCAAATGCCGCCAAGCCGATCGCGGCGAAAAAAGTCACCTATAACTATACGTCCGAGGACCGCTCATGCCTGAAGCGGGCGATGTATTTCGAATCCCAGCATTCCGATCACGAAGGCTACATGGCGGTCGGAACGGTCGTGATGAACCGGCTGACATCGGGCGCCTACTCTGATTCGATTTGCGGCGTCGTCGCTCAGAAGAAACAGTTCGCGCCCGGCGTGATGACCCGCACCGTCGAACCGGCAGCCGAACCCGACCTCGACGTTGCAGCCGATTCGATCCTGCACGGGGAGCGCAACCCCGAGGTCAAGGAAGCGATGTTCTTCCATACCGACGGCCTCAAATTCCCCTATGGCAACATGCACTATGTGACCGTGGCCGGTGGCAACGCTTTCTATGAGAAGCGTGGGGCCGATGGTGAGCTGCAGACCCCGGCGCCGCTCCCGGCCTATGAAGTCGCGATGAACTACGCGTCGGAACATGCCACAGCAGCACCGTTCGAGTTGCTGATCCCGGCGGCTGTTCCGGTTCCAACACCGATGCCTATGCCGAGCGCCATCATGGACACCGGCGATACCAGCGCTACTGGTGACACGGGTTTCGAACCGCCTCCCACCGTGGCGGTACCGATGCCGCGCCCGGCTTTCGACAGCGCCAGCCTGCGTGGCGGCCTCGATCAGGTCGGCGGCTGACAAGGACAAGGCGCGTGCGCGACCGATAGGTTGCGCGACGCATTTTTCTTTGATTTGACAGCGTGATCGCCTATCCGCTTTACTCGATATCCGAATCCGCTTGAAGGTCACGATCGAGCTGCCATGGACCAGGTCCTTTTTTCCACACCCGGAAATCCGGTTCCCGAGAACCGCACGGAAGGCTTCTTCGAAACCCACGACGGCCTGCGGCTGCGCTATGCGGTCTTCCGCTCCAGCGCCCCCGTCGCAAAGGGCACGGTCGTGCTCGTGCATGGCCGCAACGAGTTCATCGAGAAATATTACGAGACGATCCGGGATCTCACGGAAAAAGGCCTCTGGGTCGCAACCTTCGACCTGCGTGGCCAGGGCGCATCCGATCGTCTACTGAAGAAGCGCCAGCATGGCCATGTCCGTCGCTTCATCGATTACGAACACGACCTCGATACCTTCCTCGAGAAGATCGTGCTGCCGGATACGAGGCTGCCTTTCTACCTGCTCGCCCACTCCACGGGCGCGCTGATTGCCCTATCCGCCGCCCCCTATCTCGCGACGCGTATCGAACGCATGGTGCTGACGGCACCCTTTATCGGGCTGTCGGGCCAGGCTGCATCGGCCGGGACGATCCGTCGGCTTGCGGGTGCGGCCTGCTCGCTCGGCCTCGGGACCTTTCCGCTTGCCCGCAAGCTGAAGGAGCCGCCCTTCAGGGATAATCCGCTGACCTCCGACGAAGTCCGGTTCGAGCGCAACCGAGCGATCGCGACGGAACATCCCGAACTGGCTCTCGGGCCGCCCACAGCGCGCTGGCTGCACGAATCGTTCCACACGATTGCGCGCGTCACCTCACCGAACCATCTCTTCTCGATCACTATCCCGACGGTCGTCATCGCGCCGACGCGCGACGCCATCGTGCCGTATATCGCCCAGGAGCGGCTGTCCCGCTACTTCCGCGCCGGACAGCTGGTGCCGATCAACGGCTCACGACACGAGGTTCTCCAGGAGCGGGACGTTTACCGCAATGCTGCGCTTGCGGCCTTCCACGCCTTCATCCCGGGCAGTGATGCCGAGGCGGAGGGCGATGTGGAAGCCTTCGGCACCTGAGCCGGGCTCTTCCGCCTATGCGGTCTTTGCAAACCGTGTGCGCTCCGCCGTATCACGCTCGTCGCCGACCTTGAACTGGCCGATCAGTTCGAAGAGCACTTCGGCTTCCGCCGCAAGCTTCCGGCTCGCCGCTGCCGTCTGCTCGACCATCACGGCGTTGCGCTGTGTGTCCTGATCCATAGAAATCACCGCGGCATTGATCTGGCCAAGGCTGGACGACTGCTCCTTCGCGGCTTCGACGATGCCCGAGACATTGTCGTGGACCTGCAGCACCTGCCCGGCGATCGCCTCCAGCGCCGAACCGGTCTTGGCGACCAGCGCCACGCCCTGGCGAACCGAGCTCTCCGACGTGCTGATCAGCGTCTTGATCTCCCGTGCGGCCGTCGCCGAACGCTGCGCCAGCTCCCGGACCTCGTGTGCCACGACGGCAAAGCCCTTGCCTGCCTCGCCCGCCCTTGCTGCTTCCACGCCCGCGTTCAGCGCCAGCAAATTGGTCTGGAAGGCGATATCGTCGATCACGCTGACGATGCCGGCGATCTCGCCGGACGATTTCTCGATCTTGGCCATGGCCTCGATGGTTTCGCCGACGACATACGAGGAGTCGCGGGCACTCTGCGTCGTGTCTTCGACAAGCTTGCCGGCATCACCGGCCTGGCGTGCGGAAGCCGCCACCGTGGCCGAAATCTCCGTGACGGCAGATGCGGTCTCCTCGACGGACGCCGCCTGCGTTTCGGTACGCCTTGCCAGATCGTCGGACGCCGCGCGGATTTCCCGGCTGCTTGACGCAATCATCGTCGCATTGCGGGCAATGGCGCTGATGGCGGTACGAAGCCGGGCAACAGAAGCGTTGTAATCGGTCCGCAATTTGTCGAGCGCGGCGATAAACGGTCGCTCGATCGTCTGCTCGAGGTCGCCTTCCGCCATCGCCTGCAAGCCCTGCCCGAGCTCGTTGACCGCGCGCACCCGCTCCGTCACGTCGCTCGCGAACTTGACGACCTTGAAGACCTTGCCGTTCATGTCGAAAATCGGGTTGTATGAGGCCTGGATAAAGACCTTCTTCCCGCCCTTGCCGATCCGCATGAACTCATCGGCGGCAAACCGGCCCTCGCTCAGGTTCTTCCAGAAATCCTTGTAGGCTGTCCCGGCCGCGTAGGCGGGATCGCAAAACATCGAATGGTGCCTGCCTCGGATCTCCTCGAGGCGGTAACCAAGCGTCTGCAGAAAATTCTCGTTGGCGGTCAGGATGTGCCCATCCGGCGTAAACTCGATCGTTGCCTGCGCGCGGGACAGCGCGTCGAGCTTGCCCGCATCCTCCGCACTCTTCAGCTTTGCCGCCGTGATGTCGGTTGCGAACTTCACGACCTTGAACGGCGCACCCGAGGCGTTGAACACGGGATTGTAGGACGCCTCGATCCACACTTCCCGGCCGCCCTTGCGGACACGCTTGTATTGCCGGCGGTCGAAGTGGCCCTTTGCGAGCCGCGCCCAGAACTCCCGGTATTCCTGGCTGTCTGCTTCGGCGGCATCGACGAACATGCGGTGATGCTGGCCGACGATCTCGGCCAGCCTGTACCCCATCGCCGCACAGAAGTTCTCGTTGGCGGTCAGGATCCTGCCGGTCAGATCGAATTCGATCACCGCCTGGGATTTATGGATCGCATCAAGAATGGCCCGGGCGTTGGCGCCCGCGGTTCGGGGAAAAAGCTGCATCTCAAATCGCCTTGAATATAAAGAAAGCGACAGGCGACGGTCGCCATGCCGCTAAATTTCAGGGGCATGTTTTGCAGTGAATCGTTTCAGTCTTGTTAATAATCGCCGAAATGGCGCCCCGAATCTTTCACAAGTCCCGATATCGCAAGAGATTCGCTGTCATAACGAAAGAAAGTGGCTGCTTCAGCGCCGCAGAATCGCGACCGCCTGCTCGTAAACAGCGCGACTGCCGGCCGCGATAATCGAGCCACCGTTCTCCGGTCGTCCGCCGTCCCAGGTCGTGATGATGCCGCCGGCATTCTCGATCACCGGGATGATGCCGCCGACATCGTAAGGCTTCAGATTGTTCTCGATGACGAGATCGACATGCCCGGCCGCAAGCAGCGCATAGGCGTAGCAATCGGTGCCATAGCGGAAAAGCCGTACCTGGCTTTCGATCTCGCGGTACTTCTCCATCTCTTCACCGACAAAGAGATGGGGTGAGGTGGTGAACAGGATGGCGTTTGAGAGCGCACCGCAATCACGCACCGCGAGCCGCCGCTCGCCTTCCGGCCCGGCATAGACCGATCCGCTCTGGTCGGCAAAATAGCGCTCGCCCGTGAATGGCTGCTCGATCATCCCCATGACCGCCCGGCCGTTGCGCTGGAGGCCGATCAGCGTTCCCCAGACGGGCACGCCGGAAATGAAGGCGCGCGTCCCGTCGATCGGATCGATGACCCACACATACTCGCGATCGAGCCCGACATTGCCGTGCTCTTCGCCAAGGATGCCATGATCCGGGAAATGCTCCTCGATCAGAGCGCGAATGGCGATCTCGGCTGCCCTGTCCCCCTCCGTCACCGGATCAAAGCCGCTGGACAGCTTGTTGGTCACGTCGAGGCCGGAGCGAAAGCGCGGCAGCGTCTCGGCCTTGGCGGCTTCCGCCAGGCGGTTGAAGAACGAGCGATCAGGGAGCATGGCAAAATCCGTTCGGATGGCGGGAATTGGCGTTTTTCATAGCGGAAATGCCGCTGGATGCAAACGAGGGGAGCAATTTTTAGCCGACTGCACAATATTTGTGCGATGCAATATAATGATTGACAATTGTGCATTGCAGCAGTAATGTCTTCATACAGTCTTCTGACTGTAAATACCCTCCTTGGGTGTTTCCTCCCTAGACTTGGACCGCCGCAAGGCGGTCTTTTTTTGAGGGCTTCGGAAGCTGCTACTCGGCCGCAAACGCGGTGGTGAGAGAGAATTTCGCGACATAGTCGGCCATCTGCCGCATGAACGATGTGATGGCCGCAGCCACGTTCGCAAAATCGGCGCGCTTCTCGAGCGTTACCTCGTCCACGTAGATCGACCGATTGACCTCGATCTGCAGCGCATGCAGGCCCCGCGCCGGGCGCCCGTAATGCTCGGTGATGAAGCCGCCCGCATAGGGCTTGTTGCGGATTGCCGTGAAGCCCATCTCCTCGAAGATGCCGACTGCCGTACGCGAAAGCTCGGCCGACGCGCTGGTGCCGTATCGATCGCCGATGATGAAATCCGGACGGGCATGGGAGCCGGCGACCCGGATATTGCCAGGCATGGAATGGCAATCGATCAGCACACCGAACCCGAACTGGACGTGCGTGCGCGCGATCAGCCGGCGCAACGCGGCGTGATAGGGCTTGTAGACACTCTCGATGCGCTCGAGACCTTCCCGCACCGGCAGACGCCGCGCGTAGATTTCCATGTTTTCCGCAACGATGCGCGGAATGGTGCCGAGGCCGCCCGCAACCCGCAGCGAATTGACATTGGCGTAGGGCGGAAGCAGCCCGTCGAACATGCGCGGGTCCAGTTCATATGGCTCGCGGTTCACGTCGAGATAGGCGCGGGGGAAGTTGGCCAGCAGAAGCGGCGCACCAAGCGCGCTCGCCGCCCCGAACAGCTCGTCCACATAATGATCTTCCGAACGGCGGATCGAAATGCCTTCGAGCCGCGACTGGGCGATAAATTCCGGTGGATAAATGCGACCGCTGTGAGGGGAGTTGAAGACGAAGGGAATGCTATGCGACACGGGCTCCCGGATCTCAAAAAGCTCGTATACGGGGATTTCGTGCACCGTTTTCCCTCTTAACCATGCCAGAAGGCCATTTCTTCGCCCATGTTGCCAGTTGCCGCGCGCCAAGTCCATACTATCTCATGGGGATGACGCCTGGAGCAGCCAGTTCACCGGTTGTTTACTGGCTGCACACTAGTGTAAATGACCTAGCCCCACGCATAAATTCCACTGATTAGCGGTCTGGATAATGACTCAGAAGATACTTCTTGCAGAAGACGACAACGATATGCGCCGCTTCCTTGTGAAGGCGCTCGAAAAGGCAGGCTACAAGGTCCTGTCCTACGACAACGGCGCCAGCGCCTATGACCGGCTTCGCGAGGAACCCTTCTCTCTTCTGCTGACCGATATCGTCATGCCTGAAATGGACGGCATCGAGCTCGCGCGGCGCGCGACCGAACTCGATCCTGACCTCAAGGTCATGTTCATCACCGGCTTTGCAGCCGTCGCATTGAACCCTGATTCGAAGGCTCCGAAGGATGCGAAGGTCCTTTCCAAGCCTTTCCACCTCCGCGACCTCGTCGACGAGGTCAACAAAATGCTTGCCGCATAGGCGTTCGCGCGGCGCGTGTCACAAATCTGAAAAAGGCCTATTGACGGCCAAATAGGTTTGTGGTCTATGCGCCGACATCGGATGGGCGTGTAGCTCAGCGGGAGAGCACTACGTTGACATCGTAGGGGTCACAGGTTCAATCCCTGTCACGCCCACCATCCGGTTCCTTCAATAAGTCAATGACTTAACGAAACCATCTCAACTCCCAAAAATCTGTTGAACTCGTCATCGCGGTCTCGCGGTGAGGCTATGATCCGCCTCCCCTGTCCTTCTCGGAGCAGTTGACGGAGAATCCTGCACAAGCCTGCCACAAGCCTGTTTGGCTAACCGGAAGTCCAAGATGGGAGTCCGGGCGTGACGGAAGGCAATCAGGCAGACAATAAGCACCCCTACAGCAATCTGGAGGATCGCTTCCTCTGGAAGAAGGCGGTAGGCGAACGGAGCCCCTTTTCGTTGGAAGGGCTCTACCGCAAGAAATTCCAGGTTTCTCCGGAAGCGCGAATCGCGACGGCGGGCAGCTGCTTTGCCCAGCACATCGCAAGGCACCTGAAAAACAGCGGCTTCAATTTCCGCGATTTCGAGCCGGCCCCGCCGCTATTTCCGCCGGCGCTGAGCCAGAGCTTCAATTACGGCGTCTATTCCGCCCGTTACTGCAACATCTATACAGCGCGGCAGCTGCTGCAGACCTTCGATCGGGCATTCGGGGAGTTCCTGCCTGTGGACAACGCCTGGACGAAAGGCAGCGGCTTTGCCGACCCCTTCCGTCCTGTTCTCGAACCAGAGCCCTTTGCCAGTGTCGAAGAACTCGAGCGCAGCCGACAGTCGCACTTTGCCGCGGTTCAGGACCTCATCGTCAACACCGACGTGCTGATCTTCACGCTCGGGCTGACGGAGGCGTGGGTGTCGAAGGCCGATGGCGCCGTCTTCCCGCTTTGCCCCGGCACCGTGGCAGGCGCCTTTGATGAGAACGCCTACGAGTTCAAGAATTTCACCTACTTCGAAATTTTCGAGGATCTGATCGCCTTTCTCGGAAAGGTCCGGCAGATCAATCCCGACATGCACTTCATCCTGACCGTTTCCCCGGTCCCTTTGACGGCGACGAAGTCGGGAGAGCACGTGCTGGCGGCAACGACCTATTCCAAGTCCGTCCTGCGGGCGGTCGCCGGCCATATCGCCTCGGAAGTCGAATTCGTCGACTATTTCCCCTCCTACGAGATCATCGCGGCCGCGCCGATGCGCGGCATGTTCTATGATCCGAACATGCGCACCGTAAACGCGGCGGGCGTCGACTACGTCATGTCTCATTTCTTCGCCGAACATGCACCGCCAGCCGGCAAGGCCAGCCCAGCGAGTCTCGCTGCACGACCGGACGCTGGCGCGATGGAAGCGGTCTGCGAGGAAATGCTCTTGGCTCAGGGGATCTGACATGCTGGTAATCGTCGGCGACTCCCACATCAGCGCGATGCGCGACGCGTTCCTGCAGCGCCAGGACGCTAACGAATTCCGAAGCAGCCGCGGCGATATCCGCATCGCTCAGCTCGGCTACGGATATCATTTTCTCGAACCGTTCTTCGAAGTGCGCGACGAGGGCGTCGGCTTCACGCAGGACACCGCGAGAGCCGTGTTCACGCGGCTGAACTTCGACGGCGCGCCGGTGATTGAGCCGAACGACAGCCGCAGCTTCGTCTTCGTCTTCGGCCTTTATCCGAGCCTCGGCTTCAATCAGAAATACTGGAAGACGCACACAGCCGCGATCTGGGCAGAAGACCGGCAGTTCGTCTCGCAGGCCGCCTTCGACGCAATCATCGACGACCTGACGCGCCAACCCATGGCATTCTTCGAAGAACTGTTGTCGATGGGCGTGCGCTTCTCCGTCGCCTCCTGCTGCCCGGTGCCGGCGAGCTACAAGACCGGCGCCGACGATCCGTTCGAGGAGCACGAGATCAGCTTCATCTACGATCGCTTTCGCGATCGGGTGTGCGCCAAGCTGGATGCGCTCGGCATTGCCTATCATCTTCCCCCAAGGGAGATTTACGACGAACATGGCGCCATGCGCGACGAATTTGCGCTATCTCCGGGCGACTATCATGCCAACGCCGACTATGGGCGGCTGATGCTGGCGAAAATCCTGCGCGAGATCGATGACACGGTTGCGCCGGCTGGTGATGCGACCAATTTCGAACACAGAAGAATGCGATTGGGCTGACGACCGGGATGCCCGCCCCGCATTCCGCATGAAGGTTCGACCACGAGGTAAAGACATGAAACTGGTAACTTTTGTCGCCGCTTCACTGTGTGCGGCAACCCTTGCTTCGGCCGCTGGCGCCGCCTCCCCGCAGAATTTCCCCGGCGCCCCCGGCGCTCTGACGCTTGCGGGCAAGTGCGCAAAGCTGGTGGTCGGCAAGCTGGATGCGACGAAAGGCTGCCAGGGCGAACTCGCCAGCGTCACGCTCGTCAATGGCCAGGTGACCTTGATCTTCACCTCAGGCGGCAAGATGCTCGGCTTCCAGGGCGATGGTACGCAGATCAAGCCCGGCTCCGCCGGCAATGTGACACTGCCGCTCAACATGATCGTCACCGGCGTCGGCCAGAAGATGACCGGTCAGGTGAAGGTGACCGGCAGCTGCACGCTCGGCAACCCCTATAACGGCAAGCCGATTGCCATCGAATGCTCGGCAAAGAGCACGGATACCGCCTTTACGGGCAGCTTCAAGACGAGCGGCAAGGCACCAAAACAGAAGTAGGCCTTAGGAGCGCTAGGCGCACCAGGCGCCGCTGCCGGGCTTGCGCGCAAGCCCTTCATCGACGAGCTGTCCGCCGATCGATCTGCCGTCGCGCGAGATGACGCGCGGCGCGCCAGCTTTGCTCGGCTGTCCGGCCGGGTTCATCGAAAACGTTCCGGCATTCAACAGGGTCAGCAACCGAAGCTTGGCGGCAAAGCCCACCCGTCTTTCGCCGTCGCAGCGCGCCGTGTCGATACCGGGGCTGACGATGTCTGCGATGACGATCTTCTCGCCCTTGTACCAAAAGGTGCTGCCGTCGGCGACGCAGTTGATGTGCTCTCCCTGTCCGCAATAGCCGAACGCGGCCTTGGCGGCCTGCGTCTGCGCCGGTGAGACGGAAACCGGCACCGCCTTTTCGGGCACGCTCGGCGCCTTTGCGGGAATTGGCACGGCTTCCGGAGGAACGACACGCGAAACGGAGGTGATCGACGCCGTTTCCCTTGGACCGGCGTCGCGTGCCGGCTCGACCGGCGTCACAGGACGGGTGCGCGCGACCGGCTGCGTCGACGTATGGGCGACGAGCATCGGCTTCACGCTCTTCCAGTTGTCATAGGTCGCGATGCCTCCGACGGCGAGCAGACCGATGATGGCCCAGGGCAGCGCGCTGCTGTTGCTGCTCCCCCTGCCTTTTGATCGTGTCGATGATTTGCGGCGGCGTGTCGCTGTCTTGGCCATATATCCGAATCCCGTGAGCATCGGATTATCGCTGGCCAATCCTTTCCGAAAGGTTGGCGAAGCAGCCCGTCAACATGAAGTTTATGCGACCATCCCCGAACGACCACAATCAGTTGATACGCGGGCGGGGAGCGATCATTGTTGCCTGGCTCTGGCAACGAAGGCGCCAAGACTTTATATGGGAGCCGGCGGTCAATCTGCTTTGAAGATACGAGTATGAAGCTCAGAGTTTTTACATTTCTGAAATGGCCCGTGTGGCTGGTATGCGCGGCGGTCGTCCTGACCCTGGCGCATGCTGGCATCGCGCAGCTCTCCGGCAATTTCCACGAAGTCATTCCCGGCGAACTCTATCGTTCGGCCCAGCCGACCGGTGCCGACATCAATGCCTACTCGAAAACTTATGGCATCAAGACTATCCTGAACCTTCGCGACGAGAAGCGGACGGGCTGGTACCGAGAAGAAGCACAGGCTGCGGCCCGCAATGGCATCACGCTGATCGATTTTCCAATCTCCTCGTCGAAGGAACTCCCGCGCGCCGAGGCCAAACGCCTTGCGAAGCTGATGGCGGATGCACCGAAGCCGCTTCTCATCCATTGCGAGCACGGCGCCAATCGCACCGGGCTTGCCTCGGCGATCTATGTCGGTGCTGTGAACAAGGGAAGTGAGGCCTTCGCCGAGTTCCAGCTCAGCCCCTATTTCGGCCACTTCGCCATCCCCGGCGTTGGCCGCTATGAAATGTACCGCTCGTGGGATGACTACGAGGAAACGATCGGCTTCTGAGCTGATCCTCTCTAGCCGCAGGTGGATTGCGCCCGCCGATCACCGGCGCTTTGCCCGGCATCGGCATTCCAAGGCGAGTTCGGTGACGTGGCCATCTCGATCCATTCCAGATCGTCTGGCGCCTGGCTGCCCTGGCGAAGCGCCTGCCATTCAATCTCATGCTTCACATGGATGTCGTGCGGTACGAATGTCTTGTTCATATCGTCTCCTGGCTGGAATTGCGGTTTAGCGACTGGGCTTTGAAACCGTCGCCTCGTCGTCCTTCACGGCTGGCTCCGGTCCGCCCTTCGAAAGGTCCGCGCCGCTGACGTGGGCGGGCACATGCACATCGTGCAGCACGTCAGGTGCCAGCGTCAGATCGACATGATGCGGCGGCATGACCTGCGCCTTCTTCATGCGGTTGGGCCGTGCCCGTTTCATCCGCTCGGACGTGTCAGGGCGTTTGCCTGGAATGTGGGGGGAATTATGCATGATGCGCCTCCTCGGCTGCAGGCTCGCAGCCTTCTCATTGCTCAACCAGTTGCAAACGGCCGAACCGTCGCGATGGTTCCGAAGAAAAGCGCACACCCCGGCACCGGCGACCTTGACTGGCGCGCAAGGATGACTACCTTCGCTCTATCCCGCAGCCTCAGACATCGGCTGAAGGGACAACCTGGTGCCGGGCCCCTCTGGCGAGAGTTTTTACGGCGCTCTCGTGATGTCGGTACCGCCTGCAAATAAGCCGGCGGATTTTCATTCGATGAAAAAGCACACCATGCCTTGCGCGCATGCCCGTTGTGGTATGTCGCGTTCCTTCCGCGTATCCTCTCTGATCAACATCGTTTCTGGCCGCGAGGTGCGGTCATGAACAAGACGTCCCAAAAATCGGCGCTCAGCTATTTCACCTGGGCATTCATCGTTACCGGTGTCGGCCTGATCCTGGGTGCCGCACTCGGCTGGCAGACCACGGGCACCATCGGCGGCATGGCGACCGTCTTCTTCATCTGTACGGTCCTTGCCGTGCTCGAGATCTCGCTCTCCTTCGACAACGCCATCGTCAACGCCAACAAGCTCAAGGAAATGACGCCGGAATGGCAGCACCGGTTCCTCACCTGGGGCATCGTGATCGCCGTCTTCGGCATGCGCATCGTCTTCCCGCTGGCGATCGTCGCCATCGCGGCGCAGATCGGCCCGTGGGAAGCGCTGGTCCTGGCTGCCCGCGAACCGGCCGAATACGCCCGCATCATGAACGACGCGCATCTGCCGATCGCGGCCTTCGGCGGCACCTTCCTGATGATGGTCGGCCTCAACTACTTCTTCAACCACGAAAAGGACGTGCACTGGATCGCCGGCCTCGAGAAGCTGATGGCCCGCTCCGCCACCATCAAGGGCATCGAAATCGCCTTTGTCCTGGCGCTCGTGCTCGTCTTTTCGTCCTTCCTGGGTGAGGAGGAAGCCAGCACCTTCGTTCATTGCGCGATCTACGGTCTTCTGACCTTCCTCGCGGTCGAAGTGGTGGGCGGTCTGCTCGACGCCTCGCAGCAGACGATGAGCGCTGCCGCCAAGGGTGGCCTCGGCGCCTTCATCTACCTCGAGGTGCTGGATGCCAGCTTCTCCTTCGACGGCGTCATCGGCGCCTTCGCGCTGACGCAGAACCTCTTCGTCATCGCCATCGGACTGGGCATCGGCGCCATGTACGTGCGCTCGATGACGATCATGCTGGTGGAAAAGGGAACGCTTGCCGAATACCGCTATCTCGAGCACGGCGCCTTCTACGCCATCCTGATCCTCTCGGTGATCATGTATGTGCAGACGATGGTCCACATTCCCGAGGTCATCACCGGTCTCGGCGGCGCGACGCTGATCGGCATCTCGCTCTGGTCATCCATCCGACACAACAGGAAGGAACAGGCCGAGGAACATGCTCAGGTGAGTAAGGGCGAGCAGGTCGAGGCCTGATCATCCCATCGGCCGCAGCCCGCGCTGCGGCCCGTCCCGACAAAAATAAAGCCCGCGACCATCCGGTTGCGGGCTCTTTCGTATCTGGCGACTTGAAGCCACCCGATGCATCGAAGCTATTAGTGGTTGATTCTGCCGAACATGCTCGGATCGATGCCGAGTTCGCGCAGATCGCGGGACTTCGGGCGACGACCGGATTCGATGGTCGCGCTCACCGCATTGGCAGCACCGATCATCGCAAAGGCGCGGCCAAGGAAGCCATCACGAATGGACTGACGGAAGGACATTTTCTTCTCTCTTGCTTTATAATTGACCGCTTACATATGCGCTCGCGCCCACCGGATAACAACAGGCGGAAATTCAGCCCTGCCATGCAGAAAGAGGTGGACGGCACGCATAAAGCTCATCGGCAAATGAGACATGGACCAAGGGCACTGCTTGCCGCGACATGCTCGGCGCATGGGTCATGAGCGCCCTAGTCGCCCGGGTGGATCACTCATCGACAATACATACGATATTTCTAATAATACCATTAATTGCATATTCCGCGTAACATAGTATACTTGCAATTGGTTCAATCGTGGTCGCCCAGTGCTGCGCCGACGGACCCGTTGAAACCGACTGCTACGCAATCTGCACGATTATCTCCACAGAGCACTCCGCAAGCCACGGCCCTGTCCAAACAACACTACCGTCGCTTCGCGCGCGTGCTTTTGTTTTTTCCTGACCAAAGGGGAGGAATGAGCATGGCAGACAATGCGAATCCAACAAGACGAGATGTCCTTCTGACCGGCGGGTCTCTGCTCGCCCTGTCCGCGATCACCACCACCGCTGCCACCACGATGGGCCGGAGCGCGATGGCTCAAGCCACCGGCAAGAAGCCCAACATCGTGGTCATCATGGCCGATGATATCGGCATCTGGAACATCGGCGCCTACAACAGGGGCATGATGGCCGGCCGAACGCCACATCTCGACAAGCTCGCGGCGGAGGGAATGCTCTTCACCGATTACTATGCGGAGGCGAGCTGCACCGCAGGACGTGCGAACTTCATCACCGGCGAGCTTCCGGTTCGAACGGGCATGACCACGGTTGGCCAGGCAGGCTCACCCATTGGTCTGCCAGCCGAAGCCCCCACCATTGCAACGGTCCTGAAGTCCATGGGCTATGCCACGGGACAATTCGGCAAGAACCACCTTGGGGACCTCAACGAGTTCCTGCCGACGGTTCACGGCTTCGACGAGTTTTTCGGCTACCTCTACCATCTGGATGCGATGGAAGACCCGGCACATCCCGGCTATCCGCAGGATCAGCTGAACGTCGTGGGACCGCGTAACATGGTCCACTCCTGGGCCACCGATGTCGATGACCCCACGGAACAGCCGCGCTGGGGCAAGATCGGCAAGCAGAAGATCGAGGATGCTGGCACCCTCTTTCCGGAGCGGATGAAGACGGTCGACGAGGAGATCAGGGATCTCTCGTTCAGGTTTGTCGACAAGGCCAAGGCGGATGGCAAGCCGTTCTTCCTCTGGCTCAACCCGACGCGCATGCACATCGTGACCCACCTCTCGGACAAGTACGAGAAGATGCGCAATTCCGAGAACGGCTGGACGATCCACGAGGCGGGCATGGCCCAGCTTGACGATATCGTCGGCGATACCATGCAGAAACTCAAGGACATCGGCGAGGACGAGAACACCATCGTCGTGTTCACCACCGACAACGGCACGGAGAACTTCACCTGGCCGGATGGCGGCCAGACGCCGTTTTTCGGCGGCAAAGGAACGACGTTCGAGGGCGGCTTCCGTGCGCCGGCGATGATCCGCTGGCCCGGACACGTCCCCGCGGGCTCGATCAGCAACGGTCTGATATCGGGTCTGGATTGGTTTCCGACGCTGGTGGCCGCCGCCGGCAACGCGAACATCGTGGTCGAACTGCGCGTTGGCAAAGAGCTGAACGGGCAAAACTACAAGGTTCACCTCGACGGCTACGATCAGACCAGCATGATCACCGGCACAGGACCCTCGAACCGCCACGAGATCTGGTACTTCGCTGAAAGCACGCTCGGCGCAGCCCGCATCGACGACTATAAATATACCTTCAAGGAACAGCCGGACGGTTGGCTGGGTGATACCATCACGCTGGGTGCACCCACCGTGGTGAACCTTCGTCTCGACCCGTTCGAGCGCACGGCTTTCTACAGAGGCGGAAACACCGGATCGCTTGAATATATGGAGTGGTACAAGTTCGAGTTCTGGCGCTTCGTTCTCGTACAGCAAAAGGTGGAAGAGCTTGCAAAGACCGCCATCGACTTTCCGCCGATGCAGCACGGGGCGAGTTTCGGCCTGAGTGCTGTCAAAGCCCAGATTGACGAGGCGATGCGCAAGCAACACGGTCAGTAGGCATATCGTCTTCGGCTTTTCAGCTAAAGCGCAGCGCGGCCGGCGATGTCCCCATCGCCGGCCTTTATTCATGGCAGCATGGGTAGGCGGCTAATCCATTTTCATGACACGATAAAACGGTTCACCGGTGGTAGAATGCAGGGCATTCGAAACGACAGGCTGGATACGGATATGCAACGATTGCTGATTCACGCACGGCGGATTGCGGAGCTTCAGTATAATGAAACCAGGCACCGGTTGACCATCGTCTATCGCAGCGGACGCGCACGCCCGCTGAAGGATGTCGACCAGAGCATGGTCTTGAAGCTTGTTTCACAGCTCGCCCGGAAAAACGTGGCGTTTGTCTCGTCTTTCGCGCAGCTCGCCATTTGCCTGTGACCCTCGCCCCTCCGGGAGAGGCGAACACAGTGAGGCCGGCGGATGTTTCCATCGCCGGCCCCAAGTCGGAAGGCTTTGCAGTCTTTTTCTTAGTCTTCGTTTGCCGCAAGCTGTGACAGCACCTGCCCGCGCCCGCGGATGCGCAGGATGAGCGGGATCAGGAACGCCGCAGCGGCAACAATCAGCAGCCCGGCCGCGATCGGCGACATCACCAGCGTCGTCACGTCACCCTGGCTGATGGCAAGCGCCCGGCGCAGCTGCTGCTCGGCCAGCGGCCCGAGGATCAACCCCACGACAGCAGGCGCGATCGGATAACCGAACAATCGCATGATGTAGCCGAGCACGCCGAAGGCGAGCAGCATGCCGAGCTCGAACACCGACGGATTGGCGCCGATGGTCCCAAGCGTCGCGAAGAGCAGGATGCCGGCATAGAGCCAGGGCTTCGGAATGGTCAGCAGACGCACCCAGAGCCCGATCATCGGCAGGTTCAGGACGAGCAGCATGGCGTTGGCGATCAGCAGGCTGGCGATCAGGCCCCAGACGAGCTGCGGATTGTTGGCGAACAACAGCGGCCCCGGCTGCAAGCCGTATTGCTGGAAGCCCGCCAGCATGATCGCCGCCGTGGCCGTCGTCGGCAGGCCGAGCGTCAGGAGCGGCACCAACGTACCGGCGGCCGATGCATTGTTGGCGGCCTCCGGTCCGGCCACACCTTCGATGGCGCCGTGGCCGAATTCCTCGGGGTTCTTCGCCAGCTTCTTCTCGGTGGCGTAGGAAAGGAAGGTGCCGATCTCGGCGCCGCCGGCTGGCATCGCGCCGATCGGGAAGCCGATCGCCGTGCCGCGCAGCCAGGCCTTCCACGAACGGCCCCAGTCTTCCGCCGTCATCCACAGAGAGCCCTTCACGGCCTCGACCTTCTCCTCGATGCTGTTGCCCTGGGCCGCGATGTAGAGCGTCTCGCCGATCGCGAACATCGCGACCGCAAGCGTCGTCACCTCGACACCATCGAGCAGGTCGGGAATGCCGAAGGACAACCGCGCCTGCCCCGTCTGCTGGTCAATGCCGACCATGGCGAGCGCAAAGCCGATGAACAGCGAGGTGAGACCGCGCAGCGCCGAATCCCCGAAGGCCGACGACACGGTGACGAAGGCAAGCACCATCAGGGCGAAATATTCGCGCGGGCCGAACACCAGCGCCAGCTTGACGATATAGGGAGCGATGAAGGCGAGCCCGAGCGTGGCGATCAGGCCCGCGACGAAAGAGCCGATGGCGGCTGTCGCCAGGGCCGGCCCGCCGCGCCCGGCGCGCGCCATCTTGTTGCCCTCGAGCGCGGTCACGATCGAGGCGCTTTCGCCCGGCGTGTTGAGCAGGATCGAGGTGGTCGAGCCGCCGTACATGCCGCCGTAATAGATGCCGGCGAACATGATCAGCGATCCCGCCGGATCGAGTTGGTAAGTCACGGGCAACAGAAGCGCCACTGTCAGCGCTGGCCCGATACCAGGCAGAACGCCGACGGCGGTGCCCAGCGTCACGCCGATGAAGGCATAGAGCAGGTTCATCGGCTGCATGGCGACCAGGATGCCCTGGAACAGGAATTCGAAGGTATTCATCGCTGGCCTATCCTAGAAAAACAGTCGCTCGAGCGGCCCCGCAGGCAGCGTGAGCTTCAGGAGCTGCGAAAAGATCGCCCAGACGACGAAGCTGAAGACGATGCCGAAGGGGATCGAGTACCACAGCTTGCGCTGCCCGAAGCCGCGCGCGGTGAAGGCGAACAGCAGCCCCGTCGCGATAGAGAAGCCAGCGGTCTTCAGAAGCAGCATCTGCGCCGCAAGACCGGCAACTACCCAGACGACCGGGGCGATTTCCTGGCGCTCGCGCTCGGGAAACTCGCCGCGAAATGCTTCGAACACGGTCCAGATCCCGAGCCCGATCAGCCCGAAGGCCACGACCTTGGGGGCGGTCGCCGGGCCGATGCGGTCATATTGGGCGATGATACGCATATGCGAGGCATCCCACAGCATGACGGCAGCGACAGCGAAAAGACAGATGGCGATGATAAGCGCCGCCCAATCAGGGCGACGCTTTTCTGCCACGGGTTGGTGACCCATGCTCATTGAACAAGCCCGATCTCTTTGAGGATGCTCTCGGTTGACGCGACATCCTTGTCAAGCTGCGCCTTGAACGCGTCGCCGGCGAGGTAGGTATCAGCCCAGCCCTTCGTTTTCAGCAGTTCCTGCCAGCTGGCGGACTTCGAAAGCTTGTCGAAATCGGCGGTCACGGCAGCGGTCTGCTCCGGCGTCAGGCCGGGAGCGGCCGCGACCATGCGCCAATTCTGCACGGCGACGTCGACGCCGGCTTCCTTCAACGTCGGCGCATCCACGCCTTCGATACGAGCATCGCTGGAAACGGCAAGCAAGCGCAGCTGGCCCGACTTCACCTGCGATTCGAACTCGCCGTAGCCCGATACACCCGCCGTCACCTGGCCACCGAGGATGGCCGCCAGCGCTTCGCCGCCGCCAGAGAATGCAACGTAGTTGATCTTCGTGGGATCAACACCCGATGCCTTGGCGATCAGGCCGACCGCGATGTGGTCGGTGCCGCCGGCAGACCCGCCACCCCAGGAAACCGAGCCCGGATCGGCCTTCAGCTTGGCGACGAGATCACCCATCGTCTTGATGTCGGAGGCCGCCGGAACGACGATCGCTTCATATTCACCCGTGAGACGGGCGATCGGCGTGACGTCCTTCAGCGTGACCGGCGACTGGTTGGTCAGGATCGCACCGACCATGACATACCCGCCGACAATCAGCGCATTCGGGTTGCCGTTGTTCTGGCCGGTGAATTGGGCGAGACCGATGGTGCCGCCGGCGCCCGGAACGTTCATCACCTGGACGTTGCCCGAGATGCCTTCCTTCTGCATTACGGTCTGCAGCGAGCGGGCGGTCTGGTCCCAGCCGCCGCCAGGGGCGGCCGGCGCCATGATGGTGTAATCGGCGGCATAGGCCGGCAGCGCGATCGCAGCTGCAAAAATGGTCGCAAGGAAAGTGTGCTTCACGATATGTCCTCCATGAACGCGGCTGAGGAACCGCGCATTGTTCTCGATGGAATCAGGAAGGACACCGCAAGCGGACACCAAGTGTCCGATCTGTGTGGCAAGTCTCCTCCCGAAACTTCACCTGTCCGCCTCCACGGAGCTGAAGTTCAGAGAAACGGACCACAACAAGCTGTCATTTAGCTGACATCGGTCACACCTATGGGGAGACCCGCCGTGTTTCCTCTCAAATCGGGAGCGTCCGGCTACTGGGTGCGAAGCACCTCGTTCCAGTGCGCGATCAAGCGCGCGCGCTTCACCTGGTCGAGATAGACCATCAGACCCGGGCTGACTGGCACCGGCCGCAGCTGCGCTCCCAGCAGTTCCTGCATCGTGTTGGCAGTGTTCTCGCCGGTTACGTCGGGGCTGACGGCGGGGATCTGCAACTCCCGCGCCATGATCGTCTGGCCCTCCTTGGACATGAAGAACGACAGGTATCGCCGCCCAAGCTCCGGGTTCGCAGCCGCCTGCGGCACAAGCCCGATACGCGACATCACCACCGTATAGTCCTTGGGCAAGACAATGCCGACATCGGGGTGGCGCTTTGCCCAGTCGGCGGCGTAGGAGCCGAGGATATTGTAGCCCAGAACGAACCGGCCATCCGCCACGCGCTCAAGGATCGCCGAGCTTGTAGAGTAGAGCTTCACTCCGGCGGCGCCCATTGCCCCGACCACCGACCAGATGTCGCCGAACTGTTCCTGGTCGCGCGCCATGAAGAGGAAACCCACGCCGGAGCGCTCGATATCATAGGTGCCGATCCGGCCATGGACCGCATCGCCCTTGCGCTTCAGGTAGGCGACGAACTCGGCCCGAGAACTGGGCGGCGGCTCGTTGGTGAAGCTCGGCTTGTGGTAGACGAAAACGGCAGGCTCGAACGTCAGCGCATAGGCCGTGTTGCGCCAGTTTGCCCACTTGGGCCAGCGCCCGCTCATGGGCAGATTGCTGGGCTGCGCATAGCCGTCGTTGGAAAGCTTCACCTGCAGATCCATGGCCGAAGAGAACGCGAAATCCGCCGTCCGCTTGCCGGCGTCCGTTTCCCGAACGATGCGGTCGTAGATCTCGCCGGTCAGCATATCCTCGTATTTGACGGCGACATCGGGGTTGGCTTCCTGGAAGCCGTGGATCATCGGCTGCGCCAGCGGTTCGTCGAGAGACGAATAGACCACCAGCGTCGGGGCATCGGCATCTCCCGAGCGCGCCGGATAAAACGTTTCATCGGCAGCGGCAAAGCTCGGCCACAGCGCCAGCAGTAAAAGAAATGCTCTCCTCATGGCACGACAATGCATCAGCCTTTGCCGGCGCGCAAGAAACGGACACCACCTCCGGAGGACGATTTGACGGCACCGCGATATTCGATTTCACACGGTGACATCGCTACCCCGCCCCTATAATCTTGATGGAAAAAGGGAACATCCGTGCGCATCCTGCTCGTTGAGGACAACATCGCATTGGCCGACGGGCTGTCGGCCATCCTTCGTGGCACAGGCCATGCGGTCGACGTCGTCCACGACGGCGCCTCGGCCAATGCCGCGACAAGTGCGGAGAATTTCGAGCTGGTCGTTCTCGATCTGAACCTTCCCGAGATGGACGGGCTCGATGTCCTGCGCGCCATGCGCTCCCGACAGAACCAGGCGGCAGTGCTGATCCTGACGGCGCGCGGCGCGCCCGAAGAGCGTGTCAAAGGTCTCGACCTCGGCGCCGACGACTATCTGATCAAGCCTTTCGACATTTCGGAGTTCGAAGCGCGGGTGCGCGTTTTGCTGCGGCGCCAAGCCGGCCTTCATTCGGCAACGGTGAGTTTCGGCGGCGTGTCGCTCGACCTGAATTCGCGCGCATTCTTCGCAGGCTCCACCCCTCTCGATATTCCGGCGCGCGAACTCGGCCTGCTGGAAATCCTCTTCATGCGCGCCGGCAAGGTCGTTGCCAAGGAGGCGATCATCCAGTCGTTGACGGCCTTTGACGACGACATTTCGGCCAATGCCATCGAGCAATATGTCAGCCGCCTGCGAAAGCGCCTGTCGCCCCACGGCCTGACGGTAAAGACCGCGCGCGGCATCGGCTACTATCTCGACAAGCTGCCAGAGGCCTCATGACGGCAGTCTATTCGCTCCGGCGCAGGCTACTCTTCTGGCTGCTGATATCGACCGCCGTGCTCGGTGTCGTGGCCCTTGCCGACACCTACCGGGAGGCCGTCGAGACATCCAACATCGTCTCGGACCGCGTGCTGGCCGGGTCTGCCTTGGCGATCGCCGAGCGTGTCGTCGTCGCGGAAGACGGAACGCTGGAAGTCGATATCCCCTATGTCGCGCTGGAAATGCTGACGTCGGCTGCGCAGGATCGCGTCTTCTACCGCGTAGACGGTCCGCCTGGACGGTTTATCACCGGCTATCAGTCGCTGCCGGTGCTCGAGGGGATGCACGGAGATACTGCGGCTTTCGCCGACGACACGTTTCGCAGCGAGCCGATCCGCGTCGCAACGCTCCGCCGCTCGGCATCAACGGGCATCCGCTCCGTTCCGTTCACCGTGACGGTTGCCGAGACGACGATCGCCAGACGTCAGCTTGCGCGCGCGATCTTGCTGCGCTCGGCGCTGCGGCTTGCCTTCATGATTGTGGGTGCGGCGACCATCGTGTGGATCTCGGTCACCGTGGCGCTTCGCCCGCTCTACAAGCTGCGCGACGCGATCGGCGAACGCAGCCCCGACGATCTGCATCCCATCGATCAATCGGTTCCAAGCGAGGTGCAGCCGCTGGTCGATACGGTCAACGGCTTCATGGTGCGCCTGCAATCGGCGCTCGACGCGCTCAGGAACTTCACCGGCAATGCAAGTCACCAACTGCGCACGCCGCTCGCCATCATCCGTACCCAGCTAGCGCTCTCGGCACGCGCCACCAGCCTGTCCGATGCCCAGGATGCAGCCGTGAAAGGCGACCAGGCAGTCGCCCACGCCGAACGAATTCTGGCGCAGTTGCTACTGATGGCAAAGATCGATGCCGCGAGCGCGAAGGAGGCGTTGACCGCCTCGTCCATCGATCTCACGGCGGTCGCCCAGGAGATTACCGGCGACCTCATTCCGGCTGCAGCCGCCGCCGGCATCGATCTCGGCTTTGACGGCGGCAAACAGGAGATGATTCGCGCCGAACCGCTCCTGATCGGCGAACTCCTGCGCAATCTCGTAGGGAATGCCATCGCCTATGCCGGCAGTGGAGCCGAGGTGACGGTTCGCATCCATTCCGCAGACGAGATGGTCCGTCTCGAAGTCGAGGACAACGGCCCCGGAATTGCGCCGGAAAAGCTCGCGGCCGTGCGGCAGCGTTTCTCGCGAGGCAACGACTCCGCCACGCCCGGCGCCGGTCTGGGTCTGCCGATCGTCGAGGAAATCGCCGCGCTCTTCAATGCGACTCTCGCGCTGGAGCCTGCTTTCGACGGTAAAGGCGTCAAGGCGACAGTCGCTTTCTTCAGGGCCTAAAGGCTTACTCGCATTAACCTTTCCGCCTTGCATTCTTTCGCTGCATTGCACACACTGCTTTTGGGAACAGCAAATGCCGTACAACGATACGGCAGCGGACAAGGCAGTACATGTCGATCAAAGCCAGCATCTATCACCTGACGCATTACAAATACGACAAGCCGGTCCGCCTCGGGCCCCAGATCATCCGCCTCAAGCCCGCGTCGCATTCCAAGACGCGGGTGATCAGCCATTCGCTGAAGGTCTCGCCGGCAAACCACTTCGTGAACCTGCAGCAGGATCCCTACGGCAATTATCTGGCCCGCTACGTCTTCCCCGACCCGGTGACCGAGTTCAAGATCGAGGTCGATCTCGTCGCCGACATGACGGTCTATAACCCCTTCGATTTCTTCATCGAGGAGAGCGCCGAAATGTGGCCCTTCTCCTATCCCGAGGAGGTCAGGGACGACCTGAAGATCTACATGCAGCCGCAGCCGGTGGAGCCGGCGCTGGCTGCCTATCTCTCGGGCATCGACCGCACGCCGATGCGCACCACCGATTTCATCGTCGGCCTCAATGCCCGGCTGAAGAATGACGTCGAATATGTCATCCGCATGGAGCCCGGCGTGCAGTCGCCGGAGGAGACGCTGAAGCTGGCGCTCGGCTCCTGCCGCGACAGTAGCTGGCTCCTAGTCGAGATCCTCCGCAATCTCGGCTTTGCCGCCCGCTTCGTCTCCGGCTATCTTATCCAGCTCACGCCGGATCTGAAGGCGCTCGACGGCCCCTCCGGCACCGAGGTCGATTTCACCGATCTCCACGCCTGGGCGGAAGTCTACATCCCCGGCGCCGGCTGGATCGGCCTCGACCCGACCTCGGGCCTCTTGACCGGCGAAAGCCACATCCCGCTTGCCGCCACGCCGCATTATGGCAACGCCGCCCCGATCTCCGGCGCGCTCTACGGCCACGCCAACACCGAATTCGCCTTCGACATGAAGGTCACGCGCGTCGCCGAACATCCGCGCATCACCAAGCCTTTCTCCGACGACAGCTGGGACGAGCTCAACGCGCTGGGCGCCAAGGTCGACAGCATCCTGCAGGCAGAAGATGTCCGCCTCACCATGGGTGGCGAGCCGACCTTCGTGTCGATCGACGATTTCGAATCCGCCGAATGGAACACCGAGGCCGTCGGCCCGACCAAGCGCGAGAAGGCCGATATCCTGATCCGCAAGCTGCGCGAGCGCTTTGCCCCCGGCGGCTTCCTGCATTACGGCCAGGGCAAGTGGTATCCCGGCGAGAGCCTGCCGCGCTGGACCTTCTCGCTCTATTGGCGCAAGGACGGCAAGCCGATCTGGCGCAATCCTGATCTCATTGCCGGCGAAGGCAAGGACACCGGTGTCGCGGCCGACGACGCCGCCAACCTGCTCGGCGCCATCGCCCGCGAACTCGCCATCGACACCGACATGGTGCTGCCGGCCTACGAGGACCCGGCCGAATGGATCCTCAAGGAAGGCAGCCTGCCTGACAATGTCGATCCGGCGAATTCCAAGCTCAAGGACCCGGAAGAACGCAACCGCATCGCCCGCGTCTTCGAACGCGGCCTGACGACGCCGACGGGCTATATCCTCCCCGTCCAGGCCTGGAACGCTAAGGCGTCCGGCCAGCGCTGGATGAGCGAGCGGTGGAAGACCCGTCGCGGCAAGATATTCCTCGTCCCCGGCGACAGCCCCGTGGGTTACCGCCTGCCGCTCGGCACCCTGCCCTACGTGCCGCCTGCCCGCTTCCCCTATATCCACCCCGCCGACCCCTCGATCCCCCGCACGCCGCTGCCCGATGTCTTCGTGCCCTCGGGCCGCGCCATGCCGGAAGCCTCGCGCCATAGCGAAGAGGCCGGCCAGAGCCGCGTCGAGCAGACGCTGGGCGAGATCGGCGGCGCCGTGCGCACCGCCATCTCGGTGGAGCCGCGCGACGGCCGCCTTTGCGTCTTCATGCCGCCGGTCGAGCGCATCGAGGACTATCTCGAGCTGATCGCGGCCGCCGAAAACGCCGCCGCCGAACTCGGTCTGCCCGTCCATATCGAGGGCTACTCGCCGCCGCAGGACGAGCGCATCAACGTCATCCGCGTCGCGCCCGACCCCGGCGTCATCGAGGTCAACATCCACCCGGCCTCCAACTGGCAGGACTGCGTGGCGATCACCAGCGTCGTCTACGAAGAGGCCCGCCAGTCGCGCCTCGGCGCCGACAAGTTCATGATCGACGGTCGCCACACCGGCACCGGCGGCGGCAACCATGTGGTGGTCGGCGGCGCCAATCCCGGCGACAGCCCGTTCCTGCGCCGTCCCGACCTGTTGAAGAGCCTGGTGCTGCACTGGCAGCGCCATCCCTCGCTCTCCTACATGTTTTCAGGGATGTTCATCGGCCCGACCAGCCAGGCGCCGCGCATCGACGAGGCCCGCCACGACAGCCTCTACGAGCTGGAAACCGCGCTCGCCCAGATCCCCGCGCCCGGCCGTGGACCGACGCCCCTGCCCTGGATTACCGATCGCCTGTTCCGCAACCTGCTGATCGACGTCACCGGCAACACCCACCGCGCCGAGATCTGCATCGACAAGCTGTTTTCGCCCGATGGCCCGACCGGCCGCCTCGGCCTCGTCGAGTTCCGTGGCTTCGAGATGCCGCCGAACGCGCGCATGTCGCTCGCCCAGCAATTGCTGGTCCGCGCCCTCATCGCCCGCTTCTGGCAGAACCCCGCCGATGGCAGCTTCGTGCGCTGGGGCACCACGCTGCACGACCGCTTCATGCTGCCGCACTTCGTCTGGCAGGATTTCCAGGACGTGCTCGCCGATCTCAAGCAGAACGGCTTCGATCTCAGCCCGGAATGGTTCAAGGCGCAGCTCGAATTCCGCTTCCCCTTCTGCGGCGAGGTCGAATACGAGGGCTCGAAGCTGGAGCTGCGCCAGGCGCTGGAGCCCTGGAACGTCATGGGCGAGGAAGGCGCGATCGGCGGCACCGTGCGCTATGTCGACAGCTCCGTCGAGCGCCTGCAGGTCAGGCTCGAGACCAGCAATTCGTCCCGCTACACCGTCACCTGCAACGGCCGCACCGTGCCGCTGACACCGACGGGCACCGCTGGCGTCTCGGTCGCCGGCGTCCGCTTCAAGGCATGGCAGCCGGCGTCGGGATTGCACCCGCTGCTGCCGGTCAACACGCCGCTCACCTTCGACATTTATGATACATGGTCGAAGCGTTCGATCGGCGGCTGCATCTATCATGTTGCCCATCCGGGCGGGCGTAACTATGACACCTTCCCGGTCAATGGTAACGAAGCCGAAGCTAGGCGTCTGGCGCGATTCGAGCCATGGGGGCATACATCGGGCGGCTATATCCCGCAGGTGGAAACACGATCGCCGGAGTTTCCGCTGACGCTGGACCTGAGACGACCGGCAGGAATTTGAACTAGGGCTTCATGGGCAAGAAACCGGCAAGAGAGCTGCGGCACGAGATCAAGGACCAGATCGGCAACGATGCTGTCCTTGGCTATCGCCCGCTGCCTGGCGTTGCCGACGAGATGGTGGACAACAACGGCGCCATCCGCCCCGTGTGGCAGCGCTTCATGTCGCACCTGAGCGGCATGCCGGAGCGGGATCTAACCGAGCGTTTCGCCCGCGCCGACCGCTATCTGCGCGACGCCGGTGTCTTCTACCGCGCCTATGGCAGCACCGGCAGCGCCGAGCGCGCCTGGCCGCTCTCGCATATTCCGGTACTGATCGACGAGCGCGAGTGGCAGACCCTGTCCGCCGGCCTCGTTCAGCGTGCCGACCTGCTCGAGGCGATCGTCGCCGATCTCTACGGCCCCAACCAGCTGATCGAACAGGGCATCCTGCCTCCGGCGCTGGTTGCCGCCAATCCGGAATTTCTGCGTCCCGTCGCCGGTGTGACGCCGGCGGGCGGCCACTATCTGCATTTCTGCGCCTTCGAGATCGGCCGTGGGCCGGATGGCAACTGGTGGGTTCTGGCGGATCGCACACAGGCGCCGTCGGGTGCCGGCTTCGCGCTGGAAAACCGCGTGGCGACGACCCGCGCCTTCTCCGACATCTACGCCGAGACCCCAGTCCACAGGCTAGCCTCCTTCTTCGGCGCCTTCCGCGATGCGCTGCAGGGCATGAAGCACAGCGGCGATGACCGCATCGCCGTGCTCACGCCAGGTCCTGCCAACGAGACCTATTACGAACACGCCTATATCGCCCGCTATCTCGGCTTCATGCTGCTCGAAGGCGAAGACCTGACGGTGGTGAACGGCAAGGTCATGGTGCGCACGGTATCCGGCCTGAAGCCCATCACGGTGCTCTGGCGCCGCCTCGATTCCGCCTATGCCGACCCGCTGGAACTCAACCAGAATTCGCATATCGGCACGCCCGGCCTCGTCGAAGCACTGCGCGCCGAAAGCGTCACCATCGTCAACGCGCTCGGCAGCGGTATCATCGAGACGCGCGCCCTGTTGGCCTTCATGCCGACGATCTGTCGCAAGCTGTTCGGCGAAGACCTGAAAATGCCATCGATCGCGACGTGGTGGTGCGGTCAGAAAAGCGAGCGCGAACACGTCGCCGTCAGCATTGAAAAGATGGTGATCGGCCCGGCCTATTCACGCGCCCCTTTCTTCGACGACAACGGCGAATCCGTCCTCGGTTCGGCGCTGCGCGCCACCGCCAAGGATTCGATCAGCGAATGGCTGAACTCCGACGGCCAGAAACTGGTCGGCCAGGAGGCGGTCACACTGTCGACCACGCCGGCCTGGATCGGCGGCAAGCTGACCCCGCGCCCGATGTCGCTGCGCGTTTTCGCGGCAAGAACGGCCAACGGCTGGCAGATCATGCCGGGCGGCTTTGCCCGCATCGGCGGCAGCGACGATGTTGCCGCGATTGCCATGCAATCGGGTGGCGCCGCCGCCGACGTCTGGATCGTCAGCGACAAGCCGGTCGAGCGCCACACGCTGCTTCCCGCCGAGAGCACCTTTACCCGCAACATGCCGGGCAGCCTGCCGAGCCGCGCGGCCGACAACCTGTTCTGGCTCGGACGCTACATCGAGCGCGCCGAAGGGGCGCTGCGTATCCTGCGCGCCTGGCACGCCCGCTTCGCCGAAGCTGCCGATCCGAACCAGCCGCTTCTGGCCGACGTCTCGGCCTACCTCGCTGCAGTCGATATCGATACCGAAGACGCCGTGCCGGAAACGCTGCTGCGCAACATCGACAGCGCCGTCTACTCCGCCAGCAACATCCGTGACCGCTTCTCGCCGGATGGCTGGCTGGCGCTGACGGATCTGGCCAAGACCGCGCGCCGCTTCCACAGCACCGTGTCGCCCGGCGACGACGCCAGCCATGCGATGACGATCCTGCTGCGCAAGCTTGCGGGCTTCGCCGGCCTCGTACACGAAAACATGTACCGCTTCACCGGCTGGCGCTTCCTGTCGCTGGGCCGCCATATCGAACGCGGCCTGCACATGACCCGCCTGCTCGGCCACATGTCAGGCGCAGACGCCCCGGATGGCGCTCTCGACATGCTGCTTGAGATCGGCGACAGCGTCATGACCCATCGCCGCCGCTACAACGTCAACACCGCGCCGCTGACGGTGACCGATCTGCTGGCGCTCGACCCACTCAACCCGCGCTCGATCCTCTTCCAGATGAACGAGATCCACCACGAGGTCGAGCAGTTGCCGAATGCCTTCGTGAACGGCCAGATGTCACCATTCTACCGCGAAGCGACGCGCCTGCACTCCGGCCTCGCCGTGATGACGCCGGAAGCGATGAACGGCGATGTCTATCGCCGGCTCGAGCACGAGCTGGAGCAGCTTTCCGATCTTCTCGCGCGAACCTACCTCGGATAAATCCCGTGTTATACGATCTCTCGCTGCACATGGGTTACATCTACGACACGCCGGCATCGGGCGCGCGTCACATCATGCGGCTGATGCCGCTGTCGTTGCCCGACCGCCAGCGGCTGATCGCCGGTTCCATCAAGGTTTCGCCGACGCCGGACGAGCAATCGCATTTCGTCGATTTCTTCGAACATCCGGCGACCGCTTTCATGGTGCGTGCGCCGCATGAGAAGCTGGACATCCGCATGCAGGCCCGCGTGCAGGTCGAGAGCCACTCGATCGCCGCCGATTTCTCGCCCGAACTCTCGCGTCTGGCCGACGAAGTTGCCGGCGTATGGTCGCTGAAAGCCGGCTCGCCGCACCATTTTCTCGGCAACAGTCCCCGGCTGATCGAGACGCCGGCGATCTCCGAATATGCCAGGAGCGCGCTCGGCCCATCTCTTACTGTCTTGCAGATCGCCACCGCCCTCTGCGCGCTGATCCACACTGAGTTCACCTATGATTCCGACGCGACGACCGTCGACACGACCCCACTTGAGGCATTCCGGCTGAAGCGCGGCGTCTGCCAGGACTTCGCCCACGTGATGATTCTGGCGCTGCGCAGCCTCGGCATTCCCGCGGGCTACGTCTCCGGCTTCCTGCGCACCATCCCTCCACCCGGCAAGGAACGGCTCGAAGGCGCCGATGCGATGCATGCCTGGGTGCGGGTCTGGTGCGGCAAGACGCTCGGCTGGGTGGAACTCGATCCGACCAACAACATCCCTGCCGGAACCGACCACATCGTCGTCGGCTACGGCCGCGACTACGCCGACGTGGCCCCTGTTATCGGCGTGCTGAAGAGCTACGGCGGCCAGCGCGCCGTCCAGGCGGTGGATGTGATCCCGCTTCCCTGACAAGGACGCTGTGCTTGCGAAAAAATAGGCGGGAGAACCCGACCGCGGCAACGAACACCGCGGCTGCATCGGCGAAAAGCGAGCCGTTAGCACCGGATCCGCGCAGGAAAGCGACAATTCATTAGAATTCTAGTGAAAGCGTAACAGGGTTCTCAATAAATGCGGCGCATAAATTTGATCATCGTTTTGGGCAAACCCTCAGGTGAACATGATGCGCACCTTGCATTCTCTAAAGGACGAAATTTCTCGACTGCTGAAGGACCGCGGCGGCAACTTCGCGATGATGACGGCAATCATCATGCCGGTGGCCATCGGCGCCGCAAGCGTTGCGGTCGACATCTCCAACACGGCGATGTCGAAGCGGCAGTTGCAGGATGCAGCGGATTCGGCCGCGCTTGCAACGGCATCGGCTCTCGCCGACGGGAAGATCACCACGACGGGCGCCGCAGCCTTTGCCAAGGACTTCGTGGGCGGCCAGATGGCAAACTATCTCGGCGATACGACCGCACTCAAGGACGCAACGACCACAACGGCGACCCAGACCACATCGGGCAGCGCGACGAGCTACAGCGTCTCGGTGTCAACGAACTACAGCATGTCGTTGAGCGGCCTGGCACAGGTCGCCGGTTTCAAGACGGCCACCATCAGCGCATCGAGCCAGACGGCAAGCGGGTATTCCGAAACGCAGGGCTCTGTCTCCATGTTCCTGGCGCTCGACAAATCCGGATCGATGGCGGATCCGACCTCGACGGTCAACGCCGAGCAGCCGACCAAAACCTCCCAATATACCTACACCGAAACATATACCTATGATTGCGGCACCCAAAAGAAACCGAAAACCTGTACGGGAACACGGCAGGCCACTGGCACGAAAACGGAAACAAACTACTACACCAAGATCGAAGCACTAAAGCTGGCGGTGGGCAGCCTCACGACCCAGCTGAACACCGCAGATCCCACGCATATCTATGCCCGCACCGGCGCCGTTTCCTATGATATCAAGGAGTACACGGCGAGCAAGCTTGCCTGGGGCACCAGCGCGGTAACAACCTATGTCAACGCACTTTCTGCGGCAAACGGCACGAACTCCAGCGGCGCGATGAACACGGCCTATACGTCGTTGATCGCCAAAAACAGCGCCGGAAACGACAACGAAAACGCCCTGCACCAGGCCAAGACAGGGCAGACGCCCAAGAAGTACATCGTCTTCATGACAGACGGTGACAACAACGATGACTCCTCCGGCGGTCGCTCCTACGACACCTTGACCAAGGCGACATGCGACAAGGCCAAGGCCGACAGCATCGAGATCTACACCGTCGCCTTCATGGCGCCGGCAACCGGGCAGGCACTGTTGAAGTATTGCGCAACCGACGCGTCACACTATTTCGCAGCCGAAAGCATGGCCGATCTGCTCAGCGCCTTCAAAAAGATCGGCGCGAAGGCAGCCAACCAGACGACGCGCCTGATCAACTAACCGGCGCCATCGAGAACAACAAAAAAGCCGCTCCGGAACAAACCGGAGCGGCTTTTCGTTGTTTTGCAAATCCCGCGCATCAAAATCGGAAAACCGATTGAAATCAAGTCCTTTCAGCGAAGTCTCGCCGGGCTTGGCCATTTTTTTCGTTTGCACAATTCCTTTGTTGCAACTGCGTAGTAACGGTGCATAAACTGCGTCTTTAGTGCGTAAGACTAATCGATTGAAGTCGACTTAAGTTACTGAAACCCAATAACAATTGGCGAGGACTGACGATGAACACCGTTGCGAAGCCGAGTATTCCCTCCCCCGCGCCCCGCAGTTCCAAGCCCGAAATCCTCGCAGAAGAAATCATCGAACGCTTGACCTATCGCATCGGCAAGGATGCCAAGGTCGCAAAGCCGCATGACTGGCTGACGGCCACCATTCTCGTGATCCGCGACCGGATCATCGACAAGTGGATGGAGTCGACCCGCAAGGTTTACGCCACCGGCGACAAGCGCGTTTATTATCTATCCCTCGAATTCCTTATCGGCCGCCTGATGCGCGACGCCGTGTCGAACCTCGGCCTGATGGAAGAGGTGCGCGACGCGTTGGCCTCGCTCGGCGTCGACGTGGCGGTCATCGCCGGCCTGGAGCCCGATGCGGCACTCGGCAACGGTGGCCTTGGACGCCTCGCCGCCTGCTTCATGGAATCGATGGCAACCGTCGACGTTCCGGCCTATGGCTACGGCATTCGCTATGTCCACGGCCTCTTCCGCCAGCAGCTGGCCGATGGCTGGCAGGTGGAGCTGCCGGAAAGCTGGCTCGCCCACGGCAACCCGTGGGAATTTGAGCGCCGGGAAAGCGCCTATGAGATCGGCTTTGGCGGCAGCGTCGATGTCGTGACCGGAGCCGATGGCGAGCCGCGTTATGTGTGGAAGCCCGCCGAGCGCGTCATCGCTGCTGCCTTCGACACGCCTGTCGTCGGTTGGCGCGGCAAGCGCGTCAACACGCTGCGCCTCTGGTCTGCGCAGCCGATCGACCCGATCCTGCTCGATGCCTTCAATGCCGGCGACCATATCGGCGCACTGCGCGAGAGCAACAAGGCCGAAAGCCTGACACGCGTTCTATATCCTGCCGATGCAACGCCCGCCGGCCAGGAGCTGCGCCTCCGCCAGGAGTTCTTCTTCTCATCGGCGTCGCTGCAGGACATCCTGCGCCGCCACCTTCAGCAATATGACGATTTCACCTCGCTGCCGGACAAGGTGGCGATTCAGCTCAACGACACCCATCCGGCCGTTTCCATCGCCGAACTGATGCGCCTGCTCTGCGACGTGCACGGGCTGGAGTTCGACCAGGCCTGGGACATCACCCGCGGCACCATCGCCTACACCAACCACACGCTTCTGCCCGAAGCGCTGGAAAGCTGGCCGGTGCCGCTGTTCGAGCGTCTCCTGCCGCGCCACATGCAGATCATCTACGCGATCAACGCCAAGGTTCTGCTCGAGGCCCGCAAGACCAAGAACTTCTCCGACACCGAAATCCGCTCGATCTCGCTGATCGAGGAAGGCGGCAGCCGCCGCGTGCGCATGGGCAACCTCGCCTTTGTCGGCTCGCATTCGATCAACGGCGTCTCGGCGCTCCACACCGACCTGATGAAGGTCACCGTCTTCGCCGACCTGCACAAGCTCTATCCCGACCGCATCAACAACAAGACCAACGGCATCACCCCGCGCCGCTGGCTGCAGCAGTGCAATCCGGGCCTGACCGGCCTGATCCGCGAGGCGATCGGCGACGATTTCCTCGACGACGCCGAAAAGCTGCGTGCGCTCGACAAATTCGCAACCGACAGCGCCTTCCAGGAGAAGTTCGCCGCCGTCAAGCGGAACAACAAGGTGGCGCTCGCCAATCTGGTTGCATCGCGCATGGGCGTGAAGATCGATCCGTCGGCGATGTTCGACATCCAGATCAAGCGCATCCACGAATATAAGCGCCAGCTCCTGAACGTCATCGAGGCGGTCGCGCTCTACGACCAGATCCGCTCGCGTCCCGAGCTCGACTGGGTACCGCGCGTGAAGCTGTTCGCCGGCAAGGCGGCGCCGAGCTATCACAACGCCAAGCTGATCATCAAGCTGATCAACGACGTTGCCCGCACCATCAACAACGACCCGGCCGTGCGCGGCCTGCTCAAGGTGGTCTTCGTGCCGAACTACAACGTCACGCTCGCCGAGGTCATGGTACCGGCCGCCGATCTTTCCGAACAGATCTCGACCGCCGGCATGGAAGCGTCGGGCACCGGCAACATGAAGTTCGGGCTCAACGGCGCGCTCACCATCGGCACGCTCGATGGCGCCAATGTCGAAATGCGCGACAATGTCGGCGAGGACAACATCAAGATTTTCGGCCTGCGCGCCGACGAGGTCGCCAATCTGCGCACCGACGGCCACAATCCGCGCGCCATCATCGAGGCCTCGCACGAGCTGTCGCAGGCGCTCTCGGCCATCGGCTCCGGCGTCTTCTCTCCGGATGACCGCAACCGCTATTCCGAGCTGATCGACGGCATCTATGCCCATGACTGGTTCATGGTCGCCGCCGATTTCGACGCCTATGCCCAGGCCCAGCGCGAGGTCGACCAGATCTGGACGGATACGCCGGCCTGGTACGAAAAGACCATCCGCAACACTGCACGCATGGGCTGGTTCTCGTCCGATCGCACGATCCGGCAGTATGCCAAGGAAATCTGGAGAGCCGGATGAAAACGCCGAAAGCCACTCCTGAAGGCAAGCTTCCCCGGGACATTTCGGCAGACGAGATAGCGGCAATCCTCGCCGGTTCGCATTCAAATCCCTTTGCGGTCCTGGGCGTCCACAAGTCCGGTGACGGCTATGTCGCGCGATGCTTCATTCCCGGCGCGGAAGAAGTGACGGCAATGACGCTGGATGGCAGCGTCATCGGCGAACTTGCCCGGAAACATGAGGACGGCTTCTTCGAAGGCCCCGTGACTTTGTCGAAGCAGCAGGCGTTGCGCTATCGTGCGCAGCGTGGCGATGCCGAGTGGGCGGTCACCGACCCCTATAGCTTCGGCCCCGTTCTCGGACCGATGGATGATTATTTCGCCCGCGAAGGCTCCGACCTGCGCCTCTTCGACAAGATGGGCGCGCATTGGATCAAGCACGAGGGTGCACAGGGCATCCATTTCGCTGTCTGGGCGCCGAACGCACAGCGCGTCTCCGTCGTCGGCGATTTCAACAACTGGGATGGCCGCCGCCATGTCATGCGCTTCCGCTCTGGCGCCGGCATCTGGGAGATATTCGCGCCCGACGTCCCCACCGGCGTCGCCTACAAGTTCGAGATCCGCGGCCAGAACGGCGTGCTTCTGCCGCTGAAGGCTGATCCCTTTGCCAGGCGCAGTGAACTGCGTCCGAAGACGGCCTCCGTCACCACCTCCGAACTGCTGCAGGACTGGGAAGACGAAGCCCACCTCAAGCACTGGAGCGAGACCGACAAGCGCCGCCAGCCGATCTCGATCTACGAGGTGCATGCCGGCTCCTGGCAGCGCCGTAACGACGGTTCGTTCCTATCCTGGGATGAGCTCGCCTCGCGGCTGATCCCCTACTGCGTCGACATGGGCTTTACCCATATCGAATTCCTGCCGATCACCGAGCATCCCTATGATCCGTCCTGGGGCTACCAGACGACGGGCCTCTATGCACCCACCGCCCGCTTCGGCGAGCCGGAGGGTTTTGCCCGTTTCGTCAACGGCGCCCACAAGGTCGGCATCGGCATCATCCTCGATTGGGTGCCGGCGCATTTCCCGACGGACGAACACGGCCTCGGCTGGTTCGACGGCACCGCGCTTTACGAGCACGAGGACCCACGCAAGGGCTTCCACCCCGACTGGAACACGGCGATCTACAATTTCGGCCGCACCGAAGTCGTGTCCTACCTCGTCAACAACGCGCTCTACTGGGCCGAAAAGTTCCATCTCGACGGCCTGCGCGTCGATGCCGTAGCTTCGATGCTCTACCTCGACTACTCCCGCAAACACGGCGAGTGGATCCCGAACGAGTACGGCGGCAACGAGAATCTCGAGGCCGTCCGCTTCCTGCAGCAGATGAACACCCGCATCTATTCCGAACACCCGGGTGTGATGACGATCGCGGAGGAATCGACCTCCTGGCCGAAGGTCTCGCAGCCGGTCCATGAAGGCGGGCTTGGCTTCGGCTTCAAGTGGAACATGGGCTTCATGCACGACACGCTGAGCTACATGAGCCGCGAGCCGATCCATCGCAAGCATCACCACAACGAGCTGACCTTCGGACTGCTCTATGCCTATTCGGAAAACTTCGTGCTGCCTCTGTCCCACGACGAAGTCGTGCACGGCAAGGGATCGCTGATCGCCAAGATGCCCGGCGACGACTGGCAGAAATTCGCCAACCTGCGCGCCTACTACGCCTTCATGTGGGGCTATCCGGGCAAGAAGCTGCTCTTCATGGGGCAGGAATTCGCGCAGTGGAGCGAATGGAGCGAAGCAGGCTCGCTCGACTGGAACCTGCTGCAGTACAGGATGCATGAGGGCATGCGCCGCCTCGTACGCGACCTCAACTTCACCTACCGCAGCAAGCCGGCCCTGCACGCCCGCGACTGCGAAGGCGATGGCTTCGAATGGCTGATCGCCGACGACCATGAAAATTCGGTCTTTGCGTGGCTGCGCAAGGCGCCGGGGGAGAAGCCGGTCGCGGTGATCACAAACCTGACGCCCGTCTATCGCGAAAACTACGCCGTGAAGCTGCCCACCGAGGGCCGCTGGCGCGAGATCCTGAACACGGATGCCGATATCTATGGCGGCAGCGGCAAGGGCAACGGCGGGCGCGTACAGGCGGTCAACGCCGGCGGAAGCATCGCCGCATCGATTACCTTGCCGCCGCTGGCGACAATCATGCTTGAACCTGAGACTTGAAGACTGGTGGGAGGATAAAAATGGTAGAAAAACGCATTCAGCCACTTGCCCGCGATGCAATGGCCTATGTTCTCGCCGGCGGCCGGGGAAGCCGCCTGAAGGAACTCACCGACCGCCGTGCCAAGCCCGCGGTCTATTTCGGAGGCAAGTCGCGCATCATCGATTTCGCGCTCTCCAACGCGCTCAATTCAGGCATCCGCCGCATCGGCGTCGCCACCCAGTACAAGGCTCACTCGCTGATCCGCCACATGCAGCGCGGCTGGAACTTCTTCCGCCCCGAGCGAAACGAGAGCTTTGACATTCTGCCGGCCTCGCAGCGCGTCTCGGAAACGCAGTGGTACGAAGGCACCGCCGACGCGGTCTATCAGAACATCGATATCATCGAGCCTTACGGCCCGGAATACATGGTCATCCTCGCCGGCGACCACATCTACAAGATGGACTACGAGTACATGCTGCAGCAGCATGTCGATTCCGGCGCTGACGTGACCATCGGCTGCCTGGAAGTGCCGCGCATGGAGGCCGTCGGCTTCGGCGTCATGCACGTCGACCAGAACGACCGGATCATCGACTTCATCGAAAAGCCCGCCAACCCGCCCGGCATGCCCGACAAGCCGGACTTTGCGCTGGCCTCAATGGGCATCTACGTCTTCCACACCAAGTTCCTGATCGAGGCATTGCGTCGCGATGCGGCCGACCCGAACTCGAGCAAGGATTTCGGCAAGGACATCATCCCCTATATCGTCAAGAACGGTAAGGCGATCGCCCATCGCTTCGCCAATTCCTGCGTCCGCTCCGACTTCGAGCATGAACCCTACTGGCGTGACGTCGGAACGATCGATGCCTACTGGCAGGCAAACATCGACCTCACGGCAATCGTCCCGGAGCTCGACATCTACGACAAGTCCTGGCCGATCTGGACCTATGCTGAGATTTCACCGCCGGCGAAGTTCGTCCATGACGACGAAAATCGCCGTGGCTCGGCAACCTCTTCCGTCGTCGCCGGCGACTGCATCATTTCAGGCGCGACGCTGAACAACAGCCTTCTGTTCACCGGCGTGCGCGCCAACTCCTACTCCAAGCTGGAAGGCGCCGTCGTGCTGCCGAGCGTCAAGATCGGCCGGCACGCGCAGCTCCGCAACGTGGTGATCGACCACGGCGTCATCATCCCCGAAGGGCTGATCGTCGGCGAGGATCCGGAGCTCGATGCGAAGCGTTTCCGCCGAAGCGAAGGCGGCATTTGCCTCATCACGCAGCCAATGATCGACAAGCTGGATATGTGACAGATGAAAGTTCTTTCGGTTTCGTCCGAAGTCTTCCCACTGGTCAAGACAGGAGGGCTGGCCGACGTGGCCGGCGCCCTACCGATTGCGCTGAAGCCGTTTGGCGTCGAGATGAAGACCCTCATGCCCGGCTACCCCGCCGTTATGAAGGCCATTCGCGACCCGGTCGTCAGATTGCAGTTCGATGACCTCCTGGGTGAGCCCGCGACGGTGCTGGAAATCCGGCACGAGGGTCTGGATATCCTCGTGCTCGATGCCCCCGCCTACTACGACAGATCCGGTGGCCCCTATCTCGATCCGACCGGACGGGATTATACCGACAATTGGCGGCGCTTCGCGGCCCTGTCGCTGGCCGGCGCCGAAATCGCCGCCGGCCTGATGCCCGGATGGCGCCCCGACATCGTGCATGCGCACGACTGGCAGGCCGCCATGACTCCCGTCTACATGCGCTACTACCCGACGCCGGAGCTGCCGAGCGTCATGACCATCCACAACATTGCCTTCCAGGGCCAGTTCGGCGCCGAAATCTTCTCCGGGCTGCGTTTGCCGCCGCAGGCCTTCTCGGTCGATGCGATCGAGTATTATGGGCATATCGGCTTCCTCAAGGGTGGCCTCAAGACCGCCCACGCCATCACCACCGTCAGCCCTTCCTATGCAGGCGAGATCCTGACCCCGGAGTTCGGCATGGGGCTTGAGGGCGTCATCGCAAGCCGCATCGATGCGCTGCACGGCATCGTCAACGGCATCGACGCCGACGTGTGGAACCCGGCAACCGATCCTGTCGTCCACACCCACTACACCGGGGCAACGCTCAAGAACCGCGCCGCCAATCGTCTGGCGATTTCCGAGTTCTTCGGCCTGCACGACGACAACGCCCCGATCTTCTGCATCATCAGCCGCCTGACCTGGCAGAAGGGGATGGATCTGATCGCGGCCACCGCCGACGAGATCGTCGCGATGGGCGGCAAGCTCGCGATCCTCGGCTCCGGCGACCCGGCGCTCGAAGGTTCGCTGCTCGCCGCCGCCGCCCGCCATCCCGGCCGAATCGGCGTCTCCATCGGCTACAACGAACCGATGTCGCACCTGATGCAGGCCGGCAGCGATGCGATCATCATCCCCTCCCGCTTCGAGCCTTGCGGCCTGACGCAGCTTTACGGGCTGCGCTATGGTTGCGTTCCCATCGTGGCACATACGGGCGGCCTCGCAGACACCGTCATCGATGCCAATCACGCTGCTCTTGCGGCCAAAGTGGCAACCGGGATACAATTTGCTCCAGTGACTGCAGCAAGTCTGTTGCAGGCTATCCGGCGCGCGCTACATCTCTACACCGATCAAAAAGTCTGGACCCAATTGCAAAAGCAGGGCATGAAATCGGATGTTTCGTGGGAGAAGAGCGCCGAGCGCTATGCTGCCCTCTATTCAAGCCTCGCCCCGAAAGGCAAGTGACAGAAAATGAATAAATCCGTACCCACCACGCCTTACCAGGATCAGAAGCCCGGAACCTCGGGCCTTCGCAAGAAAGTTCCCGTATTCCAGCAGCCGAATTACGCCGAGAACTTCATCCAGTCGATCTTCGATTCGCTGGAAGGCTACCAGGGCAAGTGCCTCGTCATCGGCGGCGACGGGCGCTACTACAACAAGGAAGTCATCCAGAAGGCGATCAAGATGGCCGCGGCCAATGGCTTCGGCAAGGTGATCGTCGGCAAGGGCGGCATCCTGTCGACGCCGGCGGCGTCCCACGTCATCCGCAAGTACAAGGCCTTCGGCGGCATCATTCTCTCGGCCAGCCATAATCCCGGCGGCCCGACCGAAGACTTCGGCATCAAGTACAACATCAGCAATGGCGGCCCTGCACCGGAAAAGATCACCGACGCGATCTATGCGCGCACCAAGGTGATCGACAGCTACAAGATCGCCGACTTCCCCGACGTCAACCTTGACCGCATCGGCAAGGACGAACTGCCGGGCGGCATGATGCTTGCGGTTCTCGACTCGGTCGAAGACTATACGGCTCTGATGGAAGAGTTGTTCGACTTCACGGCGATCCGCAATCTTGTTAGTCTCGGTTTCCGCATCGCGTTCGATGCCATGAGCGCCGTCACCGGCCCCTACGCCAAGGAAATCTTTGAAAACCGCCTCGGCGCCCCGTCCGGCTCGGTCCGCAACTTCATGCCGTTGCCCGATTTCGGCGGCCACCATCCGGATCCGAACCCCGTTCACTGCAAGGAACTCTACGACGAGATGATGGGCGACGACGCGCCCGATTTCGGCGCAGCGTCAGACGGCGACGGCGACCGTAACCTCATCATCGGTCGCGGGATCTTCGTCACGCCATCCGACAGCCTGGCAATCATCGCCGCCAACGCACACCTGGCGCCGGGCTACTCCGGCGGTCTGACCGGCATCGCCCGCTCCATGCCGACCTCGGGTGCCGCCGATCGCGTCGCCGAGAAGCGCAACATCGGCATGTACGAGACGCCCACCGGCTGGAAGTTCTTCGGCAACCTGCTCGACGCCAACATGGCAACGATCTGTGGCGAGGAAAGCGCCGGCACCGGCTCCAACCACGTGCGCGAAAAGGACGGCCTCTGGGCGGTTCTGATGTGGCTGAACATCCTGGCGGTGCGCGGCGAGAGCGTTCAGGACATCGTCACCCAGCATTGGCAGACCTACGGCCGCAACTACTATTCGCGTCACGACTACGAAGGCGTGGACACGGACGCCGCAAACGGCCTGATCGCCAACCTGCGCGACCAGCTGGCGAGCCTGCCCGGCAAGACCTTCGGACCGCTGAAGGTCGAGAAGGCGGACGATTTCGCCTACCACGATCCGGTCGACAAGTCGGTCAGCGAGCATCAGGGCATCCGCGTCATGTTCGAAGGCGGCTCCCGTGTTGTCTTCCGCCTGTCCGGTACCGGCACCTCGGGTGCGACGCTGCGCGTCTACATCGAGCGCTACGAACCGGATTCGACCCTTCACAACATCGAGACACAGGAAGCGCTTGCCGATCTGATCGTCGCGGCCGAGGCCATCGCCGATATTCGCAGCCGCACGGGGCGCGATGCCCCTTCCGTCATAACCTGACCGGAGCACCATGGCGGCAAAACAATCGGGGCAAGGCGGAGCGGTGATCTTCGAGACCGGCGTCGATTTTGCCGTCTGGTCACACCACGCAGGACAGATCGAGCTTTGCCTCTTCGATGACGACGACAAGGAATTCACGCGCCTGCCGATGGCGCGTGATGACGATCATGTCCACCGCCTCTTCGTCGACGGCCTGAAACAGGGCGCTCGCTACGGCTACCGCGCCGAGGGGATCTACGCCCCCGACAACGGCCTCTGGTTCGATCCTGCGAAGCTCCTGGTCGACCCCTATGCAAAGGAACTCGACCGGCCATTCCGGTATGATCCCCTACTCGGTGTCTTCGGTGAGGAGACGCGGCATCTCGTGCCGAAGGCGATTGTCACCCGCGATACGCCTGTCACGCCACAGAAACCGCTCTTCAAGCCCGGCGGCTTCATCTACGAAGTCGCGGTCCGCCCCTTCACCATGCTCCATCCTGATGTGCCGGAGGCTCAGCGCGGCACCGTCTCGGCACTGGCGCATCCCGCCGTCGTCAGCCATCTCAAGCGCATAGGCGTCGATGCCATCGAGCTGATGCCGATCACCGCATGGATCGACGAACGGCACCTGCCGCCGCTCGCTCTGCACAACGGCTGGGGTTACAACCCCATCGCGTTCATGGCGCTTGATCCACGCCTCGTGCCGGGCGGCATGGCGGAACTGCGCGACACCGTTGCCAAGCTTCACGCTGAGGGCATCGGCGTGATCCTCGACCTTGTGTTCAACCACACCGGCGAAAGCGACCGGTACGGCAGCACGCTATCGCTGCGCGGTCTCGACAATCTGTGCTTCTATCGCCATGCCCAGCATCGCCCGGGCGAACTGATCAACGACACCGGCACCGGCAACACCGTCGCCTGCGACCATCCCTACATCAGGCAGCTGATCATCGACAGCCTGCGCCATTTCGTGCTCGGCGCCGGCATTGACGGATTCCGCTTTGACCTCGCGCCGGTTCTCGGCCGTACTGCCAACGGTTTTGAGGGCCATGGCGAGACGCTGACCGCCATTCTCGCCGACGATGTTCTTGCCGACCGGGTCATGATTGCCGAACCATGGGACATCGGCCCCGGGGGCTACCAGCTCGGCAACTTCCCGCCGCCTTTCCTCGAGTGGAACGACCGCGTCCGCGATGACCTTCGCTGCTACTGGCGCGGCGACGCCTACAAGACGGGATCGCTGGCCACAGCACTGGCAGGCTCCTCCGATATCTTTTCGCGCAACGGCGGCGCTGCGACGCGCAGTGTCAACTTCCTTGCCGCCCACGACGGCTTCACGCTGAAGGACCTCGTTTCCTATAGCGGCAAGCACAACGAGGCGAACGGCGAGGAAAACCGGGACGGTCACAACGAGAACCACTCGTGGAACAATGGCGTCGAGGGCGACACCCGCTATCCCGATATCATCGCCAGGCGCCGAGACGACGTGAAGGCGCTGCTTTCCACGCTCTTCGTCACCCGCGGCAGCGTCATGTTAACGGCCGGCGATGAAGGTGGCCGCTCGCAGCGCGGCAACAACAATGCCTATTGCCAGGACAACGAGATAACCTGGGTCGACTGGTCGGCGCTCGACGATGAGCTGATCGCCCACACCGCCTTTGTCTCCGCACTCCGCAAGCGTTTCAGCGTGTTTTCGCAGGCGACGTTTCTTTCCGGCGACGGCGATGTCGCCTGGATCGTGCCGTCGGGCCAGCCGATGACCGTTTCCGATTGGGAAACGCCTGATTTCGCGACGCTGGGCATGATCCTTTCGACGACAGACAACAGCAGCCGAAAGACGGTGCGGATCGCCGTCCTCTTCAATCGATCCGAGGTTGCACAAACCTTCTCTCTGCCGGGGCCGCGCCCCGCTGCCTGGCGCCAGCTGACGGCGACAGGAGAGAAGAAAGCAGCAGCGCAAACCACCGTCCCGCCACGTTCAGTTTCATTCTATCTGGAAAATTGAGCCTCACCGTCCAGATATCAAAATCCTTATCGCAATCGTCACAAACCAGTCGTAAGGCTGTTGGTCGCAGCTTTCTCACGGGGAATCAATGGTCAAGGAAATCTCGCTTGCAGACGTAAGGGAACTGGTCGGCACCGAAACCGGCCTCTCGGACTGGATTCTTGTCGACCAGACGATGATCGACGCTTTCGCCCATGCGACGGACGATCACCAGTACATCCACGTCGATCCGGTGCGCGCGGCCGAAAGCCCGTTCGGCGGGACCATCGCCCATGGCTTCCTGACTCTCTCGCTGCTTTCGACGATGAACTACAACTGCCTGCCGAGAATCCGCGAGCAGACGATGGGCATCAACTACGGCTTCGAGAACATCCGCTTTCTCTCGCCGGTGAAGGTTGGTTCCCGCATCCGCGGCCATTTCGTTCTGTCCGAAGCGCGCTTTCGCGGCGCCGGCATGCTGATGACCAGCTATGACGTGACGATCGAGATCGAAAACGAGCGAAAAGCGGCACTCACCGCCAAATGGATCACGATCATCCAGTTCGATCCGAAGGACCGGCCACACAACGCCTGATTACGGCGCCCCGTTGATTTCGACGATGTTGCGATCGGGATCGAGCAGATAGGCTTGCGGAAACCCCGCCGGCCCGTCGCGTCTGAGACGCAGTCGCCAGGGATCCCCCTCCGGCGCATCCTCGCGAAAGCCCTTGGCAATCAGCCCCTGAATACACCCCTCGAAGTCATCCGTGCGGAACGCGAAATGTCCGTCGGTGGTGTCGATGGTCGCGTCACGCCGGAAGGTTCCCGCCGGATTGACGATCATGTGAACCTGCAGCGCCCCGCAGGCAAACCATGCTCCGATAGAACTGAACGCCGGCCTCGCGATCTGCTCGAGGCCGAAAACATCGCGATAAAAGGCGACCGACCGGCCGAGATCCGTAACGACAATGGAAACGTGATGCAGCATCATGGAAGACACCCCGCCCTGTAGAGCTCCAATAAGGAGCGAACGCCGCGGGTGGATGATGCATCAGTCGCGGCGATCCCGCAACGCAAAGACAATCGGGGACGGCACCGACAGCACCGTCCCCGATCACAAACTACAGATCACCAGCGTTTAGTGCGCCGCGTCTTCGGCACCCTCGGCCAGCAGGCCGAACACGAAATCCGCAAACGAACGCCAGCATTCGACACGGAACGTATCGTCTTCCGTGCGGAAGAGCACGATCTCGGCCTTGCCGAACAGCGTGCGCGAGCAGGCGCCGACGGGGAATGCCTCGAGCGACAGGTCCTGCGGGCAGCCGGTGGAGATTGTGGTCTCGGCACCCGGGCCGGAGACGATGATCGCGACGTTGCGGTGTGAGACGTCGGTTGCCGAATGAAGCACTTCCGCCTTCGCGAGAGCGCTCATCAGGTCTGCACCGCTCTCGTCGATGACGAGCCATTCGTCCGGGCCGAGCCAGAGGGCGGCGCGGCCGCCCTTGCGGCCAGAGGTCTTCGGTGCGTTGGGCACGGTCACGCCAAGCGCAGAGGAAAGCGCCTTGAGCGACTCGGCCGGTGCGCGAAGCGCCACGCGTGTGGCATTGGGCGCCGCCGTCAGCCGTACGCTGGCCGAGCCGCCCTGCTTGCCCGTGAGAACGGATGTGCGAACTGCCGTATCAGCCATTGATGCGGCCTCCTTCCTTGTCAAAGAACACCATATCCGTCACCTCGACCGCGATCGTCTTGTCGGGCATCGGCACGTAGAGCGTCTCGCCCATGCGCTTGCGGCCACCGGCGACCAGCGCGAACGCGATCGACTTCCCAAGATTTTCCGACCAATAGGACGAGGTGACGTGGCCGAGCATCGTCATCGGCTTCGGCTCGTTCGGGTTGGCGACGATCTGCGCGCCCTCTTCGAGCACCAGCATCGGATCCTTGGTGACGAGGCCGACCAGCTGCTTGCGGCCTTCCTTGACGAGATCCGGCCGCTTCAGGCCGCGAATGCCGACGAAGTCGGTCTTCTTCTTCGATACCGCCCAGTTGAGGCCGGCATCGTCAGGGGTGACGGTACCATCCGTGTCCTGGCCGACGATGATGTAGCCCTTTTCGGCGCGAAGAACGTGCATCGTCTCGGTGCCGTAGACGCAGGCGCCGAGCGGCTCGGCATTGGCCCAGACGGCTTCGAGAACCGACTGGCCGTAATCGGCCGGCACGTTGATTTCGAAGCCGCTTTCGCCGGTGAACGACACGCGGAAGAGACGGGCCGGAACGCCCATGACCGTGCACTCGGCAACGCTCATATGCGGGAAGGCCTCGTTGGAGATGTCGACACCGTCTACCAGCGGCGCGATGATCTCGCGCGCCTTCGGACCCTGCACGGCGATGACCGCCCACTGCTCGGTCACAGACGTCAGCCACACCTTCAGATGCGGGAATTCGGTCTGCAGATAGTCTTCCATGTGGTTCAACACGCGCGGCGCGCCGCCCGTCGTCGTCGTCACGTGGAAGCGATCGTCAGCCAGGCGCCCGACGACGCCATCGTCATAAACGAAGCCATCGTCGCGGGTCATGATGCCGTAGCGGCACTTGCCAGGCTTCAGCGTGTCCCAGGCGTTGGTATACATCAGGTTCATGAACTCGGCGGCGTCAGGGCCGACGACCTCGATCTTGCCGAGCGTCGAGGCATCGAACACGCCGGCCACATCACGCGCCGTCTTGCATTCGCGCGCGACCGCCTGGTGCATGGTTTCGCCGGCGCGCGGATAAAACCACGCACGCTTCCAGTTTCCGACATCCTCGAACACCGCACCCTGGGCTTCTTCCCACTGGTGCAGCGGCGTCTTGCGCGTCGGGTCGAACAGCTCGCCGCGCGAATGCGCGATCAGCGTGCCGTAGGTGACAGGCGTATAAGGTGCGCGGAAGGTGGTGAGACCGACCTGCGGGATCTCCTTGCCCAGCATCTCGGCGGCAATCGCCAAGCCGTGCATGTTGGATAGCTTGCCCTGGTCGGACGCCATGCCGTTGGTGGTGAAGCGCTTGATGTGCTCGATCGAGTGCATCCCCTCGCGCACGGCAAGGCGGATATCCTTGGCGCAGACGTCGTGCTGGAAATCGATGAAAGCCTTGGCGCTGGTCTCCGGACCCGCCCCTTCGGCCGCACCGATCATCCCGCCGGTCCACTGATGCGCCTGCTCGGCCGAGATGCTGATCTTGCCCGCCGCCGTCTTGCCGGCAGCCTGCGCCATCAGTTCGCCCGCCGCCAGCGATTCCTCGATGGTGCGCTGCAGATCGTCGGTGCCGTTGCAGGCGCCGACGGAGAGGCAATCCTGGGCATAGGTGCCGGGCAGGAAGCGCTGCGTCTCTGGCTCGAACTTCACCTTGCCGCGAGACTGCGAGAACAGGTGCACCGAAGGCGTCCAGCCCGCCGAAACGAGCAGCGCATCGACCGCGATCTTGCGAGGCGAGCCGCCACCGTTGCGGGCAACCGTCATCGACGAAATGCGCAACTTGCCGGATGTGTTGACGACCGACTGGCCAGAGAGAACATCGATGCCGAGCGAACGGGCCTCGGCCAGAACATCAGCACCCGGCGTCTGCCTGCAATCCACGATCGCCGCGATCTCGACGCCCGCGCGCTTCAGGTCGAAGGCCGCCTCATAGGCGGAGTCGTGCGCGGTGTAGACGCCGACCTTCTGGCCGACGGCAACGCCGTACTGGTTTAGATACATGCGCGCGGCCGATGCCAGCATGATGCCCGGACGGTCGTTGTTCGGGAACACCATGTGGCGCTCGATGGCGCCATTGGCGAGGATGACGCGCTTGGCGCGCAACTGCCACAGACGCTCGCGCGGCAGGTGGCGGCTGGGGTTGGCGACATGGTCGGTCACGCGCTCGGCAAGGCCGACGAAATTGTGGTTGTAATAGCCGAACGCGGTGGTGCGGGTCAGAACCTGCACATTCTCCATCGCCTTCAGAGCCGCAACCGTCTTCTGCGCCCACTCGTAGCCGGAAAGGCCGTCGATCGTCACACCGCTATCGTAGCGCAGCGCGCCGCCGACATCGGCCTGCTCGTCGCAGAGGATGACCTTGGCGCCGGTCTGCGCCGCAGCCAATGCCGCCGAAAGACCGGCCACGCCGGCACCGACGACAAGCACGTCGCAATGCGCGTAACGGCCGGCATAGTGATCCGGATCGGCTTCCTTCGGCGCGACACCGAGGCCCGCAGCGCGGCGGATGATCGGCTCGTAGAGGCTCTTCCAGGCGGCCTTCGGCCACATGAAGGTCTTGTAGTAGAAGCCGGCCGCGAAGAAGGGCGAGAGCAGGTTGTTGATGCCGCCGATATCGAAGGAAAGCGACGGAAAGCGGTTCTGCGATTCGACGATCATGCCGTCGAACACTTCCTGCACCGTGGCGCGCACGTTCGGCTGCTTGCGGGCGGCGTCACGCGACACGTCGATCAGCGCGTTCGGCTCCTCGGCGCCGGCCGACAGAATGCCGCGCGGGCGGTGATACTTGAACGAGCGACCCACCAGATGGATGTTGTTGGCAATCAGCGCCGAGGCGACGGTGTCGCCCTCGAGCGCGGTATAGGTCTTGCCGTCGAAGGTGAAGCGCGCGGTCTTGGCGGGCGTCAGGCGGCCTTTGCCGGCGATACGGTTCGTCGCGCTCATTTCGCTTCTCCTTCGAGCTGCTCATAGGTCTCGACGGGAGCATGGGGCACAGCCGCAGCACCGATATCGGGCTTCGGCTCGCCGGCCTTGTACGTCATGATGAACTTGTCGCTGATCGTGTCGCGCGCCGCGTTGAAGAAGCGACCGCATCCGTGCTGGTGGCGCCAGCGCTCGAAGATCAGCCCCTTGGGGTTGTCGCGCAGGAAGAAGAACTCCTCGAACTGTTCGTCGGAGATGTCGGCGATATTGGTCGGGCGGGCGATATGCGCATCGCCGGCACCGCGAAATTCGAGCTCGGAGCGCTCTTCCTGACAGTATGGGCAATAGATAAGAAGCATGATGTCCTCGTGTCAGTGCGCGACGGCTGCGGCGGCGGCTTCGTCGATCAGACGGCCGGTGCGGAAGCGGTCCAGCGTCAGGCCGGCATTGAACTTGTGCGCCTCGTCGCGGGCAATGAGGTGCGCGAAGAGATTGGCCGAGCCCGGCGTCGCCTTGAAGCCGCCGGTGCCCCAGCCGCAGTTGACGTAGAGCCCCGGAACCGGCGTCTTCGACTGGATGGCCGAACGATCCGGCGTGTTGTCGACGATACCGCCCCACTGGCGCATCATCTTGACGCGGCGGAACATCGGGAAGAGTTCGCAGATGGCATCGAGCGTATGCGTGATGATCTGCAGGCCGCCGGTCTGGCTGTAGGAATTGTATTGGTCGGTGCCAGCGCCGATGACGAGCTCGCCCTTGTCGGACTGCGAGATATAGGCATGCACCGTGTTGGACATGACCACGCAGGGGAAGATCGGCTTCAAGGGTTCCGATACCAGCGCCTGCAGCGGGCTCGATTGCAGCGGCACGCGCACATCGGCCATCTTCATGACCGTGGTCGTGTGGCCGGCTGCCGAAACTCCGACCTTCTTGGCGCCGATGAAACCGCGTGACGTCTCGACGCCGGTGACGCGACCGTCGGGGCCGCGGCGGATGCCGGTCACTTCGCAATTCTGGATGATGTGGACGCCACGATCGGACGCCGCACGCGCATAGCCCCAGGCAACCGCATCGTGACGCGCCGTGCCACCGCGACGCTGGAGGGCCGCACCGTTGATCGGATAGCGGGCGCTGGCGGAGATATCGAGCGGCGGACAATAGGCCTTGGCCTGCTCCGGCGTCAGCCATTCATTGTCGATGCCGTAGAGACGGTTGGCATGGATATGGCGCTTGAAGGACTGCTGATCGTGCACATTGTGCGACAGCATCATGACGCCGCGCGGAGAGTACATGACATTGTAGTTGAGATCCTGCGAGAGGTTCTCCCAGAGCTTCATCGAATGCTCGTAGATGTGCATGCTCTCTTCGTAGAGATAGTTAGAGCGGATGATGGTGGTGTTACGACCGGTATTGCCGCCGCCGAGCCAGCCCTTTTCGAGCACCGCGACATTGGTGATGCCGTGCTCCTTGGCAAGATAGTAGGCGGCACCCAGACCATGCCCGCCGCCACCGATGATGATGACGTCGTATTCGGCGCGCGGTTCGGGCGAGGTCCATTGCTTGTCCCAGCCCTTGTGGCCTCTCAGGGCCTCTCGTGCCACGGCAAAAACCGAGTATCTACGCATCCGCCTTCATCTCCTTGGGGGAAAGATCCCTTCTCGTCGGCCATACAAATCGCAAATCCAAATGCGGCACAACGTTTCTTTTGCGACGCCCGCAGGCTTTTGTTTTGACACTCGGCAAGAATGAAGAAGCTTGGCTGTTCTGTTTGGAGCCAGCCAAGCGTGCACAGCCAGACCAAGCGGTCCTGTGATGGCATACAACCCTGCCATCCTTATTATTTTAGAGTATTTGCACTTACAATTTTTGAGCGCATAATTCTTCCGCTGCATGGGCGCCTTTGCGCGTTAAGGGTCTCGCGCCTGCAGTAACGGGAGCATTCATAATTCAAATTTCGACACACGTGGCAAAAGCCCGTGTGCGACCTGACATCAAAGGAAACAGGCCGACACGGCACGCTGCCCGCTGTCTGGTCTCAGGGAGGATTAGCCATGCAAGCGCATTTCATCACCCTTACCGTTAGTCTGCTTTTATCAGGGGCTTGCCTTGGCGGCCCTGTCGTCGCCGCCGAGGACGCCCTGACGAAGGAGGAAGCGGCGTCGATCGGCGTCGACGCCTATATCTATCTCTACCCGCTGGTCACCATGGACGTCACCCGTGCGCAGGCAACCAACGTCGAAGCCGGTAAGACAATGGGCCGGGGCCCGGCCAACATGTTCATCAACGTGCCCGAATTCCCGACTGCGGACTTCAGGGATGTCGTTCGGCCCAACTTCGATACCCTCTACTCGGTTGCCTGGCTTGACATGACAAAGGAACCGATGATCGTCTCAGCTCCTGATACGAATGGCCGCTTCTATCTGCTGCCCATGCTGGATATGTGGAGCGACGTTTTCGCTTCGCCGGGTTGGCGCACGACGGGGACCGCGAAGGCCGACTTCGCCGTCGTTCCCCCAGGCTGGACGGGCAAGAACCTTCCCACCGGAACACAAAGGATCGATGCGCCGACGCCGCATGTCTGGATCGTCGGCCGCACGAAAACGGACGGACCGCCCGACTATGACGCCGTTCACAAGATCCAGGCCGGATATACGATTACCCCCCTCTCGCAGTGGGGCAAGAAGGCCGAGCCGGCCAAGCTCACGATCAATCCTGCCATCGATATGAAAACCCCACCGAAGAAGACCGTGGACGAGATGACTGCAGAAGATTTCTTTGCCTATGCCGCGGAAGTGCTGAAGGTCAATCCGCCGCATATCACCGATCAGCCGATCATCAGCCAGATGAAGCGAATCGGGCTCGAACCGGGCAAGAGCTTCGACAAGAGCAAGGTAACGCCTGATATTGCCGCCGCTCTGAAGGATGTCCCAGCCGAAGCCCAGAAGCTGATGGAATGGAAAGTCCCGTCGCTTGCTCGCGTGGCCAATAATTGGTCGATGAACACCGATACGATGGGCGTCTATGGCAATTACTACCTGAAACGGGCAATCGTCGCGCAACTCGGGCTCGGCGCCAACCTGCCGGAAGACGCAATCTACCCACTCAACCTCGGCGATGAGAAAGGAAACCCGCTGAACGGCGCCAACAGTTACAAACTTCACTTCGACAAGGCGAACCTGCCGCCGGTAAAGGCATTCTGGTCTGTCACGCTCTACGATCCGGAGGGATTTCAGGTGGGCAACAGCCTGAACCGTTTTGCCGTCAGTAGCTGGATGCCCTTCGTCTACAATACGGACGGGTCGCTTGATCTCTATTTCCAGAACAAGAGCCCGGGTGCGGACAAGGAAGCCAACTGGCTGCCTGCGCCCGCAGGGCCGTTCAACCTGACCATGCGCCTGTATGGGCCGGAGAGCCAAGCCTTGACCGGAAAATGGAACCCACCGGTCATTGAATTGATCCAAGCGCTCCAACAGGTCACGGCCCAGTAGCACTTTCAACCCTGCTTCGAGCGATCCCCGCGGAGATGCTCATTAGGCTGAGGGTCGGTTTGATTCTTCAACAGAAAAGCCACGCGCACTGCGCGCGAGGCTAACAGCAGGATCAAGCCGACTTCCGCGGAGCTTTTCGTTTCTTAGCAGGGACGACCGCCGCTGGTGCTTCGGTTTCATGTTGCAGGCGTAGCGCCTTGAGCGCTTCCGTCTTCTTTTCGCGAGCCGCAGCTTCTGCCGTAATGATCGCCTTAGCTGTCGTGTCGGTGGCAGCCGCCTTATCGCGCGACGAGAGCTTGGTCGAATTGAAGAATTCGTCTTTTGAAGTCATCTGACCCTCTCTATTTAGCCGGAGCGCGCCAGATCGCAGTTTAGCGCGCGGGACGGACAGCCTTCTTCGGGGCCGGGAGAAGTCCTTCGCGCTGTAGCTTCTTGCGCGCAAGCTTGCGTTGGCGGCGAACTGCTTCGGCCTTTTCGCGCACACGCTTCTCGGATGGCTTTTCATAGGCGCTACGCGCCTTGAACTCGCGGAACAGACCTTCGCGCTGCATCTTCTTTTTCAGGACGCGAAGGGCCTGGTCGACATTGTTGTCTCGAACGAGAACCTGCAAATTCTTTCCTCTCATGCGGCAAACTCGTGTGCCGGTTGGTCAGTGTGAAAACTACTTCCGCACCCTGATGCTTGACGTTTTCAACCAGGATCCGCCCTGGATCTCCGCAACGGCGTCGACGCTCGGCGTCGGGGATGCCGAGTGGCTCACGTCGATATCGCTCTCGAGAACCCGCCGATCGAAGCTTTCGCCTTCAAAGCGAACACGATATTGCGGGCGACTGCCGTCAGACGGGAGTACCGCTGCGATCCTGCAGGTCCTGCTTGCCTGATCGGCGCGGACAAAGCCGCCCTTCAGAACGATATTATCGCCGACAGCGTATCTTGGCATTCGTGCCATCTGGTTCCACCGAAGTGTCTGGATCGTCAAAAGCGTAAAGGTCGGGTTTAATCCCGACCTTCGCTGTCAGGCTCTCAGCTGCCAGTACATCCGTGGTCAGCCGGGCCGAATGTGAATCAGGCTGCGCGCAGGTTGTCGGCCGAATTCTTGCCGGACTTCTTGTCGCGAACGAGTTCATAGGTGATTTTCTGGCCATCGGACAGGTTGCCGAGACCAGCGCGCTCGACAGCGGAAATGTGGACGAAAACGTCCGTGCTTCCGTCGTCCGGCTGAATAAAGCCGAAGCCCTTGGCGCTGTTGAACCACTTAACTGTACCTGAATTCATAACGATCTCCTTCCAATGTTCGTTATTGCCATGCGTTCATTCACAAGGCCTTGCTCGATTTTTGAGAGGAAATCTGACGGAGCTTCACGCTCTTCAACAAAGGTCACAACCAGCAGTCGATTATGGGTATATAGAGTAAACCGTAAGATAAGCAAGCGAAGAACCAGTCAACACAGCGCTGACCGCCCCCCGACGCCTCCGGTGCAGCGCCCATTCGCGGACCAGCTATGCTGAATGACCACGTCGAGTGGCGTAAAAAATCATTTCACCGCGGTTGAATCCGGTTTTTGGACGAAGAAGTGCCAAACCATATGGACTTCCCCCCGCCATTCTGCTATCTCGCCTCACCAATCGCAAAGCTCTGGCCGCGCGAAACATATTTTTTTTGCCTCTGGCGCCGTGCTGACGCCGGCATCAACCAAACCAAAGGAACGTGATTCTCGTGCAGGTACTTGTCCGCGATAACAATGTCGATCAGGCTCTCCGCGCTCTCAAGAAGAAGATGCAGCGCGAAGGCATTTTCCGCGAAATGAAGATGCGCGACTACTACGAAAAGCCGTCGCAGAAGCGTGCTCGCGAAAAGGCTGAAGCCGTTCGCCGCGTTCGCAAGCTGGCTCGCAAGCGGGCACAGCGCGAAGGTATCGTAGCGCGCTAATCGGCGTGCTGTCGTTATTTCGACGTTTTCAGATGCATGTTGGCGGGGGCGATCTGTTCGCCGCCGCCTTTTTAATTTGCTGCTGAAGCCTGCCGTCCACCATCCGGACCGGCTGCACTGGGGGAAAACGAGCCCGCATGGCTGATATCATGTTGAATACCCGCTCCTTGCGTTCGCCGAAAATTGCCGTTCTGCCGGTACTGGCGATTGTTACCGCACTTGGTCTTTCCAGCTGCACGACGAACAACACTTCCGATGCCGTCATTCGCATCGACAAGGCGCAGGGCTCGCAGGAAAATATCGCCTCGCTCACGTCAGTCATCAATGCCAATCCGCGGGATCCGGAAGGCTACAACGTTCGCGGTTCCGCCTACGGTCGTGGTGGCGACTTCCGCCAGGCCCTGAACGATTTCAACACGGCACTGCAGCTCAATCCGAAGTTCTACCAGGCCTACGCCAACCGCGCGCTCATCTACCGCAACATGGGCCAGCCGCAGCAGGCAATCCAGGACTACAACTCCGCCCTGCAGATCAATCCCAACTACGATGTGGCTCTGATCGGCCGTGGCAATGTCTACCGCACCGTCGGCCAGGATGACGCCGCCTTCAACGACTTCAACAAGGCGATCCAGCTCGGCACCACCGACGGCCGCGCCTACCACAATCGCGGCCTCGTCTACCAGAAGCGGAATCAGCAGGACAAGGCGATCGACGACTTCTCGAAGGCGATCTCGCTGTCTCCGAATTCGCCCGAACCCTACAACGGTCGCGGCATCTCCTATATCGCGCTGAACGACGACGACAACGCATTCGCCGACTTCAACCACGCGATCGAGCTCAACGGCAACATCGCGGAATCCTGGGCAAACCAGGCGCTTGTCTACGAGCGCAAGGGAGACAAGCAGAAGGCGGCACGCTCATATCGCCACGCCGTCGGTCTTGATCCCAAGTATCAGCCGGCGAAAGACGGTCTTGCCCGCGTAGGCGCGCCGACCGCAGGCTAACGGGTACTCGACGACGATGGCAGCCAAACAGAGTGTAATCGTCGTCGGCTCTGGCATTATCGGTGCCTCGATCGCCTGGCATCTCGCCCGTAACGGCGCCGCCGTCACCGTGGTTGCCGAAGACGAAGGTGGCGTTGCCACGCCCTGTTCCTTTGCCTGGATCAACGCCAGCTGGGGCAACCCGGAATTCTATTTCCGTTTCCGGCAACGGGCCATGGCCGAATGGCGACGGCTAACGACGGAACTGCCGGATCTGCCTCTCGCATGGTGCGGAGGCCTCTGCTGGGATCTCCCGCCGCGCGATCTGGAAGCCTTCGCCACCGAGCATATCGGATGGGGCTACGGCATTGACCGTATCGACGGCAACGCTGTCAGGGCGCGCGAGCCTTACCTTGCCAACCTTCCCGATCTTGCCTTGTCGGTCGCCGAAGAAGGTGCCGTCGAACCAGTTGCAGCCGCCCTCGTGATGCTCTCCGATGCAAAGGCGCGGGGCGCAACATTCGTGAATGCAGCTGTGCACAGCCTCATTCGCACCGGAGAACGCATCTCGGGCGTCGTCACCTCCTCCGGGCTGCTTGAAGCCGACCACATCGTGCTCGCGACCGGTGCCGGCACCGCGCCGTTGACCGCCGCGATCGACCTCCACATTCCGATCGACACACCACCCGGCCTGATCGTTCATAGCCGGCCGCACGCCCGCCGCCTGACCGGCCTGGTGATGGCGCCGGAGCTTCACATGCGCCAGACGGCCGATGGCCGGATCATCGCCGGCAGCGATTTTGGCGGCGCTGATCCGGGACAGGACCAGCAAGCGACGGCGGAAGCCTTGTTCGACAAGCTTCGCGGCAGCCTGCTGGACAGCCCCTCGCTGGCCATGGATTTCTTTACCGTCGGATACCGACCGACGCCGAAAGACGGCTTTCCGATCATCGATACCGCCTGCAAGGGCCTCTATATCGCCGTCATGCATTCCGGCGTTACGCTCGCGCCGCTTGCCGGCCTACTCGCGTCTAACGAGATTCTGACCGGAGAGAGGGACGCAGCGCTTGTACCCTTTGCGCTCTCCAGGTTCAGTTAGATTTCTGCAACACTAAACTCCGAGAAATGCCGGCGACATGTTTTAGTGTGTTGCAAGGATTTGGACCTGTCCCTAACATACAGCTGGTTCGATAGCAGGCTATCGGCAAGCCAGAGGGCGATCGGGGGCGATTGTGGTGAACCAGTACAAGCTCGTCAGGGCCTGCGGTGCCAGCGGTTTTGCGCCCGGCATCGGGAGCATATGCCCATGAAGATGTCGGCGCGATTCTTTCCCAAGGCCTCGATCGGCACCTACCTGATCGCCATGGCATTGGCGACCTCGCTGCCGATTTTTGCCTTGGTCGCGCTACTGCTGGGCCAACTGGAGGACAACCAGCGGTCCATCCAAAAACGCGAGACCGCGCAGGACGCCACGGCCCTCGCCCGCGCCATCGACCGGCAATTGCAGGATATGGCTACCACCCTGAGGTTGCTGTCGACATCGCCCGAACTCGAAAGCAACGACTTCGCCGCGTTTCACAAGCGCACCGCCACGGCTCTCAGGGCAAACACCCTCTATATCATCGCCGTCGATGCCAAGGGGCAGCAGCTGCTGAACACCCGCGTCGAGTATGGGGCGCCGCTCGGCCAGGCCGCAAACATGCCCTCCGTCGAAGCCGTGATCAAATCGGGCCGCATTGAAGCCTCCGACGTGTTTCGCGGCAGGACAAGCGGCGCATGGGTCTACAACGTCACCATGCCGCTGCAGCTCGACCGGGTCGCAGCGCTGATCATCACCCAGAACGCCAATGACCTTGCCAAGCTCCTGTCGACGGATGGCCTTCCCTCGGGCTGGTCCGCGGCCGTTGTCGATCAGGGTGGCCACGTGGTCGCCTCGGTCGGCGCAAACAGCATCGATTACGGCCAGCCGTTCGACCCGCGCGTGCTGCCCGATCTGGTCGATTCGAGCGGCGTCTATGAGAACAGCAGCGTGATGCCGAGAATGCTCCTCGGCTACGCGCAGATCCCCGGCTGGTCCTGGAAGGCGATCATCTGGGGGCCGGTGGCGACCGCGCAGGAATCGATCCTCACGACCTGGCGTTTCCTGATCATCGGCGGCATCGCCCTTGTGACGGTCGCAGTCATCGCCGCTTACGCCGTGGCGCGACAGGTTCGCACCACCATTCGCTCGATTGCAGACATGGCCAACCGCATGGGCGAAGGCCACATCGTCGCGCCGATCGAGACCAGCGTCATCGAAGCAAACCAGGTGGCCGTGGCACTCTCCAACGCCTCCTTCGACCGCAGCCAGACGGAAGATCGCCTGCACTTCGTGATGAACGAGCTCGTGCATCGCACCAAGAATCTGCTGGCGCTGGCGCAGGCGATGATCCGCCAGCTTGCCAGACAGGCAACGACCGTCGAGGAGTTTCAGGCAGCGGTCGCCGATCGTCTCGACGGCTTGTCACGCTCGATCGAGCTCCTGACCAGCGAGCAATGGGCCGGCGCCTCGCTGCGCCGTGTCATCGACAGCCATTTCCAGGCGTTTCCGCAGTCGATCCAGCAGATCGACATCATCGGCAAGGACTTCATGCTAAAGCCCGACGCGGTCCAGAACCTCGGCCTCACCCTGCACGAGCTGGCCACCAACTCCATCAAGTATGGCGCACTTTCCGTGCCGCAGGGCCGCGTGCGTCTCTATTGGCAGAACCTTCAGGAAACGTCTCATAACGAAGAGATGCTGCGCCTCGTCTGGGAAGAGCAGAATGGCCCGCCGGTCGTCACCCCAACGCGATCCGGCTTCGGAACCACGGTGATCAAGACACATGCCGCGGCAGCCTTCGGCGGCACCGTACAGGTCGACTTTCTGGCCAGGGGCCTTCGATGGGAGCTGACCGCGCCGCGGCGGACACTCGAGCGCACGGCGACCCCGGAAGCGCATCCTGATCGGAAAGGCGCATAGCCCCAGCAGGACATGAAAAAGGGCGCAACCGAAATCGCGCCTCAATTCATCGGATGCTTCCGCATCTGGCGACCATTCAGTGGTTGATCGCCTTGTTGATCTCTTCGGTGACCTTCTTGGCGTCGCCGAGCAGCATCATCGTGCCGTCCTTGTAGAACAGCGTGTTGTCGATACCGGCGTAGCCGGAGCCCAGCGAGCGCTTGACGAAGATGCAGGTCTTCGCCTTGTCGACATCGAGGATCGGCATGCCGTAGATCGGCGAGGTCTTGTCGTCGCGTGCCGCGGGGTTGGTCACGTCGTTGGCGCCGATGACGTAGGCGACGTCGGCCTGCGCGAACTCCGAGTTGATGTCCTCGAGTTCGAAAACTTCGTCATAAGGCACGTTCGCTTCGGCAAGCAGCACATTCATGTGGCCGGGCATACGACCCGCAACCGGATGAATGGCATACTTCACATCGACGCCGTTCTTCTTCAGATTGTCGGCAAGTTCGCGCAGCGCATGCTGTGCCTGAGCCACGGCCATGCCGTAGCCCGGCACGATGATCACCTTGGAGGCGTTGGCCATCAGGTAGGCTGCGTCCTCGGCCGAGCCGAGCTTCACGGTTTTGTCGGAATTGTCCGCTCCACCCGACGAGGTTTCGCCACCGAAGCCACCGAGGATGACGGAGATGAACGAGCGGTTCATGCCCTTGCACATGATGTAGGACAGGATCGCACCCGAAGAGCCTACCAGCGCGCCAGTGATGATGAGGGCGAGGTTGCCGAGCGTGAAGCCGATACCGGCAGCCGCCCAGCCCGAGTAGGAGTTGAGCATCGACACGACGACCGGCATGTCGGCGCCGCCGATCGGCACGATCAGGAGGACACCAAGCGCCAGCGACAGGGCCACGATCGCCCAGAAGTCGATGTGGCTTTCGGAAACCGCCAGCCCGGCGATGAAGAAGATGATCAGGGCAAGCAGCGCCGCGTTGATCACATGGCGGAACGGCAGCATGATCGGCTTGCCGGACATGCGCCCGTCGAGCTTCAGGAAGGCGATGATCGAACCGGTGAAGGTCAGGGCCCCGATCGCCACGCCAAGCGCCATTTCAATGCGCGCCTCGGTGTGGATCTCACCGATGTTGCCGATGCCGAAGGAAGCAGGCGTATAGAGCGCCGATGCCGCCACCAGCACGGCGGCAAGGCCGACCAGCGAGTGGAACCCGGCGACCAACTGCGGCATCGAGGTCATCGGGATGACGCGGGCCATATAGGCGCCCGCTCCGCCGCCGATGGCAAGGCCGAGAATGATCAGCACGAGACCGCCGAACGACGGCGTCGCCAGCGTCAGCGTCGTCAGGATGGCGATCCCCATGCCGACCATGCCGTAGACATTGCCCTTGCGGCTTGTCGCCGGGTGGGAAAGACCGCGCAACGCGAGAATGAAGAGGACACCGGAAACGAGATAGAGGAAGGCTGCGATACTGGTCATGCGGTCCTCACTTGTCCTTCTTCTTGTACATCGCCAGCATGCGCTGGGTGACAAGGAAGCCGCCGAAGATGTTCACCGAGACCAGCACCAGGGCGACGAAGCCGAAGCCTGTCGCAAGCCCGCTGGTCGAGATACCGACCGCAAGCAGCGCGCCAACCACGATGACCGAGGAGATTGCATTGGTAACCGCCATCAGCGGCGTATGCAGCGCCGGTGTTACCGACCAGACGACGTAGTAGCCGACGAAGATCGCCAGCACGAAGATCGCGAACTGGAAGACGAAGGGATCGATCACGCCACCGGTGGCGGCACTTGCCACTTCGGGCGCATTCGCGGCGGCCGACGCCACCGCACCGACGGCCTGGTTGAGCTGTTCCAGCGCCCGGTCCATCTGTTCCGTAGCCATCAGTTGTCCCCCTTCTTGGCGCCGCCGAATGCCGGATGCACGACCGCGCCGGCATGGGTCAGGATGGTCGCCTTGATCAATTCATCGTCGAGATTGAGGGCGACCGCCTTGGTTTCCTTGTTGACCATTGTCTCGAGGAAGGTGACCAGGTTTTTGGCATAGAGGGCCGAGGCGCTGGCCGCGATCCGGCCGGCCATGTTGGCAAAGCCAATCACCCGCACGCCATCGACATCGGCAACCTTGCCCGGCTTGACGCCTTCGATATTGCCGCCGCGTTCGACCGCAAGATCGACAGCCACTGCACCCGGCTTCATCGCCTTCAGCATCTCGCGGGAAACGAGCCTTGGCGCCGGGCGACCGGGGATGAGCGCTGTGGTGATGACGATGTCCTGCTTGGCGATATGCTCGGCAACCAATGCCGCCTGCTTCGCCTGATATTCCTTGGACATTTCCTTGGCATAGCCGCCAGCCGTCTCGGCGGCCTTGAACTCGTCGTCCTCGACGGCGATGAACTTGGCGCCCAGCGATGCGACCTGCTCCTTGGCAGCCGGGCGAACGTCCGTAGCCGACACCGCCGCACCGAGACGCCGCGCCGTGGCGATCGCCTGCAGGCCTGCAACGCCGGCGCCCATGACGAAGACCTTCGCCGCAGGAACGGTTCCTGCCGCGGTCATCATCATCGGCATCGCGCGGTCGTAGACAGCCGCCGCTTCGATCACCGCCTGGTAGCCCGCGAGATTGGCCTGCGACGACAGAACGTCCATCGACTGCGCACGGGTGATGCGCGGCATCAGCTCCATGGCGAAGGTCGAAAGGCCTGCCTTGGCCATGCCAGCAATGGCCTCTTCGTTGCCGTAGGGATCCATGATGGCAATGACGATAGCGCCGCTCTTGTAGCCAGCGATCTCCGCCTCGGTCGGGCGTCGCACCTTCAGCACGATATCGGCGGTTGCCGCAGCCCCCGCCAACCCGATCCGTGCGCCGACAGCCTCATATTCGCTGTCGGGTATCCGGGAAAGCTTGCCGGCGCCTGCCTCGACGACGACGTCGAGCCCCAGGGCCGTCATCTTCTTTACGGTTTCAGGAGACGCGGAAACACGCGTCTCATCCCCCGTGGTTTCTTTCGCCACGAAAACAATATTGCCCAACCGCCCCCTCCTCCGGGTCAGCAAGGCCGCAGCAGGTCTCCCTGCTCAGCTCAAGCAATGCATTCACAAAGCTTTGAAAACCGCCCCTCCCCGGCTGCGGCTAGCGCAGCAGAACGAGGCCGGCGATAAAGACGATCAACAGAACGACGAGGCCACCGAGGAAACCCGCACCGGCGAAAAAGCCGGCCGTCATGCCCAAGAGCAGGGCAATCAGAAACAGTGTGCCGTATTTCGTGGCCGCAAGGAACATGTTGTAGGTCTGCTCATGTTCTTTGTAGTCCATCGGCGCGCCAACTTCGGCAGGTCCGGTGTGATGCTCGGCCATGAATATCGTCTCCCTCAAATGCCTGGCCGGTTTAACGTACGGCCAGTCGAACGCCATTATTTCCGAGGCTAGCGCCAGGAAATTCCCATGTCAGGCATTACACAAAGCCTGGGGAAAGCGCAATGCAGGAGAATGCCGCAACGGGTGCGACATTCTGCATTTCCAGCAGGGGCTTAGAGCGGGAGGTCGGTGCCGAACTGGCCGGTCGGAACGAAGCGGGCCGTCGGGATGATCGTCAGCGGCGGCAGTGTATCTTCGGGATTGCGCGAGAACATCATGCGCTGTTCGCTGGCGCTGGAGATGAAGAACGGATAGCGCGTCAGAAGCTTGCGGCCGACCTCGATGACGTTGGTCGCCATCAGCGTCATGTCGATGCCGTAGTTCTTCGCCAGCTGGCCGGGAACGATCGTGTCCGCGTAAAAGACCCGCTTGTAGAAAGCGGCATGCGGCGGGCGGCAGAACTGCAGGACGCGGTCGGCGCGGAAATAGGCAGCAGCCACGATGCTCGGCCGCAGCGTCAGGTAAGGGATCCAGGGCAGATCGGCCGTCAGGTCCGGGTCGGCGGCGAAACGCGCCGGGTCGATCAAAGTCAGCCCTGCATCGAGCAGTTCATCCATCGCCCATGGGAAGGCACCGGCCGATTGGCTGACGCGATGCTCAGGTGTCACATAATGGAGCCGTATGGTGCTGACCAATTCCCCATAATAGTACAGGCCGAAAACGTGCGCGTGGCTGTCGAAATCGGTGGCATCCAGCAGTCCTTTCGGAGCGAGCGCCAGGACGTCGTGAGCCTTGTAAGCCTTGTAGCGCAGGCGCTCTACCTCGACCATGTCCTCGCTGCTTTCCATGCGGCGGTATTCAATATGGTCTAGAACCTCAAGAAGCTTATTGCTGAAATCGCTCGTTGTTACAGGAGTATCCACCATAGTGCCTCGGCTGATCGGTTAATAATTCATTAATCATCCGAAAACTTATCCGAGGGCAAGGAGAACAAAGACAATTTGCATTATATTTGAATTATTAAGGTTAACGGCGCCCCATAGGACGCGGCGTCGCGCGGGTGCGGATCAACCAGCTAAAAGCGTGAGATTCATGCAACCTTGGGGCGACGACGCGGCGTGGGGCGGCGTATGAGGCTCTGTGAAAGAATCGCGATATTCTGCGCCGGAACAGCCGGCGAGAAGACGTAGCCCTGCACGAGATCGGTGGCGTGATACTTGTTGAGCAGAGCCAGCTGCTCTGTGGTCTCGACACCTTCGGTGACGATCTTCAGGCCAAGCTCGCGCGCCAGGTTGACGGTGCCGCGCAGAAGCTTGAGGCGACGCTCGTCCTCGACGATGTTGCGCAGGAACGACCTATCGATCTTGACGATGTCGAGCGGCAGCGTGTCGAGGTAGCTGAGGCTCGAGAAGCCAGTGCCGAAGTCGTCGATCGCGATCGTGATGCCGCGCGCACGCAGCTCCGCCAGGATGGCGCGAACGGCAGCCGGTTCGTCGATGAGGCAGCTCTCGGTGATTTCGAGATGCAGCCGTTCCGGCTCCAGCCCCGAGGTCGCCAGCGCTTCCGAAACGACGGAAAGAATATCCGCATCCCTCAAATCGCGGGCGGAGAGATTGACCGAGATCGCGATGTGCTCCGGCCAGGTCATGCAGTCCGCGCAGGCCTTCGTGAGGATGAAGCGGGTGATGTCGGAGATGATGCCCATCTCCTCGGCAAGCCGGATGAACACGTCAGGCGGAATGGCGCCCTTCTCCGGATGCACCCAGCGCGCAAGCGCTTCGGCGCACTCGATCCTGGAACCATCGGACTTGAACATCGGCTGGTAGGCGATGCTGAGCCCATGCGTGGTGACGGCGTCGCGCAGGTCGGCCTTAAGCTTCTGTTGCTCGATGTAGCGGCCATCCATCTCGCGCTCGAAGCCGGCAATGCCGCCGCGCTGCTTGGACTTGCTTTCGAACAGGGCGAGGTCGGCCTTGACGCTCCACTCTTCCATGGCGAAGGCGTCGCTTTCGAGAATCGCAAAGCCACCGCTCAGCGAGACCAGGAAGGTGACATCATCGGCTTCGTAATTGCCCTGGATCGCCGTGTGCACGCGGCGGATTTCCGCGTCCAGCGCGTCCTTGTCCTTCGCATGCGGGAAGAACAGGATGAACTGGTCGCCCATCAGGCGACCGACGATCGCCTTGCCGGCCTCCTCTTCGACCCGGTTTGCGATCGCGCAGAGCAGATGGTCGCCGGTGATATGGCCGCGCATGTCGTTGACATGCTTGAACTCGTCGATGTCGAGAACCATGAACCCGACCGGGCCGCGCCGCTTCGGATGCTTGTTCAGGTAATCCTGGACGAGGTGGCTGAAATACTCGCGGTTCGGCAGGCCCGTCAGCGCATCGAAGCGGACCATGTGCAGGATCTTCTGCTCCGCCTTCACGCGGCTCGAGACGTCCTCGAAAATCAGCACTGCGCCCCCATCGGGGCGGCGGCTTGCGGAGAATTCGAGCGAGAGATCCTCGGGGAAATGAATGAGCATCCGTGACAGCTTGCCATCCGCCACATGCGTCATCTGGCGAAGAATAAGCTCCGGCTGCGTGGAATCCATGAAGCTGTAGCGGGCGCCGTAGCGCAGCACCGCGCTGAGATCGCGCTCCTTCAACCGCTCCGGATCGCCGATCTTCAGCAGTTCGCAGGCCTTGCGGTTGATCACCTGGATCCGGTTCTCGGGATCGACCATGACCAGCCCGTGCGGCATGTTGTTGAGCGCCGTATCGAAACGGTCGGCGATCTCGGTAATTTCCCGGCGGGCAATGACGTTCTCATAAAGAAACTCGCGCACGCCGTTGGCCATGGCGCGCGTGGTCAGCCAGAAGGGGATGAGAAAGATCGACAGGATGCCGCGATAGAAATCCAGCACCATCAGGCTGCAGATGATCATCGGCAGGCAACAGGAGAACGTCTGCAGGTCGATCGCCATGCGCGATCCGTAGTTGCGCCCAACGACGGAGACCATGGTGGCCATGGTCACGGCAATACACGCAAGTTCCGCGAACCCATCGCCAAGGAAGAATATCGCGTAACCGCTTGCAAAGCCGAGAAGCGTCGTGGTGCCGGCGGCACCGGTCACCAAAATGCGCTCCCACCGCTTTATGTCGTCATAGGACAACGCCGCCTTGTTCACGCGGTCGTAGGCACGGAAGGTCGCGATGCGGCCTAGAAAGACGACGATAAAACCGATCGCCAGAATGACATAGAGGAGGGAATGGGTCTTGGCCGCAATCGCAAGGCAGGTCGCGGCATGGACGATAACGCCAACGAGCAACGTCATGCGGTTCCCGGAAAGAGAACTCACAAACGACAGATACACATCCGTTGGGACCCTGTTCGGGTTATCTGGCTTCATCCATACTTTCCCTGTGCGGCGAAACCTTACTGCTAACCCTTTAAAAATTGATTTCGGGCACACCATAGATTTTGTTGAATTTTTTAAAACCATAACGCGAATATCGTGGTTTCTTAAAGGTTTACGCACTTAAAAAGAGATGTTTGGTTCCGAACCAGCTCTATCCCTGGTTATCTGGGACACCTTGCATAGGCCGCTGCGTGTATAAGACTATAATCCAACATCCCGGCTTTATCCTTCCAATTTGAAAAACCCTGGTCTACCAATTGGGAGGGGAGAACGTGCCGAAAAAGGCACGAAAAAAGGGGAGAGGCATGTCGGCATTTTTGACCGTCAGCCGGCTGATCGATGCGATCAGCCAATTCATGGGCAAGCTGTCCGAATACATGGTCCTGCTATGCTGCCTGATCAGCGCCGCCAATGCCCTGATCCGCTACTCGTTCAACTACAGCTCCAACGGCTGGCTTGAGATCCAGTGGTATCTCTTCGCCTTCGTCGTGGTGCTCGGTGCGGCACACACGCTGCGCATGAACGAACATGTCCGCGTCGATCTGATCTACGGCGCCGTGTCGGACAAGGCGCGGATCTGGATCGACATCATCGGCCTGATCGTCTTTCTGATACCGGCCTGCATTTTTCTCACCTGGCTCTGCTGGCCTTTCTTCCTCTCCTCCTATCAGCAGCACGAGGTCTCGGCCAATGCCGGCGGGCTCATCCGCTGGCCGGTCAAGCTCGTCCTCCTTTGCGGCTTCGGCCTTCTAGCGTTGCAGGGTGTCTCCGAGCTGATCAAGCGGATCGCGGCCCTGACAGGCCACGTGGATATCGACACGAAATACGAAAAGCCGCTGCAGTAATCAGGACCGGGAGGAATAGCATTTGTTTGATTTCGGCATCATTCCGCCGGCCATGTTCGTGGGCATGGTTCTCTTCATGCTCTATGGTTTCCCGGTTGCCTTTTCGCTGGCCGCCGTCGGCCTGTTCTTCGGCATCATCGGCATTTCAACCGGCCATTTCAGCGAAGCCTTCCTGCAGGCCCTGCCGCTGCGCTTCTTCGGCATCGTGTCCAACGACCTGCTGCTCGCCATTCCTTTCTTCACCTTCATGGGGGCGATCCTCGAGCGCTGCGGCCTTGCCGAGGACCTGCTGGAAGGCATGGGAAAGCTCTTCGGTCGGGTGCCGGGTGGTCTCGCTTATGCGGTGATCCTGGTGGGGGCCGTCCTCGGCGCCATCACCGGCACCGTTGCCGCTTCGGTCATCACCATGGGCGTGATCTCGCTGCCGATCATGCTGCGTTATGGCTACAGCCCGCGGCTCGCCACCGGCGTTATCGCCGCCTCCGGAACGATTACCCAGGTCATCCCGCCCTCGCTCGTGCTCGTCGTCCTGGCCGACCAGCTCGGCAAGTCGGTGGGTGACATGTACCTCGGCGCCATAGGTCCTTCGATCCTGCAGGTCGCGATCTTCATGGCGTATATCCTGATCCTGTCGATCGTGAAGCCAAGCTCCGTGCCGCCGCTGCCGAAGGAGGTACGCGGCGACTTCAGCTGGGCCCTGCTGCTCCGAGTGTTGGCCGGCATGGTGCCGTCGATCGTCCTGATCTTCCTGGTGCTCGGCACCATCTTCATGGGCCTGGCGACGCCGACCGAAGCGGGCGCGCTCGGCGTCGTCGGCGCCATGGCGCTTGCCGCCATGCATCGCCGCCTCACCTGGCCGCTGATGCAGGAGGCGATGCGCTCGACCATGCACATCACCTCGATGGTGGTAATGATCCTGATCGGCTCCACCTGCTTCAGCCTCGTCTTTCAGGGCATGGACGGCTCGCGCTGGATCGAGCACATGCTATCGGGCATTCCGGGCGGCCCCGTCGGCTTCCTGATCTTCGTCAACATCTTCATCTTCGTCCTCGCCTTCTTCCTCGATTTCTTCGAGATCGCCTTCATCGTCATCCCGATGCTGGCGCCGGTCGCTTCGGCGCTCGGCATCGACCTGATCTGGTTCGGCGTGTTGATCTGCGTCAACATGCAGACGAGCTTCATGCATCCGCCCTTCGGCTTCGCGCTCTTCTACCTGCGCTCCATCGCCGATCGTAACGTCAAGACCTCGGACATCTACATGGGCGCCCTGCCCTGGGTCGGCATGCAGCTGATCCTCGTGGCGATCGTGATCTTCTGGCCGCAATCGGTGACCTACTGGCTGGACAAGGGACCGAAAGTCGATCCGAACTCGATCAAGATCGAGGTTCCGGGCTTCGGCGGCAACGGCCTTTCGCTGCCGCCCCTGGGCGCGCCGGGCGGCGCCTCGCCGCAATTGCCCGGGCTGACCCTGCCCCCGATGAATGGCCTGCCCGGACAACCACCAGCGCCAGCAAAGCCCGCGTCGCCGGCAACGGACCTGAGCCAGCCGCCACAGATCAAATGACAAAGAAAAGCCCCGGACGTCGACCCGGGGCTTTCATCTTTAGCCGTTACGAGTGCGATCAGATCTTTCCGGCTCGCTGCTGGATCATCATGAACGTGTCGAAGGTGTATTCGGACAGCTGCATCCAGAGATAAGCGTCACGCTTGAACGCCGTCTGGTCCTCGTAGATCTTCTTGAAGTAGGGGTTGGAGGCCGAAATCTCGCCGTAGATCCCAAGTGACGCCTGGAAGCAGGCTTCCATGATCTCCTGGCTGAACGGACGCAGCGTCGCGCCCTCGGCAACCAGCTGCTTAAGAGCCGGCGGGTTCTTGAGGTCGTACTTTGCCAGCATGTTGGTATTGGCAAAGGCGCAGGCATCGTTGAGGGCCGCCTGGTAATGCTTCGGCAGGCTGTTCCACTTTTCCAGATTGAAGAAGGCGTGAACGGTCGGACCACCCTCCCACCAGCCCGGATAGTAGTAGTACTTCGCCACCTTGTGCAGGCCGAGCTTCAGGTCGTCATAGGGACCGACGAATTCGGACGCATCGATGGTGCCCTTTTCCAGCGCCGGATAGATGTCGCCGCCCGCGATCTGCTGCGGAATGACGCCTACCTTGCTGATCACCTGGCCCGCAAGGCCGGCGATGCGCATCTTGACACCCTTCAGGTCGTCGAGCGTGTTGATTTCCTTGCGGAACCAGCCGCCCATCTGAGCCCCGGTGTTGCCGGCGGGCAGGCCGTAGATGCCCTGTGTGGCATAGAATTCGTTCATCAGCGTATTGCCGTTGCCCTGGTAGAACCAGGCATTGGTCAGGCGCCCGTTGAGACCGAATGGAATGGCCGTGCCAATCGCATAGGTCGGATCCTTGCCGACGAAATAATAGGAGCAGGTATGCGCCGCCTCGACGGTGCCCGCACTGACGGCATCCGCCGCCTGCAGGCCCGGAATGATTTCACCGGCGGCGAAGGGCTGGATGGTGAAATTGCCATCGGTCGACGCGGCAATATGCTTGGCAATATCTTCGGCGCCGCCATAGATCGTGTCGAGACTCTTCGGGAACGAAGATGTCATGCGCCACGAGATCTTCGGGTTCTCCTGTGCGATCGCCGGGGCCGCAAGCGCAGTCGCAGCAACCGCGCCGGCGCCGGCGGTTCCTGCCTTCTTCATGAATGAACGACGATCCATCAAAAACCTCCCAATAGATGGTACTGCGCGGCGAACCCTCATCCCTACCCGCACAATGGTGTGGAGCTAAGCATGTGCACGCATGTGTTTCAAGCGGTGCACTATTAGTCTTTGGGATCACGACGCCAATGTGGCGGGCTGATCATTTCCATCGAAATCAGCAGGTTAGAAAATGATTCCGCGAGCGGGAGAGTGGCAGCTGCCGCAATTTTGCCCGCGATTGGATCGAAACGTTGACTTCGAAGGCTTTCTGGTTTCACACATTAGCCAAGCGCATCATTTTCCGGGGTAGACATGACGAAGCCTATCGTCGCCGTTCCAGCCGACATCCGCACCTTCGACGGCGCGAGCTGGCATGCCGTGCAACATCAGTATGTCCGCGCGGCGCTGAATGCCGCCGGCGTCATGGCCTTCATCATTCCAGCCTTCGAAGAGGGATATGACACCGATGCGATCCTCGATCGTGTCGATGGCGTCCTCGTTTCCGGCTCGGCCAGCAACGTTCACCCCTCCTTCTACGGAATGCCGGCCACCGAGGCCGACGGACCGTTCGACGTCGCCCGCGACATGACCACCCTGCCGCTCATCCGCCGGGCGATCGATCGTGCGATCCCGCTGCTGGCGATCTGCCGCGGCATCCAGGAACTCAATGTTGCGCTCGGTGGCTCGCTTGCCAGCGAGATTCAGGACCAACCCGGCATCTGGGATCATCGCAAGCCGGCGGACGTCGATCGCGACGGCATGTATGCGATCCGCCAGAGCGTCTTCGTCAAGGAAGGCTCCTGCATCGCCCGCATCATCGGTCCTGGCGAGATCAAGGTGAACTCGCTGCATCGCCAAGCGATTGCAAACACCGCGCCGCGCCTGCAAGTGGAAGCCGTGGCCGAGGATGGCACGATCGAAGCCGTTTCCGTCATCGATGCCGCAGCCTTTGCGGTCGGCGTGCAATGGCACCCGGAATACTGGGCCGAAACCGACAAGCCCTCCAACCAGATCTTCTCCGCCTTTGGTGATGCGGTCAGAGATTACGCCACCGGCAAGCTGCCGATGGCACCGTCAAAGGCGATCGCCTAAACCATCGCTAGCCGCGCTTTATCCATCGAAGGCTCACGACAACGGCGATGGCGAGAAGCGGCCAGACCGCCCAGAACACGCCATGCCACGACAGAAGGTTGATGCAGACCAGACCCGCTGCGACAACCCCCAGGCCCGCAAGGCGCGGGTCCAGCCAGGTCTGGCTTCGGCTCCAGTTCATCGCCGCAAGGAAGACAATGGCAAGGAGCGGCCACTCTGCCCAGAACACCCCCTGCCAAGTCAGGATGTTGATCACGACCAGCGCGATGGCGATCACCGCGAAGAAAGCGACAGGCTTGTGGCTGAAGATCGCCGGTCGGCGAGCCTGCGCAACAGGCGCCATAGCAGGGCGGACGTCATCGGTCCTCGGTTGCTGTGGCGCATCCTCGCGCTCGCCGATCCGCACCGCATAGCTGGGCACGGCATCGGCCACGTTCTTCACCGCCAGCGGCCCCAGGAAATCGAAGCCGACAGCCACCTTGTTGCGCACCTGGTCGTAGACGGTATTGGAGATCACGATTCCGCCGGCCGGCGCCGAGCCCTGCAGCCGTGCCGCAATGTTCACGCCATCGCCATAGATGTCGTCGCCCTCGACGATCACGTCCCCAAGATTGATCCCGATCCGAAACAGCATCCGGCCGTCGGCGGGGCGTGCGGCGTTCAAGCCGGCCAATTCGTTCTGGACGTCCACCGCCGTCCGCACCGCTTCAACGACGCTCGGAAACTCGGCAATCAGCCCGTCGCCCCAGGTATTGATCACCCGCCCACCATGCACGCCGATCAGCCGCGACATCGCGTCCCGGTAACGCTTCAGCGTCGCAAGTGTCCCCTCCTCGTCCGCACCCATCAGGCGGGTGTAGTCCTGAACGTCGGCGGAAAAGATCGTCGTAAGCTTCCGCTGCGTCTCGCTCATGCGTCCCCACCCCTCCTCGGTTTCAGTCGGCGCTTCTAGCGCAGCGACTTTTCCATGCGGAAGTTCTGCAACAGCTGGCCCCGCTTTTCAACGCTCTGAGCTGCCAGCACGACGAAGCCTTTCCTCTCGAAGAAGGGCCGTGCCGTCAGGCTCGCCTCGGTGAACAGACGTACCAGTCCCTGATCGCGCGCTGCGGCCTCCACGGTCGCAAGCAGCAGCGAGGCCACGCCGATGCCCTGATACTCGGGATGAACGAACATCATGTCGAGATGTCCATCCGGCTCCAGGTCGCTGAAGCCGATGGACACCGCATCGTGCTCGACAATCCATGTCGGCCGGCTTGCCCGCCGTCTGGCCCAGGCGCCAGGGTCTTCCACCTTGGCCCAGGCGTCCACCTGTGCCGGATCGTAGTCTTTTGACGCAACCTCGCGGATCGATCTCAGGAATATTTCCGCGGTCGCCTCGCTATCAGCCGGACGATAAGTCCTGATGGTCAGCATGCGCGTCTCCGGTCCTTATGAGCATTGATTCCGCAACATCCTAGCCAGACCCGCATTGCTGGCAACGCCTCGCGTGCAGGGATGGAACCGCAACTTTCCCGCAGCGTTTTCTCAAGCAGAGCGAGCGCTACCAGCATCCCGCTGGCACTCCCGTTTTGGAGGTAATCATGAAAACGCTGATACTCTCTATCGGTTTGTTGACCGCAACCGCGTTTTCGGCCGTCGCAGCAGAACCGGCCATGATGGTCGACACGAAGATGGGCAAGGTCATGGCCGACGCAAAGGGCATGACGCTTTACACCTTCGACAAGGACACTGCGGGCAAATCGAACTGCGACAAGGCCTGCCTGAAAAAATGGCCGGCGTTCCATGCCGCGGCAAAGTCCAAGGCTGAAGGCGAATGGACGTTGGTCAAGGCTGCCGACGGCAAGGAAATGTGGGCCTATGGCGGCAAGCCGCTTTACACATTCAGCGGCGACATGAAGGGCGGCGACATGAACGGCGAAGGCATGGGCGGGGTTTGGCACGTCGCCAAATAACCGCCGGCAACGGTAAGCGCGCGATGATCGCCCGATCGTCGCGCGCCTTCAATCGTCAGCCCTTCACGGGCGTTTCCGGAACCGGCGTCAACGCCTTGCCCTTCCCGAACCACTCGACGAGATTATCGACGACGAGATCAGCCATCGCATTGCGGGTCGGGACCGAGCCGGAAGCAAGGTGCGGCAGAAGCACGGCGTTCGGCAGGTTCAGCAGTGCCGCCGGTACATGCGGTTCGTCGTAGAAGACATCGAGGCCCGCGGCACCGAGCTTGCCGGAAGACAATGCCGAGGCGAGCGCCTCCTCATCGACCGTCCAGCCGCGCCCGATATTGACGAAGACGCCATCCGGGCCGAGCGCTGAGAGCACTTCGGCATTCACCGTCTTGTGGGTCTGCGGCGTTTTCGGAACGATGGCGATCATCGTGTCGACGGCGTCTGCCAGTTCCTTCAATGTCGGATAGTAGTCATAGGGCGCGTCGGCATGGCGCGACCGCGTGTGGTAGCTGATCTTCACCTTGAACGGCGCAAGGCGATTGGCAATCTCCTGGCCGATGCGGCCAAGGCCATAAAGCCCGACATGGCGACCCTTCAGCGAGAAACGAGACAGGGGATAGTTCTGCCCCGGCTTCCAGTTGCCTTCGCGCAGCCAGTTTTCGGCGCGGGGAAACTCGCGAACGGTGTTAAGCAGAAGCCCGATCGCCGTATCGGCCACTTCGTCGTTCAGCACGTCAGGCGTGTTCGTGACGATGATGCCTTTGGACGCCGCATGCTTTGCGTCGACCCCATCATAACCGACGCCGAAGCTGGAGATCAGCTCGACATTCGGCAGTGCATCGATAGCCGCCGCACCGAACGTTCCGGAAACCGCAACGCCACGAATGCGCCCGGCGGTCGCGGCATCGAGCGACAAGGGATCGGCTTCGATGACATCGAAGGCTTCCTTCAAGCGCGCAAGAACGCGCTCGTGGATCTTCCCCGGGACGAGAACAGCGATGCGGGACATGGCATTTCCTCTGTGATTTACAGGCGGGCCCGGTATGGGCTGGTGGATTGGCGGATCCGCATCTCCGGCTTGATGAGATGGATCCCATCAGGCTCGTGACTGCCGGCAAGGCGATCAAGTAGCGCGCGAGCGGCAAGCCGCCCGACCTCGGCCTGACCATTCCACACGGTCGTCAGCGCCGGCATCGAAATCGATGCCTCCTCGAGATCGTCATAGCCGGTTACGGAAATATCCTTGCCCGGCACCAAGCCGGCGCGAGCGATACCGTTCATCAGACCGATCGCAACGAGATCGTTCCAGCAGACGGCAGCCGTAGGCTTTTGCGGCAGGGACAGGAAGTGCACGGCAGCCTCGAAGCCGCCCTGCATCGAGCGCGGGCCGGGAATGCGCAGACCCGGATCGACATCGATGCCAGCCTTGCGCAGCGCGTTCACGTAACCCTGGTAGCGATCACGCCCGGTCGACGTCTGGTCGGTGCCGCCGATCATCGCGATCGAGCGATGGCCAAGACCGATCAGGTGATTGGTGGCAAGCGAAATGCCGTAGCTGTCGTCGCCGCGATAAGTCGGCAGATCCGACCCCTCCATCGAGCGGGCAACGAGGATAGCCGGCATGCCGTTGTCTTCGGCGAGCTGCATGTCTTCGGGCGGCGTGCCGATGGCAGGCGACATGATGACACCGTCGCCGCCGAGCTGCAGCAGCGTTTCGATGAAGGTCCGCTGCTTTTCGACCGAGTCATAGTGGTTGGAAAGGATGAACGTGTGCCGGCTCCGGTCGAGCTCGCTTTCGATCGCCTTGAGAATTTCGCCGTAGAACGGGTTCATAATGTCGTGCACGACGACGCCGATAATCCCCGATCGCGATGTACGAAGGCTGGCGGCGCGGCGGTTGTAGATGTAGCCAAGCGCCCGGGCCTGTTCCTTGATCTTGTCGCGCGTGGCGCCGGCGACCAGCGGACTGTCGCGTAAGGCAAGGGATACGGTTGCGGTGGAAATGCCGAGCGTTTCGGCGATGGTCGAAAGCTTGATCTTCTGAGCCACGTGTCCTCCCCAGGCAACGCGCGGGTTTCTCTGCACCCGGCCGATCGGAAAGACGGGAGCTCTTAAAATGTTTAATTAAAAGATTAAATCCGAGGGCGCAATTTGTAATTTCATGAAACTGTCAAATTTCCTCGGGCTCTTCGAGAGGTATGGCTTCCGCCTGAAGATTGCCGTCGATTGCCTTCAGAAGCCGAACGAGGTTGCGGATCTCCTTTTCGGAGAACTCCTGCGTAGCCAGCCTGTCGCAGGCGGACGACGCCATTTCGATTGCCGCGACGCTGCTGCGCCCGAGTTCCGTGAGATAGACCTTGGTCAAGCGCGCGTCGTCGGCATCGGCCTTGCGCTCGAGAAAGCCTTGCGCCTCCATGCGCCCGATGGTGCGGGTCATCGTCGGCGCCTTGACGCCTAGCTTGTGTGCCAGAGCGCCCGCCGTCATGCCGTCGGCTTCGGCAAGCGAGAGGATGACGCCGTCCTGCCCGGCGTAGAGCCCGCTATCCAGCAGGTTGCGGGAGAGCACGGTGCGCATCGATCGGGCGGCCTGCGTCAAAGCCGGCGAAAGATCGACCACCGTATATTCGGTTTGATCCTTCTTCTTGGACTTTTGCTTCTTGCCGTCCTTGTGCTTCTTGCCCATCGCCATCCCTTTGATCTTTAAGCATTGAGAGCGCTGCGTTATGACATTGCGCATGATCTCGTCATAAACAAGAGGCATTAGCCGGATGATTGCGCCTTCACACGACTTGGAAGACAACGATCCGACCCTTCCGCCCGCCGAACGGAGCCGGTGGATCGCTGTCCTGCCGCTCGGCGCCCACGAGCAGCACGGCCCCCACCTGCCCTTCGACACCGATACGCTGATTGCCAGCGGCATCGTTGCCCGGCTCAAATCCGCCCTGCCAGACCAGCTGCCCGTAACATTCCTGCGCACCGAATCGGTCGGCTATTCAATCGAGCATATGGATGTGACAGGCACGCAAACCCTGGGCTACGCGGAGGCTGTCGAGCGCTGGCTTGGCATCGCGGAACGGCTCGCGGCTCAGGGTGTCCGCAAATTCGTGATGCTCAATGCCCACGGCGGCAACTCGCCGCTGATGACGATCGTCGCGACGGAAGCGCGCGTGCGCTTCAACATGCTCGCCGTCGCCACCAGCTGGACCCGCTTCGGCCTGCCGCCGGGGACCATATCGCCCGAGGAAAAGGCGGTCGACATCCACGGCGGCGACATCGAAACCTCGGTCATGCTGGCATTGAACCCCGACAAGGTGGATATGAGCAAGGCCGCGAACTTCCCCTCGCGGCAAAGCGACTTCGCGGAGCGCTTCAAACATCTGCGCGCTTATGGACCGCACGCGTTCGGCTGGAAAATGTCGGATCTCAACGCGCAGGGTGTTGCCGGCAACGCCGCTCTGGCCACGATGGAAAAGGGCGAAGCGCTTATCGCGCACGCGGTGAAGGGGCTGGTGGAACTGCTGCAGGATGTCGATGCATTCGACGCGTCACGGCTCACCTAGTTGCTCCGCTTACGCAATGTGATCTTATAACATACAAAACCCTTTGAACTGCCGGTCGCAACTCCTTATATGAGACCGACGAATTTTTATGCCCGGGTCCTCCGGTCCTTGGGCAAGCCCCCACTCTCGAGGTTCTCATGACCGACGCAATCCCCACTCAGCAGAAGCCGATCCCTGTCACCGTTCTCACCGGCTACCTTGGCGCCGGCAAGACGACCTTGCTGAACCGCATCCTGACGGAGAGCCACGGCAAGAAATACGCCGTCATCGTCAACGAGTTCGGCGAGATCGGCATCGACAATGATCTCATCGTCGAATCCGACGAAGAGATCTATGAAATGAACAATGGCTGCGTCTGCTGCACCGTGCGCGGCGACCTGATCCGCGTCGTCGAAGGCCTGATGCGCCGCCCGGGCCGGTTCGACGGCATCATCGTTGAAACGACGGGCCTTGCCGATCCGGTACCGGTCGCCCAGACCTTCTTCATGGACGACGATGTCCGCGCCAAGACCGAACTCGACGCCGTTGTCGCTCTCGTCGATGCCAAGCACCTGCCGCTGCGCCTGAAGGACAGCCGCGAAGCCGAGGACCAGATCGCCTTTGCCGACGTCGTCCTGATCAACAAGACGGACCTCGTGACGCCGGAAGAACTGGCGCAGATCGAAGACATCGTCCACGCCATCAACCCGTCGGCCCGCGTCTACAAGACCAGCCGCTCCGGTGTCGATCTCGCCCGCGTGCTCGATCAAGGCGCCTTCAACCTGGAACGCGCGCTGGAAAACGATCCGCACTTCCTCGACCATGACCACGATGATCATGTCTGCGGCCCGGATTGCGACCACGACCACCATGGTCATGACCATGATCACGAGCATCACCACCACCATGATCATGGCGCCATGTCGCCGATCCATGACGTGACAGTGCAGTCGGTCTCGCTGCGCGGCGGTGAAATGAACCCGGACCGCTTCTTCCCGTGGATCCAGAAGATCACCCAGACGCAGGGTCCGAACATCCTGCGCCTGAAGGGCATCATCGCCTTCAAGGGCGACGCCGAACGCTACGTCGTTCAGGGCGTCCACATGATCATCGAAGGCGATCACCAGCGTGCCTGGAAGGATGGCGAGAAGCGCGAGACCCGTCTCGTCTTCATCGGCCGCGAACTCGACCGTGAAAAGCTGGAGGCCTCCTTCAAGGCGTGCGAGGCCGCCGCCTGATGCCAACAGTTGCCCCATTCGATATCGACGGCCATATTCTGGCCGTCGAATTTTTAGGTGATATCCCCTTCTTCGCGAATGCCAGCGGCAGCTTTCACCGGCTGGATGGCGGCGAGAAGCTGTCCGAAGCCCATCAGGGCATGATCAGCTGCATTCGCGATCCCTATAGCGAAAGCCTGATCTCGGGCGGCGAGGACGGCAAGGTCCTGCGGATCGCAGCCGACGGCTCCGTGACCGAACTTGCCCACGCGCCGCGCAAGTGGATTTCCCAGCTGGCCGCCGGACCGCAGGGCGCGATCGCCTATGCCTATGGCAAGAGCTCGTTCGTCCGGCTGGCCGACGGCACGACGAAGGAATTCACCGAAGAGCGCACTGTTGAAGGCCTTGCGTTTGCGCCGAAAGGCATGCGCATCGCCGCGGCACGTTATAACGGCGTCTCGCTGCATTGGGTCGCCACCGAAGCAAAGCCCGTCGATCTCGAGTGGAAGGGCGCCCATACCGGCGTGACTTTCTCGCCAGACGGCAACTTCCTCGTGACCACGATGCAGGAAAATGCGCTGCACGGCTGGAAACTCGACATCAAGCCGGGCAGCGAAGCCAGACACATGCGCATGACCGGCTATCCCGCCAAGGTGAAATCTCTCTCTTGGTCCGCCAAGGGCAAGTGGCTCGCGTCATCCGGCGCGCCGGCTGCGATCGTCTGGCCGTTCCAGGGCAAGGACGGACCGATGGGCAAGGCGCCGCTCGAACTCGGCACCCGCGCCAACATCATGGCGACCGCCGTGAAGTTCCATCCGGTCGAGGATATCCTCGCCATCGGCTTCATCGACGGCATGATCCTCGCCGTGCGTCTCAACGACAGCAAGGAAGCCCTGCTCCGCCGCCCCGGCAAGGGCGCGATCACCTCGATGAGCTGGAGCAAGAACGGCAAGCTGCTTGCGTTCGCCTCCGAAGCGGGCGACTGCGGCGTCGTCGATATCGCCGCTTAGAAAAAGACCGGGCGAGATGGGATCAACCGACATCATCTCGCTCGAGGCTCGCCACATGGCAGAGGCGGCAGCGCTGCGGCGGGTCGCACTTGGGGCAAGGCTGCCTTGGCTGCCCGATGTTCATACCCCTGAAGAGGATGAGCATTATTGGCGCACCCATCTCCTCCCCGGATACACCCTTCTCGGCGCAACCGTCGAACATCGGCTTGTCGGCGTGATTGCCTACGGTCGAGGCTGGGTGGAACAGCTGTACGTCCTTCCCGCATTTCAGGACCGGGGCATAGGCTCCCTGCTCCTTGGCGAGGCCAAGGCATCCATGGACGATATCCAGCTCTGGACGTTCAGTAAGAATGCCGGGGCGCGCCGCTTCTACGAACGCCACGGCTTTGTAGCCCAGCGAGAAACGGATGGCGACAACGAGGAGCGCGAGCCCGACGTACTCTATCGCTGGCGCAGGCTTTCGGCCTAGTCAATCGCCGGGATGGCTCAGGCCGCGTGTTCCTGGGCGACAAAGGCCTCGACCCGGTTCCGGCCCTGCCGCTTGGAGAAATAGAGCGCCTCGTCCGCCTCTCTCAAAAGCTGCTCGAAATCCACTATCGGCTGTGCGCTTGCCGCCACGCCGATGCTGAGCGTGGGCGATACCGCGAGCTCCGGCACACGCGAAACGGCGACACTGAATGCCGCCCGGATGCTTTCGGCGGTCGCAACCGCCCCCTCGGCGGACACATCCTTGAGCACGGCCAGAAACTCATCCCCGCCCTGGCGCGACAGCAGATCGACAGGGCGAAGCACATTGCGCACAACGCCCGCGAAAAGCTTCAGCATATCATCGCCGACAACATGCCCATGCAGGTCATTCAGCTGCTTGAAGTGATCGATATCGATTGCCAGCACCGCGACCGGCAGCGACGTCTGGAGTGGAAGGCGCTGCGCGAGGCCGCAGCGGTTCAGCGCTCCGGTCAACGGGTCGTGATGCGCCAGCTCCATCAGCTCGTTCGTGCTGCGCTCCGCCGCCATCAGCACGACCACCATGCTGCGCAGCGCGATGAAGACGACGGCCGTGGTTGCCATCCAGCTGTGAACGGGGCTGCTGCCGAAAACATCGGGGCCGCCGATCACACCGGTCGCCGCAAGCAGGCTGCGGATGAAGAACATGACGGCCGTTGGAACGTAGAGCCAGGCAAAGAGCCACGCCGCGAACGACTTCTCGCGACGATAGATGCCAATGGTCTCGCGCAGGATCGCCAGATCGCAGAGGCAGCAGACGACCGAAACGTAGAAGATCCGCGCCGACACCGCCGTCGGATCGATCGTGAAGATCAGGACGGGCAGACTGATGCAGGCGAGCACTAGCCCGCACCGGCGCCCATCGATCGACCGCCCGGCAAAAATGCGAACGGCAAAAAACATCAGGAGATAGCCGGCGATCGTCGCGACGTTGCCGACATCAAGCGAGAAGAAGGACGGAACGAAGCCCCGCAGAGACACGAGAACCGTGCCCATCCCGACGAGGAGATTGCTGGCGCCCCACCATGCGGGCCAACGCCCAAAACGCCCGGTGTTATAGGCGGCGAGGTGAGCGCAGCCCAACACCAGGCATGTCATGGCAGAAACCACATAGATCGTTCTGAGATCCAGAAGCATCGCAAACCCCGAGGTAAGACGGCTCGCGTTATACACGCGGACATTTGCGATTTGATTGGAGCTACATCTAAGATTTTAACGGTCGATGCGCACCACTGTCAAAGCCGATATCAGTGGTGGATGCAGTTGCGCTTCAGTTCGCTTCGCTTCTGCGCCTTGGTGAATTTCGCGATCATTCCGGCCGGGCAACGCTTGTCGTCGTAAAGCACGGATTGTCCCGGCGACATGTTGGCCAATGTCGGCTGCGTTGTCACGACCTGCGTCGCGCCAGCGGCGGCCGTATCGAGTGCTGACGTCAGCAATGCGGCTGAAGCGAGAATGATGATTGCACGCACCATTAGAACACCTCCAGAAATTTATCGCTTGCTAATATACAATCCTACAGAACATGCCTATGCGCAAGCGGCGCGAGTACAATCGCGACTTGAAATGATTGCCGACGACCCGGATCATTCTCGGCAGCACTGATCACCGCGCGAAGAGCCTCCGCGACGGTCTGTTCAAGGGGAGAATAGGCAGGCAGCTGGGCGTTGATTGTGTGGTGTCAGGCATTGCCGCCTGCCCGATCGCTTGTGGTTTCCGGTCTCCTCAGAGCGGCAGGAGCGTCTCCCGTTCCGGCTATTCCGGACGAATCATTTGCCCTGACGGCATCCGACCCACCATTTTGCGACCGTCATCGAGCGCCGGAATATGAACGGAGGCAGACCGGTTCATGAACCCGGCTCCCTGCTCGATGACCATGCGATCATAGAGGCGCGCTTGTCGGGCGAGCATGATTCCTGCTGAAAATTTCAGCTACTTGATTGAAATAATTGCATTTTATTCGAACAAACCATGAATTTCCTCCCCGCCAAAGGCAAACTCAGGTGTTGCTAAAATATCGTTAAAATTTACCGTCACAGATTTTTGTTCATCTGCCGTTCAGAAAACTCTTGGGAAAGCCGCTTTTTGAGCCCACATTGAACTCCTGAGAATAGGAGTGCATGAATGATTCTAAAGGCCACTGCCGCAGCGACTATATTCGCGGTTTATGCTTTCACGATGTTTTTCATCGCCGCTATACCTGAAAATGTCGTTCAGACTGCCGGAACCCAACTGACGGACGCAAGCGTCGTAAAATGAACGGGTACCCCTCGGGGTAGGCAGGTAAAGCTTAAGGGATAATCGTCCGCCGGCTCTTCCGGCGCCCCTGAATTCTGATTTTCTAAAACCAGAAAACGAAAAAGCCCCTCCCCATCAGGGGAGAGGCTCTACCGATCACGCCGCCCTGCGGACCGGTGCGCTTGTCAGCATCCGCCCCGTCGGGACGATCATGCCGGCCGCGCCGTCAAGCCAGCCTTCGGTGAGCTCCAGCGCCAGGAAGCGCGAGCGTTCGAAGGGACCTGGCATGACGAGATGTTGAGCCTTCTCGGCAAAGAAGCCGAAACGCTCGTAGTAAGGCGCATCGCCGACGAGCAGGATCGCGCCGTGCCCACGGTTCTTCGCTTCCAGAATGGCGGCGCGCATCAGCGCCGAACCGACACCCTTGCCTTCGAAGCTGGAATCGACCGCCAGCGGCCCGAGCAGTAGCGCGTTGATCGCGGTTGCGTCAGCATTCACGCCGGCTTCGACGTTCCACAGGCGCACGGTGCCAATCACATGACCGTCGCGATCACGCGCAACCAGCGCCAGGCCTTCCGCCGGCACGCGGCCGCGGCGGATCTTTTCCGACGACTTCTTGCGGCGGTTCGGACCCATGGCGCGATCAAGCAAGGTTTCTCGAGCCACGACGTCGCCGGCGTTTTCGGCGTCGATGGTGAAGGCAGTAGGCGCAAAGAATGCGCGGACAGAATCAAGAACAGCGGCCATCGTGGCCTCCCGAACTCAAAACCGTTTCAAACGGTATCGTCAGATCATTGTGAGGGTGCCGCCCCGGCTGGCTACGGGGCGAGCTAAATCAGATGATGTAGGCCTTCAGCGGCTCGAAGCCGTTGAACGCGACCGCCGAGTAGGTGGTCGTGTAGGCGCCGGTGCCTTCGATCAGGATCTCGTCGCCGATCGAAAGGGTGAGCGGCAGCGGGTAGAGGTTCTTCTCGTAAAGCACGTCGGCCGAGTCGCAGGTCGGGCCGGCGATGACGCAGGGCTCCATTTCGTCGCCGTCGCGCTCGGTGCGGATCGGGTAACGAATGGCTTCGTCCATCGTTTCGGCCAGACCGCCGAACTTGCCGATGTCGAGGAACACCCAGCGAGCGGCGTCGTTGTCGGACTTCTTCGAGATCAGCACGACTTCCGTCTTGATGACGCCGGCATTGCCGACCATGCCGCGGCCTGGCTCGATGATCGTCTTCGGCAGGTTGTTGCCGAAGTGGTCACGAAGGCTCTGGTAGATCGCACGACCGTAAGCTTCCGCCGACGGAACGTCGCGCAGGTACTTGGTCGGGAAGCCGCCGCCCATGTTGACCATCTGCAGGTGGATGCCCTGCTTGGCCAGCTGAACGAAGACACGCTTGGCATCGGCAAGAGCCGAATCCCAAGCATCGACCTTGGTCATCTGCGAACCGACGTGGAACGACACACCGTAGGACTCGAGGCCCAACTGATGCGCGTAGACGAGAACGTCGACGGCCATCTGCGGCACGCAACCGAACTTGCGCGACAGCGGCCATTCAGCACCTTCGCCATCGGTGAGCACGCGGCAGAACACGCGGGCGCCGGGAGCGGCACGCGAGATCTTTTCGACTTCCTCGTGGCTGTCGACCGCAAAGAGGCTGACGCCGAGCGCATGCGCGCGGGCAACGTCGCGTTCCTTCTTGATCGTGTTGCCGTAGGAGATACGGGCAGCAGTCGCACCGGCGTTGAGCGCCATTTCGATTTCGGCGACGGACGCGCAATCGAAGTTGGAGCCCATGTCGGCGAGCAGCTTCAGGACCTCAGGAGCCGGGTTTGCCTTGACGGCGTAGTAGATGGCGCTGTCCGGCATGGCGTGACGGAAAGCGGAGAAGTTATCACGCACGACGTCGAGGTCGACCACGAGGCAGGGACCGTCGGGACGTCGGGTTGCGAGAAAGTCGCGGATGCGCTGGGTGGTCATATCGATTCCCTCTTCCAATTCCAGAGCTCCGGCAAAAACCGGAGGACAAAGGGCAATCACTCGCTCGCATAGGAACCAGCCGGTGGAGACCCCGGAACCTTAGCAAGCGCTTGATAGCGCGAATGATGAATCAACGCCGCGAAAGCGACATGGATCCGGCTTTGTCTGCCATGGATTGGAGGGAGATTCCCAACCGCACTTCCGGCAATGAAGGTGTGCCTCTTCAGTAACCCCCGCTGATGGAAAGCAGGGAGAGAACAAAAAGGCCCGCACCGTCGTTGCTTCAGGCGTCCTCGCATTTTCCGGTTGGCCGGAATAGCGACTGGAGGGGTTAATTCCAGGTACCTTACCGATTTCCTCACCAATTCGAGGGTTCGGCGGACACCCATGGGCACGTGCGACTTTGGGCTGATCCGGAAATAAGAATATTCGCAGTCATAATCAAGAATTATTTTGACTCACACTCAAAAAAATAAATTGAACAAACAGGCGCAATTTGTTCAACATTCCTCAACAACGGAGGACAGTCATGGACACCCTGACCCGCATACGCGCTTTCATCGATGTCGTTGAAGCGGAAGGCTTTTCTGCAGCCGCTCGGCGCACCGGACGTTCAAAGGCGCTGCTGTCCAAGTACGTGAGGGAGCTGGAAGACGAGTTGGGCGCCCTGCTCCTCAATCGCACCACCCGCCAGTTCTCGATGACCGAGGCCGGCCACACCTATTATCGCACCGCTTCCGACATCCTGAAGGAGATCGACAACCTCGCCGATCTCGTGCGTGAGAACAACGCGCAGCTCAAGGGCCGGTTGAAGGTCTCGGTGCCGCGCACCTTCGTGGACGCCGATGTCGGCCAGTCGCTGATCGACTTCGCCAAGGAGAACCCCGATCTTGCACTGGAGATCGCCGCGGACGACCGTTTCGTCGACCTCATCGAGGAAGGTTTCGACGTCGCCATCCGCGTCACGAAGCTCGAGGACTCGGGCATGATCGCCCGCAAGATTTCCGATTTCCGCGTCCATCTTTGCGCGACGCCCGAATTCGTCGAGCGCCATCCCGATCTCGCGCACCCGTCGGACCTGTCGAACGTCCCCTTCATCGTCGACACCAACTCGCGCAGCCAGGGCAGCATTCGCTTCTACAATCCCGACAACACCTCTTTTGCCGTGGCCGTCACCGGCCCGATGGAGGTCAACAGCCCGCACGCCACGCTGCGCGCCGCCCTTGCGGGCATCGGCGTTGCGCTGATCCCCGACTTCATCGCGCGCAAGCCGATCGAGAACGGCGAACTCGTGACATTGTTCAACGACTATATTCCGACCGATCGCGGCATCTATGCCGTCTACCCGCATCGTCGCTATCTGCCGGCAAAGGTGCGGATCTTCGTCGATTATCTTCACAATTGGTTCAAGAAGCACCCATGACCGGCCGCCACGGGGAACGGTCCCAATTCCGTCCCATTTTCTCGCAAGAAATCAAGGTGAACAACGGGATCGCGCGGTAACCGAACGCATGAAAAAATTGATACTTCTGGCGGCGTCGATGCTGTCGCTGCTACCTGCCGCCGCGTTTGCGCACCCGCACGTCTTTGTCGAAGCGCGATTGGAAGTCGTGGCTGGTGATGATGGAACCGTCTCCGAACTGCGCAACGTCTGGCGCTTCGATGAGGTCTTCTCCTCCTCTGTCGTCATGGATTTCGACAAGAACACCGACCTGAAGCTCGATCCCAACGAGCTTGCCGAAGTCGGAAAAACCGTGCGCGATTCCTTGGCCGATTACGATTACTACATGAACCTCACGATGGACGGAAAGAACATCAAGGTTCAGAAGCCCGACATCATTCATGTCGACTACAAGCAGGGCCAGCTGCTGATGTTCTTCGCCGTCAAGCCGGCCGAGACCATGCCGCTGAAGGGGCGGTTGACCTTCGGCGTCTACGATCCGACGCTCTACACATCGATCGACTTCCCGACGGACAACGAGCTCGTGCTCGTCGGCGATGCCCTGAAAAGCTGTAAGCATCAGGTGGTGCGGCCGGATGCCGACCAGGTGATTTCGGAGAACAAGCAGTCTCTCACCGACGCGTTCTTCAATGATCCGACGGGCACAAACATGTCCAAGCTCTTTGCCACGCGCCTGGACGTGACATGCTAGTGCGCGCGCTGAAGCCGATTGTCCTCGGCGCCGCCATCGCGGTTGTCGCGGGACTGGCTGCCGCCCACGCGCAATCGCCGCTAGGAATCGGCACCTCCGAGCCGAGCTTCCAGCCGATCGGCGGACCGCTTGCGCCGCTTCTTCATTTCATCAACACGCAGCAGCAGGCCTTCTATCGCGCCCTGACAGGCTCACTCAGCGCGATGCGCGAGAACCCCTGGCACCTTTGGACGCTGATCGGGCTTTCCTTTGCCTATGGCGTGTTCCATGCCGCCGGCCCCGGCCACGGCAAGGCCGTCATCTCCTCCTACATGATCGCCAATGAGATCGAGCTGAAGCGCGGCGTGACGATCTCCTTCGTATCCGCTTTCGCTCAGGGAGTCGTCGCGATCGCCTTGGTCGGCTGCGCCTGGGTGGCCTTGCGCGGCACCGGCATCACCTTGACGGCCGCGACACAGGCGATGGAGATCGCGAGCTTTGTGCTGGTCATCCTGTTTGGCGGCTGGCTGCTGCTGCGCAAGCTCTACGCGCTCGCCTCGGGCATGCAGCGGAGAAACGCTGTTGCCGCAACGCCAGCGGGACCGGTGAGCATGATGCTCGACTGGCAGGACAATCCCGCAGGCAAAGACGGCGGCAACTATGCCTTCGGCGATACGCAGGCGCGCGCGGCTGGACATAAGTTCATTTCCGGCATGGCCTGCGAAACCTGTGGCCAGTCGCACATGCCCGATCCTGCCAGCCTCTCGGCGGAGAAATTCAGCGTGCGCGAGGCGTGGTCGGCGATTTTCGCCGTTGGCCTGCGTCCCTGCTCCGGCGCCCTGCTGGTGCTGACCTTCTCGATGCTGAACGGGCTTTATCTCGGCGGCACCCTCTCGGTCTTCGCCATGTCCTTCGGAACGGCGATCACTGTCTCGATCCTCGCAACCCTGGCCGTTACGGCCAAGGGAACCGCCATGCGCCTAGCCGGCCGCGGCTCTGCGGCCTCGGTATGGATCGGCAACGCCATCGAGATCCTCGGCGCACTGCTGGTGATTGTCATGGGTGCGTTGCTGCTCGGCGCGTCGCTGCAGGGATAAGCCCGAGGGCCCTATCGGCCCTTGCTGCGCTGATAACGCGCCCTGAGCCAGAAGACGACGAAGAACGCCAGAACCAGGCAGGTGCCTACGGCGGTCGCGAGGTAGGGCGAATAGTTCCCCAGCCACAGCACGACGGTCGGCATGAAATAGATGACGAGACCCGCGGCGACGAGAATGATCGCTGCGGCGATAGCCGAAGATCGGCTCTCGGGTTTCGGGTCGGTCATGCCATTCACTCCTCCAGATGAGGAGATAGGGCTTAGGCCAGCCGCCCCGGAAAGGCAACCGGCCGTCGCATCAGGTCACAGGCTGTCTTTGGCAGACGAGACCGTGGCGTCGATATGGTCGACAAGTGCGTCGGGAAGACCAAGCCGCCCGGCAAGCAGGTCGAGATAGCCGCGCTCCGCGCGTGAATCGGGATCGATCGTCAGTCGCGAAGCGGTGTAAAGCTCCACGCGCTGTTCCTCGGTCACGGCTGCCGCGATAAGCGCGTCGAGATCCGTCGGCTGCGACAGTTCGCCTTCGATGAACTGCGCCGCTTCGCCGCTGACATCCGCTGCCTTGATCTTGTCGAGGATCAAGGCCCGCTCGCCGTCATCGATATGGCCATCGGCCTTTGCGGCCGCGATCATCGCACGGATCAGCACCAGTACGAACTCGTTGCTCTGCGCCGGTGACGCCGCGCCGAACCCGGATTCCTGGGGTGGTGGCAGAAGCGCAGGCTGTACGGATGGAGCGTCAGGAGGCGTGGCGGGCGACTGGCCAGCCTGATAGTTCTTGTAGGCCTGATAGCCAAGACCGGCGATGGCGGCGAGCCCGCCGATCGTCACGGCGTTGCCGGCAATATTACGGCCTGTCTTCGTGCCGAGAAGCACGGTCGCGAGCGCGCCGGCCTTCCACGGATTATCCTTGGCCATCTGGATCGCATCGCCTGCCCGGTCGCGGACGCTGCCGCCAACACCCGGCACCTGCGAGCCCAGAAACTGCTCAAGAAGCTTCTTCGCGTCGAACATCCGTCGTCATCTCCCTGTTGTGGCTTCTGGGGAGATAGGAGTGGGGACCGGCGAATGCAAATGATGGAGTAAAAGGAGGGCTTGAAGAAGCCCCTTCTGGCCTGCCGGCCATCTTCCCCACAAGGGGGAAGAGAACATTTGGCACCGGCGGCGCCCAGATGAGCCCCTCCCCCTTGTGGGAAGGGGTTGGGGAGGGGTCTTACACCCGCCCCGCTCAGCCCTTGAGCGCAGCAGCCTCGGCAGCGAGCTTGGTGATGCCAGCCCAGTCGCCGGCCGTGATCAATTCCTTCGGAGCGACCCAGGACCCGCCGACGCAGATGACGTTCGGAAGCGAGAGATAGTCCTTGGCGTTCTTCAGCGAGATGCCGCCCGTCGGGCAGAACAGCGTGCCAGCGAGCGGCGAAGAAAACGCCTTCAGCATGGCAGCGCCCCCAGCCTGCTCGGCCGGGAAGAACTTCAGCACCTGATAGCCTTCCTCGCGCAGCGCCATGACTTCGCTGGCCGTCGCAGCGCCCGGCAGGAGCGGTACGGAGGAACCACGCGCGGCATCGAGCAGTTCCTGCGTCGTACCGGGGCTGACGATGAACTTGGAGCCTGCGGCAACGGCCGCTTCCCAATGCGTGGCATTGAGGATCGTGCCGGCACCGACTTCGGCACCTTCGACTTCGTCCGCGACGGCACGAACCGCCTCAAGCGCGGCCGGCGTGCGCATGGTGATCTCGATCGCCTTCAGACCGCCGGCAACGAGTGCCCGCGCCAGCGATACAGCCGACTTGACGTCGTCGACGATCAGGACCGGAACGACAGGCTGAAGTTTCAGGATGGAAAGGAGCTTTTCTGTCTTCTCGCCCATGGCCGATATTTCCTTTGAATCGATTGAATTCCGAGTTGGAAATAGCGCCAAGGGTACACTTTGTCGAGACCGAAGCCATGTTTGGAATCGAATGGGTATCAACGCCTTCTAAATTGCGCTACGGTGCCAAGATCGTCACAAAAGGTTTACTGTCATGGCGAAAGAGATCGAACGGAAGTTCCTGGTACGCAACGATAGTTGGCGTGCAGGCGTTCAGACGCAAGCCAACCTGAGGCAGGGTTACATTGCATCGATGGACGATCGTTCCGTTCGCGTTCGGCTGCTGAATGGCGAGAAGGCCAGGCTGACGATCAAGATCGGCCGCAGCACCATGACACGGGAGGAATTCGAGTACGACATACCTGTCGCTGACGCCGAGCAGCTTCTCGATGATGCGATCGGCATCGTTATTGAGAAGACACGCTATCGCGTTCCGCACGAGGGTTTTGTCTGGGAGGTCGACGTCTTCTCCGGTCAACATCGTGGCCTGGTGATCGCCGAAGTCGAAATGAAGTCGGAAAGCGATCGGCCGAGTCTCCCGGCATGGCTGGGGCGCGAGGTCACCGGCGACTTCCGCTATTCGAACCAGGCGCTTGCCACCGAATTCGAGCATGACAGGCATGCCCTATCGCATTCGGCCTGACCGCGAATTCACCGCAGAATTTCGCAAAGCGGCCAAGGGGCAACTGCATCACGCAATCACCACCATCGAGGAAAAGCCTGACGGGCCGCATGAAGCGATTCATGATGTCCGCAAGAACCTGAAGCGCGTCCGTTCGCTCTATCGACTGGTCTCCAGGGAAATCCCGAAATTTCAGGAGCGCGAAAACGCTCGCCTGCGCGATATCGCGAAAACCATCTCGGCCGTCCGCGACGCCGCGGCCTTGGTTGAAACGGCAACCTACTTGAAGTCGTCTGCGCACGATGACGAGGAGGCGGAGGCACTTTGCCGCATCATAGCGATCCTCGAAGAGCGCCGCGACCGCATGATCGACGCCGAGGGCGGAATGGACGAGCAGTGCGCGCATGTGATCGCGGCCCTTGAAGCAGCGGAAGCCGCAGTTGACGATGTGACCTTCCCGCATGGTCGCCGGAACGCTGCTAGGCTGATTTCGAAAGGGTGGCGCAACACGTTGAGCAAGGCCCAGAAAGCCATGCATGCTTGCCAGAAGCGCTGCTGCACGGAAGCCTTCCATACGCTGCGCAAGCGCGCGCAGGACTACCGTGCCTACCATCTCCTGCTCGCACTGGTTTGGCCGTCGGCGATGGCTGCAAAGTACGACGCGATCAGCGACCTCGTCGATGTGCTGGGCCGGGTTCATGACCTCGACGTGCTGTGCGATCTCGTGGAACAGGAGCCGCGTCTGTTCGAGAACTCCGACGATCTGGCGTGGCTGCTGGCCGCAATCATCTTCCGCCAGCAGGTGGACCGACATACGGCGCTGGATCTGGCCGCGGATGTCTTGGCCGACCCGCCTCGCGAGGAAGCCCGCAGGATCAAGACACTCTGGCTCGCGCTCAGCAAGCCTTGATGGCTCTGGGCTTACAGGAACCGTCACCGCGTCTGAACAGCTCCGGGATCCGTGAGATTGCGGCGAAATGCCCGTCTCTCCGCGTTATTGCGCATTGCAAGCAGGCGCGAGAGCCTGTATTTCCAGCCGCATGACAGACACGTTGCTCCCATCGACGTCTGCGGCGAGCCCATCCCTCGTCGCGGCCCTTTATCATTTCGTATCCGTGCCGCGCTTCGAAAGCCTGCGCGAGCCGCTGCAGGCGCTGTGCGAGGCGAACGGCGTGAAGGGAACGCTGCTGCTTGCCCATGAAGGGATCAACGGGACGATTGCCGGCCCCGGCGAAGGCATCCGCACGGTTCTCGCCTTTCTGCGCGCCCAGCCCGAATTTGCCGGATTGGAGCACAAGGAAAGCTGGGCATCGAAAATGCCTTTCCTGCGCATGAAGGTGAAGCTGAAGAAAGAGATCGTCACCATGGGCGTCGAGAACATCGACCCCAACAAGGTGGTCGGCACCTACGTGGCGCCGCAGGACTGGAACGCGCTGATCTCCGATCCGGATACGATCGTCATCGACACCCGCAACGACTACGAGACGGCGATCGGGATCTTCCGCGGTGCGGTTGATCCGCAGACCAAGACCTTCCGCGAATTTCCGGAATGGGTGCGCCAGAACACGGGCCTGCACAACAAGCCGAAGATCGCCATGTACTGCACCGGCGGCATCCGTTGCGAAAAGGCGACGGCCTTCATGAAGGAACAGGGCTTCGAAGAGGTCTATCACCTCAAGGGCGGCATCCTGAAGTATCTCGAAGAGGTACCGCAGGAAGAAAGCCTGTGGGATGGTGCCTGCTTCGTCTTCGACGAGCGCGTTTCCGTCGAGCACGGACTGAAGGAAGGCGAGCACAAGCTCTGCCATGCCTGCCGCAACCCGATCACTGCGACCGAAGTCACCTCACCCTACTACGAGGAAGGCGTCTCCTGCAGCAACTGCTACCCGACCCGCACGGAAGAAGACCGGCTGCGCTACCGGCAGCGTCAGCACCAGATCGCGCTGGCCAAGAAGCGCGGGCAACGGCACATCGGCACCTAAGCAACTGAAATACGGCGCGCGCCCATCTTCTTGGAGCGCGCGTCCAGAAGCCGTTCGGTGATCTGTTCGGCTGGCATCGGCTTGCCGAAGAAATACCCCTGAAGCGTATCGCATCCGAAAAGGCGGACGGCGACAGCCTGCTGTTCCGTTTCGATGCCTTCCGCGGTCACCGGAATGTCGAGCGAACGCGCCAGGGCCACGGTGGCCTGCAGCATTTCGCGCTGGCCGTCGCTTTCCAGAATCTCCATCACCAGCGAGCGATCGATCTTGATGCGATCGAAGCCGAACTGGCGGAGGTAGCCGATGGACGAAAAGCCCGACCCGAAATCATCCAGCGCCACTTTGACCCCGAGCGTCTTCAGTCGCTCGATCGCCTGACGCGTGCGCTGCGGATTCTGGATCATGTAGCCTTCGGTGACTTCCAGCGTGACCCGCTTGGCTTCGATCTCGGTCTGCCGCAGGACGTAGCGGACATAATCGACGAAGGCAGGATTTCGGAATTGCCCCGGTGAAACGTTGACCGAGATGCGAAGCTCCGGCCATTGCTTGGCGGTCTCGCACGCCTTGCGCAGGACAAAGAGGCCGAGTGCCTCGATCAGCCCGCTTGTCTCCGCGACCGGAATGAAGACTTCCGGTGACACTGGACCATGCCCAGGGCGGTTCCAGCGCACAAGAGCCTCCACGCCCGTCATTTCATGCGTGGCGGCATCGATCAGCGGCTGGTAGGCAAGTGTCAGATCTCCACCTTCGATCGCCATGCGCAGATCGAGTTCAAGCGCATTGCGCTCCTCTCGGTCCGCATCCATCGCCGGATCATAGAGCGTCATCCGCGCGCGCCCTGCTTCCTTCGCCTTGTACATGGCAAGATCGGCGCGGCGAACCAGTTCTTCGCGATCGACCGTACCACCGACCGAAGAGGCAATGCCGATGCTCGCGCCGATAACGACGACGCGGCGTCCGATCTCCAGCGGCTCGGCCAGGAAATCGAGGATCTGCTCGGAGAGCTGCAGCGCCGCGGCATCCCCGTCCTCTGAGGTAAACGCGATCGCAAACTCGTCGCCGCCGATCCGCGCCAGAACGGCGCCCTCGGGGATCAGGACCTTGAGCCCCGCCGCAACCGCGCGGATGAGCTGATCGCCGGTCCCGTGGCCGTAGGCATCGTTGACTTCCTTGAAGCCGTCGAGATCGAGATAGAGGATCAGTACGTTGCGGTTGGTCTGCGCGGCGTGCTGGACAAAGCTATCCACCGCCAGTCGGAGACCGTCGCGATTCAAGAGGCCACTGAGCCGATCGAGAAGCGTTTCCTCGCGAGCGCGAACTTCCTCGGCGCGAAGCCTCCGGCCTGCCAGCAAGCCGATGACGAGCAGCACGACGAAAAAAAGGCCGACAAGGCAGAGCGCCTTGACGACCATCGGGCGAACCTCGCCGTAGCCGATATCACCCGGAGCACGCGACACCCAGACGAGCTTGCCCAGCGAAGCGCCGACCACATCCTCGATCTTCACGAAATAGGTGGCAGCCGTCTCTGCCGGAACCAGCTTCAGTCCGCCGATGACATAGGTCGTGCCGAGGTCATCGATCTTGCCCGCATCGAGGTGCCTCGCAAAGATCAGGTACCGGTGCTGACCGGGAGGCAGGTCGAGCTCGCCCGACTTCTTCCTCACCAGCGCTATGCCAACAGCCGCAATCCCGGTTTTCGTATCGACAAAGCCGGTTGCCTCCGGCGTCTGCCCCGGTCCGGCTGCCTTGACCCGGTCGAACAGCGCCCACAGGGACGGGGCGAAGAAGTCGTCCAGGGTGCCGTCCATCGGCTTACCTTCCTGGTAGGCCATGATCGACTTGCGGTTGTCGTCGACAACGATCGCCATGTCGAAAAGTGAACTGTTGACCGACATCTCGCCGTAGTTCGAAACGGTCCACTCCATGCCGTCGGAGGCATAGACATTGGTGGCTGCATCGTCCCAGGCCGCATAGTCATTGAGGGTCGCGCTCAGCTGTGCCGCGAAGGTGTGCAAGGCACCCGACATCGTCTCGCGTGAACGCTCATCATCCAGCACATTGGATTTGGACGCCACGCGCTCGAGTGCGCTCAAGACCATGATCGTGACGACAGCAACAACCACGGCAAACGAGAACAATACGCCGGTCACGGTCGCGTGCCGACCGATACCTGAACCCTTGTTTTTTGTCTTGAAAAGTGCCGGCATTCCTACTCCCCGATCGGGGAATACTGCCAGCCAAGCGTTCAGAAAACGTTTATGCCGCGCTGTAACGATTAATCATGCGACGACTCTTGAGCGCCGAGGAATATCGGCAAACCATCAGCGGCGCAATCAATATATCCGTTATTTTCCAGTTGTTTAGATAAATGGAAATTGAGTGGAAAGGTCAGCACGCCGATCGATCGCTTTTCGAAACTTTGCAAAGCAATCCGCGAACGCTCCAGATTCTGCAACCTGACAGATCGATGCCGTTTGCTCTTCGTCTGTTTTGCCGAGCACGGGAACGCGGATGAACGCCTCCCCGACAAGGTTGAATGACATCGTCTTCAAGACCTCGGTCAATTGCTCCAGCGCAATGTCCCCGCGATGCGAGGCGTGGGCGATCATGACAGGCTTGAACGGCACCTCGTCGCGCGACACCAGCCAGTCCAGTGCGTTCTTCAAGCCGCCCGGCAGACCATGGGCATATTCCGGGCAGGCAATGATGACGCCGTCGGCTGCGCGAACCTTGGCGGCGAATTCCTCGACGATCGCAGGCGTGTTTTCTCCCTCCCGATCCGGATTGAAGATCGGCAGTTCGCCGATCAGATCCGATATCGCGACGACCACGCCATCCGGCGCATAGTCCCTGAGCGCCTCAAGCAACCGGCGATTGGTTGAGGCCTCTCGCTGGCTGCCGCAGAGCGCATAGAGGAATAGAGGTTTTCGATCCATGCGTCCCGGCTTAGCGCAACGCGCCGATTCGGGCCATCATCCGCCCTTGTGATTGCCTTTCGGGAACTGGGCCGCCAGTTCGCTATACCACTTGCCGCTCTTCTTCACGGTGCGAACCTGCGTTTCGTAGTCGACGTGAACAAGGCCGAAGCGCATGCGGTAGCCTTCCGCCCATTCGAAATTGTCCATCAGGCTCCAGGCGAAATAGCCGCGCATAGGGTAGCCGTCCTTGATCAGGTCGGCAACGACATCGAGATGCTCGCTGTAGTAATCGAGACGCGGCTGGTCATCGACCTCGCCATTGACGACGTCCATGTTGTAGCAGGCGCCGTTCTCGGTGATGTAGCATTCCGGCAGTTCGTAGCGACGATAGAGGTCTTCGACGACGTTCTTCAGGCCTGGCGCGTAGACTTCCCAACCGATATCCGTCTTCACGTCGCTGACGCGCGGCGCCTCGACCGTCCACGGGAAATCACCACTCTTGGCCGGATCATCGGCAACGCGCAACGGCGTGTAGTAATTCAGGCCCCACCAATCGAGCTTCTGGCTGATGGTTTTCAGGTCCGCGTCCTCGACCACCGGCATGCGGTCGCCAAGCGCCTCCAGGAATTCCTTCGGATATTCGCCCTTGAAGACAGGATCGAAGAAGGCGCCGTTGTGGAACTGGTGCGCCCGCTCACCCGCTGCCTGGTCTGCGGCACTGTCGGAGCCCGGCATCACGGACATGGCGTTGAGCACGAGACCCACCGGCACTTTCGGGGCTTCCGAACGGATCGCCTCGACACCGAGACCATGCGCGAGGTTCATGTGATGCATCGCATGCAGCGCCGCCTGCATGTTGCGCTCGCCTGGCGCATGAATGCCGTAGAGATGGCTGAGCCAGACAATGCACCACGGCTCGTTGAACGTCGCCACGCTGTCGAGGCGGTCGCCGAGGCGAGCCATGACAGTCTTGGCATAGCGCTGATAGGCATAAGCCGTCGAACGCGCCGTCCAGCCGCCGTCGCCCGCCAATAGCAGGGGCAGATCCCAGTGGTAGAGTGTAGCGAAGGTCTTGATGCCACGCGCCTTGCAGCCATCGACGAGGCGATCATAGAAATCGAGGCCGGCTTCATTCACCGGGCCCGTGCCGTCAGGAATGATGCGCGGCCAGGCGATCGAGAACCGATAGGCCTCGACGCCCATCGACTTGATCAGGTCGAGATCCTGGTCGAGCCTGTTGTAGTGATCGCAGGCGACATCGCCATTGTGGCGGCCATAGACCCGCCCCGGCATGTTGCAGAAGGCATCCCAGATCGACGGCTTGCGGCCATCGGCCTTGCTTGCGCCCTCTATCTGAAATGCGGCAGTCGCAACGCCAAAGGTAAAATCGCCCGGAAAGCGGGCGGCGAGGGTCTTCGCATCGATCATCTGGAAATCCCGTTCTTCATGGTTTCGACGGCGGTTTAGCCAAGCGGACCGATGTTGTACAGAGCGGAAATGACAGGACTGCAACGTTTCAGTGGCTGGATAGGGGATTGCTCCCGACAGGCTTGAAGAGTCGCGTCCAAGCCCCGCGAGAGCCTTGCCTTGCAATGCACCAATTTTCGCGGAACAACGCTGCCATGAGTATTCCCAAGACGCACCCCTTCCCCTTCGACCCCACCTACGGCATGACGCTTGACCAGTTGCGTGCCATCGCCCCGCCGCCGGCACCGCCAGGTTTCGATGGGTTCTGGGCGAAGCGCTATGAGCGAGCGCTTGCCATCGATCCGCAGCCGAGGTTGAAGAAAAGCGCGTTCACCCACCCCGCCTGGCATGTGCTCGACATCACATACCGCTCGAGCGGCGACGTTGAGATCAGCGGTTGGCTGCTGCTGCCGCGCGACAGACCGGTGCGCCGCGGCGTAATCGTGGGCCACGGCTATGGCGGCCGCGATGCGCCGGATTTCGAGCAGCCAGTGGAGGAAACAGCCCTGCTCTTCCCGTGCTTTCGTGGCATGTCGAAAAGCCAGCATCCGCCGATCCCGTCAGATGCGCCGGGCCATGTGCTGCATGACATCGACAAGCCCGACCAATACGTCATCGGCGGTTGCGTCGACGATCTCTGGCTCGCCGTCTCGACGCTGCTTGCACTCTATCCCTGGCTATCAGGCCGGATCGGCTATATCGGCGCCAGCTTCGGCGGCGGCATCGGCGCGCTGGGCATCCCCTTCGATCCCCGCATCGCCAGGGGCTACCTCGTCGTCCCGACCTTCGGTGACCGCGCCCAATGGCTGACGCTACCGACCGTCGGCAGTGCCGATTCAGTCCAGACCTACCGCAAGACAAACCCCGACGTCCTCGATCACCTGCGCTTGTTCGATGCCGCGACCGCCGCCACGCGGATCAACGTACCCATGCTGGTCGCCCCCGCGCTGTTCGACCCCGCCGTCGCACCGCCCTGCCAGTTCGCCGTGGTCAACGCCCTGCCGGTGTCAAAAGACAACGAGATCTTCGTGCTCGATGCCGGCCACTTCGATTATCCCGGCATGATGGAGCAGAACTACGCCCTGCGCGAAAAGCTCCGCGGGTTTCTGCGCCTGCTGTAGCAGGATACCTCAACAAGCTGCTCTCCCCGCATGAGGGAGACGCCCGGCAGCTCGCCGACCCGATAACGCTGATGTCAGAAGTCGTGAATTGTCATTGCCGCAACCACAGCTAAAGGCTGCAGGCAGTCTTCCTCATGAAAGGTCTGCCATGTTCGCTTCGGTCAGCTCCCTGCAACCGCATCTTCTCAGCCTGCTGCGTATTGTCTCGTCGCTCGTGCTCTTCAGCTACGGCACGCAGAAGATCCTGCATTTCCCCGCCGCCGAGCGGGTGCCTGATGTCGGCTCCCTGTCCTGGATCGCCGGGCTGCTTGAGCTTGTTCTTGGTTTTCTGGTGCTGATCGGCTTCCAGACGCGCGCTGCAGCCTTCGTGCTGTCAGGCCTGATGGCCTTTGCCTATTTCATCGGCCACGCATCGAAAAGCCTGTATCCCGCCCAGAACGGCGGCGTCGCCGCCATCCTGTTCTGCTTCGTCTTCCTCTACATCGTCGCTGCCGGCGCCGGACCATTCAGCGTCGATGCCGTGACGAAGCGCAAGCAGGCGACGGCCTGACCGATACGCGGTTCGAAGCGGCGCATTGCCGCTTCGAACACAGAGCCGAACAACGCTCACGGGTTCTGTTTCGCGTCCTTGAGCTTCACTGCCATCGAGACGGTGCCGCGCACGATTATGTCATTGCGCGAGCCATCGCCTCGAGGATAGCGATTGAGATCAGCGGTGCTCGTAAGATTGGTGATCTGGCAGCTCTCGGCCAGGGTCTGCAGAATGAGATCGCACTGTCCACCCGCCATCAGGTAAAAACCCCTCTGCGCAGTGCTGATCTGCTCAGCAGTATCCTTGTCCGCTTCGACAGGTACGGAGAGCGACATCGTCGCCTGCACGTTGACCATTCCCGGCGTACGCTGCCCGGCATAGAAATTCGGCATGCGATTGGGCATGTCCTGCGACAGTACCGGAAACGCGACAAGCGCGAAGCCGCAGGTCATGACTCTGGCAAAAACTTTCATCGAACGTCTCCCCATCTGGTTGCGTTCGTTTCTGCCACAGCATTGTTAAACGACAATGAGCGCACTCCCTGAGAATGCGCTCAATAGTTGCATTTCATATCTGGATGAGGGATCAGACCTTGACCCAGGCGCCATTCTTCTTAGAGGAAGCCACGCAGGCCTCGACGAAGGCAACACCCTTCACACCGTCATCGACCGTCGGGTAAACCACGGCCTTGTCGACTGCCTTGCCCTTCTTGTGGGCATTGATGGCATGCGCGGCTTCCGTGTAGATCGTCGCGAAGGCTTCGAGATAGCCTTCCGGATGACCGGACGGAATGCGCGAAACGCGGGCAGCGGCAGGGCCGGAGCCGGCGCCGTTGCGGGTGATCAGGCGCTTCGGTTCGCCGAATGGCGTGAACCACAGGTAGTTCGGATCGGCCTGTACCCATTCCAGGCCACCCTTGGTGCCATAGACGCGGACCTTGAGGCCGTTTTCGTGGCCGGGCGCGACCTGGCTGCACCAGAGCATGCCCTTCGCCGGCTTCTCGGACCCCTTGGCCTTGAAGCGAAGCATGACGTGGGCGTTGTCGTCGAGACGACGGCCTTCGACGAAGCTGTCGAGGTCGGCCGCAAGGCTGTCGAGTTCGAGGCCGGAGACAAAGGAAGCGAGGTTATAGGCATGCGTGCCGATATCGCCGGTGGAGCCGCCTGCACCCGACTGCGCCGGGTCGGTGCGCCATACGGCCTGCTTTGCACCACTCTGCTCGACCGCTTCGGTCAGCCAGTCCTGCGGATATTCCGCCTGGACGATGCGGATATCGCCGAGTTCGCCATTGGCGATCATCTCGCGTGCCTGACGAACCATCGGATAGCCGGTGTAGTTATGCGTCAGGATGAAGAGCGCGCCGCTTTCGTCGGCCACCTTCTTCAGCTTCTTGGCATCCGCAAGGTTCGACGTCAGCGGCTTGTCGCAGATGACGTGAATGCCGCGACGCAGGAATTCCTTGGCAGCGTCGTAGTGGACGTGGTTCGGCGTGACGATCGAGACCGCTTCGATGCCGTTCTTCAGCTTCGCCTCGCGGATCGCCATCTCGCGATAGCTCGAATAGGTGCGCGACGGATCAAGACCGAGATCGCGGCCCGAGGCAAGCGCCTTCTCCGGCGTCGACGACAGGGCGCCGGCGATCAGGTCATATTGATCGTCGATGCGGGCAGCGATGCGATGCACCGCGCCGATGAACGCGCCAGCGCCACCGCCGACCATGCCGAGACGGATGCGCGGTTCGCGCGCCTGTTCTGTAGATGCTTCAATTGCCATTGGTTCCTCCAAAATTAGTCCCTGCGGGAAAGATCCCCCTCTGCCCTGCCGGGCATCTCCCCCACAAGGGGGAGAAAACTCGCGGCGGCGCCTCACCTAAGCCCCTCCCCCTTGTGGGGAGGGGTTGGGGAGGGGTTTTAGCTGATCAAAGCCCCAGCATGCGGCGGTTGGCCGCTTGGTCCGTGCCGCTGCCCGCGAAGTCGTCGAACGCCTTCTCGGTGACGCGGATGATGTGCGATTTGACGAACTCCGCACCTTCGCGTGCGCCGTCCTCCGGATGCTTCAGCGCGCATTCCCATTCGACAACGGCCCAACCATCGAAGTTGTTGGCTGTCATCTTCGAGAACACCGCGCCGAAATCGACCTGGCCATCGCCGAGCGACCGGAAGCGGCCGGCACGTTCGACCCAGCCCTGGTAACCGCCATAGACGCCCTGGCGACCCGTCGGATTGAACTCGGCATCCTTGACGTGGAACATCTTGATCCGGTCTTTGTAGATGTCGATGTTGTCGAGGTAGTCCAGGCATTGCAGCACGTAGTGCGAGGGATCGTAGAGCATGTTGGCGCGCGGATGGTTCTTCACGCGCTCGAGGAACATCTCGAAGGTCACGCCGTCATGCAGGTCTTCGCCCGGATGGATCTCGTAGCAAACGTCGACGCCGTTTTCGTCGGCGTGGTTGAGGATCGGCGTCCAGCGCTTGGCAAGTTCGTCGAAGGCGGTCTCGACGAGACCGGCGGGGCGCTGCGGCCATGGATAGATGAACGGCCAGGCAAGTGCTCCGGAGAAGGTCGCATGTGCCTTGATGCCGAGGTGCTTCGACGCCGTCAGCGCCATCTTCACCTGCTCGACAGCCCATTCCTGGCGGGCCTTCGGATTTCCACGCACTTCGGGCGCGGCGAAACCATCGAAGGCTTCGTCATAGGCTGGATGCACGGCGACCAGCTGGCCCTGCAGGTGGGTGGAAAGCTCGGTGATTTCGACGCCGTTCTGGCGCGCAACGCCCGCGAACTCGTCGCAATAGTCCTTCGAGGATGCAGCCTTCTTCAAGTCGATGAGCTGGCCCGCCCAGGTCGGAACCTGCACGCCCTTGTAGCCGATATCGGCCGCCCATTTGGTGATCGAATCCCACGAGTTGAAAGGTGCGGCGTCGCCCGCGAACTGCCCGAGGAACAAGCCTGGGCCCTTGATCGTTTTCATGTCAATTCCTCCCTGAATGACGACCGTAAACGTTTCTGGTAGAGTTCTACCACGCAATTTACCGTCTGCAAGCCGATTTCGGCGAAACAGTGAATTTGCCCGACGGGGCGAAAACCTGACGTGCCAGACTTAATCACGGCATGCCCTCACCCGCAAGATGTACGTACCGCATTTATGCCTTCTCCCGGCGATTGCCGATCGGAACGAGCCGTTTCGATGGACTTCCGGCCGCCCCGTGATACTCTCCTTGCACCAGGAGGTTAGCGCATGACGCGGCGACTGGCAGCAATCTTGGATGCGGACGTCGTTGGCTTCTCCCGATTGATGGGAATGGACGAAGCGGGCACCTTCGCGATGCTGAAAGCTCACAACAGCGAGATCATTGTTCCCGCGATCACGCGCCAGCACGGACGCGTGGTGAAGTTTGTGGGCGACGGCCTGCTGGCGGAATTCGCGAGCGTGGTGGACGCGCTGGCCTGCGCAATGGAAACCCAGATCGCGCTCCGCGAGCGCAATGAGAGTATCGCGTCTGAACGACAGATGCTCTGGCGTATCGGCATTCACGTCGACGATGTTCTCGTGGAGGATGACGACATCTTTGGCGAGGGCGTCAATGTGGCGGCGTGCCTGCAAGGCTTGGCACCGCCCGGCGGGATCTGCGTCTCGCAGCAGGTTCGCGACCAGGTGGGCTCGAGGCTCGCATTTCCCGCGACCGACTTCGGCAACAGGCGGCTGCAACACATCGATCACCCTGTCCGCGTCTGGCGCTGGTCGCCCTACCAGAACGGACACGTGTGGCCGGAGCCCGTGGCGAGTTCTCCGCCGCCTGTTCAGAAGCGCCCCTCGATTGCCGTACTCCCGTTCGCCAACATGTCGAGCATCGAAGGGCAGGAGCATTTTTCGGACGGCTTCACCGATGAGCTGATCGCGACGCTGGCGCGGTGCCGCTGGATGCTCGTCGCTTCGCGCAATTCCTCCTTCAGCTTCAAGGGACAGGCGGTGGATGCGCGAAAGGCCGCGCAGGACCTCGGCGTGAAGTATGTGCTTGAAGGCAGCATCAGGCGGTCGGGCGCAAAAATTCGGGTGACGGCACAGCTGCTCCACGGCAGCGACGGAACGCTCCTTTGGGCCGAGCGCTACGACCGCATGCTGGCGGATATTTTCGAGGTTCAGGACGAGATCGCATCCGAGATCACCGGAACGATCGAACCCGAGCTCGGCGTCATCGAATTCGCCGCCCTTCGCGAGCGCCCGCCGGTCGATATGACGGCATGGGAAATCTATCTGAAGGGGCTCTGGCACCTCTACAGGTTCACGCTCGACGATCTCAACATGGCCAAGGATCTGTTCGAGCAGGCAATCCGCGTCGATCCGAGCTTTGCCCAGGCACAGGCGCGGCTCGCCTACGTGCACATCCAGCTCGGCTGGTACGGCTCCGTGGAGGACCGCGGCGGACGCATTTGCGAAGCGATCGACCTTGCCGAGCACGCAATCCTGCTCGACCAGAAGGAACCGGCCGCGCATATGGCGCTTGGCCGGGCGCTCGCGCTTGACGGTGCGACGCAGGCCGGCATCGCGCATCTGCGCAATGCGATCGCATTGGACAGCAGCTTCGCGCAGGCGCATTTCGCTCTCGGGCAGGCGCTGTGCTACGCGCAACGGCCCGAGGAGGGAATGCCCGAGATCAGGGAAGCCTTTCGCCTCAGTCCGCGCGATCCGCATTTATGGACTTTCTACAACATGCTTGCGATTGCCCATTATCAAATGGGGAACATGAACGAGGCCGCCGAGGCGGCGCGGGCATCGCTGCGATCTCCGAACGTGACCTTCTGGCCCGCGCTGATCCTGGTTGCCATTCTCGGCCGGCAGCGCAAGGCAGACGAAGCCGGCGAGGCCATCGGCATTCTTCATCGTTTTCGTCCGGGAATGAATCTCGCTGCTGCGCGACGGGAATTCTACTTCGGCGACAATGCCACCATGACGGAGGCGTTCGTCGATCAGTTCGCCGCCGATCTGGCGAGCGCCGGACTACCGCAGTGACGAAAAGAGCGCCCGCTCCTTCGAGCGGGCGCTCTCGACTATCAATGGATCAGAACGGCGAATCCGGGAAGTAGAAGTCCTTCGCGTTGTCCTTCGTCACCAGCGTCGCATCGAGGATATAGGTGCCGCGAACCGGAACCTGATCGTAGAGCGAAGCAGCGGTCAGCTCCATGGCCGTGCCCACCATTGCCGGCGGATAGAGAACGTCGACCGGGATCAGCTTGTCGCCGTCCATGACCTTCTTGACCATGTCCTTGGAGCCGGCGCCGGCCACGACATACTTGATGTCGGTGCGCTTTGCCTGCTCGATTGCCTGCAGCACGCCAACAGCCATGTCGTCATCCTGGCACCAGACCACGTCGATCTTCGGATACTTGGTCAGGTAGTCCTGCATCACCTTGAAGGCATCGTCGCGGTTCCAGTTGCCGAACTGGCGGTCCAGAACCTTGACGTTGGAGCCGGCAATGCCCTTGTCGAAGCCATCCTGGCGCTGCTGGTCGATCGGGATCGGCAGGCCGCGGATAACGACAACCTGTGCATCGGGCGTCGTGTCCTTGATGTACTTGCCGGCGACTTCGCCGAGCGCCGGATTGTTGCCGGCAACGTAGATGTCACGGACGGAGTTGTCGTTGGTGCTCGGTGCACGGTCGACCAGCGCCACGAAGGTGCCCTTGTCCTTGACTTCCTTGATGGCGTTGACCAGCGGATCCGGATCCGACGGCAGGATGACCAGCGCGTCCATGCCCTGCGTCGCAAGATCCTGCACCGCATTGGCCTGGCTTGCGGCATCAGGCGACGTCTTGACGATCACGGTGAGGTCAGGGTGCTCGGCCATCAGAAGCTTGGCGACGCGCTCGGCATGGAACACCACGCCGGAGGTCCAGCCGTGGTCGGCCGCCGGGATCGATACGCCGATGGTCTTCTTGTCCGCCGAGTGAGCGACGCCGGCGAGCAGCGCCGCCGTCACGACCGCCAAACTGAATAGTGTCTTACGCATGTCTATTTTCCTCCCATTAAACCCCAGGGCTTGCGAACCTTAAGACCAGGCGCCCCGCCGACCCGGCCAATCCCTTGCTACCTGCGCGCCAGCGACCGCTGTACGAGCATGGCAATGATGATGATCGAACCCTGGATGGCGCCGATCAGATATTCCGAGATGAAGTTGGACAGCAGCATGATGTTGCCGACGAGTTCCAGGATGAAGGCGCCACAAATCGTGCCCCAGACACGCCCTGCCCCACCCTTCAAGGCCGTGCCGCCGACGACGACCGCGGTGATGGCCTGCAGCTCCCACAGGATGCCCGTGGTCGCGGACGTCGAGCCCAGACGCGGCACATAGAGCAGCACGGCGATCGCCACGCAGAGCCCCTGGATGACGAAGGCGATGGTGCGCACGCGGTTGACCGCGATGCCGGAATAGCGCGCCACGTCGCGGTTCGAACCGACCGCCACAACATGGCGACCGTAACGCGTGCGATAGAGAATGAAGGCAGCGACGGCGGTGACCGCGAGGATGACAACGATCGGCACGGGCACGCCGGCGATCGAGCCGAAATAGACCGGGCGATACAGCGCCTGCTGCTCGGCCGAGCGCAGCGTGATCGCTCCACCCTGCGACAACCATGTCGTCAGCCCGCGATATATGCCCATCGTTCCGAGCGTCGCGATGAAAGGCTCAATCTTGCCGAGCGTCGTGATCAGCCCGTTGGCAAGCCCGCACAGCGCGCCGGCAACGACAGTGAAGACCACGGCGACCACCAGCATCAGCACCGGGTTGGCGATGATGCCGGAATTCATCAGCAAGATCATAAGACTGGCCACAAAGGCCACCATCGAACCGACCGAAAGATCAAGATCGCCGGACGAAATGACGAAGGTGGCACCAACCGCGATGATGGCGATGAAGGCGCTGCGGGTGGCGACATTGGCGAGATTGGTAATGCCGATGAAGTTCGGATTGACAAGCGCACCGACGACGAGCAGCAGGGCCAGCGCCGCGAAAGGCGCGACTGCCCTGAGGTCGATATCCCGCCAGGAGCGTCGTCTGATCTCCCTGGTCTCCTCGTTCACAGCCATGTCCAAAACCATCCTCCCGTCGCGTCCCTGCTGGGCACGTAATCTGTCTTGCCGCGTGCGCCGCGGCTGTTGTTATTTGTCGCCTCAGGCGGCCTTCTTCTTCAGGCCCGCGGCATAGCGCATGATCTCCTGTTCGGAGATTTCGTCACCTTCAAGCACGCCGACGACACGCCCCTCGCGCATGACCGCCACCCTCGTACAAAGGCCTATGACCTCCGGCATTTCGGATGACACTACAATGATTGAGCGGCCGTCGCGGGCCAGCGCCGAGATGAAGTGATAGATCTGCTGCTTGGTGCCGACATCGATGCCGCGCGTCGGCTCATCGATGATGATGATCTCAGGCTCGGTTTCCATGACCTTGGCGAGCAGCAGCTTCTGCTGGTTTCCGCCCGACATGCGGCCGGCGACGATATTGGCGTCGCGCACTCTGATATCGAAGCGACGCCGCGCCTTGGCCAGCGCCGACGCCTCGCTGCTGGGGCTGAGATAGCCGTGGCGCGAATGTTGACCGAGCGATTGCAGCGTCAGGTTCGCCATCATGTTGGAGCCGAGCAGAAGTCCCTTCGACTTGCGATCCTTCGTCATGTAGGCAAGCCCGCAGCGGTTGGCTGCGTGCACATCACCGGCCGGAACCGTCTCGCCCTTGATGATGACTTCGCCCGATGTGCGACTGTGCAGCCCGGCGATTGCCTCCATCAGCTCCGTGCGACCCGATCCGATCATGCCGGAAAAGCCGATGATCTCCCCCTTGCGCACCTCGAAGCTTGCATCCTGGACATAGCCGGTCGACACGGATTCGACCCGCAGCACGACCTCCTCGTCGACATCGGGCTCCACCTTGGTCGGATAGAGACTGGAAAGCTCGCGACCGACCATCAGCTGCGCGATCGATTCTCCGTCGAGCAGCGAGGTTGGCGACGTCTTCACCCATTGCCCGTCGCGCAGCACCGTCACGCGATCGGTCAGTTCCATGACCTCGTCGAGCTTGTGCGACACGAAGACGAAGCTCGTGCCCTTGTCGCGCAGCTTGCGCACCTGTTTGAACAGGAAATTGGTTTCTTCCCGCGACAGAACGGCGGTCGGCTCGTCCATGAAGACGACACGGGCATCGCGGCTGATTGCCTTGGCGATTTCGACCATCTGCTTGTCGGCGATGGACAGAGTGCTGATCAGAGCGTTTTCGTCGACGTGCGAACCGAGAAGATCGAGCGCCTTGCGCGTTTCCGCACGCATGTACTTGCGGTCGAGAACACCGAATCGCGTGACCTCGCGGCCGAGAAACAGGCTTTCCGTGACGGTCAGGTGTTCCGCGAGATTGAATTCCTGGTGTATGATAACGATGCCGAGCGCCTCAGCGGCTCCGTTGGGCGGCAATGTCACCGGCTGGCCATCGAGGATGATTTCGCCTGAGGTCGGCTGCTCGAAACCCGACATGACCTTCACCAGCGTCGACTTGCCCGCGCCATTCTCGCCCATCAGCGCATGGATTTCACCAGCGCGAAGATCGAAATTGACGCTGAAGAGGACCTGCACACCATTGAAGGACTTGCATATGCGCCGGGCGGACAACACCACGGGCGCCGCCTCGACAGTCTCCACACTCATGATTTCCTCCCTGCGGACTCCCATCCGCCTGAGCCTATGTAAACCTTTACATACCGCATGTAAAGGTTTACATCGTTGCTTTACACAGATCTGTCTGGTTCGACCTTTGACGTACCGTTCAGTCTGTGTAGTGTCGCCGCGAATGCAGCCCCAAGGCAGAACGCAGTGTCGAATTCCGCGCCCGCAACAATCGAAGACGTCGCCAGAATCGCCGAGGTTTCCATCGCGACGGTATCGCGGGCAATCCACACGCCGGAGAAGGTCGCGAACTCGACTCGGCTGAAGGTCAACCAGGCGATCGCCATCACAGGATACACGACGAATGCCATGGCGCGCAGCCTGCGACTTGGCCGTTCGAACATGATTCTAGTGGTGGCACCCGACATCGGCGACCCCAATTTTTCCAACATTCTGGTCGGCCTAGAGAACGAAGCCCGCGCCCATGGCTACGGCATTCTGATCGGCCATACGCAGAACGATGCCCAGCGCGGCCTCGAATATCTCAAATTCCTGAATTCGAACCAGGCGGCGGGACTGATTCTCTTCACCGGCATCCTGCCCTTCGGCCACCAGACGATGACGGCGAGACTGCCGCCAAGCGTCGGTGTGTTCGAGCCGGTCTTCAACGGCGGCATTCCCTATGTCGGCGTCGACGATACCGAAGGCGCGCGCAAGGCCGTGGACCTGCTGCTTGCCGAAGGCCACCGCAAGATCGCCTTCATCGGCGATAGCAGAACCCGACTTGCCTATTCCCGGCGCCGACAGGGCTATGACGAGGGGCTCGATGCGGCCGGCGTTGCCCCGGATCAGCGCATCGTGCTCGAGGGCGACGGCACGCTTGAAAGCGGACGCCATGCCGTCGAACAGCTTTTCATGCGCGATACGCTGCCGACCGCATTCATGTGCGTCAACGACCAGACCGCCATCGGCGTCATGATCGGCCTCGGCGCCCGCGGCTATGACATTCCCCGCGACTTCTCCGTCACCGGCTTCGACGACGTGCCGCAAGCCGTCTTCATGTCGCCACCGCTGACGACGATCCGCCAGCCCCGGACAGCCATCGGCAAACAGGCGATGGCCCTGCTGCTGGAACTCCTGTCGGACGGACGGCCAACAGAGACCGAAATCCTGCTGCGCCCGGATCTCGTGGTCCGCAACTCCGTTTCGGCGCCGTCGCGCAAATGGACGAAGCGTTGAGTTCTGACGCCATGGCCCAACCGCAATCGGAGGGGCGGGATTTGAAGATACACCCGGCATCGCCTGGAGAGCGCTCGTGCGGCAATTGTACCCTGTGTTGCCGGCTGCCGGATATCGACGAACTGTCGAAGCCGGCAAACACGTGGTGTGTAAACTGCGTCGCCGGACATGGATGCGCGATCTACGACGACCGGCCGAAGCTTTGCCGGGATTTCCTTTGCCTCTGGATGACGGACGCCAGCCTTGGCCCTGAATGGGAGCCGTCAACGGCAAACATGATGGTGTATGGCCAAGGCCAGCAGACGACCATTCTCGTCGACCCCGCTCACCCCTCGGCATGGAAAGAGGAACCATATCAGGCGCAGCTCCGCCAATGGGCAATCGATGCCGAACAGCGCGGTGGCTACGTCATCGTCTTCGTCGGTGATGACGTTTTCAAGATCGACCCAGCAAGATCAGCCGCCGCATCTTGATTGCGGTACGCGCCGACGTTTGACATCGGACGCCGCGACAGCAATCAATACGCGAAAAGCGTTGGAGATCTGCACTGTGTGGGAATTGACCCAAAATCTGGCCGGCGTGCTTCTGATTGCTCCCCGGCTGCTGGTTGCTGTCGTGCTCGGCTCGCTGGTCGGCATCGAGCGCCAATGGCGGCAACGGCATACGGGACTGACGACGCATGCGCTCGTCGCCCTGGGTGCAGCCATCTACACCTCGTTGCCTGCCCTGCTGCACGACATCCCTGACGTCAGAATGGGCGGACAGGTCGTCACCGGCATCGGCTTTCTCGGAGCCGGCCTGATCATGCGGGATGGGACCAATGTGCGCGGGTTGAGCACCGCGGCAACGGTGTGGGCGACCGGCGCCATCGGCGTGCTCGCCGGCTACGCCATGCTGCTTGAAGCGATCGAGGCGACGATCCTGATCATTGCGATCAACATCGGCCTCCCCCGTCTGGCCGTCTATATCAGCGCACTGGCGCCGTCCCATGAGGCGATCGAGCGCTTCTACGTCATCGAACTGAAGTGCGCCGCCCATGACGAAGCCAAGGTACGCACGCAGCTTCTGCAGGCGCTGACCGCCAGTAAGCTTCGCCTTCATTCCATGGAAAGCCATGCGGTCGAGGATGCCAGCACCGCCGAGGTGAAGGCCGTGGTCTTCAGCGTGCGCGAAGAGGACAAGCTGATCGAGCAGGCGATCGGCCAGCTCAGCCTCGCGCCGCACGTCTTCTCCAGCAGCTGGACCTCCACCGGCCCGCCGGAATAATGGCCGACCTCCGGTGTTGCCCGACACCATTGCGGCGGTCATGATGGCGGCGATTCCATATCGGATAATGCGGGTTGGTTGATGCGTATCTTTCTCGTTCGCCACGGCGAATCCCTCGGCAACCTCAACGAACAGGCGTACGGCCAATTCGGCGACCACAATGTTCCCTTGAGCCAATGGGGCCATCGTCAGGCGCTGGACGCCGGCCGTGCCATCGCCTCGCATCTGGCCGCAGCACGAGACATCGGCTCCGTGAGGTTGAGCATCTGGTATTCGCCCTTTCTGCGCACCCGACAAAGCAAGGACGCGCTTCTCAAAGCACTCCCGGCCGAATTCGTGGGCGATGTCAGGGAAGACTACCTGCTGCGGGAACAGGATTTCGGCCTGTTCACCGAAATCTATGACCATGCCGAGCAGAAACAGAAATTTCCCGATGAATTCGAGAAATGGGCAAGGCTGCGCAACAATAGCGGCAAATTCTACGCCCGACCGCCGGATGGCGAGAGCCGTGCCGATGTGGCGCAACGCGTTCGCCTGTTCCTGCAAACGCTCGCGCAGGACATCGATTTCGGCAACGACAACATCGTCATCGTCGGCCACGGCGTGACCAACAGGGCGTTCGAAATGAACTTCCTGCATCGATCCGTCGACTGGTTTGAACGCTCCGACAACCCGGCCAATGCCGACGTCACTCTCATCGAAGGCACGCGAACGGACGGCTTTACCTCAACACTTCTCCACCACGCCGCCGATCGCCAGCCGGAGCAGGAAGCCGAATTGCGGGACGCGTATGGGGCGGAGGTGATCTTGACCACCCCGCCTCGACGCTGACGCGACCAACAAAAAAGGCCGGGAAACCTTCGCTCCCCGGCCCTCTCCTCCACAATCAACCGCCGATCAGACGTAACGGTTGACGATGTTTTCGAGCAGTTCCTGCTTGCCGGACTTCGGCTGCGGGTTGATGTCCTTTGCTTCGACCCACTCGGCGATCTGCTCGAGCGAGTATTCGCCGCGGGCGAGCTTCTGGCCTTCGGCCGAATCCCAGCCGGCGTAGCGGGCGTCGAGCGGGCCGGACAGAGCCTTGTCCTCGATCATCTTGGCGGCAGCCTTGAGACCGCGGGCGCAGGCATCCATGCCGCCGATATGGCCGATCAGCAGATCTTCCGCGTCGAGCGACTGGCGGCGCAGCTTGGCGTCGAAGTTGGTGCCACCGGTGGTGAAGCCGCCGCCCTGCAGAACCTGATAGTAGGCGAGTGCCATTTCAGGAACGTTGTTCGGGAACTGGTCGGTATCCCAGCCGGACTGGTAATCGTTGCGGTTCATGTCGATCGAGCCGAAAATGCCGAGCGCGTTGGCAAGTGCCAGTTCGTGCTCGAAGGAGTGGCCGGCGAGGATCGCATGGCCCTGCTCGATGTTGACCTTCACTTCGTTTTCGAGGCCGTGGTTCTTCAGGAAGCCGTAGACTGTCGCGACGTCATAGTCGTACTGGTGCTTGGTCGGCTCTTGCGGCTTCGGCTCGATCAGGATCGTGCCCTTGAAACCGATCTTGTGCTTGTACTCGACGACGAGGTTGAGGAAGCGGCCGAGATGGTCGAGTTCCTTCTTGAGGTCGGTGTTGAGCAGGGTTTCATAGCCTTCGCGGCCGCCCCAGAGAACGTAGTTGGCGCCGCCGAGCTTCATGGTGGCGTCCATGCAGGTCTTAACCGTCGCCGCGGAGTAAGCGAATACATCCGGATCCGGATTAGTGGCGGCACCCGACATGAAGCGGCGGTTCGAGAACAGGTTAGCCGTGCCCCAGAGCAGCTTGGTTCCGGTCGCGGCCTGCTTTTCAGCGAAGTAGTCGACGATCTCGTTCAGGTTCTTGGTGTTCTCGGCGAAGTTCTTGCCTTCCGGACGCACATCGGCGTCGTGGAAGCAGTAGAACGGTGCGTCGAGGATCTGGAAGAGTTCGAACGCGACGTCGGCCTTCAGCTTGGCAGCCTTCATCGAGTCTTCGAACCAGGGGCGCAGGAAGGTGCGTCCGCCGAAGGGGTCGCCCCCCTCCCAGGCAAACGTGTGCCAGTAGGCGACGGCAAAGCGCAGATGGTCTTCCAGGCGCTTGCCGAGAACGACTTCGTCCTTGTTGTAGTGGCGGAAGGCGAGCGGATTGGTGCTCTCAGGGCCCTCATACTTGATCTTCTGGATGTCGCCGAAGAATCCGGTGCTCATGTGTGTTTCCTCCTATGGAACGAATGCAACTGTCAAAGTTCCCCTATGCCTGCCGGCATCTCCCCCACAAGGGAGGAGAAGGCTGGTGGTCCGCCTCTCGTCTCGAAAGGTCGGCCCTGGGGCAAGAAGCCCCTCCCCCTTGTGGGGAGGGGTTGGGGAGGGGTCTTCCGACACCTCCCGGTATTTAAGTCTCAGTGCTGCAGCGATTTGATCGCCGGGTAGAGAGCGCGATAGCGCTTGTAGGCATCCTCGTAGGCGCCGGAGAGCGCCGCGACAGGTTCGATCGTGCCCGCCGTCTTCGGCGGCGTGCAGACGGCAACCGGATCAGCACCGGTGGCGGCGATCAGGCCGAGGCGCGCTGCGCCGAATGCCGCGCCGAAGTCGCCATCGGCGGGCAGGTCGACGGGAACACCCAGCGCCGTTGCGATCGAGGCCAGCCAGTAGCGCGAGCGCGAGCCGCCGCCGATCGCCGTGACGCGGGAAATATCCGTGCCCGCAGAGCGCAGCGCTTCGAGATTGTCGCGAATGGCGAAGGACACGCCTTCGAGAACCGCCTGGGTCAGCACCACACGGCTGCTCTCATGCTCGAGGCCGATGAACGCGCCGCGGATGACGGCATCGTTATGCGGCGTGCGCTCGCCGGAGAGATAAGGAAGGAAGGTGACGCCTGACGGAGCCTTCAGCGTTTCGCCGAGTTCAGTCGTCAGATCGGCAGCCGACTTTCCAGTCACGCTGGAATGCCAGTTCAGTGCGTCCGTAGCCGAGAGGATGACACCCATCTGATGCCAAGTGTTGGGCAGCGCGTGGCAAAAGGCGTGTACGGCGCTTTCCGGCTTCGGCAGATAGGCAGCATTGGCCGCAAAGAGAACGCCCGAGGTGCCGAGCGACACGAAGGCCGCGCCATCGCTGACCGTGCCCATGCCGCAAGCCGAAGCCGCGTTGTCGCCAGCGCCGCCGGCAACGACGACGCTGCCAGACATGCCCCACTGACCGGTCAGCTCGCCACGCAGCTTGCCGCCCTGCTCCGTGCCTTCGATCAGGTGCGGCATCTGCTTTTCATCGAGACCGGTCGCAGCAAGCAGCTCCGAAGACCATTTGCGCTTGCCGGTATCGAGCCAGGAGGTGCCGGCGGAATCCGACATCTCGGAGATGTGTTCGCCGGTCAGCCAGAGGCGCAGGTAGTCCTTCGGCAGCAGCACCTTGGCGACCTTGGCAAAGATCGCAGGTTCATGCTTGGCAACCCAGGCAAGCTTCGGCGCGGTAAAGCCGGGGAAAACGATGTTGCCGGTCAGCTTGCGGAAGCGCGGATCGGAATCCAGGGCAGCCGCTTCGACATAGGAGCGCGTATCGTTCCAGAGAATGCAGGGGCGCAGCACCTTGTCGTCGGCATCAAGCAGGGTCGCGCCATGCATCTGGCCGGAGAGGCCAATGCCCTTCACCGCGGCGAGCTCCTTCGGGTGTTTTGCCTTCAGCCCGGCAACCGCCTCTTCCGTTGCACGGATCCAGTGCGAAGGCTCCTGCTCCGACCAGCCGGAATGCGGGCGCGAGACGTCGAGCGAACCATTTGCCGAGCCGATGATCTTCTGATCGCCGTCGATCAGCATGGCTTTGACGCCGGAGGTTCCGAGATCGAGACCCAGATACATGTGTTTCTCCCTTTGCCGTTACGGCAGATTGTCTTTTAGGAATATGTCGAGACGGATGCGTTCCTGCGCCTCGATGACGGCAAGCCCGTCCGCCTTCGCCTTGAGGACGCGGATGGCGCTGCGCACCTCGTGGCCCGCATCCTGGTTCAGGATTGCGTCAATGGTTCCGTCGAGCAGCGCAGCGCGCGTATGGGTCGTCAGCTCATGGGCGATGACCGTCAGCGACCGATCCACCGCCTTTTCCTTCAACGCCCGGATCAGACCGCGATTACCGGCACCGAGGCTGTAAACCCCGATGATGTCGCTTTTTTTCGACAGTGCGTCCGCAACCAGCATATGCGCCATCTCGGGATCGTCGCGGCCTTCGATGACAGGCAGGATGGAAAGCGATGGAAACTCCGCCGCGATGACGGCCGCAAAACCCTCGAGGCGCTCACGGTGGTCGCGCACCAGCATCGAGCCCGCCAGCACGGCGATCTCGCCAGCGGCACCACCGAGAAAACGCCCGAGTAGCCGAGCAGCCGTACGCCCGGCCGCGATGTTGTCGACGCCGGCATAGTGGTGGCGCTGCGAACCGGTGAGATCGGAAACGAGCGTCACGACAGGAATGCCATCCTGCACCAGACGGTCGACGGCATCGCGCACCTCCGGCGCATCGGTCGCAACCAGCGCGATCCCCGAAGGCCGCTCCTCGCCAAGCTCATTGAGGATCTGCACCAGCGCGCCCGGATCGAACGCCGGCACTTCGATGGTCCGGATATTCGTTCGCTCCACCGACGAGCGCGCAACGGCGGCACGTACCTCGTCGTTCAGCCCATGCATGAAGGAATTGTCGCTGGCGGGCAGGATGAAGACGAATGAGTAGGTACGGCCCTTCGCGAGGTTGGCGGCAGCGACATCTCTGATGTAGCCGATCTCGCGGATCGCGTTCTCGACCTTCTCCCGCGTCACCTTGCGCACACCAGGACGCTGGTTCAGCACCCGGTCTACGGTCGCAAGGCTGACGCCCGCGGCAGCGGCAATATCGTGAACTGTGGGCCTCATCACTCCTCCTGACGAGACCTTTAGCTCCAAATTTGATGTACGTAAATCAAAATTTGCAAGCACGCTTCGTTATCGAATATCCGCCGGCAATTTTTCAACGAATGAAGCGCGATTTCCAGTGGAGAGAAAGGCCAGAAACAACAACGCCGGCCTGGTGTCCCGGGCCGGCGTTGCGAAAGTAATTATCGGATCATCAGTGGCCTCCGCCACCCCCGCCGCCGCCTTGCGGCGCCGGCTTATCGATCAGCACGATGCCGACGATCATGGCGACGAAGAGCACGGTCAGCAGCATGAAGATGTCGGCAAACGACAGCACCATGGCCTGCTTCGTGACCATGCCGACCATCTGCTTGATCGCGACGGCCGCACCGTCCATGCCATAGGTATCAAACTTCGACGTCATGTTCTTGATCTGGTCGGTGACGATCGGATTGCCCCAATCGAGACCTTCCCGAATACGCTGGTAGTGTACGTCCTGACGGTTTGTCAGCAGCGTGTTGATGACCGCCAGACCCACCGCCCCGCCGAGGTTACGGGTAAGGTTGAAAAGACCCGAAGCGCCGCGCATGCGCGAAGGCGGCATGGTTCCAAGCGCGATATTGTTGATCGGCACCATGCACATCATCAGACCGAAGCCGCGCAGGATCTGCGGAATGAAGAGTTCGTAGAAGTCCCAATCCGTCGTCACGCCGGTCATGATGTAAGTGCCTGCGGCGAAGCTCATGAAGCCAAGCGCCATCATCAGCCGCAGGTCCATCTTCGCCGAAAGCTTGCCGGCGATCGGCGCGGTGAAGAACATCGCAAGACCGGACACGAACATCGTTTCCCCGATCATCAGCGAATCGTACCCCCGGATGCGACCGAGATAGAGTGGATAGATGTAGGTCAGGCCATACAGACCGATACCCATGACGAAGGAAAACAGCGAGCCGACGGCGAAGTTCCGGTTGCTGAATGCCCTGAGATCAACGACGGGGAAATCGACCTTGAACGCACGGTAGAAGAACACCACGCAGCCGATGGCCGAAGCCACGGCACCGATCACGATGTTCTGGTCGTTGAACCAGTCGTTCGAATTGCCTTCTTCCAGCACGTACTCAAGCGCGCCGAGGAAAACGCCCATCGAGAGCAGGCCCCACCAGTCGAACTTCTTGATCAACGCAAATTCAGGCTTGTCGAAATCGATGAAATTCCAGGTGACGATCGTGACGATGATACCCGGGATGATGTTGACCAGGAACAGCCAATGCCAGGAGAAGGCATGGCTGAGATAGCCGCCGACCGTCGGGCCGATGGTGGGCGCCAGCGTCGCGATCAGGCCGATGATCGGCGAAACGATGCTGCGCTTGGACGGTGGGAAGATGGTGAAGGCTGCGGCAAACACCGAGGGGATCATACCGCCGCCGATAAAGCCCTGAATGGCGCGGTAGACGATCATCTGGTCGATATTCGTCGCCGTCGCGCAAAGCGCGCTTGCCAGCGTGAAGCCGGCGGCTGAGGCCGCGAACAGATATCGCGTCGAGACAATGCGCGCCAGCGTGCCGGACAGCGGAATCATGATGACTTCCGCGATCAGGTAGGAGGTCTGCACCCAGCCGATCTCGTCCGTACCGGCGCTCAGACCAGCCTGGATTTCCGCCAGCGAAGCCGACACGATCTGAATGTCGAGGATCGACATGAACATCCCAAGCACCATCGCGAAGAACGCGATGAGCTTGCGTGGATCCATGTGGTCCGTTGCGGCCGGGGTGGCCGGAACGGTTCCAACTGTTGCGCTCGCGGCCATGGGCCTACCTCGTCAGACGATATTACTTGGCGGCTTCCGGTGCCGTGCGCGTGTCGACGTCGACGACGACGCTGAGACCGGCGCGCAGGCGGCCGCTGTCGAGCGCGTCCTGCGGAAGCGCAATGCGAACCGGAACGCGCTGGATGATCTTCGTGAAGTTGCCGGTCGCGTTCTCTGGCGGCAGCAGCGAGAAGACCGAGCCGGAGGCCGGCGAAATCGATTCGACGGTACCGACGATCGGGTGATCGTCATAGGCGTCGACATGGACGTTCACCTTCGAACCAGGAACCAGATGCTGGATCTGCGTTTCCTTGAAGTTTGCGTCGATGTAGAGCTGGCGCACCGGAACCAGTGCCATCAGGCGCTGCCCGGGCGATACCAGATCGCCTTCCTGAACCGAGCGGTTACCGACGACACCGTCATAGGGCGCCTTCAGAACGGTAAACGACAGGTCGCGGGCTGCCTTGTCACGGGCAAGCTCGAGCTGGCGGATCGTGCCTTCGGCTTCGCGACGCTGCGCCTGCAGCAATGTAACGTTTGCCTCGGCAGACGCAATCGCCGCGTCACCACCAACGAGGTTGGCTTTCGCCTGGTCGAGCGCGATATTGGCGGTATCGAGAGAGGCCGTGGTACCGACAGACTTGGCCTGCAGGTCGCTCGCGCGTGTCTGGGTGATCTGGGCACCGCGAACGGTGGCTTCCAGGGCAACCTTCTGTGCCTTCGCCTGATCGAGGCTTGCCTCGCCGCCGGCGATCTGCGCGTCGATGCGCTGCAGCGACAGCTTTTCGGTATCAAGCGAGGCTTCCGCCTGATCGAGCGCAATCTTGTAGTCGCCATCGTCGAGCGTGGCGAGAACGTCGCCGGCCTTGACCTGCTGGTTGGCAACCGCGTTCACCTTGGCAACGTAACCGGTGACCTTGGGAGAGATCGTCGCGATATCGCCTTCGATATAGGCGTCGTCGGTCGAAACCATGAAGCGGCCGGTGGTCCACCAGTCGTAGCCATACCAGGCGGCGCCTGCCAGAAGGGCAAGACCCACGATCGGCAGGACAAGGCTGCGCTTTTTCTTCTTTTCACCGGGTGCTGCCTGCACGTCGGCAGGGGTCTGCGGCGTGCGCGGAGCCTCTGCTGTGGTGACTACTGCTTCCTCAGCCCGAGCCTCGCTATCAGCGGTTTCGCTAACGATGCGGGCGACATTGGCTTTTTGGCTGGACGACATGGGCGACTACCGGTAAATCGAGTGAAACTAATCGAACTGAACGGTTCGGTTCAGTTGACATAGAACCTTTTTACGTTCATATCAAGATGTATCGAACCACCGGGTTCGATTTTGTTAACGAAACATTCGCAATTGCGAACATGGTTAAGGAGCTATGACAGAGCTTTCCGACACGCACGTAGAAGAGTCTCCCTCGACCGGCGGCAGATGGGCCGCGGGTGAAGACCCTGCGAAGCGCAGGCAGATTCTCGACGGCGCTCGCCGCGTCTTCATGAAACTCGGCTTCGACGCCGCGAGCATGAACGATGTAACGCGCGAAGCCGGAGTGTCAAAGGGTACGCTCTACGTCTACTTCGCCAACAAGGAAGAACTCTTCACCGCAATGATGGAAACCGAACGCGCGGCCTTCGTCGCCAGCGTTCGCAACACATTGAAGGAAACGAGCGATCCTGCCACCGCGCTTCATAATTTCGGCATTACCTTCGTCGCGCATCTGACCGACGAAAAGGTCATAAACGCGATGCGCACCGTGATCGGCGTGCGCGACCGCATGCCACACCTCTGTCAACGCTTCTTCACCGGACCGGAGAACATTCGGACCGTGTTGAAGGATTTCCTGACATCGCAGGTTCAGGCCGGTCGGTTCGAAATCGACGATATCGATCTTGCCGCGCGCCAGTTCCTGGAACTCTGCGGCGGCAGTTTCTTCAAGCTGCGTCTGTTCGGCGATATGGACGTGCCGCCCCCGCAGCATGAGATGGATCATGTCGTCACCGGCGCCATACGCGTTTTCACCGCCGCCTACGCTGTGAAACAGCAGGGCTGACCGCCCGTTGATATCTTCGCGGGTCTATTCGAAAATCCCGCAATAGCGATCAAACCCGGTTGGCGGCTATTCCTTATGAAGGAGGCCGCAACCAAGGGAATGACAATGAGCGCTATCGGCAGGGCAATCTGGTTTATCGAAAGCCACTTCGGCGACGATATCTCGCTGGAAGAGATATCCGACGTGGCCGGGCTTTCGCGCTACCACCTGTCGCGGGTTTTCGGCCTTGTGACCGGCCACTCGATCAGTGGCTATATCCGTGCCCGGCGGCTGAGCCTCGCGGCGCTTGCCCTGATCAGACATTCATCGAGCATCCTCGAAGTTGCCCTCGACGCGGGCTACGGCTCGCACGAGGCTTTCACCCGTGCCTTTCGTGAGCAGTTCGGCATCACGCCCGATGCTGTGCGCAAGCAGGGGCACACACGCAACCTCATGTTACTGGAGCCGATCAGAATGGACCCCGCCCGCTTTACCGATCTCGAACCACCCCGCTTCGAAACGCTGCCTTCGATGCTTTTCGCCGGCCTGCAGGAAATTTATCCCTACGGCGGCAACGCCGCGATACCATCGCTTTGGCAGAAGTTCAACACCTATGAAGGCAGCATTTCCGGCCAGCGCGGCACAGCCGCCTATGGCATATGCACCCACATAGCTGGCGAAACCGAGAAGTTCCGTTACATGGCTGCCGTGGCCGTCGACAACGGCAGCGATCTGCCGGAGGGCTTTGCGACCCTGAAGATCCCGTCGCAGCGCTACGCGGTCTTCGCCCATCGCGGCCACGTTTCCGGTATCCCGGCGACGATGCACCAAATCTTCGGAACCTGGTTGCCCGTCTCCGGTATCGAATTCGCGGACATGCCCGACATGTTCGAACGCTACGACGAGCGCTTCGATCCCTATACCGGCATGGGCCTCACGGAAATCTGGATCCCTGTCAGGGAATAAAGACCGGCTTGCTTTCGTATATCCCCTTGCGCCCTTGCCAAGGCAGGCGGCGTCTTTACATTGCGAGCGTCCGTTCATGTGGCGCAAGGGGAAACATACGCCGATGCAAGACATCATGCTGCTCGTTCAGGACCCCGCCGCCTGGGTGGCGCTCATCACCCTGGTGGTGATGGAAGTGGTCCTCGGGATCGACAACCTCATCTTCATTTCCATTCTCACCAACAAGCTCCCGCCGGAGCACCGCGAAAAGGCCCGCCGGATCGGCATCGGCCTTGCGCTCATCATGCGCCTGGCGCTGCTCGGAACGGTTGCCTGGATCGTCAAGCTGACGACGCCGGTCTTCGAGCTCTTCGATCACGGCTTCTCGTGGAAGGACATCATTCTCATCGCCGGTGGTCTCTTCCTCCTGTGGAAGGCGACCAAGGAAATCCACCACAATGTTGACCCGGCAGACCAAGAAGAGGACTTCATTGCGACCTCGGCAACGGCCGGCTTTACCGCCGCAATCGGCCAGATCCTGCTGCTCGATCTGGTTTTCTCGGTCGACAGCATCATCACTGCCGTCGGCATGACGCCGCATCTGCCGATCATGATCATCGCCGTCATTGCGGCCGTCACTGTCATGCTGGTGGCAGCAACGCCGCTCGCCAACTTCATCGAAAGGAACCCTTCGATCGTCATGCTGGCGCTCGCCTTCCTGATGATGATCGGGACGACGCTGATCGCCGAAGGCATGGGCTTCCATGTGCCGAAGGGCTACGTCTACGCCGCCATGGCCTTCTCGGCGCTCGTCGAGCTTCTCAACATGCTCGCCCGCAACGCGCGGAAACGAAAGAAGGCAGCCGCGGGCGGGCACTGATGCAGCAACGCCCGGCGTCGCCAGGATGCCGGGCGCCATGACCAATGGCTCAGAGATCGAGCCGCATGCGCAGGCAGACCCCGGTGGAATCTTCTGCCGCCGCGCGCTGGCCGAAGTCCCGGAACCCCGCTTGCTCATAGAGCCGGCGCGCTGCGGTGTTGGAACCATAGACCCAGAGCGATAGCCACGGCGCGCCCTGCGATCGTGCGAAATCCGCGATCTGCCTGATCACTTCCCGGCACCCTGCCCGCGCAATCTCGGCGCCACGGCAAAGCGCCGGAGATGCAGGACGTTTTCGTCGAGCGTTTTCAGACCATAGATGGCGACGATATCGCCCGCACGATCGACGCCGACGAAATAGGAGCCATCCACGATCTCCTTTTCGAGCCACTCCGCGGTGAGCGGGTTCGGAACCTCTGGACCGCCCCAGCGTGTCGCATCGTCGTGGTTGGCAAACCATCCCGCAACGATCGCGGCGTCACTCCCAACGGCGCGACGATGGCCGATGTTCTCGATGCCGGATGCGGGCTGTTCCATTCGTCTTCGTCCATGTGGGAGGACAAGCTACTAAAGCATGTCCCCGAGGCTCCAGTGATTGCCCCAGCGAGCGTCGATCTCGTCGTCGACGTTCTGGTAGCGGATATCCGTCGATAGCCTGATTCGGTTGGCGGCGCTCTGGTTCGCCGTCGAGGCGTGGATCATGTAGGGACTGTGCAGCACGACGTCGCCCGCCTCGTAGTCGGCAACGAGCCACCGCGTATCGAAGCGTTCGGCCATCTCCGGCAGGTCCTTGGATACCCAGCCGCCCGCCGTCATGTTCCGGTTGAACGCACTGATCCTTTCTTCCGGCGAGAGCTCCTTGCTCTTCTCGTGAAACTCGCCCTCCATGCGCGTACCGATCGCATGCGACCCCTCGAGATAGACCAGCCCTCCCATCTCGACAGGCGTATCGCCAAGCGGGATCCACGCCGTCACGATCCGGCTGGTGCCACCGCGCAGATAGACGAGATCGTAGTGCGCGGGCGTCACCACCGGCGTTCCCGGGCGGGTGAACCGCATGATCTTGCGCTTGTGCAGGTAGGAGATACCCGACAGGAACTGATCCATGAAATCCGCCAGGCGTGGCTGCGCACAAAAGCCTTCGAAAACGACCGAGCGCACCAGCGACATCAATATCCGGTCGGCCAAATGCTTCTCCGGCTCCCCGCTGGCGGCCAAGCCCAACACCGGGTCAGACCCGGCTTCGGTCAGCCCGGATTTTTCCAGATGCGAGAACACCCAGCCGCGAAACGCCAGCACGTCATCCCGCTTCAGAAACCCTTTCAGCCACACATACCCGTGCTGATCGTAGCGCTCCCGGATTGCCTGCAGCCCGATCGCCGGATCGGTCGGCATCAGCCTGCCCATCCGGTTCGGCGCCGTCGACAGCCGCTTGCCCTCGGCAAACAGCTCAAGCGCAGCCTCGTTCGTGGATTGAAGCGCAAGACTTGACATTTCGATCGCCTCCCAAGCGAATGCAATATCGAATTCTCACTCGGAAACATGACAAAAGCCATGGACGGAAAAACATGCTGGACTTTTCGCTCATGAACGACGCAGCCATCGCGCTCTATCGCTCGCCGCCGGCCGGTGCAGCGAGCCTTGCCGTGACCGGCTTCGGACGCCAGCGCGTCGCGACCCGAATAGATAACCGCCGACTACCGACGCATGCCGTGGTGCTGGTGGAAAAGGGAAGCGGCATGTTGCGGACGGAGATCGCCGGCACAGTGGAGGTTACCGGCCCGGCGCTTTTCTGGCTTCCCGCCGGAACACCGCATGGCTATGGGCCCCATCCGGGAGAAAGCTGGCAGGAGCGTTGGGCATTGTTCACCGGCACCTTCGCCGACGAGTGGATCCGCCAGCGCCTGATCGACGAGGCTGCGCCCTTGGTGCCACTCGAAAACCTGCGCGAGATGCAGCATCTCTTCGCCAGCCTTCATACCGAATTCGCCGAAGACAATTCGCTGGGCCTTGCCGCATCGGCGGCGACCTTGCACCGGATCGTCGTGGAAACCGCCCGGCAGGCAGCCCGCGTGGCAGAAACCAGGAAGACAGATGCGGTCATCGAGGAGGTGATGGAGGCGCTGCAGCAGCGGGCATTCCACCCGGTCGACATGGCAGCACTCGCCAGGGAATTCGGCCTCTCACCGGCGACCCTGCGCCGCCGCTTCGCTGCGGCAACAGGTCTGTCACCCAAGGCCTTTCAGCTGCGTCTGCGCATCGACCACGCCAAGCAGCTGCTGACAACATCGGCCCTGACAATCGACGCGATCTCGCTTGCCACCGGCATCGACGACGCCTTCTACTTTTCCCGGTTGTTCCAGGATCGCGAACGGTGCTCGCCGAGCGAATTTCGCCGCCGGCACCGCCGCGCCTAATCGGATCAGCCGGCCGCCAGTTCCTTGTCGATCGCCTGCAGCAGCCGCTGGTCGTCGGCCGTAACATCGGGCGCGAAACGGGCGACGACCTTGCCGTCGCGGCCGACGAGGAACTTCTCGAAGTTCCACAGCACGCCCTTGTCGCCTTCGGTCGCGAGGCCGCGATCCACCAGCTTCTCGCGCATCGGTCCTTCGCCCGTGGTCGGCAGGCCCATGCCCGTCAACAGCTTGTAGAGCGGATGCTGGTCGTCGCCCTTGACCGAGATCTTCGAGAAGATCGGGAATTTCACGTCATAGGTCAGCGTGCAGAACTCGACGATCTCGGCGTCCGTGCCCGGCTCCTGCCCCTTGAAATTGTTCGCCGGAAAGGCAGCGATCACGAAGCCGCGCTCGCGCTTGTCCTCGTACAGCTTTTCCAGCCCTTCGTACTGCACCGTCAGGCCGCACTTGGACGCGACATTGACGACAAGGACCACCTTGCCGCGATATTCGCTCAGCGTCGTTTCGCGGCCATCGGCAAGCGTCACCGGCACAGACAAAAGATCGGTCATTGAAACTCTCCAACATGAAATTGCGACGGGGAAGCTATACCCACTCATGCGTTTGTCCAGCGGATAGATCAGCGCGCGCCTGCAAAAGTTCGCGAGCGACCGACGATCGGAACTTTGACCGGCCCCCGGCATTGATAAGTGGTTCTTCCGGCACAGTTATCGGGTGAAGAAACGCCTCGCCGCCAGCCCAGATCCTCGGAGCAGCATGACAACCCCGCAGATTCTCGCCTTCAGCGTCATTGGCCTCATGATGGCGGTCTTCATATGGGACCGATTTCGCTACGATCTTGTGGCCTGTTGCGCACTGGTACTGGCGGTTTGCGTGGGCATTGTACCCTTCGACAAGGCATTCTCCGGTTTCAGCGACGATATCGTCATCATCGTCGGCAGTGCGCTCGTGGTCAGCGCTGGCGTTGCCCGTTCCGGCATCGTCGACATGATGATCAAGCGCTTCTTTCCGAACCTCAACACACCGCATACGCAGCTTGCGCTTCTGCTCGTGGTGGTCGCGGTGCTATCCGCTTTCATCAAGAACATCGGCGCGCTGGCGATCATGATCCCGGTCGCCTTCCAGTTTTCGCGCAAGAGCGGCAAGCCGCCATCGCTCTACCTCATGCCGATGAGCTTTGCAGCACTGCTGGGCGGCCTCATGACGCAGATCGGCACATCGCCCAACATCGTGGTTTCGCGTTTGCGTGCCGAAATCACCGGCCAGCCGTTCACGATGTTCGACTTCACCCCTGTCGGTGCCACGCTGGCGCTGGTCGGCGTGGTTTTCCTGATCTTCTTTCATTGGCTCGTGCCCGAGCGCCGAAACGAAAATCCTTCGCTGGAAGAGGCGCTGGATACCAAGGCGTATTTTTCCGAGGCCACGATCGGCGAGGCATCGCCCGCCGAGGGCAAACCGCTCAACGACCTCCTGAAACTTGCCGATGGCGATGCGGTGGCCACCGCCATCCTGCGCGGTCATACCCGGATGTCGCCGTTTCCCGACGTCGTGCTGAAAAGCGGCGACACGGTGCTCCTCGAGGGCAGCCCGGATGCACTCGACCGCATGGTCTCGAACGCCAAGCTCAAACTATCCGGCAAGCCGATCGCCGAACCGACCGAACGCAGCAACCTCATCTCCATCGAGGCGGTCATAACATCGGAATCGCAGCTGATCGGCTGGTCGGCACGGCAGCTGTCGCTGTCCAACCGCCGAAACGTCAATCTCCTCGCCGTCTCCAGGAAGGGGCACCGGCTGAACGAGCGCTTGAGCGAAGTGCGGCTGCGCGCCGGCGACGTGCTGGTGCTGCAGGGCAGCCGCCGCACGCTACCGGCCTTCCTGCAGGAACTTGCCTGCCTTCCGCTGGCTCAGCGCGAGATCATGCTCGGCACGTCACGCCGTGCGTACCTGCCGCTGCTCATCCTGCTTGCGGCAATGGGCGCGACGGCGACCGGCTTCGTGCCCGTCGCTGTCTCCTTCTTCTGCGCGGCCCTCGCAATGGTCGTCTTCCGGGTGATCCCGCTGGTCGATGTGTACAAGGCGCTTGATGCGCCGATCCTGATCATGCTCGCCGCCCTGATCCCGGTATCCGACACCTTGAGAGCAACAGGCGGCAGCGAGCTGATCGCAGGTTGGCTCGGCCATCTCGCCGCCCAGATGCCGCACTACGGCGCGCTGGCACTGATCCTGATAACGGCAATGGCGGTGACGCCCTTCCTCAACAATGCCGCCACCGTGCTGGTCATGGCACCGATCGCGGCGAGCTTTGCCCAGACGCTCGGCTACAAGCCCGACGCGTTCCTGATGGCGGTCGCCATCGGCGCCGGCTGCGATTTCCTCACCCCGATCGGCCACCAGTGCAACACGCTGGTCTTCGGCCCGGGCGGCTACCGCTTCAGCGATTATCCGCGTCTCGGATTGCCGCTGTCCTTCATCATCATTTTCGTCAGCGTGCCGCTGCTGCTCTTTGTCTGGCCCGTCACCTGAGCTGCCTGGGCGGCATTTTCCTTGACGTGTGCAACCGAATATGGCCTTAAAGCCAGCCAAACGGACAATTGGCGGAAGAAGCACCAAAAATGCCCTTTTCCGGCCGGTTTCCTGATCCAGTTATCTGCATTCTTTCCGGCCGAGCGTCGCTTTCTCAGGGAAAGCCGTCCGGCATCTATTTGACGGGCACATAAAATGACAGCTTCCGGCGTCCGCGTCCGCATTGCTCCCTCGCCGACCGGCGAGCCGCATGTCGGCACCGCATATATCGCACTCTTCAATTATCTTTTCGCCAAGAAGCACGGCGGCGAGTTCATCCTGCGTATCGAAGACACCGATGCCACGCGCTCGACACCAGAGTTCGAGACCAAGGTGCTCGACGCTCTGAAGTGGTGCGGCCTGAAGTGGTCGGAAGGTCCGGATATTGGTGGTCCCTATGGCCCTTACCGCCAGAGCGACCGCAAGGATATGTATCAGCCCTACGCCCAGCAGCTGCTGGACAAGGGCCATGCCTTCCGCTGTTTCTGCACGCCTGAGCGTCTGACCGAAATGCGCGAAGCCCAACGCGCCGCCGGCAAGCCGCCGAAGTACGACGGTCTCTGCCTCAAATACTCTGCCGAGGAAGTCTCTTCCAAGCTCGCATCGGGCGAAAGCTCCGTCATCCGCATGAAGATCCCGACCGAGGGCTCCTGCGACTTCACCGACGGCGTTTACGGCGACGTCTCGATTCCGTGGGACAGCGTCGACATGCAGGTCCTCATCAAAGGCGACGGCATGCCGACCTATCACATGGCCAACGTCATCGACGACCATCTGATGAAGATCACCCACGTCGCTCGCGGCGAGGAGTGGCTGGCCTCCGTGCCGAAGCACATCCTGCTTTATCGCTACTTCGAATGGGACCAGCCGGTGTTCATGCACCTGTCGCTGATGCGCAATGCTGACAAGTCAAAGCTGTCGAAGCGCAAGAACCCGACTTCGATTTCCTATTACACGGCGCTCGGCTACATCCCCGAAGCGTTGATGAACTTCCTTGGCCTGTTCTTCGTGCAGATCGCCGAAGGCGAAGAGCTGCTCGATATCGATGAACTCGCGGGCAAGTTCGACCCTGAAAACCTCTCGAAGGCCGGCGCCATCTTCGACATCCAGAAGCTCGACTGGCTGAACGGCCGCTGGATCCGCGAGAAGATGTCGGAAGAAGAGTTCCAGAGCCGCGTACTGACCTGGGCGATGGAAAACGATCGCCTGAAGGCCGGCCTGGCGCTGTCGCAGTCGCGCATCTCGAAGCTCGGCGAGCTTCCCGATCTGATGGGCTTCCTTCTGAAGTCGGACCTCAACCTCGATCCGTCCGCCTTCGCCAAGATCAAGTCGCCGCCCGAAGAGATCCTTGAGATCCTGAATACCGTGCAGCCGGATCTGGAAAAGATCCTCGAGTGGAACGTCGAATCCATCGAAGCCGAACTGCGCGCCATCGGCGACCGCATGGGCAAGAAGCTCAAGGTCATCGTGGCCCCGCTCTTCGTTGCCGTATCAGGCTCGTCCCGCTCGCTGCCGCTGTTCGACTCGATGGCAATCCTCGGCCGTTCGGTCGTGCGCCAGCGCCTGAAGCTTGCCGCCCAGGCCGTTGCCTCCCTCGTCGGCCCGAAGAACTGAACCGGACGTTTGCATCATGACTGAAAAGACCGAAACAGCGACCCTTTCCTCCGACGCAACCGAAGTCCGCGCCCAGAAGCTGAAGCTGCTGCGCGAACAGATCGGAGACGTCTATCCGGCGCATTTCCACCGGACGATGACAAACGCCGAGCTGGCGGAGAAGTACAAGGACCTCGAGGCAGACGTCGAGACACAGGATGTCGTGACCGTTGCCGGCCGCGTCTATTCCTCGCGCAACTCGGGCATGTTCATGGATATCCATGACGCCGGCGGCAAGATCCAGATCTTCAGCCACAAGGATGTGACGCCGGAAGAAGCCCGCAACATGCTGGGTATGATCGACATCGGCGACATCATCGGCGTAACCGGCACCGTGCGCCGCACCAAGCGTGGCGAGCTGTCGATCAACGCTCGCGAAATCACCATGCTGACGAAGTCGCTGCTCCCCATGCCGGAGAAGTGGAACGGCATTGCCGACGTCGAGATCCGCTACCGCAAACGCCACCTCGATATCCTCAGCAACGAAGAGTCGAAGCTCCGCTTCCAGCAGCGTTCGAAGATCGTCTCCGGCATCCGTCGTTTCATGGAAAACGACGGCTTCATGGAAGTCGAAACGCCGATGCTGCATTCGGTTTACGGCGGCGCCACCGCCGAGCCGTTCAAGACGCATCACAACACGCTGAAGCTCGACATGTACCTGCGCATCGCGCCGGAACTGTTCCTGAAGCGTACGCTGGTCTCCGGCCTCACCGACAAGGTGTTCGAGATCAACCGCAACTTCCGCAACGAAGGCGTCTCGACCCGGCACAATCCTGAATTCACGATGATGGAATGCTACTGGGCCTACGCCGACTACGAGGACATCATGGACCTCGTGGAGCGGCTGTTCGAAGGCCTGGCGCTGTCGATCCACGGTACGACGGACTTCCCCTTCGGCGACAAGACGATCTCCTTCAAGGGTCCGTTCAAGCGCGTTCCGATGCCCGATGCCGTCAAGGAAGTGACCGGCCTCGACTTCCTCGCCATGAAGACGGACGAGGAAGCCCGCGCTGCTGCCAAGGCTGCCGGCTTCGAAGTCGAGAAGGATTGGACCTGGGGCGAATGCCTTGCCTTCATCTTCGAGGAGAAGGTCGAGGGCACGCTGATCCAGCCGAGCCACGTCACCCACTTCCCGAAGGACATCTCGCCCTTCGCCAAGGAAGTGCCGGGCGAGCCGCGCCTCGTCGAGCGCTTCGAGACCTATTGCAACGCCTGGGAACTCGGCAACGCCTTCTCCGAACTTAACGATCCGGAAGAACAGCGCCGCCGCATGGTCGAGCAGCTGGAGCAGGCGCATGCCCGCGGCGAAAAGGAAAAGCAGCTGGACGACGAGTTCCTCGATGCGATCGACCAGGGCATGCCGCCAGCAGGTGGCCTCGGTATCGGCGTTGACCGCCTGATCATGCTTTTGACCAACGCGCCGTCAATCCGCGACGTCATCCTCTTCCCGGCTCGCCGCAGCAAGACGGACTGAGCAGGTTCAGGAATACCAAAAGGCGGCGTGACCCATCGGTTCCGCCGCCTTTTTCTATGGCATGAAATCAGTGGCCGGCGGCCGGTGCGGCCTCAGCCTCGGCTGCGGGCGCTTCGGCGGGGGCGGCACCATGCCCGCCGCCTTCTGCCGGCTTCTCTTCCTTGGCTTTGCCCTTGGCGGGCTTGCCTTCGCCCTCACCGCCTTCAGTCGCGGCGACAGCGATCGGATCGATACAGTCCGAATAGTCCTTGAACGACGCGTTCAACGCCGTGATCTCGTCTTCCGGTAGATCGACGCGCTCGCCAAAGAAGAGGCCGTTCGAAGCGGCAGCGCCATCATAATAGCGCGCGGTATAGGTCTTGCCGTCCAAGCTTTCGACGATCGGATCCGGGTGCGGGATATAGACCACGTCCGCGCCGATGGCCCGGCCGCGAATATCGGAGCGCAGTGTCGGGCCATTCGTGTCGAGCACGACGACCTGCACGAGATCCGGCTTCTCTGCCTCGTAGACCGCCTTGGCCACACGCAGGGCCGTCTTGACCCGGGTCATCCCGTCCGTCGGCTCCGTCTTGATGTACTTACGGATCCAGACGCGGTCCTGCTTCTTGATGGTGACGAGGTTGACGTCAGTGCATGCGGCTCCGTTCACGGTCTCCGCTGCGGGACCGAGTAAATTGTCCTTACCGATATACAGTGCTGCACCGCCGGAAACGCCCGCGAGAAGGGCAATTCCGCCGATGATCAACACCAATTTCCGGGAAGGCCGGAAGATGCGCAGTAAGGCCTTCACGCCAACTGCTCCGCCATCAAGAGACTCCAACGAGATACAATCGCGTCCGACGCTAGAGAAATGACGTTTCTGAATGCTTAAATACCGACCTCAACTTTGCGTCAGTACGGGATTAATCCCAAAAAAGGTCCAAGCTTTTCGCATGCTTGCCACTGGGCTCGCCCCCATGCTCTAACAGCGCATGGTCTTCACGCTTCGCCAGATTCAGTATTTCGTCGCCGTTGCCGAGCAGGGGTCAGTAACGCGTGCCGCGCAGAACCTTTCGATCTCGCAATCCTCGGTTACGGAAGCGCTGAAGGAGCTGGAAACCGACCTCGGCGTCGAACTGTTCGACCGGCATCCGCGCGGGCTGTCCATTACCCACAATGGCCACCAGTTCCTGCGCCACGCGACGAAAATCCTCGCCAGTGTCTCCGACGCCCGCGGCAGCTTTTCCGGCAAGCAGAACGAGCTGTCCGGCAAGCTGAACATCGGCGTCACCTCGCTCGTGGCGGGCTATGTTCTCTCCGATCTGCTGGCGCGCTATCGCCGCGCCTGCCCAGGCGTGGAGGTCAGCGCCATCGAGGACAATGGCGGCTACCTCGAACATCTGCTCGTGGGCGGTGAGCTTGACGTCGCCGTCATGGTCATCTCCAACCTGCGCGACCGCATGGCATTGCAGGCGGAGATATTGGAAACCTCGCCCTACCGTCTCTGGCTGCCGCTCGGCCACCCGCTGGTCTCCGCGGATATCATCTCGATTGCCGATATCGCGCGCGAGCCGCTGATCATGCTGACCGTTGACGAAATCGAGGAAAACACCGGCAAGCTGCTCTCGGCCCTTGGCGCGCGACCGCATGTAGCCTTCCGCACGCGCTCGGTCGAAGCGGTGCGCAGCCTTGTGGCAACGGGCGCGGGTGTCGCGCTCCTTCCCGATCTCGTCTACCGCCCCTGGTCGCTGGAAGGCGACCGCATCGAAAGCCGCGACGTCTCCGGTTCGCTCCCGGTCGTTCAGGTCGGCATGGTCTGGCGCAAGGGCTCCAGCCTGCCGCAGGCCGCACGCGACTTCGTCGGCATCGCCGAAGCGATGCGTTCAGGCCGCACGCGATAGCCAGATATCGGAAATTCCGATAGCGGCTTTCTGATAAATGAATTTGCGAAAGCGGCTTTTTCGCGTCACCTTTCTCACGGGAACAAAACGCCGCAAAAGCGGCATCCAACCGGGAGACAGACGATGAAGTATCTTCTGAAATCGTGCACGGTTGCGCTCGCGAGCTTGAGCTTCGTGACGCAGGTTGTGGCCGCGGAACCGCTGAAGGCTTTGGGCAAGGGCGAAGGTGCGGTCAGCATCGTGGCCTGGGCTGGCTATATCGAGCGCGGCGAAAGCGACAAGAATTACGACTGGGTCACCGGCTTCGAGAAGGAGACCGGTTGCAAGGTATCCGTGAAGACGGCAGCGACCTCCGACGAAATGGTCTCGCTGATGAACGAAGGCGGCTTTGACCTCGTCACCGCCTCGGGCGACGCCTCGCTTCGCCTCGTCGCCGGCAAGCGCGTCCAGCCGATCAACACCGATCTGATCCCGAGCTTCAAGAACGTCGACAAGCGCCTGCAGGACGCACCCTGGTACACGGTGAATGGCGTCCATTACGGCGTTCCCTATCTCTGGGGACCGAACGTCTTGATGTATAACACGGACGCCTTCAAGGATAAGGCACCGACCAGCTGGAACGTCGTGTTCGAAGAACAGAACCTGCCGGATGGCAAGTCCAACAAGGGCCGCGTCCAGGCCTATGACGGCCCGATCTACATCGCAGACGCTGCCCTTTACCTGATGGCGCACAAGCCGGAACTCGGCATCAAGGATCCCTACGAGCTGAACGAAGACCAGTACAAGGCGGCCCTCGATCTGCTGCGCGGCCAGCGCAAGATCGTCTCCCGCTACTGGCACGACGCCATGATCCAGATCGACGACTTCAAGAACGAAGGCGTGGTTGCTTCGGGTTCGTGGCCGTTCCAGGTCAACCTGATGCAGGCAGACAAGCAGAAGATCGCCTCCACCTTCCCTGAAGAAGGCGTCACCGGCTGGGCCGATACCACCATGCTGCATGCCGACAGCGAACACCCGAACTGCGCCTACATGTGGATGGAACATTCGCTGCAGGCAAAGGTACAGGGCGATGCCGCTGCCTGGTTCGGCGCCGTTCCCTCCGTCCCGGCTGCCTGCAAAGGCAACGAGCTGATGACCGATACCGGTTGCGCCACGAATGGCTATGACCACTTCGACAAGATCAAGTTCTGGAGAACCCCGACGGCAAAGTGCACGACGCAGAGCGAATGCGTGCCCTACCACCGCTGGGTATCGGACTACATCGGCGTGATTGGCGGGCGATAAACCCGCGCAATGGCGAACTCTCCCTCCCCGCCCGGAGGGAGATGTCCGAAGGACGGATGACGCGGGAGACGCAAGAAGCGAGCGTCCCAGTGATCAGCGAAGACGAACTTAGCCGCGCACTGCTCGTCCGCCCTTCGGATGACCGACCGACTTGAAACAAATGGCACAGCCAATCGACCGAACCACCACGCTTGGCAGAGTGGGCATACCCATGCCCTCTCGACACTTCGCTCTCCCTCCGGGGAAGAGAACAAGACGAGCAAATCGGAGCCTACCATGACCCCCGCAGTCCGTTTCCAACAGGTCTCACGCCATTTCGGCCAGGTTCGGGCCGTCGACAGCGTCGACCTCGAAATCGCGCCGGGCGAATTCTTCGCGATGCTCGGTCCGTCCGGCTCCGGCAAGACCACCTGCCTGCGCCTGATCGCCGGCTTCGAGCAGCCGACCGGCGGCCACATCGAAATCTTTGGAGAGACGGCCGAGGGGATCCCGCCCTATCGACGCAACGTCAACACGGTCTTCCAGGACTACGCCCTGTTCCCGCACCTCAACATTCTCGACAACGTCGCCTACGGGCTGATGGTCAAGGGCGTAGCCAAGGCCGAGCGCACGAAGGCCGCCGAGCAGACACTGGAGCTGGTAAAGCTTCCGGGCTACGGCGCGCGCAAGCCCGGCCAGCTCTCCGGCGGACAGCGGCAGCGCGTGGCGCTCGCCCGCGCCCTCGTCAACAAGCCGAAGGTCCTTCTCCTTGACGAACCGCTCGGCGCGCTTGACCTGAAGCTGCGTGAGCAGATGCAGGAAGAGCTGAAGAGCCTGCAGCGTGCGCTTGGCATCACCTTCGTCTTCGTAACCCACGACCAGGGCGAGGCCCTGTCGATGGCCGACCGCGTCGCCGTCTTCAACAACGGCGGCATCGTCCAGGAAGGCACGCCGCACGACATCTACCGTCGTCCGAAAACGCGCTTTGTCGCCGATTTCGTCGGCTCCTCCAACGTCATCGCGCCAGACCTGATGACCGCGCTCGGCGGCGAGAAGCGCTGGGCGAGCCTGCGTCCAGAAGCGATCCATGTCACCGGCGACGGCGTCGAGGCCCGCGTCGAAAATGCCAGTTTCCTGGGTGCGGCAACCCGTCTGACGGTTGCGACCAAAGGCACGCGCCTGCATGTGATGCTGCCGGCCGGCGCCAATGTTCCCGATGTCGGCGCAAACGTCCGTCTGGCCTGGCAGCCTGTCGACGTACACTACATGGATGACGCAGCATGACCGTCCTTGCTCTCACCAAGCCGGCGGCGCTGCGCGAGACCTCGATCCTGCCGGGGCGGGGCGGGCTCTTCGGCCGGCTCTCCGACGCCTTCTGGCGGCACCCGAAGCTGCTGCTCATCCTGATGCTGACGCCGCCACTGCTGTGGCTCGGCATCATCTATATCGGCTCGCTGATCGCGCTGCTCCTGCAGAGCTTCTTCTCGATCGACGATTTCTCCGGCCTGGTGAACTACGAGTTCACGCTGGCGACTTACGCTCAGCTGCTCAGCCCGACGAATTTCGACATCATCATCCGCACCATCCTCATGGCGGCGCTGGTGACGCTGGCTTCCGCTGTCGTTGCCTTCCCGATCGCCTATTATGCGGCCCGCTACGCGCAGGGCAAATGGAAGGCGCTGTTCTATCTCGGCGTCATGCTGCCGCTGTGGTCCAGCTATCTCGTGAAGATCTACGCCTGGAAACTCATCCTCGCGAAGGAAGGCATCCTGACCTGGATCTTCGCCAAGCTGCACCTGTCCTGGCTGCTCGACGGCATCCTGAACCTGCCCGTCATCGGCGGCAACTCGCTGTCGGTCAGCTATCTCGGCACCTTCCTCGTCTTCGTCTACGTCTGGCTGCCCTACATGATCCTGCCGACACAGGCGGCGTTGGAGCGTGTCCAGGGCAATCTGATCGAGGCCTCATCCGATCTCGGCGCAACGCCAAGCCAGACGTTCCGCAACGTGCTGTTCCCGCTGGCGCTGCCCGGTATCGTCGCAGGATCGATCTTCACCTTCTCGCTGACACTAGGCGACTACATCATTCCGCAGATCATCGGCTCGTCGCGTCTCTTCATCGGCCAGGCGGTCTATGCCCAGCAGGGTACGGCCGGCAACGTCCCGCTCGCCGCCGCCTTCTCGGTCGTCCCGATCTTCATCATGGCCATCTATCTCTGGCTAGCCAAGAAACAGGGAGCCTTCGATGCGCTCTGACCGTTCACAGCGTTCGCCGCTGCTCCTGAAGATCGCCGCCGGCGGCGGCTTGCTCTTCCTGCACCTGCCGATCCTTCTGATCTTCGTCTACGCCTTCACGACGGAAGAGAAGAGCTATCAATGGCCGCCGCCGGGCCTGACCCTGCAGTGGTTCCCGATCGCCTGGAACCGGCCGGATGTCTGGGCAGCACTCGGACTGTCGGTGCAGGTTGCCGTCATCGCCACATCGATCGCGCTGGTGCTCGGCACGCTCTGCGCCGCCGCCGTCAGCCAGACGAAGTTCTTTGGACGTGAAGCAATCTCGCTGCTGGTCATCCTGCCGATCGCGCTGCCCGGTATCATCACCGGCATTGCGCTACGCTCCGCCTTCAGCCTGTTCGACATCCCGTTCTCGGTCTGGACGATCGTGCTCGGCCACGCGACCTTCTGCGTCGTCGTCGTCTACAACAACGCCGTCGCCCGTTTCCGCCGCACTTCCGGGTCGCTGATCGAAGCGTCGATGGATCTTGGCGCCGATGGCTTCCAGACCTTCCGGCATGTGATCCTGCCGAACATCGGCACGGCGCTTCTGGCCGGCGGCATGCTGGCCTTCGCGCTGTCCTTCGACGAGGTCATCGTCACCACCTTCACCGGCGGCCAGCAATCGACCCTGCCGATCTGGATGCTCGAAGAACTCATCCGCCCGCGCCAGCGCCCTGTTACCAACGTGGTCGCGATGGTCGTCGTGCTCGTCACCTTCCTGCCGATCCTGGCAGCCTACTACCTCACTCGCGACGGCGACCAGGTCGCCGGAGCCGGCAAATAAACAGGAAGCGGGATAAGCCCCATCCCGCCCCTCAAAGACAAGGGAGAACATAATGGACACCGCGATGCTGATTGGGTCCCGCTTCGAAGCGGGCACGGAAACGGAAGAGCACATCCTCAATCCGAAGACGGGTGAAACAGTGCTTGACCTGCCGGAAGCCTCGCTTGGCCAGATCGACGCCGCCGTGGACGCAGCGGAAAGCGCGTTCAAGCACTGGTCGCAGACGACGCCGGGCGAACGCTCCAGCTACCTCCTGAAGATCGCCGATGCGATCGAGAAGGATGCCGCAGGCTTTGCAGCACTCGAAGCGTTGAACTGCGGCAAGCCGATCAATGCCGTGCTCAACGACGAAATCCCCGCTATCGTCGATTGTTATCGCTTCTTCGCAGGCGCGGTGCGCAACCTGCACGGCCCAGTCGCTGGCGAATACCTGCCCGGCCACACCTCGATGATCCGCCGCGACGCCGTCGGCATCGTCGGCTCGATCGCCCCCTGGAACTACCCGCTGATGATGATGGCGTGGAAGCTGGCGCCGGCGATAGCGGGCGGCAATACCGTCGTCTTCAAGCCCTCGGAACAGACGCCGCTGACAGCCCTGAAGATGGCGAAGCTGCTCTCCGCAATCCTGCCTGAAGGCGTCGTCAACGTCATTCTCGGCCGTGGTGAAAGCGTCGGCAACGCGCTGATCAACCACCCGAAGATCTCGATGCTATCGATCACCGGCGACGTCGCGACCGGCAAGAAGGTGCTGCAGGCCGCTGCCAAGACCGTGAAACGCACGCATCTGGAACTCGGCGGCAAGGCGCCTGTAATCATTTTCGACGACGCCGATATCGATGCGGTCGTCTCAGGCATCCGCACCTTCGGCTACTACAACGCCGGCCAGGATTGCACCGCCGCCTGCCGCATCTATGCCGATGCGAAGGTCTACGACAAGTTCGTCGCCGACCTCTCCTCGGCCGTCTCCTCGATCAAGTTCAACCAGGCCGATGATACCGAAAACGAAATCGGCCCGCTGATCTCCAAGCGCCAGCGCGACCGCGTCGAAAGCTTCGTCGCCCGTGCCGGCGAGCACAAGCACATGGAAATCACCACGGGCGGCAAGACATCAGGCGACAAGGGCTTCTTCTACACGCCGACCGTTATCGCCGGCGCCACACAGGAAGACGAGATCGTCCGCCGCGAGGTCTTCGGCCCCGTCGTGTCTGTCACCCGCTTCACGGATGTCGAAAATGCGGTCACCTGGGCCAACGACAGCGACTATGGCCTCGCCTCGTCCGTCTGGACCAAGGATATCAGCCGCGGCATGAAGACCGCCGCCCGCCTTCAGTATGGCTGCACCTGGATCAACACCCACTTCATGCTCACCAACGAAATGCCGCATGGCGGCCTGAAGCAATCAGGCTACGGCAAGGACATGTCCGTCTACGCACTGGAAGACTACACGACCGTCCGCCACGTCATGATCAACCACGGTTGATCAGCGATTAAGCACGGTTGATCCGCGCGTGCCGGGCCAGCCGCCCGGCGCGCAACCCAAAAACAATAAATACGCAAAGGGGAGTCCACATGAAACGCCGTACCATTCTCGCCGCCTTCGGCGGCTTCTGCCTCGCCTCGACGCTTGCCACGGCACCTGTCTATGCCGCCGACCAGACGCCGCTCGAGGTCGTCCAGCAGTATCTCGCCGCCTGGAACGCCCATGACTCGGCCAAGGCTGCCTCCCACTTCGATGAAAAGGTGAGCTACTACGACGCATCCGTCGGCAAGCCGACGGTCGGAAAGGCCGAAGCCAAGGCCGGTGTCATCGACAGCTTCATGACCGCGGTGCCAGACCTGAAATGGGTGATGCGCGGCGATCCGATCGTCAGTGGAAACAAGGTTTCCTTCGAGTGGACCTTCTCGGGCAACAACAGCGGACCTTGGGCGGATGGCACCAAGGCCACCAACAAGTCCTTCTCCTTCGACGGCGCGTCTGTTTTCGTCATCGAAAACAACATGATCAAGCAGCAGTCGGATTATTACGATGCTCTCGGCTTCTACAAGCAGCTGGGCTTGATGTAACCGACAACAAACCTTCGGCGCCCGCAGAAAAGGGCGCCGTTGGCCTACCGCCTAGCCCACAGTCCGGCCTGTGCTGATTGCAGCGACCGCAATGGAACAAATTTCCTCGCACCGCGTCATCTAGACGATGGACACAGAGGAAAAAATCCATGCTTAAATGGGCTCTCATATTTTTCGTTATTTCGCTGCTCGCCGGCTTCTTTGGTTTCTCCGGGGTTTCGGCGGCAACCGCGACGATTGCCCGCGTTCTCTTCGGCATCGCGCTGGTGATCTTCCTGATCTTCCTCATCCTGGCGCTGATGGCCGGACAGGCGATCCTTTAACCTGTTTTCGTCCGTTGCGCGGCAAATAGAGGCACCGAGTCCTTGAAGCCTTTCAGCGACACGGCGCCCAGTCCCTGAAAAGCAAGACCACGTTCTGCCGCTTCCGCGGCAGTTCGTGTATTTGGGCAAACGAGTGTCTGCGACGGCCCGGCAACCGCTGAAACGCGGGCCGCGAGATTGACCGTCCTGCCGAAAATATCGCCGTCGCGCGGTACCACCTGCCCTGTCGCCACACCGACCCGTACGGGAGGAAGATCGTGCTCACGGCTTTGCTCGACCAGGCAAAGCGCTGCCTCGACCGCCGAAGCCGCGTCCGGGAACAGCATCATCACACCATCCCCCAAAGGCTTGACGATGCGTCCCTCGCAGGTGCCTGCAAGCCGTTGAGCGATCGCCTCGAAGCGAGCGGCCTTCTCCGCAGCAGGCGCGTCCCCGATCTCATGCGTCAGGCCGGTGAACCCCGAAAGATCGGCAAAGGCCACCGCCGGAAGGCTCTCCTCCTCGCCCTGCTCCATGCCATGTTCGCGCAAGGCTTCCTGAAGCCTGCCGACGATGTTGTCGAAAACCGCCTCCTCCAGCACTCTTCGTTGCAGCAGGAACAGCACGCGAAATCCGATCCGCTGCAACGCCAGACGCCGACCCGCCGAGATCTCCAGAAGCTGATGATAGCTGACGCCGGCATTCAGCATCGGCTCCTCGACCTCAGCGCGGAAGAGGTCACGCATGGTGTCGACGCAACGACGCACCGAATGGCCGAAGACGCGCAATACACGCTCCATGCCGGCGGCCGATGCGCCGAGCTGCATGCATTCGGCGATAAGGCGCACGAACTCGACATCGTCCTCGCGAAGCGGATGCCCGGGTGACAACAAGGGCAGGCTTGCGCTGGCTCTGAGACCATTCACCGTATCGAGATCGACATTTCCAGCCGCGACTTCATCGTCGACCGATGCGCTTGTCATGGTCACCGGCTCGAACATCAGTTGGCTGGCGAATTCGAACGAGAAGATCTGCCGTTTCAGCCCCTCAGCCAGGACATCGAGGCCGATGCCGGCATCCTGCAGCGCCAGGATCAGCCGAAGCCTGCTGACATCGCTGAGGGTGTAGCCCAGCGCGCCGGGGTCGAGGATCTGCCGTTGCTCGAGAACGGTGAGCCGCGCTTCATCGCAGCCGGCAAGCATCAACAATCTCTCACGCGTCAACGCTTCCATCGCGGCAACCTCTGGATAAAGAGACTGCTTTTTACATCAAAGCCGTGTGCCTCTCCACGCAGCCAATCGGGTTAGAGGAGGCTTGCTCCGACATTGATGGCAAGCGCCAGGATCGTTGTGTTGAACAGGAATGACAGGATGGAATGCAGCAGTGTCAGCTTGCGCATTCCGGTAGATGTCGTTGCCACATCAGCGGTCTGCGAGGCAACGCCGATGGTGAAGGAGTAATAGAGGAAATCCCAGTAGACTGGTTCCTCTACCCCCTCGGGGAACTTCAGCCCCTCACCCTTGTCGTCCCCACCATAGAAGCGATGCGCATAATGCACCGTGAACAGGGTATGCAGAAACACCCAGGAGATCAGGATGGTGACGATTGCCGCCAGCGCTCTTCCAAGCGCAACGCCCGGCGCCGCCTCCTTCACGGAATGCAGTTCGAGGCCGATGCCGGCGATGCTGGCAACCGCTGCCGAGATCGACAGGAAAAGCAGCAGTGTGTCGGAGAAGTCTAGATCTTCGGACCTTTTGCGGATCGACGCGACAGTTGCCCTCAGCATCCGCCGCCACGTGGCGGCAATGAAGACAACCGCGGCGACGTTCCAGCCCGCCAGTACGTTGCGGGCGTTGACCTCGCGCGTCGTTAAAAGCAGGAAAACCAGCAGGCCGACGAAGAGAGCAACGAACACGGCGGCATGCTTGCGTATCAACTGCACCAAGCGGTTTGTCTGGCCGTGTCGTTCGTATGCCATGAAATGCTCCGCCGGTACGAGATTACCTTTGATATCAGCTCGATACCGGCAAGAGCAATATAGGGCTCAGCCCGTCCAGCCGCCATCCACGACGTGGATCTGACCGGTGGTGAACCCGGCCTCATCACCAGCGAGATAGGTCACCAGCGCAGCGATTTCCTCCGGCGTTGCAATCCGTCCCATCGGCTGGCGGCCGATGAAATCCTTCAAGGCCTTCTCGTAGTCACCGGTGGCACGCAGGCGATCATGCAGCGACGGGCTGTCCACCGTGCCCGGGCAGATCGCATTGGCGCGGATGCCCTTGGCGACGAAATCGGAAGCGATCGACTTGGTAAGACCAATCACCGCCGCCTTCGAGGCGCTGTAGGCGAAACGGTTGGGAACGCCTTTCACGCTCGATGCAACTGACGCCATGTTGACGATCGAGCCCTTCCCTTTCGCGAGCATGCCCGGCAGGAAGGTCCGGCAGGTCGTGTACATGGCCTTGGCATTAAGGTTGAAGGAGAAATCCCAATCCTTCTCCTCGCATTCCAGAATCGTCCCGGCATGGACAAAGCCGGCGCAGTTGAAGAGAACGTCGATCGGACCGACCTCGGCCGCGAAGGCGCGAACGGCATCGCCATTCAGGACATCGAGCACATGCTTTTCAGCGCCCTCCAGCGTGGAAAGCGTCGCCTGGTTAATGTCGGTGGCATACACTTGGGCGCCGAGTGAGATGAAGCGCTCCGCGCTGGCGCGACCGATACCCTGCCCGGCCGCCGTGATGACGACCTTCTTGCCTTCCAAACCGTGGCTCATGACCTCTCCCATATGCTGTGGCGCTTGCGGCGCATTCATTCATATGCAAACATTATATTCATTATGCCGTCAATCACATTGTCCCAGACAGGATGCTGACTCAGCGCACGGGAGGCCTGTTCAGCGTGGCGCCATCGGGCGCGAAATCCGGTGTTTGGGAAATAGGCGGCGGAAGCCAGAGCATGGATGGGAGGAACCGCATGCTGTTCGACACACACCTGCACATCATCGACCGGGGGCGGCTTGACTACCCCTGGCTTCCCGATGTGCCGGCGCTCAATCACGATAGCCTCTATGAAGACTATGCCCGCGACGCCCTGCGCTGCGGCATCACCAATGTCCTGCACATGGAGGTCGATGTCGCGCCACAGCAGATCGGCAGCGAGACCACCTACGTCAAGGAAATCAGCGCGCGCCCGGGCAGCCTCGTGCGTGGCGCCATTGCCGCATGCCGTCCGGAGGAGGATGGCTTCGCCGCCCATCTGGAAAGTTGCCTCGCCGATCCTTTCATCAAGGGCTTCCGCCGCGTGCTGCATGTGGCGCCTGATGACACGTCGGAACGGCCGCTCTTCCGTGACAACATCAGGCGCTTGGCAAATACCCGCCTGACCTTCGACCTCTGCGTCTTCCCGCATCAATTCGAACGCATCCTGACGCTGGTCGATCTCAATCCGGATGTGCGTTTCATCCTCGACCATTGCGCCAACCCGCCGATCAAGGACGGAATGAGCACCCTCTGGCGCCAGGGAATCACTGAATTTTCCCGCCGCCCCAACGTCACCGCGAAAATCTCCGGCGTCATCGCCTATGGCGATCTCGAAGGATGGTCGGCTGAGAGCCTGCGTCCCTATGTCGAGCACACGATCCAAAGCTTCGGCTGGGACCGCGTCGTCTGGGGTAGCGACTGGCCCGTCTGCACGCTGGGCGGAGGCCTGACGCCATGGGTGGCGGCAACCTATGCCCTGACCGCTGGCTGCAGCGCCGACGAGCGCGACAAGCTCTACCAGACCAACGCCAAACGCATCTGGTCGGTCTGATCGCAGAACGACCCGTGCCAAAACCGAGACAAGTGGATTTCACTCAAATCCACTTGCGGGTACTATGTGACGCGTTTGCTTCCAGCGGTTGTTTCCATATGCAGGAGACTTCAGGCATGGCCGAGACATCGATACACCGCCGCCTCGCCGCAATACTCGTCGCCGACGTGGTCGGTTACTCGCGGATGATGGAGGCCGACGAGGTCGGAACATTCGAGCTACTGAAGGAACGCCGCGCTCAGGTGCTAGACCCCGTCATACGCGACCATAGCGGTCGCATCGTCAAACTGCTGGGTGATGGAGTTCTGGTCGAATTCGCCAGCGCAATCAACGCGGTCGAGGCCGCGCTAGCGCTTCAGCAAAGGATGACGGAAGCGAACAAGGGCCTTCCCGAGCAAGGACGGGTCGTGCTCAGAATCGGCATCAATCTCGGCGACGTGATCGGCGAAGGCTCGGACATCTACGGGGAAGGCGTCAATGTCGCAGCGCGGCTCGAAGCGCTGGCCGAACCGGGCGGAATCTGCCTCTCCGAAAAGGTCCACAATGAGGTTCGAGGCAAGATCCCCGTTGCCATGAAAGACTTGGGACTGGTGCAGCTCAAAAACATTGCAGCACCAGTCAGGATTTTTGGCATGGAAACCGCTCGCACGATATCATCTGCCATCCCCCCACCTGGAAAGGAGTTCACAACCGTCGCCATTCTCCCGCTGACAAACATATCGGGAAGCGCGGAACAGGACTATTTCGCGGACGGCATCACCGAAGACATCATTACCGAACTGAGCCGGTTCAAGAACCTTTCGGTCGTCGCACGAAATACGACATTCGCCTACAAGGGCCAGTCGGTGAATGTCGCCGAGCTCGGCCGGCAACTCGGCGCGGATTTCATCCTCGAGGGTAGCATACGGTTGCTCGGGCAGCGAATTCGCGCCACTGTGCAACTCATCGACGCGCAGACGGGCGCGCAGGCATTTGCCGAGAAATTCCATCGCTAAATGGCCGACATCTTCGCTGTCCAGGACGAGATCGTCGAAGCGATTGTCGGCCGGCTGTTCTTCAATCTTCAGGATGTCGCTGGCGTCGTCCGTGGAAGAACCTCCACGACAAGCATCTCCGCGTATACGTCCTGGCTGCGAGCTGGTGCGGCCTGGCGCAACGGCGACGAGCCAGGTGCCCGCGCACACATGCACGAGGCGATACGGATCGATCCGCAATATGCGCCCGCGCTCGCATCACTCGGGCTGCTTTACGCATACTGGCGGTTCAGCGAGCCAAGTGCGGCGACAGATCTTGAACGCGACGAGCAATGCCGACACTTCATCGCGCGTGCGATCGCCCTGGACAAGAATGATCCGTTCGTCCTGACGAGCGTCGCTGCCAGCCTTTTGCTGATCGGTGACATTCAAGATGCCCTTCGCTACTCGGAGATCGCCATCTCCATCAGTCCGCGAGACATAAACGTTCTTGTCGCCAGGGGCATGATCGTCTCCTACGCCGGAAGGCATGAGGAAGGCCTCGCCATGGTCGAGCGCGGCTGCAAGTTCGAGCCGATCTTGCCTCCGGCGTTTCTTTCGAGCCCCGGAGACTGCTACTATCTGGCACGCAGGTTCGACGAAGCGCTGACTGCTTATGGAGCACTGATCGATCCGCCGTATTTTTTCCGGTTAAATCAAGCCGCCTGTCTCGCCCAGCTCGGCAGAACAGAAGAGGCTTTCGTCATGGCGCGGCAGAAACCCCATGCATTCGACGTCGAGATTTATGCTCGGAACACAGTAAAGCTATGTGCTTTGCCGGAAGATGGGAGACTTTGGCTCGACGGCATCCGCAAAACGGGACTACTTGCTTCTTCCAGCAGTCTCTAGCGATCGGCCAAAAATAAAGGGCGGCGCCATCGGCACCGCCCTCTCTGTTCGAATGCTGGAAAGCCTTAAGCGGCGGCCAGCTGCAGTTCCTTCTGAACCATCGCACGCAGCGTGCCGAGATCCTTGGCGAAGGCGCGGATGCCTTCGGCGAGCTTTTCGGTCGCCATTGCGTCTTCGTTCATCATCCAGCGGAAGGTCTTTTCGTCGATCGCGATCTTTGGAGCAGGCTTCGTCACCTCAGGCGACAGCTTGCGCTCGAGCTTGCCCTGATCGTTGGAGAGCTCGTCGAGCAGGTTCGGCGCGATCGTCAGGCGGTCGCAGCCGGCCAGCGCTTCGATTTCGCCGGCGCTGCGGAACGAGGCACCCATGACGATCGTCTTGATGTCATTGGCCTTGTAGTAGTTGTAGATGTCGCGGACGGAGAGAACGCCCGGATCTTCCTCAGGCGTGTAGTCCTTGCCAGTGGACTTCTTGTACCAGTCGAGGATACGGCCGACGAAGGGCGAGATCAGGAACACCTTGGCATCGGCGCAGGCAACGGCCTGAGCCTTCGAGAAGAGAAGCGTCAGATTGCAATCGATGCCTTCCTTCTGCAGGACCTCGGCGGCGCGAATGCCTTCCCAGGTGGATGCAAGCTTGATCAGGATGCGATCCTTCTCGATGCCGCGTTCCTTGTAGCCGGCGATGATGCTGTGAGCCTTTTCGATGGAAGCCTTGGTATCGAAGGACAGATCGGCATCGACTTCCGTCGATACGCGGCCGGGAACCAGCTTGGAGAGCGCGGCGCCGACGGAAATCGCGAGGCGATCCGCGACCGCAGACGATACGGCTTCGGTGTTGCCGCCCTGCTTCTTGCCCCAGGCAACGGCTTCCTTGATCGCATCGGCGAACATCGGCGTGCCGAGCGCCTTGAGAACGATGCTCGGGTTGGTCGTGCAATCGACCGGCTTCAGGCGGGCAACAGCCTCGATGTCGCCGGTGTCGGCAACGACCGTGGTAATCTCGCGGAGTTGGTCAAGCTTGGATGTCATGATCGATAGTCCTTTTGACTTGAGCTGCGAACCGGGACGAAACCGCCCGGAAAAGAGGTGATCTACGGACATGTCCGCACATAAAACTGGGCCGCTTCTGCGCGATAGGCATGACGCAAGTCATCGCTGGTGACCTGCCGTTTGCCTGCACCTTTCCTCCTCGAACAGACAGTGCGACGTGTTGCAAAGACTATCGCTATTCCAGTCACTATATGTCAAGGACATTTGTGTATTTCAATTGACATAAGTGTCACACCCGTCATTATCGGCGCACATGCTCATGCCACGGATCTCGGAAGAGATAGGGCGCAATTCGGTTCGGAGGAGATGTGGTCAAGCTCAAACGCGGCACGCACACCGCTTATTCGGAAGCCTCCTCCCTCAGACTGCGCGCGGCGTGGCTCTATTATAACCAGGGATTGACGCAAAAGGATGTCGCCGAGCAACTCGGCATCAGCCGCACCACCGTCATCCGTTTGCTCGACGAGGCGATGAAGCGCAGCGAAGTCCAGATCTGGATCAACGATTCGATCGGCGACTGCGTCGAGCTTTCGGTGAAGCTGGAGCGGGCTTACGGCCTCGATGAGGCGATCGTCGTGCCCGCACCCGCGAGCAGCGATGCGAGCGCGCTCGCCAAGAGCGTCGGCCTGGCGCTGGGGCAATTCCTGTCCGAGGCCATACCCGACAACTATACGATCGGCGTTGGCTGGGGTCGCACCATGACGGCCTCGCTGTCCAGCTTCCGTCCGCCGCGCCGCGACAATTGCAAGGTCGTCTCGCTGCTCGGCGGCATCGTCGCCGTGCACCAGACCAACCCGATCGATTACACCTGGCGGCTGGCAAGCCAGCTTGGCGCCGAATGTTACATGTTCCTCGCGCCGCTGCTGGTGGATTCCACCGAGACCAAGCGCAACCTCATCGAAAAGTGCGGTCTCGACGCGATCTATCGCCTCGCGGAAACCCTCGACCTCGCCATCGTCAGCTGCGGCGACATCGGCCCCCACTCGACGTCCCTGTCGGAAGGCTGGATATCGAAGGCTGAATTGCAGGAACTGATCGATGCCGGCTGCGTCTGCGATACCATGTTCAATTTCCTCGACAAAGACGGCAACACGGTCGACCATTCGATCAACAGCCGCGTCATGTCGGTCGATCTCGATACGCTGAAGAAGGCAAAGCATATCGTGCTGTCCTCGGGCGGCGCTCACCGCGCCGTCGCGATCAGCGCCACCATCAAGCGCATCGGCTGCAACACACTGATCACCGACGAGAGCGCGGCAAAGGCGCTGCTGGAACTCGCCGAGGCAGCCTAGAACCAGACATCGCCGACCGTGCGCCCGTCCAACGGCAGGTCGTCGAAACTGTGCAGTCCATCGAACCGCTGCAGGGGCACGTCGTCGACATCGGCCGGCTCGGCAAGGCGCAGATTGACGGCAATCCGCGTCCGTCCGTCGTCACCTGAAGTCAGGCTGCGCCAGCTCACGAGGTTTCCACAACGATTGCAGAAGTTGAAGGAAATCTGTCGGGAGCCGCGAATGTAGGAGGTGAGCGACGCGTTCGGATCCTCCACATGAATGCCCTCGCCGTCATAATCGTAGGCCCAGAGCACGCCGTAACGGCGGCAGACCGTACAATTGCAGATCGTCGCGTCCGGAATGTTGCCCCGGAAGGTCCAACGAACCTCTCCGCAGTGGCAGGATCCGTGGGTTATCTTGCCAGCGCTATGCTCATGTTCATCCCCAGCCATCGACGCCTCCTCAGCGCAACCGGCACAGCCGCGACAATTGCGATTGCGCCCAGTTGCGCGCGAAGTCCTGCGTATCGGAAAGCCCCGACAGCAGACCGCCCATTTCGCCGTCTATATCAAGGTGAGCGTCGGTGATCTTGCAGGCCGCCGGGTCGAGCGACACGGTGACGGTCACCTTGCCGTCCACCGGATCCATCTGAAAGAGCGAGTCGTTGCCAGTCTCGCAGGTCAACAGCGCCGTTGCCCTGACGGACGCCAGACCATTGTCTTCCGCGCAGACATCCGCGGACAAGACCTTGAAGCTGCTTGTCCGATTGGGGCCCACCGGAAGCTGTTCGCATAAACGCGCGGTCGAAATCGCCTTCGCGACGGCCGGCCATTCCGGACTCTCGGTCGCCGATTTACAGGCTGCCCAGGCCGGGGCCAGCGATACCGCAAATAGGCCAATTGCAATCAAGACGATCCTGCAAGGCATCTCCCCAGGCTTCATTCCCGCCTCCTCCAGACCCAGCCAGAGGATCAAACCCGTGATTCCCGGATTTTTGATGGCAACGATGGGAGCTCGTCGAAAGAAGGGCCCTTTTGGCGGCTCCAGCCTCAATGCGGAAGCTCCCTAGCCTTGTTGGTTCCAATGGCGACAGGCAATTGGCGAAGGAAATGAACCAGGGCCGCCGTCCTACTCAATGACTTCGGTGACCGCTTCACGACGCCAGCAACATGCGCCTCGCCCGGCTGAGCGCTCGCTTCTGGCACGATCTGATCCTCACGCGCATCGGGAGCCGGCCGATAGATTTTACCTTGGTCGAGAGAGAGAATGGTCAAGGTCGTCAGCATCGTGAACCCTCCTGGCAACTCGCGCTCGGTAGCGCGGCAAGGAGCAATCTCGATCAGACGATCGTTTTGTGTCATTAAGCGAGGCGTAAAAAGCTGCAAAATATTCCAAAGGTGCTGACCGCTGTCAGCCTTCGGGCAGGCCAGCGAGCCGCAGCCCGTCGAGGATGGCGGCAAGACGGCTCGGATCCTTGGCGGGCTGCCCGGCCCTGATGCTCGCAATCGTCACCCCCGGAGCCATCCTCATCAGCTCATCCAGGAAGTGATGCGCCTCAGGCATGCGCCCGAGATGCGCATTGGCCGCGATCAGCATCCAGTAGGTCGGATCGAAGTTCGGATTGACGGCAAGTGCCCGCGTCGCCGAAGCCACGGCCTCCTCATAGTCCCCCAGAACGACCTGCGCATGCGCTGTTCCGCACAGCGAGAGGTGCGCAAACATATCGCGTGGCGAAAGCCTGCTTGCCCGGCGCAACAAGGCGAGCGCCATGCTCAGCTCTCCACAATGGAGCGTCGCCACCCCAGCCGCAGCGACGACGAGCATATTGTTCGGATTGGCCTCGACGGCTGCGGCGAGGACGGCCATCCCCCAATCATATTCCCTCGCCACCTGCACCAGCGCCATGGCGCAATGCGCCATCACGGTCGGATCGCCGGCCGCCTTCTCCAGCCCGCCCCGCGCAAACTCGAAACAGGCCTGGCGATCATTGGGGCCGACGGACGGCCAGCCCATGGTGATACGGTGCTCCAGCGCCCAGGCGGCAAGGCCGAGCAGTTGGGCATTGTCGGGCTCAAGTGCCAGGGCTTCGGTCAGCAGCGCATAGGCCTGTACGTTTTCGCCGATCGATTCCGCCAGGATCTTGGAGAGTGCCGATAGCGCGGCGTCGTAGGCTGCGATGCTGCCCGGCCGCTCTCGTCGCGTACGCTCTATTTCCGCTGTGCGGATACGTGGCTCGACAACCGTTGCGACCTTCTCGGTGATCCGATCCTGAAAATCGAACACGTCGTCGAGCTCACCGTCGAAATTCTGAGCCCACAGATGCGCGCCGCCAACTCCGTCGACCAACTGAGCCGTGATCCTCAGTCGATCCCCCGCCCGCCGAATGCTGCCTTCCAGCACGTAGCGGACGCCCAGTTCCTCCGCCACCTGCCGCACGTCGACATTACGGCCCTTGTAGACGAAGGAGGAGTTGCGGGCGATGACGGAGAAGCTTCGAAAGCGGCTGAGTGCCGTTATGATGTCGTCCACCACGCCATCGGCAAAGTAGTCCTGATCGGCACCGGCCCCGAGATTGGCAAAGGGCAGAACGGCAAGCACCGGCAAGGGGCCATCAGTTTCCTCTGATGCCGCACCCACCCCGGCGAGGCGATAGCCGACGCGTGGCACCGTTGCGATCCACTCGTCGCCTGTCGGCATTCTGCCGAGCGCCTTGCGGAGCGCTGCGATCTGGACCGTCAGATTGCCTTCCTCGACCACCAGCCCCGGCCAGCCACGCTCCATGAGCTCCATCTTCGAGACGGTTTTCCCACCGGCGTCGAAAAGGGCTTCGAGAAGAGCCAGACCGCGCTGGCCGAGAGCAACGGATTTTCCGTTCCGCTGCAGCGTTCCGCCGGCGGAATCGAGGACAAACGGACCAAAAGCCTGGCGGGACCGTATCATGCGGACAATATATCGCACGGCCGGCACAGTGAAAACCGGCAACTCCGCGCGCCGTTGCCCGCGTCGGCCATCCTCGTGATGGCCGACCCGCTTCAATCAGGCGTGCCCGTATTCCCAGCCGAGCATTGCGCGCTTGCGCGTCAAACCCCAGTGATAGCCCGTCAGGGCTCCGCTCTTGCCGAGTGCGCGATGGCACGGGACCACGAAGGAAATCGGGTTCGCACCGACCGCAGCACCCACCGCGCGCATCGCTGTCGGCTTGCCTATGTCGTTGGCGATGTCGCTGTATGTCACCGCTTTGCCAAACGGGATCTTCAACAGGCTTTCCCATACCCGCACCTGGAAATCCGTGCCGATCAGCACCACACGCAACGGCTGGTCGGATGTCCAGCGGCCCGGCTCGAAAATCCGCTCGGCGTAGGAGACGGTCGCCTGCCGGTCCTCGACGTATTCCGCATTCGGCCAGCGGCAGGTCATATCCTCGAGGCAGGCGGCCTCGTCGCCGATATCGCTGAAGGCAAGGCCAGCGAGGCCGCGATCGGTGACCATGACCAGCGCGATGCCGAAAGGCGACGGGTGGAAGCCATAACGGATGGTCAACCCGCCACCACGCGCCTTCCATTCGCCCGGCGACATTGCCTCATGGGTCACGAACAGATCGTGCAGGCGGCTCGGGCCAGAGAGACCGACCTCGATCGAAGTCTCGAGCAACGGCAGCTCTTCCTTGCGCAGCAGGCGCTTGGCATGGTCGAGCGTGACGGCCTGCAGGAAGGCCTTCGGCGAGAGCCCCGCCCAGCGGGTGAACGTCTTCTGCAGCTGTGTCGGCGACTGCTTGAGGCGCACGGCGATCGTTTCCAGCGAAGGCTGGTCGCGATAATCCTCGGTAATCAGCTCGATGACCTGGCGAACGGTCTCGTAGTCGGGACCGTCGGGCGTGATGTCATTGTTCAGGTTGGCTATCATGTTCATGATCTTTCTCCTTGTACCAAGGAGATAGTCAAGTGGGGCCCGCCGAGCCACCCGTTTCTTGCGTTGCGGCTATATGCGTTGCCTGACCGTCGCAAGCGCCCTCTTGAACGCCTTGGCGAAGCTCTCGCGATCGTCAGGGTTGAGAAACGAGCCGATATCCGTGCCCTGCCCGCCGCCCGAGATATGCATGGACAAAATGCCGATCTCCTCGTGACGGCGCACGAAGAAGCGCGTCCAGAACGGGTTGAAATGATGCTCGACCACTCGTCCGGACGGCGCAAACTTCCGCACGGAGATATCGGTGCGCGAGACCATCACTTCCTCGCGCACCCGGCCGGAGCGGTAGTTCAGCCAGAACGCACCGTAGAGCAGCAGGAAATCCAGCCCGAAGAAGAAGCCGATCGGCCACGCGCCCGTTACAATGAAGAACATGCCGTACATCAAGCACACGCCGCCCGTCAGCAGCAGAAGCACCTTGAAACCCTTGCGGCCAAGAGACCGGTAGGGAAAGAGTTCGGCTGCAAAAACAGGCTGTTCGTCGGCTCTGTCGGCGTTGCTTTCCATCATGGCTGCCGAGTATAGATTTTCCATGCCCAATCCGAAACTCAAATCCGCCGCCACATCGTCGCAGACGACGAAAGTGATCGTTCGCCGCAAGACGTCGAAAGCTGTCCGCTCCGCCTATACCGAGGCCGAGCGCGAGGAGATTTTTCGCCGCTTCTCGATCCAGCGTCCTGAGCCCAAGGGAGAGCTGGAGCATTCCAATCCCTTCACGCTGGTCGTGGCCGTCGCCCTTTCCGCGCAGGCAACGGACGCCGGTGTCAACAAGGCAACGCGCGCGCTTTTCAAGGTCGCCGACACGCCGCAGAAGATGCTGGATCTCGGCGAGGAGCGGGTTCGCGACTACATCAAGACCATCGGGCTCTACCGCAACAAGGCAAAGAACGTCATTGCGCTCTCACGGATGCTGGTCGACGTTTTCGGTGGTGTGGTGCCGCAGACGCGCGACGAACTGGTGATGCTTCCGGGGGTGGGCCGCAAGACGGCGAATGTCGTGCTCTCGATGGCTTTCGGCCAGGCAACCATGGCCGTAGACACCCACATATTCCGTATCGCCAACCGCATCAAGCTCGCGCCCGGCAAGACGCCCGACGAGGTCGAGGAACGCCTGATGAAGGTGATCCCCAAGCATTACCTCTACCACGCCCATCACTGGCTGATCCTGCACGGCCGTTACACCTGCAAGGCGCGCCGCCCCGAATGCGAGCGCTGCGTCATCGCCGACATCTGCAAGTCCCCCGAAAAGAGCTGTGATATTCCCGCACCGCTGGTCGAGCTTCCGCCCCAGGTGATCGGCGAAGCGGTCGAGTAAGGCGCCGCCTACGGCATGCGGACCCCAAGGTCCTTTCGCGACAGCAGCTTGTGCAGGTGCACCATCATGCCGGCGGCAAACAGCGGCGTCAGCAGGTTGACGATCGGAACGGCCAGAAATGCGGCGATCACGAGCCCGGCGAGAAACACGGTCGTTGCATGCTTGGCGCGAAACAGCCGCGCCTCCTCGGGCGACCTGAACCGCATGGCGGCAAACTCGAAAAACTCGCGACCGAGCAGATAGCCATTCACCAGAAAGAACGCGATCAGATTGACGCCCGGCACGAAGAGCAGAAGAACTGCCACGATATTGCCGGCAATGACCACACCGAGAAACTTGATCGAACTGACAAGTGCGGATGCGAGCGGCATCGCCGTGCCGGGGGTGTCTTCGCGATAGTCGCGTTTCTCGATCACCTCCGCCACATCATCGAGGAACAGGCCGGCAATCAGCGCTGTCACAGGCGAGAGCAGAAGCGCCAATCCAAGCGCCAACCCGATGCCTGCCAGCACCAGAAAGACAAAGCTCAGCCACCCCGCCCAGTCCGGCAGCGCAGGAAAGAAGCTGGCAATCCAGGGAAATACCAGCGTGATGAAGGTGCTGCGCAGCGCAAGCCATAGACCGACAAGAACGAGGATCGTGAGCCCCAGCACCTTCCAGAACACCGATCGCGTTTCCGCCGCGAAAAGATTAGCAACTGCAAGGCGCGCGGCGTGAAAGATCATTTTGACGTCTCCGGTTGTGGCCAAGATGTATGAATCTGATCTTTGAACGGCAAGGCTGAAAATAATTGGGTGCTTTGTCGGAAATCTTGTTCAGAAATACATATTAATATATAGTCATCTAACATTAGAAATTGCTTTGGCCTGGGCAGCTTCCGGAATATTTGCAAACGGCAGGGTTTTCCTTGTGCATCCGAGAAACGGGTCCGGAAGATCAGGAAAGGCGCCGTGGAAGACTTCGTTCACAAACTCCGGCAGTATGCAAAATCCGGCACACCGGCGGAGCGGCGCATTGCAAAATACTTTGCCGAACATCTGAGCGACCTGCCATTTGAAACCGCCGCATCCGTAGCCGACAGACTTGACCTCAGCCCCATGACGGTTGGGCGTTTTCTGCGCGCTCTGGGCTACCAGGGGCTAGACAGCGTCAAGGTCCAGATCCGCGAGGTTTCCCCCGTTTCGGCCACACAGATGCAAGCGTCCATGACCGAACTGCAGACCGACGTCGCGGAAGGCAAGCCGCTTGCAGTGCTGGTGTCGGAGCAGATCCAGGGTCTCCACCACATATACCATCTCACTGGTCAGTCGCAGTGGCGCGAGGCGGTATCGATGATCGGCACGGCGCGCGAAGTCTTCGTTGCGACGCATGCGGGTCTTTCGGGCTTCGCATCACACTTCTGCCAGCAACTGACGCAGGCCCGAGACGGCGTGCACTCGCTCGATGGCACCGGTAGCCGCTTCGCTGAGCTTTTCGCGCGCTTGAACGGCGATGATGCGTTGCTGATCATCCTCGACAGCCATCGCTTCGGCAAGGCCCGCCTTCTGGCGCGCACAGCAAGGCGATACGGATACAAGGTCATCCTGATCACCGCTCAAAGTACCAACTGGATGCCTGACCAGGCCAACCTCATACTTCCCCTGCCCGCAGCCCGCACCGGCGATGCCGACAGCCTGCCGCCCCTGATGGCCCTGCTCGACTGTCTGTCGACAGCCGTTATCCTTGCGGCGGGCGACGAAGCGACACAGCGCACGCGACGCATGGGCGAGTTCGGCACCATGCTTGGCGAAGGCTCAAACCGCTGACGCCTGCGTAAGCGCCAACGGATACGCGGAAGCTCACTCCATCGTCTCCAGCTCGGCGCGATGCCGATACATCGCCAGCAGACGGCGGTAGTCGCGATCATAGATCGCGCGCTTGTCCTCGTTGGGCAGCAGAACATCGCCCCCCGGATACATCGCAAGGCCAGCGCTGGGCAGATCCCCATGTAGCCCGCAGGACACGGCCGCCGCCATCGCGGTCCCGAGCAGCACCGCTTCGTTCATCTTGGGAACCACGACCTTGCAGCCGGTCGCATCCGCATAGAGCTCCATGAGGACAGGGTTCTTCACATGACCGCCGGCCAGGTGAAGTGTGTCCGGCGCATAGCCGTAGTCCCGCATCTGCTCGAGGATGTGACGAATTCCGAGCGCAATCGCCACGCCCGTGCGCCAATAGAGCGCGCAGAGTCCATCGAACGAGGTGTCCAGCGTAAGCCCGCTGATGCCGCCCACCGCATGCGGATCGGCATGCGGCGATCGGTTGCCGTGAAAGTCGGGCAGTACGAAAATCCGGGCGCCGAAATTGTCTCCCTCCTCCACGCGCAATTGCGCGATGCGGGCAACGATCCTCTGATGGATCGCAGCCGTCGGCTCACCGCCCGCCGCATGCATCCGAACAATATGATCGAGCAGCGCCCCTGTCGCCGATTGGCCCGCCTCGACAAGCCAGGATTCGGGCAGCACGGCTTCGTAATACGGCCCCCACATGCCATGGCTTGGCTTCCGCTCCCGCGAAAAGGAGACGATGCAGCTCGACGTGCCGGCAATCAGCGCCAGCTGCCGCTCGAGCTTGTGCGGGTCATGGGCAGCGCCGCCAAGTGTGCCGAGCGCTCCGGCATAGGCATCGACCATGCCTGCCGAGACGTGGCAACCGGTCGTCAGGCCGAGCGCCGACGCGGCCTCCTTCGTGAGTGTCCCCACACTCTGGCCCACGGCGACCGTATCGTCAGGCAGCCGCCCCCGCTCCTGCAGGTCTTCAAGACCGATCTGCTCGAGAAAATCTACCTGCCAGCCCTTGTCGAGATGCGCGAGATAATTCCACTTTGCCGTCAGCGTACAGCGCGACCTTGCCAGCGCGCCTGACGCCTTCCACGTCATGAAGTCGGCGAGGTCGAAGAGATAGCCGGTGTTCATCCATGTGCCCGGCAGCTTCTTCTTCAGCCACATCAGCTTCGGCATTTCCATCTCGGGCGACATGAAATGCCCGGAATGCTCCATGACGGGATGTTTCGTGGCCGTGCAGAAATCGGCCTCCTTCAGCGCCCGGTGGTCGAGCCAGACGATGGTATCGAACCGCCGCTCGCCGCCGGTGGAAACGCTGATCTGGCCGCCGTCGACGTCGCGCACGACGAGCGAGCAGGTGGCGTCGAAACCGATCGCTCCGACCGATTCCGGTGCCGCGCCGGATTGTTCCATGGCCTTGCGCACGGAGATGCAGACGGCAGACCAGATATCTTCGGAATCATGCTCGGCGTGGTTCTCACGCGGCCGGTTCATGAGGATCGGGTGTTCGGCCTTGCCCAGAAGCTGGCCACGGATATCGAAGACGCCAGCGCGCGCGCTGCCGGTGCCGATATCGACCGCGACCACATGCTGAGGCATTAAAGGTGCATCCCGTCCCGTTTATGTTTTCGGACAAGGTGTATCAAATCCGGCATCGCGTCAAACACCGCTTCGGGCGAAAGCCGGTCAAGTTCAGCGCGATAGCCCGCGAAATTGGCGTGCGAGCCACCGGTGAAGGCAAACACCGTCATGCCCGCGGCCTTCGCAGCTTCGATGCCCGCGGGGCTATCCTCGATCACGATGCAATCGGCCGGGTCGACATGCATCTCGCGCGCCGCATGCAGGAAAAGGTCCGGCGCCGGCTTGCCGTTCTTCACCATCGTTGCGCTGAAGATGTCGGGCAGGCGATCGATCAGGCCGGTCACCGTCAGCGACAGGCGAATGCGCTCCACCTGGCTCGAGGACGCGACGCAACAGGGAATGCCGAGACTATCGATGGTAGCGGCAACTCCATCGATAGGCTTCAGCTCCTTGCGAAAACGCGCATAGAGATTGGTGCGCAACTGCTCGAGGAATTCCTGTCCGGGGTGAACGTTGTACTCGTTCTTCATCGCGTCGATGACAGTCGCCAGACTGCGCCCGAGGAAGCGGCCATAGACCTCATCCTCGGTAATCGGCACCCCCAGATCGTTCATCGCCTTGACGAGAACGCTGACCGAGATCGGCTCGCTATCGACGAGCACGCCGTCGCAGTCGAAGATGACCAGCCGTGTTTCAGCTTCAGCCATGACAGATCCAATCGCAGTTGGTGCAGAATATCCCCTCCGCCGGACGGCGGAGGGTGGCGGCAGCAGCGCCGCCACCTAATCCTTACACGGCAAGCTTGTTGTCGAGATAGAGCTGCAGGGTTTCGCGCGTGCCCTTTTCCCACAGGGTTTTCAGCGCGTGAGCAAAGCGCTTTCGGAACACCTCGGATTTCGACACCTCGCCGAAAATGTCGTCGAAGGCGAGGAAGGCCATCGGATCATCCTTGGCTTTCAGTGCCGCGGCATGCAGCCGGTCTGCGCTGGCGTCGTTGAAGGCGATGTCCTTGCCGCTATCGGTCTTGCCCGCGAAATAGCGGCACCACAGCGCCGACACCAGAGCCAGGCCGACGACATCCCGGCCCTGGGTGAGATTGTCGAGCGTCGACGGCAGAATGAATTTCGGCTGCCGGTTCGATCCGTCCTGTGCCAGACGCGGGATGGTGTCGGCAATCTTCGGGTTGAGCAGCCGATGTTCGATCAGCGCGAAATAATCCGTCAACGACGTATCCGGCACCGGCGGAACGATCGGGATGATCTCTTCCTTTTCCAGCTTGGCAAGGAAGGCGCGGATCAGAGGATCTTCCATCGAATCATGCACGAAATGGATGTCCATCAGCGCCGCCGGATAGGCAATCGCCGCGTGCCCGCCGTTCAGGATGCGGATCTTCATGTGCTCGTAGGGTGTCACATCCGGCACGAAGGTCACGCCGACCTTCTCCAGCGCAGGCCGCCCTGCGGTGAACTTGTCTTCCAGCACCCACTGCTTGAACTCTTCGCAATAGACAGGCCAGTTGTCCTCGATGCCGAAGGCATCCTTCAGGAGATCGATCTCGCGCTGTCCCGTGGCTGGAGTGATGCGGTCCACCATCGCGTTCGGGAAGGCGACATTCGCCTTGATCCAGTCGGCAAAGGCCGGATCGGACAGGCGCGCGGTACCGACGACGGCATTCGACGTGACGACGCCGTTATGCGGAATGTTATCGCAGGACATGACGGTGAACGGCACGATGCCCTTGTCCTTGCGCGCCTTGAGGCCGGCAACGACCAGGCCAAAGACCGTCTTCGGTTCCGACGGATTCTGTCCATCAGCGGCAATTGCCGGATGGCCTGGATTGAACTTGCCCGACGCGTCGATGAAATAGCCGCCTTCGGTGATCGTCATCGAAACGATACGGATCGTGGGATCGGCGAGCTTGGCGATGATCGTCGTTGCGTCGCCGACCGGCAGGATGTCGATCATCGGTGCGGTAACCCGCGCGGCCGTCTTGTTGTTGTCCTGCTCGACGACGGTCGTCAGGAAATCCTGGGCGGCGAGCTTGTCGCGCATCGCCGCATCGGAGGGGAGAATGCCCGCGCCGATGATCGCCCAGTCATGATCCTTGCCAAGGTTGAACAGGTCGTCGAGATAGATCGCCTGATGGGCGCGGTGGAAATTGCCGACGCCGAAGTGCACGATGCCTGCCTTCAGCGACGCACGCTCATAGGCCGGCACAGTGGCCGTCTTTGCCGCGTCGGAAAGCGTTGCCAGCGATAGTTTGCACGTCATGTCTCAGTCCTCTTGAAGGTCTTCGGGGCCAGCCATGACCCCGGGGGCCTGTCGGCCCCGGTATCGGCGCGCCGGGCACCTCGTCCGGCACGCGCTGTCATCCCTACCCCGGAAGCCTTGCTCAGATGGCGAGGCCTTGCTCGTTGAACTTGTGAATGCGGGCCTTGTCGGCCGTAAGGTAGACGGTGTCGCCGGCCTTGGCCGGAAAGTCGCCGCCGCCGCGCGCCGTCATCTGCCCGATGCCCTCGACGTCGACATGCAGGAAGGTGTCGGAGCCGAGATGTTCGGCGACGGTAATCTTGCCCTTCCATTCGCCGCTCTCTGTCGAAAGCTGGATATGTTCGGGACGCACGCCGAGCGTCTGCGAACCCTGCTTAACGAAGTTCATCTTCGGCGAACCGATGAAGCCGGCGACGAACAGGTTGCGCGGCTTGGAGTAAAGCTCCATCGGCGAGCCGACCTGCTCGATGTTGCCGCGGTTCAAGACGACGATCTTGTCGGCCATGGTCATGGCCTCGACCTGGTCGTGGGTGACATAGATCATCGTCGTCTTCAGCTGTTGGTGCAGCTCGCTGATCTCCAGGCGCATATTGACGCGCAGCGCCGCATCGAGGTTCGACAGCGGTTCGTCGAACAGGAAGGCCGAAGGCTGGCGCACGATGGCGCGGCCGATCGCGACGCGCTGGCGCTGACCGCCCGAGAGCGCACGCGGCTTGCGGTCGAGATAGTCGGTGAGGTTGAGCACGCGGGCCGCGTCCGCCACCTTCTTGTCGATGTCGGGCTTTGCCATGCCGGCCATCTTCAGCGGGAAGGCGATATTGCTGCGCACGCTCATATGCGGATAGAGCGCGTAGGACTGGAACACCATGGCAAGCCGGCGGTCCGACGGCGCGGTCTCGGTGGCGTCCTTGCCGTCGATGACGATCTTGCCGGCGCTGACATCCTCGAGGCCCGCGATCAGCCTGAGAAGCGTGGACTTGCCGCAGCCCGAGGGGCCGACGAAGACGACGAACTCGCCGTCCTTGATCTCGAGGTCGATCGACGGGATGACCTTGGCTTCACCGAAGACCTTCGAGACTTTCTGAAGGGTAATGCTGCCCATGTTTCTCTCCCTGGTATCTTATTTCACCGCGCCGAAGGTCAGGCCACGGACGAGTTGTTTCTGCGAGAACCAGCCGAGGATCAGGATCGGGGCGATCGCCATGGTGGAGGCTGCCGAAAGCTTGGCATAGAACAGGCCTTCGGGGCTGGAATAGGAGGCAATGAACGCTGTCAGCGGCGCCGCTTTCGAGGCACTGAGGTTCAACGTCCAGAAGGCTTCGTTCCAGGCCAGGATGATATTGAGGAGCAGCGTCGAGGCAATGCCCGGCACCGCCATCGGCGTCAGCACGTAGATGATTTCCTTGGCAAGCGATGCACCGTCCATGCGCGCCGCCTCCAGGATCTCGCCGGGAATTTCCTTGAAGTAGGTGTAGAGCATCCAGATGATGATCGGCAGGTTGATCAAGGTCAGGATGATCACCAGGCCGAGGCGGCTGTCGAGCAGGCCCGAGTTGCGGAACATCAGGTAGATCGGGATCAGCGCGCCGACCGGCGGCATCATCTTCGTCGACAGCATCCACATCAGGACATCCTTCGTCCGCTTGGTCGGCGAGAACGCCATCGCCCAGGCGGCCGGGATCGCGATGATCAGGCCGATCAGCGTCGAGCCGAAGGAAATGATCACCGAGTTCATGAAGTGGCTGAGATAGTTGGAGCGGCTCTGCACCTCCGAATAGCTCTCCGTCGTCCAGTGGAAGAACAGGAACTGCGGCGGCGAAGCGATGGCGTCCGCTTCCGTCTTGAAGCTCGTCAGGAACGTCCAGAGGATCGGGAAGAAGATCAGGATGCCGAGCGTCCAGGCGATGGCGGTCATGACGACCTTGCGCTGGGTTGTGACTTTTCTAGCCATCTCAAGCCTCCAGATTCTTGCCGACGAGGCGTACGAGGAAGATCGCAACGATATTGGCGAGGATGACCGCGACGATGCCGCCCGCCGAAGCGCCACCGATATCGAACTGCAGGAGCGCCTGCACATAGACGAGATAGGTAAGGTTCGTGCTCTGCGTGCCGGGGCCGCCGTTGGTGGTGACGAGGATTTCGGCAAACACAGAGAGCAGGAAGATCGTCTGGATCAGGATCACGACCGTGATGGCGCGGGCCATGTGCGGCAGGATGATATAGATGAATTTCGACACGACGCCGGCGCCATCCATTTCGGCGGCTTCCTGCTGCTCTTCGTCCAGCGACTGCAGGGCGGTCAGCATGATGAGCGTCGCAAACGGCAGCCACTGCCAGGCAACGATCAGGATGATCGAAAAGAGCGGCGCATTGGCAAGCCAGTCATAGGGCTGCAATCCGAACGCCTTGGCGAGATGCGCGAAGAGCCCGTTGACGGGATTCATGAACATGTTCTTCCACACCAGAGCGGCAACCGTCGGCATGACGAAGAAGGGCGCGATGACCAGAATGCGAACGATCCCTTGCCCGTAGATATCCTGGTTCAGGAGCAGCGCGAAGGCGATACCGCCCACGACGGTGATCAGCAGCACGCCGAGCACCAGCAGCAGCGTATTGATCAACGCCGAGAAAAAGGCCGGATCGGTCAGGAAGTATTTATAGTTCAGGAAGCCGACGAAGGTTTCCATCCCCGGGCTGAGCAGATTGTAGTTCAGCGTCGAGAAATAGATCGTCATCACGAGCGGGACGATCATCCACAGGAAGAGCAGGATCACGGATGGCGCAATCATCATTCGTGCTGCGGAGCGGGTGTGTAACGTTGCCATGGCGACGACCGATCATGTCAGGAGGGGGCGAACGGCTGCAGGACAGCTAAGTAAAAAGGGCCGCCGACGCAATTTCGGGCACCGGCGGCCTAGACGGGCGGGGAGGTCAAATCCCCCGCCTCTCAGGAGGTTATTTATTTGATGTAACCAGCCTTCGTCATTTCGCGTGTCGTCAGCTGCTGTGCGCTCTGCAGGGCCTGGTCGACCGAAACCTGGCCGGCAAGCGCTGCGGAGAACTGCTGGCCGACGGCCGTGCCGATACCCTGGAATTCAGGAATGGCGACGAACTGCACACCAACATAAGGAACCGGCTTGACGGTCGGCTTGGTCGGGTCGGCGGAGTTGATGCTGTCGAGCGTCATCTTCGCAAACGGTGCTGCCTTCTGGTAGTCGGCGTTCGCATAGAGCGAAGAGCGCGTACCGGGAGGTGCGTTCAGCCAGCCTTCCTTCTCGGCGACGAGGTTCGTGTAGTCCTTGCTCGTTGCCCAGGCGACGAACTTCTCAGCAGCTTCGACCTTCTGCGAGCCTGCCGGGATGGCGAGGTTCCAGGCCCAGAGCCAGTTGCCGCGCTTGCCGAGCCCCTTGTCCGGAGCCAGAGCGAAGCCGACCTTGTCGGCCACGGTGGATTCCTTCGGGTTGCTGACGAAGGACGCAGCAACGGTCGCATCGATCCACATGCCGCACTTGCCGGTCTGGAAGAGCGCCAGGTTTTCGTTGAAGCCGTTGGACGAAGCACCGGGAGGGCCGGCTTCCTTCATCAGGTTGACGTAGAAGTTCAGCGTGTCCTTCCACTCCGGCTGATCGAACTGCGGCTTCCACTGTTCATCGAACCAGCGAGCGCCGAAGGAGTTCGACATGGCCGTCAGGAAGGCCATGTTTTCGCCCCAGCCAGCCTTGCCGCGCAGGCAGATACCGTAGATTTCCTTGTCCTTGTTGGTGATCTTCTTCGCAGCATCCGCGATGAAGTCCCAGGTCGGCGCGTCAGGCATCTTCAGGCCGGCGGCGTCGAACAGGTCCTTGCGGTACATGACCATCGAGCTTTCGCCGTAGAACGGTGCTGCATAGAGCTTGCCGTCTGTGGTCAGACCGCTGCGGATAGCTGGCAGCAGATCGTCAGCATCGTAGTCCTTGCCGAGATTGTCGAGCGGCAGCAGCCAGCCCTGCTTTGCCCAGATCGGAACTTCGTAGGTGCCGATCGTCAGAACGTCGTACTGGCCGCCCTTGGTCGCGATGTCGGTCGTAACCTTCTGACGCAGGACGTTTTCTTCGAGGGTTACCCACTCGAGATCAATGCCGGGGTTCTTTTTCTTGAAGTCGTCCGTCAGCTTCTGCATCCGGATCATGTCGCCGTTGTTGACGGTCGCGATCGTCAGCGTCTCGGCCGAAGCCATGCCGGCAAACGCCAGTGCCGAGCAGGCGCCCAGCAGGAGAGTTCTCAATGTCATATCTTCCTCCCAGAAGATGAGTGCGAGCATTCGCTTTGCTCATGGGCAATTACTCATCGCGAAGGAAAAAAAGTCAATCACCATTCGTTGCTGCAACAGCGAATGAATGCATTATCTAACTGATTTCAAATATAAATTTTTTTGCTCACGCTTTGAGCAAATAATCGGCAGCTTCCTCATCGGTGATCAAACCGTTGATCTGGTGGCCCAGCACGGCCGCCTTCATCGCCTTGAATTTCCGCTTGCCCTTGGCAATGCCGATGACAGTCGACGAATCGCGCGATGGGATCGATGCGGACGCGACGCGATCATTGATCGGGTGGTCCAGTAGCTTGCCTTCGCTGTCGAAAACCCAGCCGCAGATTTCGCCAACCGCGCCGTTGCGCATCAGCTCCATCATTTCGTCTTTCTCGAGAAACCCATCGACGCAAAGCGGCCCATCGATCCCGAGTTCGCCGATGCCGACGAAGGTGACATCCGCCTGCGCGCTCATCTCCAGCGTCGCGTGCACCAGCTGTTGCGCATGCAGCGTTTCCCGCTCCTTGGCTGACGTTACGAGAACCGGAAGCGGCATTGGAAAGTGCCGTGCCTTCACCGCATCCGCCATGCTGAAGATGACGTTATAGTAGGCAGCCGAGCCGTCGGGCGCGATATTGCCGGTCAATGACACGATACGATGGTTGGGACATTCGATCGCGGGCAGTTGGTCGACCGCAGCCTTCAACGTGCGCCCGGTCCCGACAGCCAACACGATCGGATCCGGCCGCTTCAGCCAGCGTTCGATCTCGGCGGCTGCTGCCTCGGCAATGCCGATGGTCGTTGAAGCAGATCCCGGGTCGCTGGGCACGATCTCGACGTGCTTCAGGCCATACTTCTTGCGAACGGCATTGGCCAGCTCGAGGCAGGCGGCAATGGGATGGTCCAGGCGCACCTTGATCAACCGCTCGGCCACGGCGAGCGAAACCAGGCGCTGCGCAGACTGTCGGGAAATGCCCATCGTCGCAGCGATCTCATCCTGCGTCCGGCCCGCGACGTAATACAGCCAACCGGCGCGCGCGGCGTCATCCAGCCTTCCGGGTGTCTCGGATCTCTTCACCATCAACTATATCTACCGTGCAGGATGTGCCGGCTTCCGCCGGTAAAGCTCATGAGTCGCTACTAGATGAAAACAAAATTCGGGTAAATGTCGAGTACGTCGTGGCAATATGCCGCCTAATTCGGGTCGTATGAAGCCTGTCTCCGTCATCGTCCAGCCATCTTCGCCGCAGAAGCCTCTGCTTGACCGAATGCCGAACTGCAAGCTAACTGTGGTTGAGAGGAAAAACCGTGCGAATCCTGCTGGTTGAAGACGACAAGATGATTGGCGAAGCCGTGCGGGACCACGTCACGGCTGCAAATCATGCTGTGGACTGGGTCAGCAACCTCGCCAACGCCGACGTTGCGACCGGTCCCGTCGAATATGGCCTCATCCTGCTCGATCTTCAGCTTCCCGACGGAAGCGGCGTTGACTTCCTCCGGCGCATTCGCGCCCGGGACGTCAGAACGCCTGTTATCATCCTTACCGCCCGCGACCAGATCTCGGACCGCATCGAGGGATTGAATGCCGGTGCCGACGACTACCTCGTCAAGCCCTTCAACCTCGGCGAACTGGAAGCACGGATAATGGCCGTCGCGCGACGCTACGAAGGCAATCCGCATCCCGTTCTCCGCATTTCCGATATCGAGATCGACAGGCCCCAACATAAGCTGTCGGTGGCAGGCGAGCCTATCATTCTCACAAGCCGGGAGTGGGCCGTTCTCGATCTCTTGACAGCACGCCCCGGCGCGATCGTTTCCAAAGATCGCATCGAGGAGGCGCTCTATGCCTTCGGCTCCGAGATCGAGAGCAACACCGTTGAGGTCTACGTCAGCCGGCTTCGCAAAAAGATCGGCAAGGAACGCATCCGCACCGCGCGCGGCATAGGCTACACCCTTGGATGACGATGAAGTCTGAACGCAGTATTACCCGCCCGCTTATTCTTGCCCTGACAACCGTCATGGTCATCTTCTGGTTGCTGGCAATCGGCCTGAGCATTCGTGTCATGCAACACGAGTTCGACGAGATCTTCGATAGCGCCCAGCAGGAGACGACGGAGCGTTTGCTGGCTCTCATCATCGACGACATGGCGCAGGGCAACATGGATGACCCGCGCAGTGTCGCAATATTGAGAACGGCAGCAAACCGCGAGTATCTGACCTACCAGGTGCGCGACGCCAGCGGCAAGGTCGTGCTTCGTTCCAACGACGCCTCTGCCGAACCGTTCCAGGTTCCGCTTAAAACCGGCTTCCACGATACCGACACGGCACGGATCTACACGGAGCGGTCGGCTGATGGCAGCCTGTTTCTGCAAGTCGCAGACCGCTTCAAGAATCGCCGGGAGGCCGTGCGCGAAAGCGCCGCTACGCTGCTCATTCCGCTCATCGCTCTCATCCCGGCCAGCATCTTCGCTGTCTGGTTCATCGTGAGCCGCGCGATGAGGCCGCTGGATACCCTGCGGCAGGATATCGGAACGAAGGACGGCGGCAATCTGGCGCCGCTTGCAGGCAACAGCTTGCCGAAGGAACTGAGGCCGATCGCGCGCTCCGTGAACCTGTTGCTCGACCGGCTGCGCGCGGCCCTGGAGGCGGAGCGCGAGTTCACCGCCAACAGCGCCCATGAACTGCGTACACCGATCGCGGGAGCACTGGCACAGACCCAGCGCCTTGCCGAAGAGCTTGGACCTGGGCAAACGCAACTGCGTGCCCGACAGGTCGAAACCTCGCTCATCAATCTGGGACGGCTCGCAGAGAAGTTGTTGCAGTTGTCCCGCGCCGAAGCGGGGATCGGCGGCAGCGCCACGCCTGCCGATCTGCGGCCGGTGCTGGACATGGTGGTATCGGACTTTGAGCGCGACAGCCGCTCGCACGGCCGATTGCGCTACTCGGCGGCGAAAGGCGCGACGTTGACCCGCAACGCCGACATGGACGCCTTCGGCATCGTCATCCGCAACCTGATCGAAAACGCTCTGACGCACGGGGATCCCGAAATGCCGGTCAATGTCAGCCTAGAGGGCGACGGCGTCATTCGCGTCGTCAACGACGGGCCGGCTGTACGAGAGATCGACATCCAGACGCTGAAAAAGCGCTTCCGGCGCGGCAAGACCACGGGCGCTGGCTCCGGCCTCGGCTTGGCGATCGCCGATCGGATTGTCTCGCAAATGGGCGGGACCCTGGAGCTGTTTTCGCCCGCGAGCGGCGAGGCATCCGGTTTCGAGGCCCGCATCATCCTGCCCGCCTGAGCGTTGGTTTTGGCTTGCAAATCATGCCGAACGGTGCGAGCAGACGCTGAGCTTCTCGAACAAGCAGAATCCGAATGATCATCTCTTTCGATATTGGCGGTTCGGCCATCAAGGGCGGCATCGCCCGCTCTGAAACCGACATCACTCCACTCGGTCGTCACCCGACACCCGTCGATGACTTTGCCGCCTTCATCGCCACTTTGCGCGCGATCATTGCCGAGACCGGCGAACAGCCGACGCGGCTTTCCTTCTCGATCGCTGGTGTGGTCGATCCGGATACGCAGCGGCTGACCTGCGCCAACATCCCCTGCATCCACGGGCGCAATCTCGCCGCCGACCTCGAGGCTGAGTTCGGTCTTCCTGTCCTGATTGCCAACGATGCGGATTGCTTTGCAATGGCCGAAGCCGGCCTTGGCGCCGGCAGGGGACATCGCATCGTGCTCGGTGCCATTCTCGGCACCGGCGTCGGCGGCGGCGTGGTGGCCAATGGCCGGCTGATCAACGAAGCGGGCGGTTTTGCAGGTGAATGGGGCCACGGCTCTATCGTCGCCCTGCGTGCCGGCAACCCACCCGTCGAAATCCCCCATTTCCAGTGCGGTTGCGGCCAGAAGGGCTGCGTCGATACCATTGGCGGAGCCCGCGGCGTCGAGCGGCTGCACAAGACGCTGCATGATCTCGATTTCTCGAGCCAGGAGATCATCGAGCAGTGGCTGAAGGGCGAAGAGAAGGCGACGCGGACGATGGACGTCTACGTGGATCTCGTCGCCTCCCCGCTGGCGCTGACAATCAACATTACCGGCGCAACCATTGTACCGGTGGCCGGTGGACTGTCGAACGTCGAGCCTCTGCTTGCCGAACTCGACAAAGCCGTGCGGCAGCGAATCCTGCGCAAGTTCGACCGCCCGATCGTCGTACGCAGCGAATGCCGCGTCGAACCCGGGCTGATCGGCGCAGCGCTGCTCGGGTTGAGAGCGGAAGCCGATCTGACGGCTTGAACTGACCGAGCGGGATCCTTCACCAAAAAGAAATGGCGCGGTCTTCACCGCGCCATTTTTGTTTACTCTGCCGCCACCGCCGGAGGCTGATGGTGATCGGGCGCCGCGTCGTTGCTGTTCGACGCGAGGCTCTTTTCGTCTTCCTTCGTCTTCGGCTCCTTGCCGAAGAACAGTGCGTAGGCCGCCGGCAACACCAGGATCGTCAGAACCGTTGCGACCAGAATGCCGCCCATCATGGCGTAGGCGAGCGGACCCCAGAACACGCCGCGCGAGATCGGGATCAGCGCCAGAACCGCCGTTAGCGCCGTCAGCATGATCGGGCGGAAACGGCGCACCGCCGCGCCGACAATCGCCTCCTGTCGATGCATCCCCGCCTTGATATCCTGGTCGATCTGATCGACGAGAATGATCGAGTTACGGATGATGATGCCGAGCAGCGCGATGACGCCGAGGATCGCGACGAAGCCGAAGGGCGCGCCGGAGATCAGCAGTGCCGCAGCAGCGCCGATGATGCCGAGCGGGCCAGTCGCCAGCACCAGCATCGCTTTGCCAAAGTGCTGCAGCTGCGCCATCAGGAGCAGGACGATGACGACAAGCATGATCGGTGCCTTGGCTGCGATCGATGCCTGGCTTTCGGCGGAATCTTCCGCGCCACCCTGGATCTCGACCTTGTAGCCGGCCGGCAGATTGTCACGCAGCGGCTGCAGATCGGCATACATCTTCATGACGACGTCATTTGACTGCACGCCATCGGGAAGCGTCGCACGGATGCTGATCGTCGGCAGACGATCACGCCGCCACTCGATACCCTGCTCGAGAACAGGCACCACCTTGGCGATCTGCGAGACCGGCACGAAGCCGCCGAAGTCCGTCGGCACGTAGACCGAGTTGACGGCCGACAGCAGCGAGCGATTGGCATCCGGCTCGCGGGCAACGATCGAAACCGTTTCCTCGCCATCGCGGAAATCATCGAGCGGTGCGCCGGACATCGCCGTCTGCAGCATCTGGCGGACGCGTTGCGAGGTAACGCCCAGCGCACGGGCACGATCCTGGTCGATCACCAGCTTCATCGCCGGCACCTGCTCCAGCCAGTCATCGTGAATGGCGCCGAGCAGCGGATTGGCCTGGAATTTCGCCTTCACCTCGTCAGCGATCTTACGGACTTCCTGGCGATCCGGACCCATGACGCGCATCTGCACGGGCCAACCGGTCGGCGGGCCGAGGAACAGACGGTCGACCTTGCCACGAATGTCAGGGAAGTCCTCGGCAAGGATCGTCCGCAGCTTGACGATCAGCCGTTCGCGGGCCGGCTCGTCGTTTGCCATGATCAGCAGCTGCGCGAAGTTCGGGTTCGGAAGCTGCTGGTCGAGCGGCAGGAAGAAGCGTGGTGCGCCTTCGCCGATATAGGTGGCGACGAACTTCTTGTCCTTGTCATCCATGATCTTGGCTTCGAGCGCCTTCGATTGCTTCTCGACTTCCTTGATGCTGGTACCCTCAGGCAGCCAGAGATCGACGAGGATCTCGGGACGCGAGGACTGCGGGAAGAAGTTCTGCGGAATGAACTGGAAGGCCCAAAGGCTGGTGGCGAAGGTCACCAGCGTCATGGCGACAACGATGATCCGATGGCGGACCGCCCAGCCGACCGTCGATCGCAGCCGGCGATAGAAGCTGGTGTCGAAGGCATCATGATGCGCGCCGCCGGCATGCTGGCGCTGCTTCAGGATCATGTAGCCGAGCCACGGCGTGAAATAGACCGCCACGAACCACGAGACCACAAGCGCGATGCCGACGACATAAAACAGCGTGCGCACATATTCGCCGGCGGTGGAGGCCGCGAAACCAACCGGAATAAAACCGGCCGTGGTGATGAGAGTACCCGTCAGCATCGGAAAAGCGGTCGAGGAGTAGGCGAAACTCGCCGCCTCGATCTTCACCAGCCCCTCTTCGAGCTTTCGCTCCATCAACTCGACCACGATCATCGCATCGTCGACCAGCAACCCGAGCGCGATGATCAACGCGCCCAGCGAAATACGCTGCAGGTCGATACCGAGCTCGTACATGATGGCAAAGGTCGCGGCCAGCACCAGCGGGATAGCGATCGCGATGACGAGACCCGAGCGCCAGCCGATCGACAGGAACGAGACGACGAGAACGATGGCCAGCGCTTCACCAAGCGCGTGCATGAACTCGCTCACCGCATCGGTGACGACATCAGGCTGGTTGGAGATCTGGTCGACAGCCACGCCATAGGGCAGCGATTCTTCGAAGTGCTTGTAGGTCGCCTCGACATCCTTGCCGACATCGGTGACCTTGAAGCCCTTGGCCATAACGACGCCCACCTGGACGCTCTCGTGGCCATTGAAGCGGTACTTCTTCTGATAGGGATCTTCGAGACCGGAATAGACGGTGGCAATATCGCCGAGACGCGTCACCTGATTGCCGGCCTTGAGCCGGAGCTCGCGGATATCGGCGGCCTTGGTCACGTCGCCTTCGACGGCGATGCGCACCGAGCGCGTGCCGGTATCGACCGAGCCTGCCGGATCGACACTGTTCTGGCCCTTGATAGCATTCTGCAGGTCGAGAATGGTCAGCCCGCGTTCTGCGAGCGCCTTGGAGGAGACGTCGATATAGATCTTCTCCGGCTGATCACCGATGATGACCGCCTTCTCGACGCCCGGCGTCGTCAGAAGCATGTCGCGTGCCTGGATCGCGAATTTCTTCAGCTCCGGATAGCTGTAGCCGTCGCCGCTGATCGAATGCAGCGTGATGAAGGTGTCGCCGAACTCGTCGTTGAAATAGGGACCGAGCAGGCCTTCCGGCAATTCGTTCGCGATATCGCCGACCTTCTTGCGCACCTGGTAGAAGGCGTCGGCAACCTGCGCCGCGTTGGTGTCGCCCTTGACCTGCAGGGTAATGACGGCGGAACCGGCGCGCGTATAGGACTTCACCCAGTCGATATGCGGAGTTTCCTGCAGCTTGCGTTCGATCTTGTTGACCACCTGGTCTTCCATCTCCTGGATGGACGAGCCCGGCCACACGGCCTGCACGACCATGACGCGGAAGGTGAAGTCAGGATCTTCCTTCTGGCCCATGCGCGTCAGCCCGAGCACGCCGGTGATCAGGATGAGCCCGAACAGGAAGCGCGCGATGCTCGGATGGCCGATCGCCCAGCGCGACAGGTTGAAGGGCTTCTTCTCGGTGGTGGAGTTGTCCATTGTCCCGTTCCCTCTCCTGACCGCTTAGCGAACGACGTCGCCAGTTTCGGACCCAGCTTCGGCGGATGCCGACTGCTGGCCCGGCAGCTTGACCTTGAGATTGTCGTTCATGAACTGTGTGCCGGCGGCGACGACGAGATCGCCGGTCTTCAGGCCGTCGGAGACGTTGACGCCATCGCCGGTGAAGTCCGCCACCGTGACATCGCGGGCATGAACCGTCGCCGCATCGCGATCGACGACCCAGACGATCTTCTTGCCATCCTTCTCGGAGAGCGCTGCAAGCGGGATAACGACATGGGCATTCGTGTTGTTGACATCAGCCTCGATCGTCGCCGTCATGCCGAGCAGAACGCGGTCATCGTTCGGCAGGCTGACGCGAACCGCAAATGTCCGCGACTGCGCATCGGCGCTTCCCGAAACTTCGCGCACCTTGCCTTCAAGAACCAGTTTGTTGTCTGACCAGAAGCTTGCCTTCACCCCCTTGCCCGGCTTGAACTGCGCGATGTCGTTTTCCGGCACCGCGATCTGCACTTCCTTTTCGCCGTCGAGCGCGACCGTCGCTACCGGCGTACCGGCTGCAACGACCGCACCGACATCGGCACTGATCGCCGTGACGATGCCGCTCTGGTCGGCCTTCAGCTCGGCATAGCTCACCTGGTTTCTAGCCTGATCGAGCGAGGAAGCTGCGGCATCGCGGGTGGAGACGGCCTGGTCGTAGCTCAGCGACGCCTGCTCCAACTGCGATTTTGCTGTCACGCTCCTATCGAACAGCTGCTGCGCGCGCTTGTTGGCAAGATCGGCGGTGCCGACGCCCTTTTCAGCGGCGGCAAGGTTCGCCTCGGCCGTTTTCGTTGCAAGTTCGTAATCGGTCGCGTCGATGCGCGCGATAAGATCGCCCGGCTGCACGCGGTCGCCGATATTGACACGCCGCTCGGTGATCTTGCCGGCAACGCGGAAGCCGAGGTTCATCTCGACTCGCGCCTTGACGGCACCGGAATAGTCAAGCGAGCGCGTATCGCCGGCCTTGGTGATCTCGACCACCTTGACGGGCCGCAGGATCTCCTTCGTCTCAGCCTTCTTCTCATCGCTGCAGCCGGAAACGGCGAGCGATACCACGCCGAGAAGCACGAAACTGGCAACGGACGGCAACTTGACTGTCTTCAGCGAAATCATCTTTCGCACTCCTAAAATGGTTTTGTGTGTTGAGCTGCGCGGCGGCCTGACCGTCGGGCTATTTCTTCAGTGCCCTGATCGAGAAATCGATCAGTTCATCCACCGTCGCGCGGTTGGTCTTGGCAAGACATTGGGCCACCATGATCGGGTGGCAGAGCGTCGTCGTCGCAGCCCCGAAGCAGCGCGATGCCGCGGCGGGGTCCTGATCGACGAATTCGCCGGCCTCGATGCCCTCGCGGATCACCTCGGCCAGCAGGTCGTGAATGCTATCGACATGCTTTTCGATCACGTGCCAGTCGCGCTCGATGGCAACGACGACCATCTCATGCACCTTCTCCTGGTCGATCATGGTCTCGACGGTCATCTCGTACTGACCACGGACGAAACGGCTGAGCCGCTCGGAAGCACTGAGGGGGAGATGACAAATGTCATAGGCCTGCTGGTAGCTGGCAGCCAGCATCCGGCCGCAGATTGCCTGGTGGATTTCGACCTTGGAAGAGAAGAAGCGATAGACGTTGGCGGGCGACATGCCTAGGTCGCGGGCGATGTCCGCAACCGTGGTCTTCGAGTAACCGTAGTGGCGAAACAGCCTTTCGGCGGCATCGAGAATGCGGGTCACATTCTCCTGTCGCGTTGAATCAAGGGCGTTTTCGGCGATGTCGTTCATGAGTTCTGCACACCTGAATTACGACTGACGATTTTTGAATTTCGTCAGTCGTAAAACATCAAGTGGCATTTGTCAATCTGCTGTGCTGCGGCAGAACGACCTAGAAGCCGGCCACAACTGGGCGAAAGCGGCGAAGGCTGAGATAGCCGACAATCAGAAATGCAAGGAAAACAATTGCCTGCACGATGCCGATGATCGGCTCTCCCCCGGTCGGCGCCAGCGCGTTGAGGGGTGTTATCTTCTGGAATGACTGAACGACGAAGACCAGACAGTTGAAGTAGAAGAGCGCGAGCGCGCCCACGATGAAGACGGGGCGCCAGAAACCAGCCATCCCAAAACGATAGCGGGCGAGTGCCGTGGGTATGAAGACCAGGACGCAAATGATGCCGACGCCGATCCCCGGCGTGAAGCCATTATAGGGAAAGACGAAGCCCGTCAGGACCGTGACCGCCGTGGTCAGCATGAACAAGGCGGTCCACCGGTCGAAGCGCTTTCCTGAAATAAGCCCATAGGCAAGCGCGACACCGGCAACGATCGCGATCAGGCTGACAATGACATGAAACAAAGTAAGAGCTGCTATTCCCGACATGGTTTAACTCCCTTGATGAAGGCGGGTCAAAAGAATGGGCAATGAAAATGCGGGATGATGGCAGGACACACTACGGACCTGCGCAGCGGATGCTGCAGTGTAATCGCTTCAAATGAAAGAGAAATTTAAAGAGAGCAACGTGATGTATGCGTGCCGCTAGCCGCGGCACGCGGCATTTCTGCTCACTGGAACCTAGATGAGCTGAACATCCAGGGAAATCGGAACCGCCGACAGTGCCTTCGAAACCGGGCAACCGGCCTTCGCCTTGTTTGCAAGTTCGATGAAGGTCTTTTCATCTGCATTCGGAACACTGCCGCGCAGCGTCAGCTGGATCGCGCTGATGGCAAAACCACCTTCAACGCTCTCCAGCGTTACCTTTGCGGTTGTTTCCATATTGTCGGCCGTAAAGCCAGCCTCGTTGAGTATCAACGACAGGGCCATCGTGAAGCAGCCGGCATGGGCCGCGCCGATCAGTTCTTCCGGGTTGGTGCCCGGGAGGCCTTCGAAGCGGCTTGCAAAGCCATAAGGGTAGGACTTCAGCGCGCCGCTTTGCGTCGAAATCTGGCCCTTGCCGTCCTTGAGACCGCCCGACCACTGTGCGGAAGCTGTACGATTGATCTGCATGCCGTTCTCCTGTTGATTGAGTTTTCGTCGAACGCAGCGAACAAGCCGCGCCGTTCGTTCGAGAGGCGCAACGGACCCTCGCCGCTGGATATAATCCTCTAAATCAGGAAGGCGACAGGCATGCGAAATTTGATCGCCTCGGCCTGCGCGATCAGCTCATGATGCGGCCGGTATCGAGCGTGTAGAGTTCCTGGGCTCGCTGCACGCCCCGCAACGCGTAGCGACCGACGCAGGCCAACCGATCACGGGTCTCTTGCGGAATGTTCGCAACGAAGTCCGAGGACATCAGCACGTTGAAATCAACCGACCGGCACATCGACGCAATGCGGCTCACCTCGTTCACCGCGGGTCCGATGACCGTGAAGTCCAGCCGCTCCATGCTGCCGATATTGCCGTAGAAGACATCGCCGATGTGGAGGCCGAGATAAACATCGGTGGTCGGTCGTTCCTCCAGCGCACGCTCGTCATTCAACCGCGCGAGCTTCTCCCTGAGGAGCCGTTCGGCGCTCAGTGCGGCGCTGCAGGCGTCCACCGGGTCATCGGCCTTGAAAATTGCCAGCACGCCGTCGCCGATCAGCTTCAGAACGTTTCCCCCAGCCTCGTGAATAGCCGAAATGACCACGTCGCTATACGCATTCAGCATTGGAAGGATCTCTTCCGGCGGCGCGCTGTCGGATATCTTCGTGTAGTTCATGAGATCGGAAAACCACAGCGCAGCGGAGATGCGCTCGGACTTTCCGCGCATGATCTTGCCGTCGAGAACCTGGCGCGCGGCATCCTCTCCGAGATAGACCTCCGCAATGGTGCGCGCGATCCGCCCGAGCGCGATGCACTTGATCGCAAGCGCCAGTACCGGCACGAGCTTGCGAAGGATCATCATTTCATGATCCGAAAACCCCTCCGGATGGCGCGTCGAGAAATGTGAGAAGAAGCAATCCATCTCACCGATCGTGCCGGCCTTGGCAAAACGGTGGACCATCGCGACGAAATCAGTATGTCCGTCCTTGGCCATCTTCTCGAGCATCGAGAAGTCGGTCGGATCGCCGAAGCCGATGCGGCGGCGCACCTCGTTTTCAGTCCCGGCCCAGAGATAATAGAAGGCCGACCTGTGCCAGCTCTCGAGCGAGTTTCCCTCGCCGCCGGTGGGGCCGTAGGCGAATTCCGGCTCTATGTCTTCTTGGCTGTCCCAGCGGAACGCGCGACCTTCGTGTACTGGATGCAGCGTATCCATCAGCGCCATGCCGCGATCGATCGGCAGGCCGAAGTCGCGGCATATGCCGCAAAAGCCCGTCAGCAGATCGGACTCCGAGACGCCCTTCAGCCCCTGTTCGGTCAACCAGGCCGCAACCGTTCCAATATCGCTGTGTTCCATGTCACCACCTCGCTGCCGGAAAAGAACTAGCCTGATTTTCCCGGCGAGGAAAAGACAAACCTCCGTTCGCGATCTGCGCATGCGGCCCCGGTCGATCTCGAAACCGCACCTACGGCAAAGCAGCCACACTATCGATTTTTGCGCTGTTGGCATCTGGCACGCTCCTCCGTTTACGTTTACGAAGGGAGTCACATCGCTTTGGGAGGAGCCAGATCGTGTCGCAAGATGCGCCTTACGAGGTTCGTGACGAACGTTTCCGCAGTCTGATCGCCGGTAGTGCCAGGCTTGAAGAGCTTTATTCCGGGTGCCGCTGGGCGGAAGGACCGGTCTGGTTTTCCGATCTCAATTGCCTGCTTTGGAGCGACATTCCCAACGAGCGCATCATGCGCTGGGTGCCGGATGGCGGCGTATCGGTCTTTCGCGCACCGTCCAATTATGTGAACGGCAACACCCGAGACCGGCAGGGTCGCCTCGTGTCCTGTGAACATGGCGGCCGGCGCGTGACGCGCACCGAACCCGATGGCCGCATCACCGTGCTCGCCGACAGCTACCAGGGCAAACGTCTGAATTCGCCGAACGACGTGGTCGTCAAGTCGGACGGCTCGATCTGGTTCAGCGATCCGAGCTACGGCATCATGTCTGACTATGAGGGCCACAAAGCCGAGCCCGAGCAGGAAACCCGGAACGTCTACCGGATCGATGCCGCAACGGGCGAAATCGATGCCGTCGCGACCGATTTCATCCAACCGAACGGCCTCGCCTTCTCGCCCGACGAAAAGCAGCTCTACATCGCCGATTCCGGCTCGTCCGATCACGATGTGCCCCGCCATATCCGCATCTTCGATGTCTCCGACGGCCGCAAACTGACAAACAGCCGCTACTTCTGCTCGATCGAAACCGGCGTTCCAGACGGTTTCCGTTTCGATGTTCAGGGGAACCTGTGGAGCAGCGCGGCGGATGGCGTTCACTGCATCGCGCCGGACGGCACGCTGCTGGGCAAGATAAAGGTGCCGCAGACCGTCTCGAACCTGACCTTCGGCGGGCCCAAGAAGAACCGTCTGTTCATAACGGCGACACAATCGGTGTACTCGATCTACACCACGACCAACGGCGCACAATATCCCTAACGCCGTCCTCTGCAATTTTCTTTCCAAGGAGCATGAGATGCGTTCCGTCGTCTCGTTCAATGAATCATGGGCTTTTCACGAAGGGTTCGCCCAGCGCCTGCTCGACAGTTTCGACGGCAGACAATTGGTCAGCCTGCCGCACACGGCGGTAGAGCTGCCGTTCAATTATTTCGATGAAAAGTCTTACCAGCGGGCCTTCACCTATCAGAAGCTCCTGCGCTGGATGCCGGAGTTCACGGGTCGCGAGGTGTCGCTCGTTTTCGACGCGGCCATGGCCGATGCCGTCGTTTATCTGAATGGTGAGGAGATCATTGCGCACAAGGATGGTTACACACCCTTCGAGGCACGGCTCACCGGCAAGCTCATCAAGGGCGACAACCTGATCGCCGTGAAGATCGACGGCAGCGAAAACCCGGCTATTCCGCCCTTCGGCGGCGCGATCGATTACCTCACCTATGCCGGCATCTATCGCGACGTATGGCTCAAGGTTACCGATCCGGTCTCTATCAGCAATCTCAAGATCGAAACCCGGGACGTTCTGAATGACGAGAAAACAGCGACGGTCCGGATCGACCTCGCCAATCCGCAGGCTGTCGACTTCCTCGGCACGTTGACGGCGACATTGAAAGATGCCAACGGGACGGTGCTTGCGACCACATCGGGCGAAACGACTGGAGAAGCGGTTACGCTATCCTTCCACGGCCTGACCGACATAGCGCTCTGGAGTCTCGACACCCCGGCGCTTTACAGCATCAACGTCGAACTGGCGACGAGCCACGGTTCCGATCGGCTCTCCTCCCATTTCGGCTTCCGCTCGGCCGAGTTCACACCGGACGGCTTTCTGCTGAACGGCAAGCCGCTGAAACTGCGCGGGCTCAACCGCCATCAGGCCTTCCCCTATGTCGGCTATGCCGCCGGGCGCTCCGCGCAGGAGCGCGATGCCGACATCATGAAGACCGTGTTGAAATGCAACATGGTGCGCACGTCGCACTATCCGCAGTCGAAGTGGTTTCTCGACCAATGCGACCGTATCGGCCTCCTGGTTTTCGAGGAAATTCCGGGCTGGCAGCATATCGGCGACGAGGAGTGGCAGCAGGAGTCGATCCGCAACGTACGGCGCATGATCGAGCGAGACTGGAACCATCCGTCCATCGTCATATGGGGCGTGCGCATCAATGAATCGCAGGACAGCCACGATTTCTATGCGGAAACGAACCGCCTTGCGCGCGAACTCGACCCGACCCGGCAGACCGGGGGCGTCCGCTACATCACCGACAGCGAACTGCTCGAAGACGTCTACACGATGAACGACTTCATCCTCGGCAACGAGGAACTGCCCGGCGTCAATCGCCCGCGCACCGCACTACGCCCACAGCAGGAAAGCACGGGACTGTCTCGCAAGGTGCCGTACATGATCACCGAGTTCGGTGGCCACATGTATCCGACCAAGATCTATGACCAGGAGGCGCGCCAGGCCGAACATGTGCGCCGCCACCTCGAAGTGCTGAACGCCGCCTACGGTGATCCCGATATCGCGGGCGCGATCGGCTGGTGCATGTTCGACTACAACACACACAAGGATTTCGGCTCAGGCGACCGCATCTGCTACCACGGCGTCATGGACATGTTTCGCGAACCGAAATTCGCGGCTTACGTTTACGCCAGCCAATGTGACCCGTCCGACGAAGTCATCATGAAGCCCGTAACCTTCTGGGCGCGTGGCGAACGCAACATCGGCGGTGTTCTGCCGCTTATCGTGCTGACCAACTGCGACGAGGTGGAGTTGACCTACGGCTCGGTGACGAAGCGTATCGGCCCGGACCGCGAGAACTACCCTCACCTGCCGCATCCCCCGGTCGTTCTCGATCATCGCCACTTTACGGCGGACGAGTTGGGCACCTGGGGCCTCGCCTGGATCGACGGGAAATTCACGGGCTATATCGACGGAGAACCGGTTGCCCATCTGACGTTCGCAGCCGATCCGCTGCCAACAACGCTGGAGCTGGTTGCCGACAACAGCACGCTCAAGGCGCGTGAACGCGACATGACGCGTGTGATCATCCGCGCGCTCGACCAGCACGGTCACCGACTGCCGTTCCTCAACGAGAGCATCACCCTTCGGGTCAATGGGCCGGCCAAGATCGTCGGCCCGAACTGCGTGCCGCTGCAAGGCGGAACGGCCGGCTTCTGGCTGGAGGCAACGGGATTGACCGGGACTGTTACCGTGGAAGCGACATCGGCCCGTTTTGAGACGGTCGTCGTCACCGTAACCGCCGTTTGAGTTGTCGCTCGCCGGTCAGCCGGCGAGCACACAAGCCTTAGGCCGCTGCCGGCGTCACCGAACGCACCGTGCCGTTGTTGTCGACGACACAGGAGAATTTCTTGCCGCCGGCATCAAGGTCGACACCAAAAGTGCCGTCCGGCAATGCGCGCGAACCGGTTGGCAGAACCTTGGCGCCCGCGCCGGCAACCCCGGCTGCGGAATTCGCGCACAACAGCTGCAGATCCGCCGGCGCCGTTTGCAGGGTCGTTCGTGCCATGGCATCCGGCGGCGGGGCGGGAGGTGTGCAACCGCCGATTACGGCCCCTCCCACCACGACAAGAATACTCCACCGGCCTGCAATTCGCGTCATAAGGTCATTGTGCGGCACGTATCCCACCCTCCGGAATTTGTCGGTACTTCCTGCACGTCTTCTTCTGCGAGTCTCGGCCTGGCTTCACGCAATTCCAGACGCAAAACCACGGCAGCCCTCTGCCGAAATTGCGTCAGCCGGTGCTCAGACGCCCTTGTAGAGCGCGGCACCCTGCATCAGCACGATCACCTTGGCGCCGATCTGTATCCGTGAATGCAGATCGATGATGTCATTGTTGTTCATGCGAATGCAGCCTGACGACACATCGAGGCCGATTGTCCAAGGCTCCGCCGTCCCGTGGATGCGATAGATCGTGTCCTGGCCACCGTCGTAGAGGTAAAGCGCTCTCGCCCCCAGCGGATTGTCCGGCCCGCCTGGCATCCCGGCTGCCCATTTCGCGGCATTCGGGTCGCGCGCCACCATCTCGGCCGGCGGCGTCCACGTCGGCCACTCCGCCGTTCGTCCGACCCGCACGATTCCTGCCCAGCCGAAGCCTTCGCGCCCGACACCGATGCCGTACCGAATAGCCTGACCACCCGGCTGCACGAGATAGAGAAAATGCTGGTTGCCATCGATGATGATCGTGCCCGGTGGTTCCGCCGTACGGAAGGGCACCGTCTGCATGCGGAATGCCTCGGGTGGCTGATTGTTGCGGGCATAATATTGCCGCGCTTTCTTCTTGTCGTAATCGACCCAGGTGTGCGTCTTGGGATCATAGATCTGCGTTTGCGCCCAGGCGATCAACGGAACCAGCGAGGCAAAGGCCGCGACCACGATGGCGGCTGCCTTGGTCTTTCGGAGATGTTGGAAGCTTGCCGTCATTGTTTCGCCCACCCATCGACCCGGTTTGCGTTATCCGCGACCCATTTCTTTGCGTAGTCCGACGGCGTCTGGCGCTCCACCTCGAGCGCATAGCTCATCGCGGTTACCTCCTCCGGGGAGAAGTCGACCTTCTCCAGAAATGCCGCGATATTGGCGTGCTTCTTTTCGAACGTCTTCGAGTAGGCGATGTGGAATTCCGCGGCACTCCACGCCGTAGAGGCCGTTGATTTGCTGATCCACAGCGGATCGGCAGCGCTGACGAGCTTCCATTTGCCGGCGTCGTGCGGCGGTTCCTTGATCCGCGCGATCTTGTGGAGATCGAAGATGAAGTGTGGCGCGTAGCACGCGAAAACCATCGGCTGGTTGGTCGCGACTGCCGCGTCGAGCCCTGCCATGGCGACTTCCTCCTCGGCTTCGACCAAGGTCAGGTTCTTCGCATAACCATAGGTATTCGCCCGAACGCGCTCGATTCCTGTCGATGACCATGTAGGGGCGCCGATCCACATCTCGCCCTTGCCATCACCATCGGTGTCGAGAATCTTGGTCTTTTCCGGATCGCTCAGATCGTCGATCGTCTGCAAACCCTTCTCGACGGCACTCGGTGTCGCGCAAATCCCCTGCCATGCAGCCACACCGCGCTTGCTGAGTACGACGACACCCTTGTCCGTCACGAATTTCTTGATGACGTCGTCAAGGTTCGGCCGCCAGACCTCGGGGTGAATATCCACCGTGCCGTTCTCAAGACCGACGAAAGCATTGAGCGTACCGATTTCCTGAACGTCGGCATCAAGTCCGAATTCCTTGGCGATCCCCACTTTCAGGATGTTCGCCGTCGCCTGGCCCGAAGGCCAATTGGGCATGGCGATCAAGAGATCGGCAGCGTTTGCCCGGCCACCAAGACCGAAGACGGCTGCAAGCACTGATACGGAAATCCATAAACATGCCACGCGCTTCGTCATGCCTGTCCCCCAAACATGCGCCACAGGATCGTAGAAATGCACGGTACACCCTGCAAGCGAACATGCCCAACCGGGCCGCATCCGTCAAGCGCGCGCGATCACGACGCTTGATGTCGATCCAGACCCTTGGCCCACACCTCGACGCGGGCGGCCATGGTGGAAAGGTGATCGGCGGCGCTGAATCCGGAGATCTTCTTGCGCGGCTTGAGATCGTGATCGCCGTCCTCAAGCCAGAGAACATCGATAGCGGGTGAGAGGACGTAGGTGGCGACCTCGTCCTTTGTCCCGAACTCATCGCGCGTGCCCTGGCATATGAGCGTGGGTGTCTTCAGCTGCGCGAGATGCGCAGTGCGCAACTGCTCGGGCTTTCCCGGCGGGTGGAAGGGATAGCCGAGGCACAGAAGACCGACGATTTCGCCTTTGGCACGAAGGTCATCGGCTACCATGCTGGCCACGCGGCCACCCATCGACTTGCCGCCGATGATCAGACGACCGCTCCCCTGCAGCGCCTGGACAGCCGCGACATATTCGGGGATCAGCTTGTCGGCGCGTGGTGGCGGTGTCCGTGAATCGGAAACGCGACGAGCCGCCATATAGCCGAACTCGAAACGCGCGATGCGAAAACCTCGAACCGCGAGCGCCTGAGCGGCCGCGGTCATGGAGGCCGAATCCATTGCACCACCGGCGCCATGCGCAAGCAGGATGGTCGTTTCCGCGTCAGGTGGACCATCGAAGAGAAATCTGTCGTTCATCACAAATCTTCTAAACCGGCGGCCGATAGCACGCCACACCGAAATCTCAAGGCGCGCACCGCAAGTTAGGCCACAAAGCCAGCGACCGAACGGCTGTTTTGCTGTGGCCTAGTCGTCTGTCACTTGCCATTTGTCGCCCGGGTTAAACGACTTCATCCTGGAAGCGATGGTGCTCGTATCCGCTCCGAGATCGGCTTGGTAGACGATGCCGTTGCGATTGACGACGAAGGTTTGGACACCGGTCTCGCCATATTTCACCGGCCAGGCCACAAGAGCAAAGCCAGCGATCATGTTGCCGTTGATGATGTAATCATAGGCACCACCGGCGATATTGGCGCCTTGCCGTGTCAGTATCTTGTAGCGGTAGCCAAAGTAGCCTTTGTCGTCCTTGGCCTTCTTGAGCTGGGCGTAGTCGAGGATCGGTCCCGCCGGGCTCGCGTCTTCGGATTGCCCGGGTGGCCAGAAAAGACCGTCCGTCTTGCCGGGAGTGCTGATGAGCTTCTGCGCATACTCCAAGACACCATCGCCGTCGTGGTCATGAAGCGCGTATTCCTCCTGGGCATCGACATAGGCCCGCATGGTGAGGATCGTCTGCAGTTCGTTTTCGCCGATGCGACGATTGATGATCTCCTCGATACCCGCGACCGGGTCGAAGGCCCATTTCCCGTCCTCGCGTTTCGTTATGGGGAAGGGAAACGGCCATTGCTCGTCACCGACATCGATAACGCTCTGCCCACTCTTATTGGTCTCCAGGCTCAGCCGCTTGACCGCTCCTTCCTTGATGGCCGCAAGCGTCTCCGTTACACCCTCGGTCGCCTTCAACTTGGCGGCGTCAACACCGAGTAGCGCGGCCAGCTTGTCCAGATCGGACGCCGCAACGGCATCCTTGAAGGCCGCCATGGCGTCATCGGCCGTCGCATATTCAGGCGACTTTTGCTTCGAGACAAAGTTTTCGAAAGCCGGTCGGTCGGCTGCTACGCCTGTCCCGGCAAGGAGGAGAACTGAAACAACGATCGATCCAAAAATCGAACGAGAGATCATGCGATGATCATGCTCAATCATGACGAATGTCCTTTGTTCGATTGACCTAGCGGCGTTCGCCGTGAGGAATGCGCGCCCGCCCGCCACCGTGCTGCCCGCCACCCATGGCCTTGCCGCCTCTGTCGGATTGCATCTGCGCTGCCCTTCCCGACCGAACCTCACCAAGTCCGGACGGCTGGCTCGGCCGGTTGTCCGGCCTGTTTGCCATGTTCGGCCTTGCAGCCGGGCGATTGGACGAAGCTGCTCCTGCGTCGGGGCGCTTAGGCGAAGTGTCGGGTCTGGAGGCTCCCGCGCCGGCCAGGTTGCCATTGCCGCCACGATTGGCAGAACCCGGTTGCCCGCCATCGATCTTGTTCGCACGAACATCCTTGATCGAAGAGGGGGAAACGCGATTGCTCGCAGCGCTGGCGGCATTGCTTTGCAGGGTCTTGGCCTTGGCGTTGACGTTATTGGTGTCGTTCGCCTCGATCTTGCCGCGCATGTTGGTGTTGTCGAGTTTGGTGAACTGGTTCTGGTCGAAGCTGATCTTGCTCCGATCGACGTTTTTCCAGTCCACGTCGTTGAAGTTCACCTTGCCGTTGATGTTGTTGAAACAATTATTGCAATCGATATTGACGTCGTTCCCATTGTACCGTCCGCCCCAGACGCCCCAGTGGTCCCAATCCACCGCCGCACCGAACACCGCTCCGGTCACGAAGGCCGCGAAATACGGAGCCGTGGGATAGTAGTAGTTGGGATAGGGATCCGGGTAATAGGCCAGTGGCGCTGGCGGGTACCCCGCCTGATAAAGCATTTCGGGCGGGTAGTGCGGCACATAGATCTTTTCGGGATTGGCTGCCTGAATGACGACGTTGTCGTTCTGCTTGACGACCTTGATCTTGTCGTCGGTCTTGATGACGCCATCCGCCACCGCCTTGTCCCGGAGCGTCTGAATTGCGACCAGAACATCCTTCTGCTGATTGGCGATGGCCGCACCGATGGCCTGCGTCCAATCGAGATCATTGGCCATCATCTTGACGATATCGGGATAGTTCAGCAGCGATACCACACTGCCGTCCCAGTTGCTCTTGGGCTTCAACGACTTGTTCTTCTGCACGTCGTCCAGATAGCGCGACGCTTCGACAATCTGCAGCGGATAGATCGACGCCGAGCTGATCAGCGCGACCAGTTCATCGGGATAGAGCGCGATCCGTGCCACCAGCACTTCGAGTTGATCTTCGCTCAACAGTTGAGGCGCATCGCTCTGGGTCGTCGTTGTATCCGCGCTTGCCTGCTCCTGCGCGAACGTCGCGGTGACCGGCAAACTCCACAAACCCAGTGCCGTCAAAACCGTTGCCACAACGCGGACGCACCCATTTCCAGCACGTATTCCCATGTCATCCTCCGACATTCGAACGCACGATATTCTGGCTGCTTGCTATGAAAGTATTTCGTGACGCGGCGGGCGATGCCGTTGGAGCCGCGAAGGCAGTACCTGCTTGATGTGGGCAACGTAACCACAACCGGCAAGGCCGCACAAGCGGCATTGTTAAGGAGTTGGGCAGGTTGAAATGCGCGCTCGCCGGAGGTCGGCACCGCTCCCCGAAGCAACCAGAACGTTTGATTAGTGCGCGACTGCCCTCATGCGCGCGCTGAGTTCCTGCAAGCCAAAGGGCTTCACCAGGTAGTCATCCGCGCCATAACGCAGGCCCTCCATCTGATCGGAGATCTGATCGTGAGCCGTGAGAATGATAATCGGGACCGTGCTGTGGCTGTCGCGGATCATACGAAGAAGGGTGAGACCATTGCCATCAGGAAGGCGCAGATCAAGAAGCACGATGCCGTAGTTTTCGGATGCGACGGCAGACGTGGCGTCACCGAGCGTGACGCACCATTTCACCCGGTGACCTTCTGCCTCCACATGATCGCGAACCGCGTCGCCGAGCAACGCGTTGTCTTCAACCAGAAGTACCTTCAACGACATGCACCTCCGCACCGGTATCCCGAGGGCCCGATGCGGGATTTGCACCGACGACAGGTTCCACGTTGTAATATTTCTCGAGATCGGCCCAGCTTCTGTCCATGGCGTAGGTTCTGGAGAAATGAGGAATCGCAACATGGCCGTACAGGAACGAAAGCTGACGTTCGGCCGTATCCTCGTCGATATGCGCGATCTGGTGACTGTAGATGAGCGACACCAGCCCTGTCCTATCGGCTCCCGATTGGCAGTGAATCAGCATCGGCTTTGGTGCCGAGCGCATAATTTCGATGAGTCGGTCAGCCTGTTCCCGCGACAGGACCCTGGCAGCCGACATGCGGAAGTCGATGTGCTCGACGCCTAGACGCTGGGCATCGGCGAGTTCCTGCTTGTACCACTTGGCGTCGGTTGAACCGCGAAGATTGAGAACGGTTTTGATCCCATGCTCGCGCACATAGCTCTCCAACGCCGCCGAAGTCGGCTGTGCAGAGCGATATAGTTCGCCAGGGATGACCGTGTGGAAATTACCACTGAGCTGAAGATATGCTTCGTACGCCCCAAACGAGCCGCCGAAAAGAAGCAGCGTGGCGGCGGAGGCCACAAAAAGCTTCGACCGGAATATTTTCAATAATCGCACAAGTGCCTCGCGCCAGAGGGAATAATGCGCCTTTTTGCCCCTCTGCCCTGACAGCCACCTGAAGCGTTGCCAGAAATATGCTCTGTGTCGCGTCCGCCCTGCCCTTACAAAAGCGTAAACTATCGGAAAACCGCTCGTAAGATTTGTGGCGTACCTCCGAGTTCAGCGCGAACTTCGAGGCTGGCATGGATACTCTTTCGAGCGGCAAACAATATTCCAGCATCGCCTCTTGGATAAATGAGCGGATGGCGACCTATTACATCAATCTCGAACGCTGCCCCGACCGCCGCCTGCATATGGATGCGATGCTTGCAGCGCAGGGGTTGAAGTTTCGACGTGTGCCGGCAATTGACGGCAGCCAGCTCAAACTTCCCGTCGCCGGCTTTGATGAGCATGGATACAAGCTGCGACATGGCCGAAAACCGAACCCCTTTGAGATCGGCTGTTATCTCAGCCACCTCGCATGTGCGCGCGAACTGCTGGAAACACAGAAGGCCTATGCACTGATCCTTGAGGATGACCTGGCATTTCCGGCCGATATGCTAGAGCTGCTCTCGGCGGCGCTCGAGGACGCCTCCTCTTGGGATATACTGCGGCTATCGACAGTCAATAAGGGTCGAAAATATATCGTGAAAAGGCTTACGGCCGCGCGGGGGTTGGCGGTCTCGCTGACGCGCGAGAAGGGCTCCGGCGCCTACATCATCAACAGGCGTGCCGCCGCCTGGATCACCGAACAGCTCAATCCTATGCGGCTACCCTATGATCTCGCTTTCGACCTCGAACACTTTGCCGGCCTTAAGGCGCTGTTCGTTGCCCCCGTTCCGGTCCTCCAAACTGCCGACCGCCATTCTTTTATTCAGAATGGACTACGACAGTACCGTCTGCCCCACCGACAGCGCATGATGGTGATGCCATACCGATTCTGGTATGAAACGACGCGTTTCCTCGCCCGTCTGGGGTATCTGACAATCTGGAAGGCAGGAATTCGCTAAATTGCGTCGTGAAGACGTACTGCACCAAACTTATACCGCCCTCTGAAATTCGTTCAGGTTGGTGTCAGCTTTTCGTGGCTGTCTAATACACGACGTCGTAGTATGTATTACACGACGACGTCGCCACTGTATGGGGGACAGTTAATGGCTGACAATACGCGGCGCTTGGTACTTCGTACCGAGCATAGGGATAACGTATTTGCCCACGAGCACGAGCCCGTCGGCGACTTCACCTTCAACGCAACAGTTGCCAATGTCTTCGATGATATGGTCAGCCGCTCGGTGCCGTATTACGAAGAGATGCAGCGCATGGTCTGCGAACTCGCGCAGGACTTCGCGCAACCCAAGACCAATCTCTACGACATAGGCTGTTCGACGGCGACAACACTTCTCACGCTCGACGGCATGATCGATGCCGACGTGAATTTCATCGGCATTGACAATGCGCCGGACATGCTGCGCAAGGCGACACAGAAGATAGAAGCGTCCGGCACCAATCGCACGATCGATCTGCAGGTGACCGATCTCCACCGCGGATTTTCGATGGAGAACGCCAGTGTTGTCACCATGCTGCTGACGCTGCAGTTCGTTCGTCCGCTGTTTCGCGAACGCGTGATGAAGACCATCCACGCCGGCCTGAACGAAAACGGCTGCCTCCTTCTGCTGGAGAAACTGACCAGCGAAGACACGACGTTCAATCGGCTTTTCATCCAGCACTATTATGACTTCAAACGCCGGAATGGTTATTCCGAGATCGAGATCTCAAAGAAGCGGGAAGCGCTCGAAAACGTACTGATCCCCTACCGCCTGGATGAAAATGTTCAGCTTCTGAAAGAGGTCGGGTTCCGCAGCGTCGAAGTGTTTTTCCGCTGGTACAATTTCTGCGGCATCGTCGCCGTAAAGTGAATGAGGGACGCATGAAGCAGACAATGATCACACTGGGGAATTTCTTCTTCCGGTTCAGAAACCAGGTATTTCCTTTTATCATCGTGGTGCTGTTTTTGGTTGCGGCACCGTCTTCAGATTTCGGTGGAAGCGTCACAGCCGAACACATCAAGGATCTCGTCGCGCTGCTTGTCGTTCTGTCCGGATTGACGCTGCGGGCAACCGTGATCGGCTACGCCTACATAAAGCGTGGCGGCCTGAACAAGCGCGTCTATGCCAACGACCTCGTCACCGACGGGATGTTCGGTGTGTGTCGCAATCCGCTATATGTCGGCAACATGCTGGTCTACGTGGGCATATTCCTGCTGCATGGCGATCCGACGGTCGTGATTGTGGGCACGGCGTTGTTCGCATTCATCTATCAATGCATCGTCTATGCGGAAGAGAAGTTTCTCCAGGCCAAGTTTGGCGATGGCTACCTCGCTTACTGTCGTGACGTTCCTCGCTGGGGGCTGCGACTTGCCAATTTTGCCGAGTCGACGCGTGGAATGACCTTCAACATCAAGCGCGTGATCGCCAAGGATTATTCCACCATCGCCGCAGCGCTGATCGCAATCCTCGTCACCGAAATCTACAGATATGCGGCGACTGCGAATAGGGCTGAGTACGGCTCGTACCTGCTCGCACTGGGTCTGTCGATCGCGGTTGTCGGGCTTGCAACGGCTGCGGTGAGCCATCTGAAGAAGCAGGGTGTGTTCCGCGAACGGAAGACACTCTACGAGCCGCAACCCGGAGACGGCTAACCGCGAGGTCGCGGCCAGCCGTTCAGTCAGTATTTGGACGGAACATAGAGCTCGGGCGGCAAGACCTTTCGCTCATAGTCCGGATTGAAGACGCGGTCCGGCAACGCGATATCCTCGTGCGGTACGTCTTCATAAGGAATCTGCTTCAAGAGGTGGTCGATGCAGTTCAGCCGCGCCCGTTTCTTGTCGTTGCCTTCGACGATATGCCACGGCGCCTCCGGGATGTTCGTGCGGGCAAACGTCTCTTCCTTCGCCTTGGTGTAGTTCTCCCAGCGAACGCGTGACTGCAGGTCCATTGGTGAAAGCTTCCACTGTTTCAGCGGGTCATGGATGCGAACGAGGAAGCGCAGCTGCTGTTCCTCGTCCGTAATGGAGAACCAGTATTTGACGAGGCGAATACCGGAGCGGACGAGCATCCGTTCGAACTCCGGAACGTCGTGGAAGAACTGCTCGACCTGATCTTCGCTGGCGAACCCCATCACCCGCTCGACGCCGGACCTGTTGTACCAGGATCGGTCGAAGAGGACGATTTCGCCACCCGCCGGCAGGTGCGGCACATAGCGCTGGAAATACCATTGCGACTTCTCGCGGTCGGAAGGCGCAGGCAGGGCGACGACGCGGGCGACACGCGGGTTGAGCCTCTGGGTGATGCGCTTGATCACGCCACCCTTGCCCGCTGAATCGCGCCCTTCGAAGATCACGACGACCTTTTCCTTGTGGTAGGTCACCCAATCCTGCAGCTTGATCAGCTCGGACTGAAGGTTCAGCAGCGCTCGGAAATAATCGATCCGCGGCATCGCTGCGGGATGCGCCTTGCGATAGATCTTGCGGATCTCATCCGACAGAGCCGGTTCCGACAGTTCGAGCTCATAGTCCTCGTCGAGCGTATCGGCCAGTTCGGCTTCGAGCCAATCCGAGGGGAAAGTGCCATTTGTCGCGGTCATTTCAGCGTCCTGATCTGGAATTGCCTGGCTTCAGAAGATCTGCCGTAAAACAATCAAGTCGGCAACATTTGCCGTGCTCGTCGCCCCGCGCATGAGAAGCTGACTACCGAATTAAGCTCTCAGGATGAAATTCTCGTGACAACACACGCCGAAGCGTTCAGCCCTCCCGCAATCCGAAATGCGTTTCGAGGTCTTGCCAACTCCTGTCCATCGCGTAGGCGGACGAGAGATAAGGAATTCCCAGGTGCCCGTAGTAGAAGGAGAGCTGGCGTTCCGCGACCTCTTCGTCCATGCCAGCGACCTTCTGGCTGTAGATGACCGAGACCAGACCGGTTCTGTCTGCGCCCGACAGGCAATGAACAAGGATGGGCTTCGGGGCGGAGCGCATAATGGCAACAAGCTCGTCTGCCTGCGACGGCGAGAGTATCTTGGATGCCGACATTCGGAAATCGATGTGCTGAACGCCCAGGCGCGCCGCCTCTTCCCGCTCCTGAACATACCAGGACGCATTGTCATTCTGACCACGCAGGTTGATTACCGTCTTGATGCCATGTGCCTTGACGTAATCAGCAAGCTGCTCCGACGACGGCTGGGCCGAGCGATAGAGCTCTCCGGCAATGACGGTATGGAAATTACCGCTCAGCTGCAGGTAACCGACATAAAGGCCCGCGAGTGCGATCGTTGCGAACACAACGGCTGCGGAGAAGCGAAGTCGTGACCGCCAAGCAGAAAATGAGGTTTTCAAATCCACCACGCCTTTGAAAAGAGAGACGCTCGGGATATGCGATCGACGGCTGACAACGACCTGAACGGCCGGCACTAATCGCCCGGGATGCGATGAAATTTGTGTGACAGTCGGCCGGTCACATCAGGCCGGCTGTTCGCCTTTAACGCTTAGTTTCGAAGTAAAGCGCCGCTCAACGCGGAATGCGCCTTATACAGCGGAAACCGACATGGCTTGTCGTGGTGTCGATCTCCTGGGCATGCCGGGCCGCCGGGCGGTACCGGCGGCAGTAGTTCGGCGCGCACAAATGCGATCCGCCTTTGAGAACGCGGCGAGGAATATGAAGCGCCGCCTGCCGGGGATCGATGCTTGCGTCTTCATCGGCATTGCGCGGGTTACTCGGGATGCAGCAGGCCTTCGCGGCGGCCTGAGGGTGCTGCGTTGTCCAGAAATCGACTGTCCACTCCCAGACATTGCCGATCATGTCATAGATGCCGTAGCCGTTCGCAGGATACGTCTTGATCGGCGAAGTGCGGTCGAACCCGTCCTCCTGCAGATTTTCGTGAGGGAATGCCCCCTGCCAGGTATTGGCGAGATGGCGCCCCTCGGGCGTAAATTCCTCGCCCCAGGCAAACTCCGCGCCTTCCAGTCCGCCCCGCGCGGCCAGTTCCCATTCCGCCTCTGTCGGCAGCTCCTTGCCGGCCCACTCGGCATAGGCGAGCGCATCGCAATAGGCGATATGCACCACCGGATGGTCGAGAAGATTGCCGATGCTGCTCTTGCGTCCAAGCGGGTGGCGCCAATTGGCGCCGAGGGTGAACACCCACCACTGGCGGATATCGCGGCTCTGCACCACATAGTTCGGCGGCACGAATACCAGCGATCCCGCCCTCAACTTGGCCGGATCGGCACCGGGATATTCCGACGCCACCGGCTTTTTCTCCGCGAAGGTGACATGTCCCGTTGCGTTGACGAAGCTGAGGAAGTCCCGATTGGTAACGGGCGCCTCGTCGATCCAGAAACCGTCGACACGGACAGGGTGAGCCGGCGCTTCCTCGGGATAGTGATGGTCAGAGCCCATCATATAGGTCGAACCGGGCACCCACACCATTCCGGCCGGGGCGGTCTCTTTCGGTGCGTCGACAACATCGGCTGATCGGATATTCATCGAAATAGCATCCTGCCTGCTGGTGAATTGACGAGCCTGGGCATGCGATCACAATCCTGAATATGGCGCGTTTCCTCGGTCCTCGCCAGTCCCACGAAGTCGAGCGCCGATTTTTTGCTCAGATCCGGAGAAACCGACGACGGCATGGAGGCCGCTACGCTCCCGCCGAAAAGGCCAGATCGCCCTAATTCTTCGGCGTCGCCGCCGTTTCTGCTGAGCTCTTGTGCAGGGCCATCTGCTCCTCCAGCAGGGTGTAGGCAATGTAATATTTGAAGATGTTGCTGACGTACTGAACCGTCTCGCGCCCGACGATCGCCGCGGCACCGTTCTCGACATTGCCGAACCAGATATTGGGATCGAGGCCGAGTTCGGTAGCCTTCTTCCGGAATTTCCTGAGATTCCCCGGCCCCGCATTGTAGGCGGCAAAGGCCATCAATTGCTGGTCGCGCGGCGTTATGCCGGGGTCGTTGATATAGACATCAATCAGATGGCGAAGATATTTCGCGCCAGCCTCGACGTTGCGATCCTCACTCTGGGCGATACCCGTGATGCCGATATCCTTGTCGGCTGCGGTGGCCGGAAGGAGCTGCATGACGCCCACCGCGCCACGTGGGCTGCGCCGTGTCTGGTCCAGCTGAGACTCCTGATAGCCCTGGGCGATTAGCATCAGATAGTCGAAGGAATATTCGCCCGCATGCTTGCGGAAGATTGCGACCAGCGTCTTGAACCGCTCGACATCATCGGGGGAATAGGCCTTCTTCAGTATCTTGTCGCTTTTGAAAAACTTGTTCCGAAGCATATTGCCGAAGGCTGTCCCGATCTTGTGCTCCCCGGCAAATTTATCGAGCACCGCCTTCAGTTGCGGACTGTCCTTGCGGATGGCCCAGGCGATCTCCCCATGCGTCGATACGGCAATGTCGGCATGCACCTTCAGATCGGAAAAGACCGTAGACCATATCTCGGCCTTGTACTGGTCGACGATCGTCCAGGGCAACAGCCCGGCATTGACCATCTCCATCAGATCTTCATCCTCGAGATTCTCATCAATGATCTTGATCCGGACTTCCGGCTTGCCGTCATGCTTTAGCTGCTCATTGAGGGCAACAAGGTGCTCGTAATAGCTGCTGCTCTGGCGAACGGCTATCTCCTTGCCGCTGAGCTCGGCGAGGCTGGCCAAGGCAGGGGCAGACGGCCCCGATACCAGCACTTCACTTGCATCGGCATAGATCGGCGCGCTGAAGTCGACCTGCTCCAGTCGCTTGGGAGTCACTGTCATGTTCGCCATGACAATATCGCCAACCCCTTCGTTGAGTGCCGGAAGGAGACGATCGCGCGCCGTCGGAATGAAGGCGACCCGTATACGCTCGATTTCCTTCTTCTTTCCCTTGTTCAGCTCCTTCTCGAGCGCGAGCCCAAAATCCACTGCGGTTCCGAACTGGCGTCCCTTGTCGATGAAGTAGATGGTCTTGCTGTAGGGCACCAGGATCCGGATCAGCCGCAACTTGGCCATCGCATCGAGGTCGCCGGTATTTGGCTTCGGCATGATTTTCGTAAGCAGCGGTGCACCGACATCCGTTGCGAACAGGACTTGGTGGCTAACGAACAGGATCGCAGCGGCAAGCATCACCCTCAGAAAAAAATGGCGCATGGCTCCACCCCAACTTCCGTGTTTTCCGACAGAGGCCTGTCGCCTTCAGATTCCACGCGTGAGCAGGACTTTTGAGCGACCGCGCGATGCTAGCGGATTTCGTAGCGGTTCGGCAACAGCAACGCGCGATCCGCTCCTTACCGCCACCTCAACGCGAAAAAGCGCTTCCTAATGGGCTCCAATATTGCCAACATCGTTCCAGCAGTGAGTCATCGGTAGCCGTGGCGTTCGAGGGGAAGTCCAATGGTCAGTAAGATAGCATACATTGCAACGATCGTGGCGGCGCTTGCCGTTTCCACCGGCGCGCGGGCCGCCGATCTTCTCCCGGCAACCGCACCGCAACCCGTTCCCTCAAGCTCCAGCGGATGGACGTTCTCTGCCTCCCCCTATTTTTGGATCGCCGGGCTCGACGGTAAAACGCAAATTCTCGGACTGCCGACGGTCGATATCAGCGAGAACTTCAGCGATATTATATCGGACCTGGACTTCGCCTTCATGGGCGCGGCCGATGCGCGCTATGATCGCTACAGCCTCTTCACCGATCTCAGCTATGTCAGGGTAACGACCGATGCAGCGACACCCCGCGGCATCATTGCCGACCAGGTCGACTTGAAGTCGGTCACGTTCACCGCCATGGTTGGCGGCGCTTACACAGTCTATGAGGACCCAAAACTTCGCTTTGACGTGCTCGCGGGCGCACGCTTTTGGCACGTAGAGACACGGGTCGCGTTAAGCGGCGGATTGATCGGCAGCCTTTCCCGCACTGACTCGGCAAACTGGGTCGATGGTCTAGTCGGCGTTAAAGGCAGCTACTCCTTTACCGACAACATCTACGCCACGGGATGGGCGATGATCGGCGCCGGTGGATCCGACCTCGACTGGGATGTGCTGGGAGGTCTGGGCTACAAGTTCAATGACACGGTATCGGCAGTTGCCGGCTATCGCGCGCAGGGCGTCAACTACAGCAACGACGGCTTCACCTACGATGTCATCCAGCATGGACCCATCCTCGGCATGACAATCAGGTTCTAACGCTTCAAAGGATCGCGACCTAGCCGAGCAGCCGAAGCCGATTGTTTCCTCATCATGGAGCCGTTCCATCTCGGCGACAGCAACAGCGGTTGTTTGACTGGTCTCCAGGCTGCGGTTCCAGTTTCCGGGATGAGCCGTCACGCGGTCGGGATCGAGCGCACGTGGTTGCGCCTCTCGGGCAGCCCGTTGCTCCGGGCATTTTTACCGTAACGTACTTCCGAAAAACCCAGGATTTTTCCAAGATCGGTCGGCACCCGATGCCGCCTTCCCTTGGCACATCATGAGCATGAACACTACGGAGCGTGCCGTGAATCTCATCATCACTATCGCCGAATGGAGCCCGATCGCGTTTGCTATTGGCCTCCTTGGCACGCAGCTTTTAGCCCATGAAGTCGGCTTTCGCGTGGGCGCTCGAAGCCGCGACGGCAAGGGCGGACAAGTCGAAAATGTGGGCGTCGTCGTCGCCGGAATGCTCGGCCTGCTCGCTTTCGTTCTGGCACTTACACTGTCATACGCGTCCGCGCGTTTCACCGAGCGTCGTGAGGGGACGCTAACTGAAGCCAACGCCATCGGCACGGCCTGGCTGCGAGCAAACGCGATCGGCATCCCCGCCGGTGACGAAATCGCGACGCTGCTCGAAGAGTATGCGCGCGTACGGGCCGATTTCGTGAGGGCTGGCCGGAGTGGCGACGTCGTCGCGAGGACCAACACCGACACCTCCGCACTTCAGAAGGAGATCTGGAGCCGCGTGACCACGATCGTGCGTGCGCGGCCCGATCCGGTCTCCGCAGCGCTGATGGCATCCGTCAACGAGACCTTCGACGCCAGCACCGCAGAACGCTTCGCGCTCGGAATGCGACTGCCCTGGCAGATCTTCTGGCTGCTTATCGGCGTCATGTTCTTGAGTATGGCGGCCCTCGGCTACCAGTTCGGCCTGAAGGGCCGCCCCGTTCGCTTCCTGATTTTCCTGCTGACCGCCGTTTGGACCGCGATCGTCGTGGACATTCTCGACCTAGCCTCGCCACGGCTCGGCTACTTTCGGACAGATGCGACCGTATACGACTGGGCAATCCAGGGATCTCGGGGCAACAGCTCGTAAAACGCAATGGTCTATTATTTCGACTAGGTGGTGGACTAATAATTTCTGAGCCATATGCGAGCTGAGGCGAGCATGACTGCTTGAGTTTGCAGAAGTAGCGTTCGACGACATTGCGTTTCTTATAGACCACCGGATCGACTGTGCGCTGGACTTTGCGATCCTTCTGTGTGGGAATGTGAGCGTGGCCACCACGCTTGCGGACCAGATCCACAATGGCCTGAGCATCGGAACCGCGGTCAGCCACAAGGGCCTTGGCCGGTTCGAGACCGTCGATCGCCTCGACAGCTGCCTTGTCCGATGCTTGGCCGGCAGAAAGGGTAATCCGCAGCGGCAGTCCATCCTGATCGACCAGAGCATTGATCTTGGTGCTCCGTCCTCCACGAGACCGGCCGATGGCGTGATCCGGACCCCCTTTTTTCCACCGGCAGCATGCTGGTGGGCGCGGATGATCGAACTGTCGGGTCCATCGCATTGGGCGAGGCGGACGACAAGGTCTTGAACACACGGACCCAGACGCCCGCTTTGGACCAACGATTGAACCGATTATAGACGGTCGTATACGGTCCATAGCGTGCAGGCAGGTCGCGCCAGGGCGACCCCGTGCGAAGAATGTAGAAGATGCCGTTGATGACCCGGCGGTCATCGACACGGGCAACGCCGCGCGGCTTGCTGGGAAGCAGCGGCTCGATCAGCCGCCACTCCACGTCACTCAAATCATATCGACCCATGCTGAAACTCCTTTCGTCGACGACTTAGCTTGCGATACCGAGCCCGTTAGCTCTCTTGCCAGCCCCGCCCAGTGCCCACTGCCCCGAGGCAAGCGAGAGCGGTGGGCTCCGATCTTTCCGGGCCGCTGCCTTCACAAATCAGTTCTTGTCGCACTCAAATTTCGCGCTGCTTCCTGGCGGATACGTCGAAATTTACCGTTGCGTACTTTTGCAACGCTCCACAATCGGCATTGTTTATCCGACACCTGAGGCGAAGTCTTGGAAAGCAGGGTGCGGCCCTAGCCCCCCCCCTCGGAAATCGGAGGAAGAGATTGTGACGGCACGTGACGATATTCTCGATCTGGGCAAGCGCGTCGGACAGTCGATCATCGGCCAGGATACGATGGTGCAGCGCTTGCTGCTTGGCCTCCTGGCGAATGGCCACTTGCTCGTGGAAGGGTTGCCTGGCCTCGCAAAGACGAGAGCTATCAAAAGTCTCGCGAAGAACCTCGATTCCGAGCTGTCGCGCGTACAGTTCACTCCCGACCTCCTGCCTGCCGACATTACAGGCTCCGAGATCTACTTCTCGGAAGGCGGCAAGGGCGAATTCAAGTTCCAGCAGGGCCCAATCTTTGCGAACCTGATCCTGGCAGACGAAATCAACCGCGCGCCGGCAAAGGTACAATCCGCGCTTCTCGAGGCGATGGAAGAACGGCAAGTCACCGTCGGCGGTCAGAGCTATCCGTTGCCGGATCTCTTCATGGTGATGGCGACGCAAAATCCGATCGAACAAGAAGGCACCTATCCCCTACCGGAGGCGCAGCTCGATCGGTTCCTGATGCACGTCGAGGTCGGGTATCCCGACGAGACATCGGAAGCGGCGATCATGCGTCTCAACCGGGATGAAGAAAACGCCGCACAAAACAAGGGGCAAACGGCAAAGATCGAGCGGCTAAACCCTCAATCGATCTTCGATGCGCGCAAGGAGATCGGCGTGGTGACGGTCTCCGAACCCGTCGAGAGATACATCGTCTCCCTCGTCATCGCCACGCGTTACCCCGACCGCTACGACAAGGACCTTGCCAAGCAGCTGCAAGTCGGCGTCAGCCCCCGCGGCGTCATTGGCCTGGACAAGGTATCGCGTGCCTATGCATGGCTGCAGGGCCGCGACTACGTCACACCTGATGACGTCAAGGCGATCGTGAACGACGTGTTCCGACATCGCCTCATTCTCTCCTATGAGGCTCACGCCTCGAACACCAGCGCCGACCATGTCATCGATCGCATCACCGAACTGGTGGCCGTCTCATGAGCAACGGCGGGGATCGCACAACCGGGGTCCACGTAACGACGCAGCAACTCGTTGCGCTCGAGGGCCGCGCTCGAGACCTCACCTTCATCCAGAAGGCTCGCAGCCATCAGCAACTTGCAGGACGCATGCAATCGGCGATGCGGGGCCGCGGCCTCGTCTTCGAGGAATTGCGGGAATACCTTCCCGGCGACGACGTCCGGTCAATCGACTGGCGCGTCACGGCGCGGACGAGCAAACCCGTTGTCAGGGTCTATGGCGAAGAGAAGGAGCGCCCTGCCATTCTCGTCGTCGATCAGCGCATCAACATGTTCTTCGGAAGCCGCCTGGCGATGAAGTCAGTTGCGGCGGCAGAAGCTGCGATGCTGACCGCCTGGCGCATTCTCGGCTCCGGTGATCGGGTCGGTGGCTTCGTGTTCGACGATCAGGACGTCAGCGAGGTGAAACCCCATCGCAGCCGAAATGCCGTGATCGCCTTCGCCGATCGGATCGCCACCATGAACGGCAAGCTGGATGCCGGCCACTCCGCTCCCCAGTCTCCCGCGGCGCTCGACGACGTCCTCCACCGGGTTGCGGAAATCGCCCACCATGATTTCCTCGTGGTCATCGTCAGCGATTTCGACGGTCACAGCGAGACGACGCGCCAGCTCCTGCTTCAGCTCTCGTCCCGAAACGACGTCGTGTGCCTTCTCGTTTACGACCCATTCCTTCTCGAGCTGCCGTCGTCGGGCGAGATCGTCGTCAGCGGCGGAACGCTGCAAGCCGAACTGCCGCTCGGAAAGCCCGCCGTCCGCCGATCGATCGACAAGTTCGCTCAGGACCGCGGCGATGAGCTCAGAGCCTGGCAGCGCCAACTCGGCCTGCCAATGCTGCCGATTTCCGCAGCCGAAGAAGTCGCCCCTCAATTGCGAGGCCTTCTTGAACAATCGGCCTGGCGGCAAAGGAGGCGATGATGGAGCCGGCGGCCAAACTCGACCCCATCACGGAAGCGGCCCTGCGCTCGCTCAAGGACATCGCGGTGCCACAACCCGTTTCCTGGATGCCGCAAACCTGGGGCTGGGGAGCATTGGCCGCCATCACGATCGCGGCCCTGCTGCTATGTGCCGCGCTATTCTACAGGCGTTGGCGTCGCAACGCCTATCGGCGCGAGGCGCTTCGGCTGCTCGACGAGATTGCCGATGACTTCCGCAGCCCGCAAACCCGGGAGCAGGCCATCACGCGCCTCGGGGAATTGCTGAAGCGCACGGCTCTGGCAGCGTGGCCACGCCAGACGATCGCGGCGGCTTCGGGCAACGATTGGGTCAGCTTTGTCAGCGCCCATCAGGGCGGCGAAATCGGCACGTCGCTGAAAAGCTATCTCGACGATCTGGAATACCATGCCCCCACGGCACTGAACGTGGAGGCCGGGGACAACCTTCTGCGTGATGCACGGCACTGGATCGAGAGGCATCATGTATCAGCTTGACCTGCCATGGGCGCTGCTGCTTTTGCCCCTTCCTCTGCTTGTCTGGTGGCTCGTGCCCCCGCATCGAGAAACGTCGGCATCCATCAGGCTGCCCTTCTTCAATGAGGTCGCGAGTGCAGCCGGTGTCGAACCGACGGAAGGCTCCGTGGTGCCGAAGCGGTCCTGGCCTCAGACCGTGACCGATGTTCTGGCCTGGTGCCTTATCGTCATCGCATTGGCGCGTCCGCAATCTGTGGAGCCGCCACTGGAGAAGACCGAACCCCAGCGCGACATTCTTCTGGCACTCGACCTGTCCCAGTCGATGGATACCCGTGACTTTGCGGCACCCGACGGAACATCGAAGGCGCGCGTTGATGCGGTCCGGACCGTCGTCGCGGACTTCGTGACCAAACGACCGGGCGATCGTATCGGCCTGATTGCGTTCGGCGATGCGCCCTACCCGCTCGCGCCCTTCACAATGGATCATGCTCTTGTTGAAACCATGGTAGAGGGCCTTCTTCCAGGAATTGCAGGACCCCGGACAGCACTTGGCGACTCTCTGGGTCTTGGCATTCGCATGTTCGAAAAGACCACCGTTCCCGAGAAGGTGATGATCCTGCTAACGGATGGCAACGACACCGCAAGCAAGATGCCACCTCTCAAGGCGGCCGATATTGCCAAGACAAAAGGCATCCTCATCCATGCAATCGGCATCGGTGACCCGGCAGCGACCGGCGAAGACAAGCTCGATACAGCGTCTCTGCAGAAGATCGCCGAGACCACCGACGGACGCTATTTCTTTGGCGGTGATCAGAACCAGTTGCAGGATATCTATAACGAACTCGACCGGATCACACCTCAGGATCAGAAGCAGCTTTCCTGGCGTCCTCGCATAGAATTGTTCCATTGGCCGCTTGGCGCGGCGGTCATCCTCACTGCCGCCTGGTACGGGATCACCGGGCTTTTGGGCCTCGCCCGCCGGAGGTCTCCCGCATGATCTCGGATTTTCACTTCCTCCGGCCATTCTGGCTGATCGCCCTGCTTGTTCCTCCCGTCATCCTCTGGATGGTGTCGCGTGCGGGTGATTTTCGGAACCGCTGGAAGGGATTGATCGCACCACACCTGCTCGACAGCCTCATCATCCAGCCGGACCGCAGGCATCGCTATGCCCCCGCCTGGGTTCTGGCCGCCCTGCTGACGTTTGCAATACTCGGCGCCGCGGGGCCGACCTGGAAACGCGAAGCGCCGCCATTCGTTGCGGATACCGCATCCCTCGTCATCGCGGTGGATCTTTCACCGACCATGGATGCCATCGACATTTCTCCGAGTCGCATCGAACGGGCCAAGCTCAAAATCCATGATCTTCTCGCCACCCGCAACGGCGCGCGCACCGCCGTGGTCGCCTATGCGGGAACTGCCCACCTTGTCGTGCCGCTCACGGACGACATCGAGCTGATCGAAACCTATACCGACGCCTTGGCGACCGGCATCATGCCGAAGCCGGGAAAAGACACACCAGCCGCCCTGACGATGGCGGATAACCTGCTGAAGCGGGACGGAACGTCAGGAACCATTGCGCTCCTGACCGACGGGGTAGAGCCGGCCGCGGCGGCAAGCGCCAAAGATATCGAGAGCGCCATCGTTGTGCTTGGCATCGGCACGGCCGAAGGCGGCGTTGTCAAGCAGAGCGACGGCAGCTTTCTTGCCGGTGCAGGAGGAGCCCGTCTGACCGCGAAACTGGACGTGGATGCACTGAAGACATTCGGCAGCGACACCGGCGCTGATGTCGCGACGATGACTCAGGACGACACCGACGTTCGGTGGCTTGCGCAGCGCGTGCGAACGAACTTTGCGCAGCAAACGGCAACGGAGGGCGATCGTTGGCACGACCTCGGATGGTGGCTCATCGCTCCTGTGGCGCTGCTGTCCGCGCTGTCGTTCCGTCGCGGCTGGCTCGTCAGGCTTTCAGCCGTATTGCTCGCCTTTCATGTCCTGTCGCCGACATCGGCGTCAGCCTTCGACTTCGCCGACATGTGGCTGACGCCGGATCAGCAGGGCCGCCGCGCCTACCAGCAGGAAGATTACGCGACAGCAGCGGAGCACTTTCAAGACCCCATGTGGAAGGGCGTCGCCCTCTATCGTGCCGGCCGATATCAGGATGCGATTGATGCCTTTGCGGCCATCGACACCCCGGAAAGCTGGTACGATCAGGGGAATGCGCTCCTACATCTGAGCCAATTCGAGGATGCTGTTGCTGCCTATGGCAAGGCACTGGAGACGCAAAAGGATTGGCCCGATGCCGTCGCAAACCTCGCGATCGCCCAGCAACTTCTCAAACAGGAGCAGGACAAGGAGCAGGAACAGGAAGAAGACCCGAACCTGAAGCCAGACAGCATCCAGTTCGACAACAAGGCAAAGAAGGGCAAGGCGGGAGAGGTGAGCGTCGCCGAGCAGACGTCGGAGATGTGGATGAAGAACATCCAGGTCAGCCCGGCCGATCTCATGGCCAGAAAGTTCTCTATCGAGGATGGAGGTCCGAAACCATGATGAAGCTGATCCTGAGCATCGTCCTGCTTCTTGCCCCGTCGATTGCATGGAGTGCCGAACCGTTTGCCCGAGCTACCGTCGAGGGTGGTGACGGCATCGTGCCGGGGCAGCAGGTGCGCGTTGATGTCGATATATACGTTCCCGACTTCTTCACATCGCCTCCGCAATTCCCGCTCTTTGATCTGCCGAACGCCCTGGTGACGCTCCCGGCCGAACGGTCTCAGAACGTCACCCAGACCATCGATGGCGTCCAATATTCCGGCATTCGCAAGGGCTATGCGATCGTGCCGCAGGTCTCAGGAGCTTTCACCCTGCCCGAATTTGCTGTTGAGTTTGGCTACTCCGTCCAAGGCAAGCCGGAGAAGGCAACAGTTACGGTGCCCTCGGTGTCGTTCACCGTCAACGGATCGTCTGCGCCGGGACAGCAGACGGCCTTCGCGGCAAGCAATCTCACCGTGGAGCAAGCCTTCGATCACGACGCGCGATCCTTGAAGGTTGGGGACGCGCTGACCAGAACGATAACGATTACTGCCCAGAAGACCCAGGCCATGATGATCCCGCCGCTCGACGCCGGCACCGTTACTGGGCTTCGTCAATACGAAAATGCCCCAGCGATCCAGGATGGAATCGAAGTCGGCCGCGACACGGCAAGTCGGCGAACCGAAACCTATATCTATACGGCAGACAAGGAGGGCTCGTTCGTCATCCCGGCCGTTTCCTACGCCTGGTTCGACATATCGAGCCACGAGAGCAAGTCGGCCTCATTGCCTGCTGTGACCGTCGATGTGTCTGCGGCGGCCGCGTCTTCGACCGGGATCAAACCGGTGCTCGAGGAACCGCAGCACCCGCTGCCGCATGTCAATCGCCAACGGATCGCCATAGCGATCCTGTCTCTTCTTGCAGTCGCTGCGCTGGTGCGGATCGGCTTCAAGCTGTTTCCCGCTCTCGCCGCACGGCTCCGGTCAGCGCGGGAGAGACACCGTTCCTCGCACGGTTATCGATTGAAGCTGCTGCAGCAAACAATCCAGACCGGCAGCGAAGCGGAAATCTACGCGGGCCTGACAGCCTGGAGCAGAAGCCTCGGCTACCGCACGCTTGGCGAATGGCTGCGGGGGGCACCTCAGGAACTCAGGTATCAGGTCGATATCCTCGCTCGCACGCTTTTCAAAAGCGCCGATAGCAAGATCGACCGAACGAAATTGGCGGCGTCAGTCGACTTCAGGAAAGCCGATGCGCCGGTCATGCATCCCGTTCTGCCGCCACTGAATCCTTAGCTGTCGTACGTCGTATCACAGGCCGAACGCCATCAATTTACGCTCGGTTTTACCGTAACGTACTTCCGCGTGAGCGATAAGGCGCGTCTTCTATCCGGGCACGGTCCCAACCCAAGGAGACTACCAGATGGATAATAGTGAAAATGGCAGGCCAGATGCCGAATTGACATCTGTCAGCCGTCGCAACCTTCTGCTAGGCGGAAGTTCCCTCGCCATAACGGCTCTGGCTGTTGCTTCAACAGCAAGTAACGCGAGTGCCCAGACGCTGCAAGCAGCTCAATCGCAGACCGCGGCGCCATCCGGCAAGAAGCCGAACATCCTGGTCATCTTCGGAGATGACATCGGTATCCCGCAGATCAGCGCCTACACGATGGGTCTCATGGGTTACCGCACACCCAATATCGACCGTATTGCCAGGGAAGGCGCGATCTTTACCGACTCCTACGGCCAGAATAGCTGCACGGCGGGTCGTGCTTCGTTCATCCTCGGCCAGGAACCCTTCCGGACAGGCCTCCTCACTATCGGCATGCCGGGCGATCCGCATGGCATTCAGGACTGGATGCCCACCATTGCCGAGGTGCTGAAGACGCAGGGTTATGCAACGGGTCAGTTCGGCAAGAACCATCTGGGCGACCAAGACCAGCACCTGCCGACCAAGCATGGCTTCGACGAGTTCTTCGGCAACCTCTATCACCTCAATGCCGAGGAAGAACCGGAAGGCTATTTCTATCCGAAGGATCCTGCTTTCCGCCGGCAATTCGGCCCTCGCGGCGTGATCAAGTCAAGCGCGGACGGCAAGATCGAGGATACGGGTGCGCTCAATACGAAGCGCATGGAAACCATCGACGAAGAGTTTCTTGAGGCTGCCAAGAATTTCATCGATCGACAGGCCAAGGCGGACAAGCCTTTCTTCGTCTGGTTCAACTCGACGCGCATGCATGTCTTCACGCATCTGAAGGCGGAATCGCTCGGCAAGACGGGCAAGGGCATCCATGCCGATGGCATGGTCGAGCATGACGGCCACGTCGGCCAGCTCCTCGATCAGCTGGATCAGCTCGGAATCGCCGACAACACGATCGTCCTCTACACCACCGACAACGGGGCCGAACTTGCTCTGTGGCCGGATGGCGCGATGACCCCTTTCCATGGTGAAAAGGGTACGACATGGGAGGGCGGCTTCCGTATTCCCATGATGGTACGCTGGCCCGGCGCGGTCAAACCAGGAACAGAGATCAACGACATCGTCACTCTCATGGACTGGATGCCAACCTTCGCAACCGCCGCCGGCATCCCTGACCTCAAGGAGCAGATGAAGAGTGGATTCAAGTCAGGGACCAAGGATTTCAAGGTCCATCTGGATGGGTACGATCTTGCGCCCCTTTTGAAGGGTGAAGTCCAATCCGGCCCGCGCGACGCCGTCTATTATTTCGACCAGGGCGGCAATCTCAACGCCATCCGCTGGAACGACTGGAAGCTTGCCTTTGCAGTCAACAGCGAAGGCAATATTGCGACGGCAACCCGCGAGGTACCGAGTTGGGCCAACATCTTCAACCTGAGGATGGATCCTTACGAGCGAGGCCTCAAGGAGGGCGGAGGCGCCATGGAGTTCCTGGCCCGAAACATGTGGCTGCTTGTTCCTGTGCAAGGGAAGATCAAGGACTTCTTCTCCGACTTCGACAAGTATCCCTATCAGGAAGGGAGCTCCTTGAATGCCAGCGGCATCAACTACGCAATGCTTCGCCAACAAGCAGCGCTCCAACGGCTGAACGAACTAGAGCGTCTTGCACCGCAATAGTTGCTCCTGGGACCGCGGGGAGTGATCTCACTTCCCGCGGCATCCCCAGCCACGCATGGAAGCCGGGCGCCGCTCAAGTGCTGCTCCGCTATCCGTCACTGACAGTCTCCTTCCACTAAGACTTGGCGTCCCAGCCGCAACAATCGGTCACGAGTTCGAAGACTTCGATCTCCTCAGCGCGGCCTTTGGCGCGTGCGTTCCCCAATGCTCGAAATTCGAACAAGCCTGATACCTTCGACTGCACCGCCTCACTGACCAGAATGCTGGTGCCGAACTCCTTGTTCATGCCTTCGAGGCGGGAGCCCACGTTCACCGTATCGCCCATGGCGGTATATTGCCGCCGATTTTTGGCTCCGACGCTGCCGACCACGGCCGGTCCGGTGTGCAATCCGAAACGCGTGATAAGCTCAGGGCGTCCCGATCGCCGGCTGGCAGCGTTCAGCGTGTCGATTGCCTCCTTCATCGCCAAGGCACACCGACAGGCATTCTCCACATGGCGTTCATCGCGCGTCGGCGCGTTCCACATCCCGAAGATCGAATCTCCCAAGTACTGAACGATGGTGCCGCTGTGTCGCTCGACGGTCTCGTTGAGAAGCTCGAAATAGTCCGAAAGCAGTTCCACCAGATCCTCGGGAGAATGCTTTTCCGAGATTGTGGTGAAGTCCTTGATGTCGGTGAACAGAACCGTGACCTCCTGCCTGTCGGCCGAACCGATCGCGGTCTGGCCCGAGGAAACGATGCGGCGCACGAGCTCGCGCGGCACATAAAGGGAAAAGGTCGCGATTGTATTGCGCGCAGCGCCCAGCGCCCGCGCAAGGACGTTGATCTCGGCAATCCAGGAATGGGGAAGCCGGCGATCTTCGAACTTCAGGTCACCGATGCGGCGCGCTTCATCGGCGAGCGCGAAAAGCGATTTACTGATCAGTTGGGCGAGGACAATCGCCGCAACGATGCCGGCTGCCACGAAGGCAACGGCCGTCAGCAGGTTCTTGGCGAGAAGCCGGTCTGTTGGACCCACCAGATCATCCAGGGGGGCGGCGATGACGACGGCATTGCCTTTCAGCAATCCGGAAAACTCTACCGGAGAGACCTGCGCGATAAAGGGTTTGCCCCCGACTGTGAAGGGTACGATGCCGCCAGCAGCACCGCCGCGATCCCGCAGCAGCGCGCGGATAGGCGCGATCGCCGGATCCATATCGTCGGAGACCGAGGCTCCGTCGGTTCCACTGTGCGAAAGCGTATCGAGAATGTTCGCCATGACGCTGGCGTCCGAGTGAACGATAAGCCGGCCCCTACCGTCGAAAACGTAACCGCGTGCGTTCTCCGAAATGGCTTCCTTGTTGAGCAGGCGGCTAACTGTCTGCAGGAGAACGTCGACGCCCGCGACGATCTCCGGATTCTTGCTCAAGGGCACGGCGAGCGTCAGGCTCAACGACTTCGTCGTCGCGGTCACATAGGGGCCGACCGACACCTGCCCCTTAGTCTCGATCGCCGCCTGATACCAGGGTCTCGTCCGAGGATCGTAGGTTTCGTCCCGATCCTCACGCTTGGCGATTTCGACGCCGTTTGCTCCGAGAAAATGCCAAACGGTGCCGGCACCGGGCGGCTCCTTGGTAAGGGTGCGGATTGCAAACGCCGTGCCTTTCGGAGCGGACAGGGCCTTGCTCCAGGCGGGATTGGCCGCAACGTTGACAGCCTGGATGAAGCTGCCATCAGGATAGCCGGAATAAATGCCGTCGATGTAATTTCCGCTCTGAAGCACCTTCAAAAGGTACTCGCTTTTCGCATCGAAATCCTGCGAAGGCGGTGACAGCATTTGCGGAAGCACCGACGCGGTAGCGACGGCGGAATAGCCGTCACCGAATACGCTCTTGTAGTTCTCGACGACGCGCAAGCCGAGCTGGCGCATCTGGGACTCTCCTGATGCGAGAGCCGTCGCGCGGCCTTGCTCGTAGGCCATCCACATCAGCGGCGCAGAAATACAGATCAGCAACCCGACGATGACCACACTGAGGTGCACCCTCAGTGGCTTCGACCACGAGGCGAGTCCTGAATTCAATGTCGGCCCTGAAGGGCGGCTTTCGTCTTGGTCCATGGCGTCGAAATCTTGCCGGTGATGGTGCGTGGATGCTGACGAACCTTTGCCGACGGAAAGCCGGCTAGGAAGTACGTTACGGTAAATGCTGCCGTACACACGTTTCAGCGCCTCGAAAAACGACCCGCAAACGGCTGGTCAGCAATTGCCGCTATGGCGTCGCCAGCATCATCTCCGCCGCCTTCTCGGCGATCATGATCACCGGAGAGTTCGTGTTGCCGGAGACAATGGTCGGCATGATCGACGCATCGACGACGCGCAGCTTGCCAAGACCATGGACGCGCAGGCTCGGGTCCACCACAGCCATCGGGTCGTCGCCCATCTTGCAGGTGCCGACCGGGTGGAAGATCGTAGTCGCAATATCGCCGGCGCAGCGGATCAGCTCATCATCGCTTTGATACTTCGAGCCGGGAAGCATTTCCTGTGGTCGAAAACCAGCAATGGCATCGGTTTGCATCAGGCTGCGGGCGTGACGGATGGACTTTGCAGCAAGCAGGCGATCGCCGACGGTGGACAGGTAATTCGGGCGGATTTCCGCCGCGGCCACCGCGTCGCGGGTCGTGATATGCACAGTCCCGCGGCTCTCCGGCCTGAGATTGCATACCGAGACGGTTACGGCAGGATAAGGATGCAGCGGCTCGCCGAGCCTGTCGGTGCTCAGCGGCTGGACGTGATATTCGAGATCAGCGGTCGCAACAGCCGGATCGCTCTTGGCGAAGATGCCAAGCTGGCTCGGCGCCATGGAGAGAGGCCCCGAGCGGCTGAGCGCATATTGCAAGCCCATGCCCGCACGGCTCAACAGGCTGTGATAAAGCTGGTTCAGCGTACGCGCCCCTTCGATCTTGAAGACCGTGCGGATCTGCAGATGGTCTTGCAGGTTTTCGCCGACACCCTGCAGTGCGTGATGAGCGGGAATGCCGAGGTCAGCCAGTAGATCCGGTCGCCCTATCCCGGAGAGTTCGAGCACCTTCGGTGAGTTGATGGCTCCTGCCGAAAGCACGACTTCGCGCGTTGCGTGCGCCACACAGGCCCGGCCGTTGAGCCGGAAGCGCACACCGGACGCCGCCTTGCCGTCGAATTCCAGCCGTTCGGTTTCGGCATTGATCAGAACCCGGAGGTTCCTGCGCTTCATCGCCGGGCGGAGAAAGGCCTTGGTCGTATTCCAGCGCACGCCGCCACGCTGGTTGACCTCGAAATAGCCAGAGCCCTCGTTGTCGCCCCCATTGAAGTCATCCGTCTTGCGAATGTCGAGCTCCTCGGCCGCGTCGCGGAAAGCGTCGAGGATCGGCCAGGAGAGCCGCTGGCGCTCCACGCGCCATTCCCCACCTGCACCATGCAGCGCGGACTTGCCCCGGTAATTGTCTTCCGATTTCAGGAAATAGGGCAAAACGTCGTCCCAGCCCCAGCCGGCATTGCCGGCCTGGCGCCAACCGTCGTAGTCAGCCGCCTGGCCGCGCATGTAGATCATGCCGTTGATGGAAGAGCAGCCGCCGAGGACTTTCCCTCTGGGATAGTTCAGCGCGCGGCCATTCAGGCCCGGCTCGGATGCCGTCTTCATCATCCAGTCGGTGCGCGGGTTGCCCATGCAATAGAGATAACCGATCGGCACATGGATCCAGTGATAGCGATCCGTGCCACCGGCTTCGAGAAGCAGCACGCGGTTTCTCGGGTCGGCCGAGAGCCTGCTTGCAAGCACGCAGCCTGCCGAACCGGCTCCGACGATGATGAAGTCGTAGCTGCCTTCATCCACCGGCGTTTCATTGTCAGGCATCGTCACGCGGCAACTCCCGTTTCCAGCCGGCCTGTTGCCGACAGCCGCTGCCAGAGCGGCGCCATGGCTTCGGCGATATCCGTGTAAAGCCGGTAGCGGCGATCGTAGTGGCCGGCAAGCGCGCAGTTCGGCTGGTAGTGGCGATCGATCTGCACCATGGCGTTGGCGCCTTCCGTGAAATCGGTAAAAAGACCGACGCCGGTTCCGGCCGCGATCGCCGCCCCAAGGGCGCCCGTCTCCCGCGAGACGGCAACGGAGACCGGCATACCAAGCACATCGGCAAAAATCTGAGGCCACAGGCGGCTTCGCGAGCCACCACCGGAAAGCACGGCCTCGTCAAACGTGGCGCCGGCCTTGCGAATGGTCTCGATATGCTGGCGATGGCCGAAAGCCACGCCTTCCAGCAAGGCCCGGATCAGATGGCCCTTCCCGTGCCAGCCGGCAATTCCATAATAGCCGGCCCGCGCATGACCATCCTGCTGGGCGCCGTAGAGATAAGGGTGATAAAGCGGATCATCTGCCGTGGGCTCCACCGCCGCCGCAAGTGCGCAAGCCGCATCGAACGGCGACACGCCATCCATATGCTCGCCGTCGAAAAACTCCCTGACCAGCCATTCGAGGTTGGCGGCGGAGGTCGCGCTGTTCTCCATCGCCATATAGCGGCTGCGGTCAAAGGTCGAGGACATGAACACCGGACCGTCGAGCGTGGGGCCGTCCATGATGACCTGATTGATGCTCCACGTCCCTGCGATGATCGAAGCACTGCCGGTGCGCGAGACGCCCGAGCCGAGCGCCGAGGCGACGACATCGAACAGGCCACCGATGACAGGCGTGCCGGCGGCAAGCCCCGTCTCCGCCGCAACAGCCTCCGTCACGGTGCCGGCAATATCGGCGCTTTCGATCAACGGCGGTAGAAGCGCCATAGAGTCGGCCAGCCCGTAGGCGGCCATCAGCGTCCTGTCGTAGCGGCGGGCGGCGAGATCGAGCAGCCCGGCCCCGGACATATCAGACACTTCGCTGACGCGCCGACCGGTCAGCCGGTTGACGATGAAATCCTTGGAGAAGAACACCGTACCAATACGTTGGAAGAGGTCGGGCCTATGGCGTTTCAGCCAGGCCAGCAAGGTCGGCGTCTGCGAGGGCCATGGACGCTGACGGGCGATGGCCACCGTCCTGTCGCCAACCCCTTCCGCCGCCCATTCATCGACAAGGCCCGTCGCTCTGGTATCCAGCGACTGGATGCCGATCAACGGTTCCCCGGCGCGGTCGAGCGCATAGAGCCCGTTGCCGTGACCAGCGCAGCCGATCGCGGCGATTTCGGTCGCTGCAATGCCGGCCTGGTTGAGGCAGGCACGGATCACGCGCTTGGCATTGGCCCAAAGTTCGCCGAGATCGCGCTCGACGTGGCCGGGGCACGGCATCCGGCTATGGCCCTCCTCCCCCGCATAGGCCACTTCCTTGCCCGTCCGGTCAAAGATCACCGCCTTGATGACCGTGTTGCCGGCATCGAGCCCCAACAAGTAATTTCCCATCTTGAACCCCTCCCAGGTTCTGACAAAGTCTCGCGCGCTCCAGCTCGCCGTGGACGACGATCGACGTTGTGGCCGAGCCCCCATCGCTCGCCCACATCTCTCGTTGGCCGCAATCACCGCGATCCATGGCCGCTACCCTGCATGGGGCATCAGCCCCGCTGGTAAAGTGCGAAGGCCTCCTCGCCGCTCGCATCCTCGTGAATGATCGCCATCAGGCCGCGCACGACCGCATTGGGATTGGCGTGCTGGTAGATGTTGCGCCCGTAGACCATGCCCATTGCGCCCTGTCGCATCAAGGCCGCGGACTTGGCAAATACGGCTCCAAGGTCTTCCTTTCCACCGCCTCGAACGAGCACCGGGCAGCGCGCCGCCTCTACCACGCGGTGAAAATCATCAGCGTTCGTCGTCGGATCCGCCTTGACGATATCGGCGCCCATCTCCCGGGCAAGACGTGTCAGTGTGACGATCTTGTCGGCATCGCCATCGACCATATAGCCGCCGCGCTCTGTCACCGGCTGCATGACCAGCGGCTCGATCATCAACGGCATGCCGTACTTCTCGCAGTCGGCACGCACGCGAGAAATGTTCTGGACGCACTGGCGAAAGAGGTCCGGCTCGTCAGGCAGCATGAAGAGGTTCACGACGACGCAGGCGGCATCCATCTGCAGCGCGCCAACCAAAGGCTCGGCATCGTTCTGAAGCACTGCCCACATGTCACGATGGCGGATGCGGTTATAGGGGTTACCCATGTCGACACGCATGACGAGCGCAGGCTTGTCCTTACCCGGCAGGTCCTGCAGCAAGTCGGCCTGGCCGTAATTCATCTGGATCGCATCGGGCTTCGCATCGACCAGTGCCTTCACGACAGCGGGCATGTTCTCCAGGCCATCGAGGAAAGACGGCTCGTTACAGACGCCATGGTCGATCGCCACATCAAGGCAACGGCCGTTGCCGAACAGCCGGTTCATCCGGACTTTGCGGTTGTCTCGCATACTTCACTCCTTTGTTCGTTCCTTGCGGAAAGGGTTTCTTCGCAGACGCCGTGGCGCTCATGCATGAGGGTCAGAAAGCGGGTGCGTTCCTCGGCGGCACGCTGAGGCGGCCAGCCTTTTTCGGCGGCGAGAATCTCGAGAACGGCATCCGCCATCTCGAGCGAGAGTTCGCCGGTGATGGCAAGCGTCGTGCGCCGGAGCAGAATGTCGTCGAGGTGCTCGACCGCTTCGCCGCGAATGAGGAAGATGAGCTCGCGAGCGCTGTAGCCGGCATGAGGTAGAAGGCGATCCGGCGCCGCCGCCATGAAGCGCGCGACCTCGGCGGCATCCGTGCCATAGCGTGCAAAGAGCGTCGCGGCGCGATCCTCTGCAAGACCGGTAGTCGCCGCGAGCCGTCGCAGCCAATCGCCTTGATCGTCGGGAAAATCGCGTCCGCCGCCGAATGTGCGCTCCGCCGTATCGAGACGACGCTTCCGACCGAGGCGCTCCAGCGCCATGTCGGCGGCCAGTTCGCCGAAGGAGCGGAAGGTCGTCCACTTCCCGCCGATCATGCAGAGCACCGGTGGGCCGCCGTCGTTACCCTCGATGACAGTGCAGAAATGGTCGCGCGGAATGCGGCCGGTAAAGCTGTCTTTGCTGGCGGGCAGCGGCCGCACCCCGGCAAACTGGAAGACAATCTCCTCCGGCCGGATCACGACGCCGGGTAATACGAACGCAAGCGACTGAAGGATATAGTCGCGCTCGTCCGCCTCGCAGCGCACCGTGCCGGGGTCATCGACCCTTATGTCCGTCGAGCCGACCAGCACCTTACCGAGATAGGGAAAGAGGATGCAGATGCGCCCATCCTCGTTTTCGTAGTAGATCATGTGCCCATCGAGCATCTCGCGCAGGCCGACATTGTCGATGATCAGGTGCGAGCCCTTCGTGCCCCCCATCAATGGTGCAGGGCGGCCCTTCTCGGGAAAGAGCGCGCCGTTGGCGATATCGATCCAGCCACCGGTCGCATTGATGATCAATGCCGGCTTGATTGTCAGCGTCTCGCCCGAGAGACCGTCGCGCAGCAGAAATTCTCCGCCCGAATTCTGTTCGACAGTCGCGTAGTTCAGCGCAGCGGCGTTCGCACTCGACGTGAGGCCATCGACCAACAATTCCATGCCAATGCGCTCCGGGTGGCTTACCCAGGCATCGTAGTAGGTTGCGGAGTTGCGGATCGCGGGATTGAGTGCCGGCCATTTGGCGAGCGTGCTCCTGCGCCCGCGAAACTGGTGGCGCGGCATCAACGCGCGCTTTCGCGTCAGGAAATCGTAGATGCTGAGCCCCGCCTTGATGACCACGGCGCCGCGACGGCTCGGCCTGCGACTAAGCCCGAGGAACCGGACAATTCCATTGGCGAAGCCGGAAAACACATCGAAGATCGGAACCGTCGTCGCCAATGGCGCAACATAGTGCGGCGCATTGCGCAGCAACCGGTCCCGCTCGACCAGGGATTCCTGCACGAGACTGAATTCGCCGTTTTCGAGATAACGCAGCCCGCCATGCACCATGCGGGAAAGCGCGGCACTGGCACCGGAGCAATAATCCGCCTGCTCGACAAGCAGCACGTTGACGCCCTGCAACGCCAGCTCGCGAAAGACGCTGAGCCCGTTGATCCCGCCGCCGAGGACGCACACGTCCACCTTCGGGCTTTCGCGAAGCCCGTCCAATGTCTCTTTACGGTTCATGATGCTGGTCCGTTATCCGTCCATATGGGCGAGCTTGGCAGAGAGCGCCGCGTCGATAGCCTTGAGATCGTCAACCGAAAGCCGAAGCGTGCCGGCCCTTGCATTGTCAAGCGCCTGCGCCGGGTTGCGAGCGCCACAGAGCGCAAAGGTGATCCCCGGCTGCGCCAGCGTCCAGGCGATCACCACCTGGGCAATGCTCGCATCATGTCGCGCCGTGACCGACCGGATGGCATCGGAGAAGTCCTTCGCCTTCTGTCGATTGGCGACCGAGAAGCGCGGATTGTCCTTGCGCTGGTCGTCGCCCGAAAAGATGCGGTCCGGCCCGACCGCGCCGGAGAGCAGCCCGAGCGCCAGCGAGGAATAGCTGAGCGTCGACACGCCGCTTGCAATAGTGAGCGGCAGCAGGTCCGCCTCGATCGCCCGATCGATCATGCTGAACCGCTCCTGGATCGCATCGAGCGACCCGGTTTCGATGTAGCGCTGAAGCTCGGACCGATCGACGTTGCTGGCGCCGATCGCGCGGATCTTGCCCGCCGCCTTCAACTCTTCCAGCGCCCGGACAGTCTCCTCGATCGGTGTCGTCGCGTCCTGCCAGTGGGTGATGTAGAGATCGATATGATCCGTGCCGAGCCGGCGTAGGCTTTGTTCCACCTCGTGGACGATCGCGTCCCGGCCGAGATAGCGGTGAACAGGCTTGCCGTCCTGATCGAAGAAATGCCGGCCCTTCTGCGTGTGCCAGACCAGACCGCACTTCGTCGCGATCACGGCCTGGTCGCGACGTCCGGCAAGCGCCTTGCCGACGATTTCCTCCGAGCGGCCAAGCCCATAAGCGGGCGCCGTGTCGATGAGCGTGACACCCGCATCCAGCGAAGCCTGGATGGCGGCGATCGATTCCGCCTCGTCGGTCCCGCCCCACATCCAGCCGCCGATCGCCCATGTTCCAAGCCCGACAGCCGAGGCCTTGACGCCGGAGTGCCCGATCTCGCGGGTCAACTGTTCGCCGCTCATGCCTGATGTCCTTCCTCGGATGCTATTTCAAGAATGCGCGCCCCGGTGGCCTCGTCGGTCACCAGCGTGTCGAGATGATTGCCTCTGAGAACGCTGAGGATGGAGCCCGCCTTGTTCAACCCGCTGGCGACACCGATCTTCGTCGGGATCGAGGCAAACTCGTCCAGTGTCAGCGAGACCAGCGATCGATTGAGGCTGTAGTCGCAAAGCTGGCCTTCGCCATCGAGCAGGTGTGCAAGCAGTTCGGAACTCGCGCCGGCGTGCTCGATCGCCATGCGATCGGTGCTCGATGATGGATGCAGGTCGTAATAGGTCGAGTCGCTGCTCAGGATCGAGCCGATGCCCACGACGGCAACCTTCGCCTCGCGCGCCCGCTGGAAGACATCGGCGACGGAGCGCATGGCCATCAGCATCGCGCGCTGCTCGGCATTGTCGGCAAAGAGCGGCGCGTGGATCTGGTAAGAGCGGCCACCCAGTCGTTCGGCCATCAGCGTCGAGACATGGTTGACGTCGGTATAGTGCTTGCCCTGAACACAGCCGGTCGCGGGGATGACTTCGACATCGAAGCGGCGGCCGGGTTGCAGGCCGGCGACGACGGCGCTGACGCCCTTGCCGCCAGTGATGCAGATCGTGTCGCCATCGGCGATCTCTTCGATCAGCAGCCGGGCTGCCGCCTCGCCGACCGCCTGAAGTGCGGTCTGCGGGTTGTCGGAAACGGTCGGCACGACGACGGCGCGGCTGATGCCGCCAAGCGCGAGCAGCCGCTCTTCCATATCCACCAGCGGCTCGACCGGCGACTTGATCTTGATCTCGACGAGGCCGAGCTGGCGACCGCGCTTGATCAGCCGGTTGACTGTCGCATGCGAGATGCCGAGCTGGTCGGCGATCTGCGCCTGGGTCAGGCCTTCCAGAAAGTGCAGCACGAGCGCCTGGTGCATCTGGCGCGCGATGACGATTTCCTCGCGCGGCGCCGTGGTCTTGGGTTTCAGTCTGGCGATCCGCATATCAGACGGCCTTCCGCTTGTGCAGGAAATGATCGATGGAAACGGCGGCAAGGAGAATGCACCCCTTGATCATGTCCTGCCAATAGACTGAGACGTTCAGCAGGATCAATGACGAGGTAACGACCGAGAGCAATGCGATGCCGAGGATGGCGCCGAGGATGGTGCCGGAACCGCCGTTGAGCGAGGCGCCACCGATCACCGCGGCTGCGATGATGTTGAGCTCCATGCCGACACCGAAGGTCGGCGTCGCGGCGCCGAAGCGGGACATGTAAATCACCCCGGCGACGCCCGCGAGCGTGGAGCAGAGCACCGTGACCCAGAACTTCACCTGGTTGGTCTTGATGCCGGAATAGAGTGCCGCCTTCTCGTTGCTGCCCGTATAGAACACCTTGCGGAACGCCGTTGCCCGGCGCAGCAGGAAATCGAACAGGACGACGACGGCGACGAAGATCACGATGACATACGGCACACCGTAGAACGTGCCCTGGCCGACGGCCTTGAAACCTGCCGGGAGTGTGAAGAGCGAAAGCGGCGTGCCCTTGGTGATGATGAGGCACAGTCCGCGCACGATCACCATGCCCGCAAGCGAGGTGATGAAGTGATTGAGCCCCACGACGGTCACGAAGAAGCCCATGATTGCGCCGATGACGCCGCTGGCAAGGATGCCGATCAGCGACGCGGTCCATGGGTCCAGCCCGGCAAGGAACAGCGAGCCGGAAAGCACCATGGCAAAGCAGACGACCGAGCCGACAGCCAGATCGATACCGCCGACGATCAAAAGGATCGTCATGCCGACGACGACGATGCCCTCCACCGAGAAGCTCATCAGCATGGCGCGGAAGTTGCCCAGCGTCAGAAAGTGCGGCGAGGCAAAGCTCATGGCGACGCAGAGGGCGAGGATGATTGCGATCAATCCCGCTTCGCGCATCGTACCGATGCGTTTCCACGCCCCTGTCTTCTGTATCTCCGCCGTCATCGTATCAATCGCCATGCCCGTCTCTCCCCTTCCATCTTCACGCGGCATGATCTGCCGTCCTTACCGCGCCGATCCCTGATGCCAGGCGGATCACGGCCTCTTCCGTCATATTGTCTGCGCCGAGTTCGCCCGCGATGCGCCCCTCCCTGACGACCAGAACCCGGTCGCAAAGCCCGAGCAATTCCGGCATCTCCGACGAGATGACGACGATGCCAATGCCGGAGCGCGCAAGCTCCCGCAACAGACGATGGATCTCGGTCTTGGCACCGACGTCGATACCGCGCGTCGGCTCGTCCATCAGGATCACCTTCGGCCTGACAGCGAGCTGCTTGGCGATGGCTACCTTCTGCTGGTTGCCACCCGAAAGCGATTTGACCGGCGCCTCGACGCCGCCCATACGCACGCCGAGCCGGCGCGCGAAATCCTCTGCAAGCGCTGCTTCGGCACGGCCGTTCAGCAGGCCTGCGCGATTGGTGAAGGCCTTGAGGTTCAGCACCGAAATATTCTGGGCGATCGACATCTCCAGGAATACGCCGGAACCCTTGCGGTCCTCCGAGAGGTAAACGATGCCGGCTTTGACCGCATCCGCATAGGTGTTGATCGCCTGCGGCTTGCCGTGCAGGCGGATGCCGCCCGCCGTGCGCGACCGAAGTCCGCAGATTCCTTCGGCAATCTCCGTACGGCCGGAACCGATGAGCCCGCCGATGCCCAGAATTTCGCCCTTGCGCAGGTCAAGGCACACATCATGGAACCGCTCGCCGTCGCCCAAGCCGTCAACATTCAGGATGGTCTCGCCGCCGACGTCGTCAGGTCCGAGCTTGTCCGGATAGAGCTGGGTGATCTCGCGGCCAACCATGCGACGGACGACATCATCCGGGGTCACGTCAGCGATACGATCCGTGCAGACATAGCGACCATCGCGGAAGACCGTCACCCGGTCGCAGAGACTGAAGATCTCAGCCATGCGGTGACTGATATAGATGATCGAGATGCCGTTCGACTTGAGATCGCGGATGATCGAGAAAAGCTGCTGCGCCTCGGTTTCCGTCAGGGCCGCAGTCGGCTCGTCGAGGATCAGCACGCGGCAGTCGAGTGTCAGCGCCTTGGCGATCTCGACAAGCTGCTGGCTGGAAATGGGCAGGTCTGCAACCTTGCGGCGGACCTCGATGGCGGCAAGCCGGTTCATCACAGCCTGCGCATCACGTTCCAGCGCCCGGTAGTTCATGAAGGGTGAGCGGCGACGGTTGGTGGCTGCCATGAACATGTTCTCTGCGACCGTCGCATCCGGGCAAAGCGCAATTTCCTGGTGGACGAGGCCGATGCCGAGCATCTGCGCGGCGGCAGGCGACGATATCCTCACAGCCTTGCCATCGACCCGGATCTCTCCCTCGGTCGGCTGCACAACCCCGGCAATGATGTTCATGAGCGTCGATTTCCCGGCGCCGTTTTCGCCGCACAACGCGTGGACTTCCCCCCTCTCCAGGGTGAAATCGACGTTCGTCAGCGCCTGGATAGCGCCGAACTGCTTGCTAACGCCGTGGATCGACAGAACCGGTTCAGCCATCTTCGTCCTCCTCCTCCGTGGAGTACCATCCGCGCCGCATGACGCGGATGGTACTCGCCCGGGAGGTTACTCCTCGATACCCTTGGTGCCGCGGCGCTTCAGGTACTTGTCCCAATAGAAGTCGTCCGCATTATCAGCCGTCACAATCGAAAGCCCGTTATCGACGACTGGAATACTCATCGGGTTGAAACCGGAGCGCTTGGCGTCGTTCATCGGGTCGATCAGCTCGGGGTGCTTGGCCAGCCAGAGCAGCATGAAGCCCATATAGCCTTGCATGCCCTGGTTCGGATTGATCGAGCCGAAGACTTCGCCGGCCTTGATCATGTCCAGGATGTTGGCGTTGACGTCGGCGCACATGACAAGCACCTTGCCGCCGTTTTCCTTGCTGGCCTGCGATGCGCCGATCGCCGAATTCGCCTCCGGCATGAAGACAGCGCCAAGGTTCGGATTGGCCTGGATGATGCTCGAAAGCCCCTGATAGGCCTTCGTCGGATCCTGGTTGGAGGCTGCGCGACCGACGAGCTTCATGTCCGGCCACTTCGTCTCCATGCGGCTGATGAAGGCGGCGATGCGCTTGTCGTGGTTGTCCTGGCCCGGATTTTCGAGCACCGCATATTCGCCCTTGCCGCCCATCTTCTCTGCAATCGCGTCGGCGGCGTAGGTGCCTTCGCGTGTGTTGTCCGAGGTAATGAAGGAAACGCGCTTCGACAGCGGCGAGTCGGCGGCGAAGGTGACAACCGCCGTGCCCTGGCCGATGGCGCGATTGATCGGCTCGATGAACGGATCGGAGTTCATCGGATGAACGAGAATCCCGGCCGGGTTCTGCGCCAGCGCCTGGTCGAAGCTGGCGATCTGCTTGTTGACGTCATATTCCGGCGTGCCGGTGTATTCCGTCTCGCAGCCGAACTGCTGACCGGCCTGCTTGAACATCTCATAGACGGGGAACCAGTATTCCACGCCCGAGACCATCACGTTCATCACGTATTTTTCGCCCGGCTTGCAACGGAACGGATTATCCGTAGCCGCCGACGCAGTGCCGGCCAGAAAAGTGGTTGCAAGAACCGCCATGGCGGTCGAGCCGATAAATTTGCGCAAGTTTCCTCCTCGAGGCCGAAGCCCCTCCCAAAAGCCCGAGAGCGTCGCATAGACGCCGCTGATCGCGTTGAAACCGAACTTCCTCCTCGAAGTTCGATGAACACAATAAAGTGCAAGAAGGAGCGCGAGTCAATATAATTCACAAGTAGAAATATATTTCACAAGGGCGCCATGACTTATCGGTTGTCCGCTTGATTTCGGACGATGTGCTTGTTCTTTATCTTGGGAAGGTTGTAGAGTCTGGGGCCTGTGCGCGTGTGTTCGACCATCCG
>NZ_JAUDRY010000009.1:0-286031 GCF_030382195.1 Rhizobium sp. S96
TGCCGATAATCTGTTCGTCTGTGAAACGGCTGCGCTTCATTCCCTGGTCCTCTCAATGGGCCAGAGCTTACTTCAAAATGGATTATTTCAACGGGGCAAGGTCATCGTCAACAATAATCGACTCACTCTTGAAACGGGGCCCCTTGAAAATCTTGATGCCGGTCGACATTGCTCCAATGGTCGAGACCGACCATCCATCAGCACCATCAAGACCTTGGATGGCCTCCAAAGTCTCATTGAGGTGAGGAAGAAACAGTTGTGGATTGATGTTCAGATTCTTCTCAATCTTGCTCCGGTCGACCGCAAAGAAATAGCCTGAGCTCTTGAGCTTTCCCTGCCTGAAATCATCAAAGGCCTTTCCGATGTCTGCCAGGTCATCGTCAAGCTCGTCAGTTGGATTGTTGAGCGCGTCCTTCTTGTAGATTGGGACACCCTCGCTATCCTGACCAATTTTGCGCGAGATTGCCATGAATATCGGATAGTTCGAGGGCGCGCTTTCGCCTTCGGCTAGCTTCTGGACAAAAACAATACACGTTCGCACCCCAGTGAAGGGCTGGAAGGTGTTTTTGTGACAATTTATGATAGCCAACAGGCGGCATCGAGCGAAGAGGATCTCTCTACCCGGGCGATATGTTTGAGTATCTAAGAAGCTCTTGGGAAGAACGATTCCGAGTTTACCCCCAGGCTTAAGCCAGTCCACGCACCTTTCAAAGAAGAGAAGTTCAGGTGGCACTCCATCCGGTGCAAACTCCTCAGTCTTCCGGTATTCACCATCAACTTCTACCCATCGCTTGCCCGCATCAAAGCGACGAAGCACTTCTTCATGTGTGATCCGTCCATCGCCGACACCAGCAAACGGAGGGTTTGTCAGAATAACGGTAGGTACGCAGCGACCGGCCTGACTAACGATTGTCTTGTCAAATGATTCATATGAACCAAGGCTATCGCCAGCGGTCATGCCGGCGTGGCCGTCTCCGTTGAGGATCATGGCCGTTTTCGCGACCTTCACCAGTCGTCGGCTAGCGTCTACGAGAAACAGGTTCTTTTTGTGCCGTTCGAGTTGTCTCTGTTTGGCTATTTCGCTGCCTTCACTGTCGACGATACGATTGCGAACATATCGCATAGTCCCAGTTAAGAAGCCTCCCGAGCCTCCGGCAGGGTCCAGAATCACATCCATGTAGTCGGGCTGCACCATCGACACCATGAGATCGACCGCAAGCCGGTTTGTGAAAAATTGGCCTTTTTCGCGCTTCAGGTACACGGATGCGTACTGCTCGTAAGCATGCCCCATAAGGTCCCATTCGTGGGCTGCACCCGAGCTTGAAAGTAGGCTGTACTCTTGCAGTTCAACGACAACGTCGGCGACTGCTCTCGCTCCGACTGTGATCCGCTCGTGCTCGTTGAATACATCTCGGTTGGCCCGCTTCACGTCGTCGAATAGCTTCGCTATACGCCCTTTGACCGAATTTATGCCGGCTTCAGAGATGTATTCTTCTGGGGTGCAATAGAAGGATGGCAGGGGATCAGTGCCTTCTTCGTCCATCGCTTTTGCGAGCATAATCCTAACCATATCCATGGTCAGATCCTCTTCCTCGCTGTCATTGCCACGCCCGTGTAGACGATTGTGGCAACGCCGGAGCAGGCCCTTTATGTCCTTCGGTTTCTTGAGGTCTACTTTCTTGCGACGACCGAGCGCGTCCCATGCCTCCTTATAGCGCGGGATACCAATCCACTCTTTGAATTCGCTCTCAGGAGCAGAGACACGACGGAAGTAGGCAACTTCATCATCCTCTCCTGAGCCGTTAAACCAGACGCCACCCTCGGCGCTCGTATTGAAAACATAGGAGACAAGTTGGTTGTGGCCGGCTTTGATGCTCGGAGCCTTGCACTCTATGACGAGGTATATTCGCCCCTGGTCCTTAGATGCGCAGGCGGCAGCGTCTCTGTAGATAACGATATCCGCGCGCACGGGCCGACCGCGAGTATCGGTTAGCAGCGAGCTTCCGTGATGGATCGCCACCTCTCTTTTCATGAACTCCTTGGGATATCCATACTCATAGTGGAGAACGCGAAGGTATCGTTGACGAACGCGCTCTTCTGGGGTGGCGTCGAGAAGAGTCGAGGTTAGGAAATCGACGATTTTGCCATCGATATCAAACTCGACTTCAAAGTGGTTTTGATCTGACACCATGTGACTCGTTCCCTCGTGTTCAACGGGGTATAAAAGTCCACGGTTCGAGCGCCAACAAAAATGTGTGCCAGACCTAAACTAAGCTAGCTAGGCGGCGGCTCCTACCTCACATGCGCCAGACTCTGTTTCAAACGAAATGACGGGGCGGCGAGAATGTTTATTGTTTTTACTGAACAATCTTGAGAATTCAAACTTGATCTCAGCAAAATTTCATAAATGGCACAGCTTGCGTATGCAACCCCGCAATAAGCGCATCTAGTGTTGGTCAATCAATGGGTCCCTCACTTCCGATAGGTGATGCCTATCGATGATTTAAGCCTTAACTAGTCAATCCACTCTCGGTTGGTTCTGCGAACGTAAATTGGATTATTGCCTTGACCGCGTGCCTTTTTCCTGTTTTCCGAACACCCGGTAACGGAGAAGCTTAGCCGATGAATATTGACCGCGAGTCCGAAGGCCCTGCAGACGATATTACGGCAGACGAACAAGCGACGCGCAAGCAGTGGCTTTCGTGGTTGAGCAGGCTTGAAGGCGACGGAGACCTCGATGCGCTGCGGCGTCTTCAAATCGAGGGCCTTGATGTTTGGCCGATAATCAAGGCCACCATCATCATGGGAGAGCTCAATCGAAACCAGCGGACACGTTTCGTCGCAAGAGCGCCCATCAAAGCTGTAGATGTTCCTTCTGCGACCGATAGCTCGAGTTCGCCGGACCTCCACTTCGATTGTGATGTCTTGTTTCTTGCAAATGTCGCCCCGGCGATCGAGATAGACGGAATTCTTCTCAATCCACACCTCGACCCCCTTAGAAATGCCTTGGGGAAAAAGGGGATTCGCACGCTAACTGCCTACTATGACAGCGTGCCCGAAAATCGTGTTTGCGCCTTTCCGAGCATCAGTCTCTCGGACAAGGTGCGCCGAGCCAAGATAGATTCACGCTCGAAAGGCGAACTGAGCAAACTCCAGGAACGTCTATCAACCTCTCTAGGGGGCGACGGCGGGATCGATGATAAAACCCAAAAAAGCATCTTAAAACAAATCGAAAACACGCTGAAGCTGCGCGTCCACTACCAGCAGGTCTTTAAAAGCAACGCCGCGCTCAAGTGCCTTTTCGTAACTAACTACTATAGCGCCCACGGTTGGGGCGCAGTGTCTGCCGCGAAATCACTCGGCATACCTACCGTCGACATTCAGCACGGGCTTCAAGGTCGATATCACCACGCCTATTCCTGGCCGGAGTTGAAGAACGAGTCGATGTCTTGCGTTCCGGACCATTTTCTTTGCTGGACCAAGCATGACCACGAGAACCTTGATGGATATCCTCTCACTCGCGGCAGGTCTAAAATAATTGGTCCCGGACATTTTCAGCTTGAAAAATTGGTTGAAGCGTACGGCTCTGCTCAAGAACCGGCCTCCACAGGTTTTGCTCGGTACAGCCAACTTAGTGATGAATTACTGCATTTTGCTGAGCAGACTCGTAGTAAAGGCAAAAAGATCGCAGGGATTTTCTTGCAATACAAGGAAGATGAGAAGTGGCTAGAGTTGCTTCGCAACTCCGTTCCCAGTAATACCGAACTCTGGGTGAGGCGGCATCCCGGGGTGAGGCGACTGGATCCAAATCCCGCGGAGATGGACGGAATACATTTCGTAGATCGTTTTCCGCTCACTTCCGTGCTCAATTCTGTGGATGTTGTGGTCACGGGATATTCGTCCGTGGGGATCGAGGCATTTCACTTAGGACACCCGGTCGTTGCATATTCTCCTCTTTCGAAAGAGTTTCTTGAGCCATATTGCACTTCCACGGGTTTTCGGCTCAGCAGCGGTCACCCCAGTGGAATAGCTTCCGCCATTTCGGGGGAACTCTTGACTAGAACGACAGCTGTTTCTTCCATTCCGGACATCAACTCAGTTGCTGAATCGATTCAGCAGCTGATCGAAAAATCCCACCGTAGAAACAAATACATTACGCACGCAACACGTTACCTGCGTAAAGCCAGGGTAGCAGGCGAACTCTTCAAATCAGCCTACAGAAGGTTCCTATGATACAACTAGCCGTACCCAATCTCGCAGGAAACGAAGAAAAGTACTTATCCGATTGTGTGACGTCGACATTCGTTTCCAGTGTCGGGCCATATGTTACGAAATTTGAGGAAATGGTGGCCGCTGCGGCAGGCGCGCCCTATGCTGTCGCGACGTCAGCTGGCACCACCGCGCTGCATGCTGCGCTTTTGACGGTGGGCGTTAAGCATAATGATTTGGTTATCTGCCCAGCCCTGACGTTTATTGCATCTGCAAACGCCATCTCGCATTGCGGGGCCACTCCTTGGCTCTTCGACGTCGACCGAGATAGTTGGACTCTCGATGCTCGCCAGGTGGGCGAGCAGATCGCGAAGAACACAGAAATCAGGGCCGGAGAGCGAATTCACATACCATCGGGACGCCGTGTCTCCGCTATCGTGCCCGTTTTTACACTGGGAATTCCCGCAGACATGGATGCAATCATTCAGGTCGCAAAGAGTTCCGGATTGCCGGTTGTGGTTGATGGCGCGGCCGCATTGGGGGCGACCTATAGAGCGCATCGCTCGGGGGCCCTTGGTGCTGATTTCACCATGTACTCGTTCAATGGCAACAAAACCGTCACGGCTGGTGGCGGTGGTGCGGTGGTGTGCTGCAGCAAGGATCTCATGCAGGCCTTCCGTCACCTTACAACAACGGCTAGGGTCGGCACCGATTACGACCATGATGTTGTCGGGTACAACTATCGCATGACGAACTTACAAGCCGCCGTCGGCTGTGCGCAAATGGAACAGCTCGATGCATTCGTTGCGGCCAAGCGGCGAATTGCGGCTACTTACCAAGAGGCGTTTCAGGACATCTCAGGCGCTAAGGCCTTTCCCAATCCCAGTTGGGGAGAAAGTGCGGCCTGGTTCTCTGGCTTCTATTTCGATTCTCCGGATGGGGGCGCAAGAGGCGCCAGACTCCGCCAAGCGTTGCGCGAGCGGCACATAGATGCACGTCCATTTTGGAAGCCAATGCATCTCCAGGCGCCCTATAAGAACGCTCCTCGAGCGGCCTTGCCCGTCAGCGAATATCTTTGGGACAAGATCGTGACGCTTCCCTGCTCAACAAATCTGACGTCGGACGACCAAGCCTACGTCGTTGATGAGGTGCGTGCGTGGAGCCGCGCTCACGTGCTTTGCTCGGCGCCATCGTAAAACCGCTTAACTAGCAAGCCTGCATCCAAATCAACCTCTTCGAGAACCTTCACAATGCGGTCTGCCGCGTGGCCATCCCCATAGGGACTAACCAAACCAGCCAGCCCCGCCCTGAAACTCGGATCAAGCGCAGTCTGCAGACCCGCTGCGATGGCCTCGCTGGTGGCTTCGACGTCAATTACATTGCGGGCCCGTGTACGGCCCTGTTGTCTATCGCCGACATTGACCGTGGGCAACATGAATGATGGCGTTTCGATTAGACCACTTGATGAATTCCCCAACATCGCCGCGGAATAGCGCAGCATGGCCAAGTAATTGAGCGCGCCGAAGCTCTCGACAAAGAAGCTATAGGGTCTCTCCTGGCAAAATTCCTGAATTAGACGTCGGATGACATCACTCCCGGCATCTACATTGGGCGCGGTGAACACGATGGGGATGTCAAATTGCTGCAACGCCATGATAATCGCAGCAACCTCCTGTTGTACGGTCTCGATGCGTCTGGTCACTGGATGAAAGGTCACCAAAAGAGGTGCCCGCTCCAAAGAAATTCCAAATCTCTTTTCAAGGTCTGAACGTTCAGGGAGCTTGGCAATCAGGAGATTGTCGAGTGCCGGCGCCCCACTTACTGTAACCCGCCATGGTTCCTCCCCCATCCGGATGATCCGGCCGGCATATTCAGCGGTGCTCGCAAAATGAAGATGGGCCATCTTCGTGATGGCGTGGCGGAATGCATCGTCTATCGCACCAAAAGAAAGTTCACCACCATGGATATGAGCTATCGGAATATTGAAGGGGACTGATGCGGCAGCAATTGCGAACATTTCAAAGCGGTCGCCCAGCACCAAAATGATATCAGGCCGCTCCTGCGCAAGATGATCCGCCATGCTAGACATGGCGGTGGCCATTGCCCTGGTAGTCTGCGCCTGGCTGTCCAATGTATCCGGCAGAGGAAGCAACGCCGCGATTGGCTGCGCGTCGGCCTCTATTTCCTCGACAGTGTAGCCTGCTCGTCGCGATAGATGCCCTCCGCTGACCAATAGGCGGTAGTTAAGCTTAGACGAGGCTCTGATCCGCTCCAAAAGCGGACGGTAGATGCCGTAATCCGAGCGACCCACCGTTACGACGAGTACACTGCGCATGCGAAATTCCTTTGAAGGCCTATGTGATCTTGCGGCAGGTTCCAGAAAGAAGCTAATACCGGGAAAGTCAATCAAATAGGCGGATATCGATCGTGAAGACCTTTGTAATTGCGGAAATTGGCGTCAATCACAATGGCAGCCTCGATCTCGCTTTGAAGCTAATCGATGAAGCGGCGAAAGCAGGCGCACAGGCCGCAAAGTTCCAATCGTTCACTGCGGATACGATCGTCACCCCCAACACCGACACGGTGGGTTACCAAAAGGCTAGTGGCGCAGAGGACCAACACGCTATGCTGCGCGCCCTCGAGTTAAGCGACGAGGATCACCGCTTGCTGGCGGCTCATTGTGAGGCCTGTGGAATCGAATTCATGTCCACCGCATTCGACAGCCGCTCGTTGAACTTGTTGTGCGACATCGGTGTGAAGCGAATAAAGATACCTTCGGGAGAGATCACAAACATTCCCTATCTGCAGGATTGTGCTTCGAGAGGCCTGCCAATCATTCTATCCACTGGTATGGCGGATCTTGAAGAAGTGAAAGAAGCAGCTACCCTGATAAGCCAAGTCCAGTTGAATCGCGACATCGAGCATCCGGCATTGACCGTCTTGCATTGCACCAGCGCTTATCCCACGGCTGTCGACGATGTGAACCTGTTGGCGATGCAAACCTTGGCTCGCGAACTCAGACTTCCCGTGGGGTATTCCGACCACACCGACGGAATATTCGCTGCTCCGATAGCCGTCGCTCTCGGCGCGCAGGTCATTGAAAAGCATGTTACGCTCGATCGCACGATGAAAGGTCCGGATCACGCCGCCTCGATCGAGCCCCACGAACTTGCAAACATGATTACCGCAATTGACACCGTCGAAACCTTGCTGGGTGACGGTGTAAAACAGCCACGGCCGTCTGAGTTTGAGGCACGTAGGTTGGTGCGAAGGGGACTCAAAGCTGCGCGTCCTCTGCCTGCGGGGACGATTTTAACGGCAGGGGATGTTTCCGTGCTACGGCCGGCCACTGGACTTGCGCCTAAATACTACGCGACCGTCGTCGGGAGTCGCACGACGAGAGAATTGGGTCTCGGTGAACCGATCGAGTTGTCGGATCTCGAAAGGTGAGGGTAGGGTTGTGACAATACGGGTGGTTTGTTTTGGCGCGGGCGGCCACGCCCGGGTCGTGCTAGATGCCCTTTCTCTGATCGGTCGAGAAGAGCCTGTCGAGATCGTCGGACTGATCTGCGAGACTGCGACATCGCAATCCGTATTGGGGTTTCCGGTTCTAGGAGCCGATGCCGACATTGCGGCGATCTCTCAGAGGCACAAAGCCACGCATTTTGTGATTGGCGTTGGCAGCGTACGTGGCGGGTCGACGCTGCGTCCTCAACTCTATGGTCTAGCTTTGTCGGTGGGGCTTGAGCCGCTGACGGTGGTCCACCCTTCCGCTGTTGTCTCGCCGTCGTCTACAATTGGACACGGCACGGTGATTATGGCCGGCAGCGTTATTCAAGCGGGGACCCGGATAGGCAACAATACCATTGTCAACACCCGCGCGAGTATTGACCATGATTGCCGCATTGGTGATCATGTCCACATAGCGCCGGGTGTCACCTGCTCAGGCAATGTAGCTGTTGGATGCGGAGCACATGTCGGCGTTGGCGCCACGGTTGTCGAAGGCCTAACAATTGGAGACGGCGCCACAGTGGGAGCGGGCGCAGTTGTCATAGAGGACTGTGCAAGTGGGAGCACGATCTATGGTGTCCCCGCGCGGGTTCATCAAAGTCGTTGATCGAGGTAGGTCTTGGAGTCCCGATGTGTTTCTAGAAACCCGGGCTCGACGATTGCGATGATCTCCTTGAGAAGATCTTTGCTCACCACGGTTTTGGGATCCTCTAGCAGCTTGCAGACTTCAGCAACGACTTGGTCGACTGCCGCTTGGCTGGCCAGATCATACTCAACGGTTTCAAGGTTGGGTAAGCCCAAGTCTGCGCGACGCTCGGCAGCGGTCGTAAACTCCTCATACGGCTTCTCCCCGGCGGTATCAAGCGGGGTCAAAAGCAAGGGCCAGCGGCCACGGCTGCGCTCATTCTCGACATTGGCGCACGCCGCTTTTTCGTCTTGATAGATCGCCGGCGAAAAACCATGCCACTTCAAGAAACGTTCGGCGATATCGTGAAGCAATATGAGATGCTCGTTTGGATTGAGCTTGGGAATGACGATGGACATGTCCGGAACCACGGTCGAAGCGATTGCACAGATTTGTCCCGACTCCGCGAGGGAGACGAAGTAACGTCGCGTGTCGATAGGCGCGGCCAAGGGCTCGCCACGTGCAAGCCGGTTTTGAAATCCTTGCAGGAGGGATCCATTCGAAAAGGCCACATTCGCAAAACGTGCGGATGACTTTGGACCGCTAAGGGCGCGTGCGGCACTTGAACTGAAAAGCACGTGCTCCATGACGCGCTTCGTTGCTCCCATCATTGATGAAGGATTGGCCGCTTTGTCGGTGGAGACAGTGAATAGGCGCCCCGCGAAGCCGCGTTCGGCGAGCCACGTCATCAGACGAACTTGTTTGACGAGATTTGTCTCAAACATCTGCAAGGTCGAGAAGGGATCCTTCTCGGAGCGGACGTGCTTCAGCGCCGCGAAGTTTAGAACCAAATCGTATTCCTGCTGCGCGTAAAGGAAGTGTCTGGCGGCCGCCGAACCATAATCCAGCGGCAACGCCTGGAAGTCTTTGACTGACCAATCAGACGGTCTCGAGCGGAGCTGCCGGACGAGTTCAGCCAGCCCATTCTCATTCTGGTCAATTACATGGAGCGCTTTAGGCATTCGCGTGATGAGCTGTAGTACGGTACTTGAGCCGATAGACCCGGCTCCGCCCACGACGAGGATGCGCTTGCCGCTGATCGCATGCTGTAGCTTCTCCTCGAGCAAGGCAACGTCCACGTCGAAAAGAGAACTCAAACGACCAGTGGCAATTGTGTGTAGCGGCGTAGCGTTCATCTCATATCTCTTAAATTTCTCAATCCGGCTGTATCTGGCGCCGCCAACCGCGCGGACAATCCGCATGGTGCGAATCGTCGCCTAGTCCGATCGCATTGCTAAAAGGATTTCAGCGAGTCTGAAGTCCCACTCATGATCGATATCCACCGCTCGTTCGTGACCCATGACATATGCGACAGGGTGTTGGGACAACAAGGTTTGGCGTTCTCGAAATGTGCTCGGGCGCACCACGTAGACCGCCCCGTTCACATAGTACAAAGGATCAAGATCCTGGGTTCGAACATAGCCGTCACGCGGAGGGAGGTACGGGGACGCCTTCGGCCCGTCAAGCCTGTACATGAGAGCGGGGTGTGTCGTAACCGACGAAACGGCGAAAGCGCAGTCTGCCTCTGTTTCGATGATGAGGTCCAAGGTTGCATCAATATCCGATGCGCATCGCAGAGGGCTTGTGGGCTGCAACAGGCAGAGAAACTCCGGTAGTCGACCTTCGTCGCGCTCCAGCCAGTCTACTGCGTGCGCGACGACGTCCTGATGAGCGGCATGGTCACCGGAAAGCTCCGGCGGGCGCAGAAATGGTACTTCGCCCCCCGCTTGTCTTGCTGCCTCTGCAATCTCGACACAGTCGGTCGATACGATCACTCTACGAACATGAAGAGATTTGAGCGCTGCGGCGATGCTCCAGGCAATTAGTGGCCGTCCCCCCAATTGCCGGATATTCTTCCCAGGAAGGCGTTTTGAACCTCCCCGAGCGGTCACCAACGCTACACAATCGGTATGCCTCGTTCCGGACAATCGTTTTCTGCCTACCATGTTATACCGCGCTCGTATGCATCCACCGTTTGGGAACATCAAGTCTTTTTGGCTTCCTTGGCGAATCGGCAATTGAAATTCGTGGGCAAATGGGCCACTCCGTTGCCGAACTGCTTGAATGAACAAGGTTTGCAAATGAAGAGTCATTCGATCGCCGAAATCAGCCTTAGGGCGGACCAGCCGCTCTCGGTAGCCGTGTCGTGCATCGAGGCAAGCGGCGGTGAGATCGCTCTTGTAACCGATGAAGCAGGCAAACTCGTCGGCACGATTACAGATGGCGACATCCGTCGAGGTATCCTGCGTGGCGCGACGCTGGATACCATGGCTGCTGACGTCATGTATTCCGCGCCGCGGACTACCACTGAGGCCGCATCACGATCAGAGATCCTAGCGCTGCTCCGAAAGCACAGCTTGCGTCAGATGCCGATCCTCACACCTGCCGGCGTCGTCGTCGACATTGTTTATGCCGACGATCTGCAGCACCCGGCGATCGCCCTTCACCCCGTGGTAATCATGGCGGGTGGATTGGGAACACGACTTCGACCAGTTACCGAGACAGTGCCAAAGCCAATGATCTCGGTGGGGGGGCGACCGATCCTGGAGACCATCATCGAGCAGTTCCAGACGCAGGGTTTCCGTTCGATTACCCTATGTGTGAACCACCTTGCCCAGGTCATTGAGGAGTATTTCGAGGACGGCGCAAAGTTTGGAGTAGAAATCACTTATGTTCGCGAGAGCACTCGGATGGGAACAGCTGGGGCGTTGTCACTATTGAATTTCAAGCCAACTCATCCGTTGATCGTGATGAATGGGGATATACTGACCTCGGCTAATTTCGGGCAATTGCTTTCGTTCCACTATGAGAACATGGCGCTGGCAACAATGGGATTAAATCGATATCAATACCAGCTGCCCTACGGCGTGGTCGATGTCGAACATCAACACATCAAAAGCTTCACGGAAAAACCGGTATACGATTTCTTTGTCAACGCGGGCATCTATGTAATCAATCCTGAAGCGCTTCAGCTAATTCCAGCTGAAAAATACTTTGATATGCCCTCGCTGTTCGAAAATATCGACAACAGGAAAAGGGCGGCATTCCCGCTTCATGAGTATTGGCTAGATATCGGTCGCCATGACGACCTTGAAAAAGCGAACGATGAATACCACGCGCTTTTCAGCAGCAAACGCGACGAAGAGAAGAAATAATACGCGTCTTGTCCGAGAGCAGCCTCTGCCGAGTCAGCGCCTTTTGTTCGCTTTCGTGGATGCATGATATGGCGTTCTTATCGGCAATTCTGCACGAGACCTTGTTTCTTTGATATCCGGATGTGTGGGGCATCGGTCCCTCGGTGCACAAGATGTGGCGTGACGCATGTCTTCGCAGAAAGCCGCCTACTCCGGCAGGCTCTTTCGCGGTTTAGGCACGAACCGCTTACCCAAGAAGGCACTAAGACGCGTTTTCGCCGGCCTAGCCTAGCTCTGTCTCTGCAACGCAACACCCGAAAGGCGCTTGCGGGGAGTGGCCGAAATAATCGAGAGCAGAATATTGACGGAACTGCTCGCGGCCGCATTGTGCTGCCGACATCCAAGGACCAGAAAATTGGCAGAAGAGCGACCTAACATATTCCGCGCTGACATCGAGGGACTTCGAGCAATCGCAGTGTTGTTCGTTGTTATATTCCACATCAACGCGGCCCTGATTCCGGGCGGATTTGTGGGGGTCGATCTGTTTTTCGTTATATCGGGTTATATCATTACCCAACGGATCTACGCTGACAACCTGTCATCGATCGCGGACTTTCTCGAATTTTACCGGCGTCGACTTCGCAGAATTGCACCGGCTATGTTCTTTGTTACGGCAGCTACGCTGGCCGTGGGAGCCATCATACTTCTACCTAGCGACCTAGTCCGGCTTTCGCATTCCGCCATCGCGACTGTATTCTCAGCGGCCAACATCTATTTCTCTTTGTTCCTGGATACAGGCTATTTCGCCCCCGACAGCCGAACCATCCCGTTGCTGCATATGTGGTCATTGGGGGTTGAGGAACAGTTCTATCTTCTCTGGCCACTTTTGCTGTACGTCCTCCTGAAGCGCCCTCGCTGGGCCATCCCCAGTTTTATCGTTATCGTGGTAGCCAGCGCTGCTTGGGGTGAGTTTTGGTTAAGAACCTATAACTTCACCTCAGCCTACTACATGTTGCCATCGCGCGCATTTCAACTCTGCGCTGGCGGGCTCGCGTTTTCGCTGTCGCGAACGAAGATAGTGGAATGTGCCTCGCCAAACCTCTTACTGATAGCAGGCTTCTTGGGCTTGGGTGCCGTGGCGGGCAGCGCAATGTTCTTGCACGAGACCACACCATTCCCCGGTATTAATGCCATCCCGCTAACAGCGGGGGCCGTTGCGCTCCTTATATCTGGCACGAAGCCTCAATTTCTCACATCAGTTCTTTCTCTCTGGCCCGCCCGGCAAATAGGAAAACTGTCGTACTCTATGTATCTTTGGCATTGGCCACTGCTCGCATATATGCGCTATCTGGATATCGAGATCGGCTTAGTGTCCGGGATGGTTGTTTTTCTTACGATCCTGATCCTCTCTATTGGATCATACCGGCTGATAGAGGAGCGGTTTCGCCACTCTCAGCAATCGTTTTCTCGCATTTTCACGACGATGGCAGCAACTCCGGCCGCGGTAATACTCATTGCTGGTGTCATCATCATCAAGGCTGGTGGTTTCATACCAGTGCTAACACCTGCAGATTACAAGGAGAATGTTGCGCTGGTGGAAGAGCAGACAAAACAAGCCTTCCGATATTCGTACGTCTGCCAAGCATCCCGCCTTTCAGCAAAACAAACTCAAAATCCCAAGTGCTTGATTGGCAGCGGAGGTTCGGCGCGAACCCTCGTTTGGGGCGACAGCAATGCCTCGCATTACATTGGTATTCTGGGCGAACTGGCAAAAGTTGATGGCATATCGTTTCGCAACATTGCTCATTCCGACTGCCCACCGCTGTTGCAAAACGCTGGCCACTTTTCGTCCGGTCGAAGAGCGCGGGATTGCCAGTACTCCGCCGACCTCGTAACAAAAACCCTGCTTCCGAATTATGACCACATCATCATATCTGCGGCATATTCAAACTACTTCGCACGTGAGGACGAGGGCTTCTTGGCCGAATTTGCGAAGACGATTTCATCTTTAAGAAAGGCAGGTAAACGAGTCACCGTCCTAGGTCAGGTGGTGGCGTTTCCTGACTACGATCGGCTTTGTGCTGCAAAAGCTCTCCGATTGCCGATCGATTGCCAAGCAAAACAAGCAGATCTCTCTGCCGAAATTGCTTCCATCAATGCGTCGGTCAAGCATGCGATTTCTGGCATAGAGGGCGTCGAGTACTACGATTTCAATTCGCTTATCTGCCCGTACGGCGAATGCTCACCATACCTGGATGGGAAAGCTCTTTATTTTAATAGCACGCATTTGAGCGTAACAGGGTCATGGGCCCTTGGATCCGCGGCGGTGCGTTCCAATCTGTACAACGGAATATTCTGAAAGCGTGCCGGTGATATCCAACGTGGACGTGTGAGTTCTATCGCGGTAGGCGCCCGGAGGTTCTGAAGTGGTTCCCGTGACGTCTGCCTTCAGACGACTGGGGTAGCAGCCGGCTGCTGCAGAGTTCTTTGCTGCCGAATCCACGATTCCGAATCGCGCATTTGAAACGTTGGATCTCTGAGGGGCCGCGCGAAAAATCGTGACACGCACTCTTGTGGCTGGCGTGGCCAGACCTCGCGGTTTGGCCATTTATAGGTTTTATTACTACAACGCTGGAGCCACAGCAGCTAGTAAGCCTTAGTTTACAAGGTTTTTCAGCAATTCCAACGCAACAGAGGAATAATGGTGGGCCCGGAGGGACTCGAACCCCCAACCAAGCGGTTATGAGCCGCCGGCTCTAACCATTGAGCTACAGGCCCGCGACGACGGTGTCGTCGTGCGCTCGGCGCAATGGTTCGCCGGTGCGGTTTCGCTCTAACGCAATTCTTCAATCGTCACAAGGGACTGCCGCAATAGCTTCACAATCAAACGGCAAGAGGGAAGGCGTAAATCACAATCGGGGAGTGAAAACATGCCATTGCTGCAAAACAAAACGATTGCCTTCGGTCTTCTGCTCGGCTTGCCGATTGCGGCTTCCGCCAGTGTGCCTGCGCTGGCTGCCGATACGCCGCCGTCCGTTATTTCTGTTGCCGGTGAGGGCAGCTCGTCGATCGCGCCTGATATGGCGGTGCTCAACCTGTCGGTCGTCAAGGTGGAAAAGACCGCTCGCGAGGCGCTTGACGGAAACAACAAGGCGATGAGCGACGTTCTCGATGCCTTGAAAAAGGCAGGCGTGGCCGAACGCGACCTGCAGACATCCGGTTTCTCGGTTCAGCCGCAGTTTCGTTTTCCGCAGAGCAGTGACGGGCAGCCGCAACCGCCCGAATTGCTGGGTTACCAGGTTTCCAATTCGCTGACCGTGCGGGTTCGCGATCTCTCGAAGCTCGGGGCGATCATCGACCAGTCGGTGACGCTCGGCGTCAACCAGGGTGGGGATATCCAGTTTACCAATGACAAGCCGGAGAGCGCCATGGAGGCGGCGCGAAAAGATGCCGTCGCCGATGCGATGAGAAAGGCGAGAACGCTCGCCGAGGCTGCCGGCGTCAAGCTCGGCAACGTCATCGAGATCAGGGAAGACGGGCCGCGGCCGCAGCCTGTTCCTGTGTTTCGCGCGGCGATGATGAAGGCGGGTGCCGATTCGGCCGTGCCGGTTCAGGGCGGCGAGACGAGCTACAACATCACCGTCAACATGTCGTTCTCGATCGCCCGGTAAGGGCAGTCGCGGCATTTCGCACCTTAAGTTGATCTGAAATATGCCATTGGTATTGTCCATAATATCAATGGCATAACTGTTTTTATCGGCGCCGCTGCGAGGCTGGGGTGGATAAAAGGCTTTATCACGCAGATATTACACTATAACATTGATCGTGTTATTCGGTTCGGAAGGAGGCCAGAGTTCTGCCTCCAATGTGATGCCGACCGATGAGGAGGAATTGGCACTATCCCTACAAGAGGAGACAGACATGACGAATGCCTTGCCGCCACTTCACAACGGACACGCCCCGTTCACCCTTCAGGAACTCTTTCGCGATGCGCTTTATGCGTTCGAAGAATGGGATACGGAACTCACTGAACCGATCGTGACATTTGACGGGCGGGTCGTTCCCATCAGTCGCGTCTTCGAAGCGATGCGCGAATGCGACGACATCGTGCCCATGAACATCGTCGGCGCCGTCACCGAGCGGCTGACGAAACCATGGGAAGGCGAGGGACCGCTCGACCAGATGAGCTTCTCCACGGCTGCTCGCGTCATGGCCGTTCTCGTGCGTAAACGCCTTCATGCCACCGGAACCCCCGATATCGTCGCGGTTGCCGGCGCGCCCGCCGAGCGTCGCTCGCGCGGTTGACCTCAAGCATCGCGGCGACCGGTTCGGCGCCGCGATCGCCTCGAGCGGGAAATCCGGTCGAGGCCCTAGACGTCGAAAGCTTCCTTCAGCCCCTGGCTCTTTCGCTCGCGCAGGTCGAGATCGGCTTCGATGTGAGTGATATGATGCACCATGAGATGGCAGGCGTGGTCCAGATCGTTGCGCTCGATGGCGGCGACAATATCGCCATGCTCGGAATGGCCGCAGCTTGAAATCGTTGACTGTCCGTAGAGCGCGATCACCAGGGAAGACCTAGCGACCAGTTCATCCATGAACCTCTGCATGATCGCATTGCCGGAAATGGCTGCGATCGTCAGGTGAAAATCGCCCGATGCCTTGATTTCGGCGCGCCGCGCGGTCTGGCCGCGCTCGCCCATCAGCCGCGTCTCTTCGAGCAGGAGCTGCTTCAGATGCTGGATTTCTGAGGGGGTTATCTTGGCAGCCGCCTCGCGCAGGATGCCGGGCTCGATCAGTCGCCGGGCCGCAAAGATCTGGCGGGCTTCCTCCGGCGAGGGGTAGGCAACGAAGGCGCCGCGGTTCTTTTCGACGCTGACCAAGCCTTCATAGGATAGCGCCTGCAATGCGGCGCGCGCCAATGTCCGGCTGACATTGAAGAGGTTGCCGACATCGCTTTCCGACAGCTTCGTTCCTGGCGTCAGGCGGCGTTCCACGATTGCGTCGCGAATGGCATCGCGGATCTGCTGGGCGCCGGATTCGGCTGAATCATCGGTCGCTTGGATGGCATTGGTAGCGGTATTCATGAAATCTGGTACCCTTTGACCGGCAAATGATATCCGCCTTTGGTTGAAAAGTTAACCGGATTTTGTGATCAAAGTTGCGGCTAAATTGTATACGATCCTTTGCTTTAATTGCGGACAAAAGCCTATTTCGTGTGCACGTCGCTGGGCGGCTCAAGTTTTGCGCAGTTGTTGATCCGGCAGAAATTCGAGCTTTTGTAACGGGTTGTTGCGCCGCAATAGAAACTGGCACGGCAGATGCATCGTCTTTCTCGAACAGGGGAAGACATGATGTCGAAAGCGGCAGAGATCGATATTGCATCCGTTTCGAAGGTGTACGGGGCCACCACGGCCGTGCACGCGATCAGCCTGAAGATACCGGCTGGCTCCTATTGCTGCTTTCTGGGGCCGTCGGGCTGCGGCAAGACCTCGACACTTCGGATGATCGCCGGGCACGAGAGCATCTCCTCGGGCGATATCCGGCTCGGCAATACCGTTGTCACCGATTTTCCGCCGGCCAAGCGCGGCACGGCGATGATGTTCCAGTCCTATGCGCTGTTTCCGCATCTCGACCTGATCGACAACGTCGCCTTCAGCCTGAAGATGAAGGGCGTGGAGAAGGAGGAGCGGCGCGCCAAGGCGCTAGAGATGCTGAAGCTCATGCAGATGGAGGCCTATGCCAACAGGCGTCCGGCGCAGCTTTCCGGCGGCCAGCAGCAGCGCGTCGCTCTCGCCCGCGCGCTGATCACCGATCCCGAGGCGCTGTTGCTCGACGAGCCGCTGTCGGCGCTCGATCCGTTCCTGAAGATCCGCATGCGGGCGGAGCTCAAGAAGCTTCAGAAGACGCTCGGCATCACCTTCGTTCACGTCACGCACAGCCAGGAAGAGGCGATGGCGCTTGCCGATATCATTGTCATCATGAACGACGGCAAGATCGAGCAGGCGGCGACACCGCGCAAGGTGTTCGAGGAGCCGGCGACCGCCTTCGTGGCGCGCTTCATGGGCGACCACAATGTCCTGTCAGGCCGTGTCGTATCGGTCGGCGATGGCGTTCTGACGCTCGAGGCACCGGGCGGCCAGGCGTTTTCGGTGCGCGGCGAGGGCAGGCTTGCCGGCGAGCCCGTTGATATCGGCATCCGCACCGATCGGGTGCGCCTCGATACCGCTTCCGACAAGACGCTCGGTTTCAACGGCGTCGTCTCCAACATCGAATATCGCGGCGCCTCGGTGAAACTCACCGTGGCCGGCGCGGGCAGTGACGACTTCACGGTCATCGCGAGTGACGGCGATTACTTCGCCAAACCCGTATCGGTCGGCGATGCGGTGTCTCTGAGTTGGGCCCTGGAGGACGCGGTCCTCCTCGGCCGTGCATGAACCTCACCAGCCAAAAAGAAGGGGAACTGACATGACAACTGAAAAGAAGACGACCAAGACGGCAGCGGGGATTTCCCGCCGCAGCCTGCTGAAGACGGGTGCTGCCGCCCTTGGTGCGGCCGCCGGCTCCGGCCTGATCACCGGCTTCCCGACGATCTGGGCGCAGTCGAACATCACGCTTCGCCAGTTCGGCACCGGCGTTTCCAACATCAACGCGATTGCCGAGCAGTGCAAAAAGGACCTCGGCATCACGCTCGAGATGACGGCGACCGATTCCGACGCCGCCGCGCAACGCGCCGTCACGCAGCCTGACAGCTACGATATCGCCGACATCGAATACTGGATCCTGAAGAAGGTCTATCCGACCGGCGTCATCCAGCCGATGGATGTGAAGAAGCTGAAGTACTACGACAAGGTCGTTCCGCTCTTCAAGAACGGCAAGCTGAAGCCGGATAGCGTGATTGCGCAGGGCACGGCGCCGCACACGGTCGGCTATGTCGAGAGCGCGGACGCCAAGACCTTCGCAAAGGGCGAGACCGAGCTCTTCACCATGATGCCGACGATCTACAATGCCGATACGCTCGGCATCCGCCCCGACCTCGTCGGTCGCGAGATCTCGACCTGGGCCGATATCATGGACCCGAAGTTCAAGGGTAAGACCTCGATCCTCAACATCCCGTCGATCGGCATCATGGATGCCGCGATGATCATGGAAGCGCTCGGCAACATCAAGTACGCCGACAAGGGCAACATGACCAAGGAAGAGATCGACAAGACGATCGAGTTCCTGATCAAGGCCAAGCAGGACGGCCAGTTCCGCGCCTTCTGGAAGTCGTTCGACGAGTCGGTCAACCTGATGGCATCGGGCGAAGTCGTGATCCAGTCCATGTGGTCGCCGGCTGTCGCCGCCGTCCGCTCCAAGGGCATCGCCTGCAAGTATCAGCCGCTCAAGGAAGGCTACCGCTCGTGGGGCGGCGGTCTCGGCCTTGCCTCGCACCTGAAGGGTGCCGAGCTCGACGCGGCCTATGAATACATCAACTGGTACACATCAGGCTGGGTCGGCGGCTACCTCAACCGCCAGGGCTACTACTCGGCCTGCATGGACACCGCCAAGGGCTTCATGACCGAGGACGAGTGGGGCTACTGGATCGAAGGCAAGGCCGCCAAGGGCGATATCCTTTCGCCCGAGGGCAAGGTCATGGAGAAGGCCGGTGCGGTTCGCGACGGCGGCTCGTTCGAAGAGCGCATGGGCCATGTCGCGTGCTGGAACTCCGTCATGGACGAGGACCGCTACATGGTTCGCCGCTGGAACGAGTTCATCGCGGCTTAAGGCTGGGATGTGGTTGCCCTTCCCGTGCGAGGGGAGGTTTTGCCGTGGGGTACCCCCCTCTGCCCTGCCGGGCATCTCCCCCTCAAGGGGGGAGATCGACACGTGGTGAGGGCGCGCCCAGCCAATCTCCCCCCTTGAGGGGGAGATACCGGCAGGCAGAGGGGGGTGCCACGCAGCACTATGCCAACTGAACAAAAGGGACCAGCTATGGCGACGATCGCGTCAGCAGAGACACACGAGAAGGCCGCGCGGGTTCGCAGTCCAGGCTTTCGGCTTCCGGCCTGGGCCGCCTCCTATCTCCAGGCGGCGCCGCTGATCCTGATCCTCGGCTTCTTCTTCATCCTGCCGATTTTGATGATCGCGGTGGTCAGCTTCTGGGACTATGACTTCGCCGGTCTCTATCCGGCTTTCCTGACGATGAACTACACCGAGACGCTCGGCTCGTGGGTGACGTGGAAGACCTATCTCAACACGCTGAAGTTCACCGTCATCGTCTGGGCGCTCACCGTCTTCATCGGTTTCTGGGTCGCCTATTTCCTCGCCTTTCACATCCGCCGCACGTCGACGCAGATGATCCTGTTTCTCGTCTGCACCGTGCCGTTCATGACCTCGAACATCATCCGCATGATCTCGTGGATTCCGGTGCTCGGCCGCAACGGTCTGGTCAATTCGGCGCTGATCGAGATGGGCATCATCCCGCAGCCGATCGAGTGGCTGCTCTATTCCGATTTCGCCGTGGTGCTTGCGATGGTGCATCTCTACACACTGTTCATGGTGACGCCGATCTTCAACACGCTGATGCGCATCGACCGCTCGCTGTTCGAGGCGGCGCGCGATGCCGGCGCCAGCGGCTGGCAGATCCTCTGGAACGTCGTCATCCCGCTCGCCAAGCCCGGCATCGCCATCGGATCGATCTTCGTGGTGACGCTCGTGATGGCCGACTTCTCGACGGTGCAGGTCATGTCCGGCGGGCAGAGCGCCTCGGTCGCGCTGATGATGAAGAACCAGATGTCGCTGCTGCAATATCCGGCCGCCGCCGCAAATGCCGTCGTGCTTCTGATCGTCGTGTTGATGATGGTCGCCGCCATCCTGCGCGTCGTCGATATCCGCAAGGAGCTTTGAGATGAGCCACGAAAAGCGCACGCTCGAATTCTACGTGCTCGCCGCCTTCTTCCTCCTGTTCGTGCTGTTCCTCTACGGCCCGCTGTCGGCAATCCTGATCCTGTCCTTCCAGGGGCCGGATGGCGGCCTGACATTCCCGCTCAACGGGGTCTCGGTCCACTGGTTCTTCAACCTGTTCGAAAAGCAGGCGGTGGGCGATTTCGGGGCATCCTTCCGTCGCTCCTTCTCGCTCGGCCTGATGGTGATGGTGGTCACCGTCGTGGTGTCGCTGCTGGCGGGCCTCGCCTTCCGCCGTCGCTTCCGTGGCGCCACCTTGCTGTTCTATGCGACGGTCGCCAGCCTCGTGGTGCCGTCGATCATCATTTCGCTCGGCATTGGCGTGGTGTTCCAGCAGGGCGGGCTGAAGCCGGCGTGGTATTCGTCGGCCTTCGGCGCGCACCTGACCTGGACGCTGCCCTTCGGCGTGCTGATCATGTTCGCCGTCTTCAACCGTTTCTCGCCCGCCTACGAGGAGGCGGCGCGCGATCTCGGGGCGACGTCGTGGCAGACCTTCGTGCATGTCGTGCTGCCGATGATCGCGCCCAGCCTGATCGGCGTCGGCCTGTTCGGCTTCACGCTCTCCTATGACGAATTCGCCCGCACGCTGATGACCTCTGGCAGCTACAACACGCTGCCGCTCGAGATCTACGGGATGACCACCAACGTGACGACGCCGGTGCTCTACGCGCTTGGTACGGTGACGACGCTGTTCTCCTTCACCATCATTCTCGTCGCGCTCGGCATCATGATGATGCTGCGCGCGCGACAGGCAAAGATAAGCTGATCTGATGCGCATTCTCATCGTCAATCCGAACACGACCGCCAGCATGACCGAGAAGGCGGCCGCCGCCGCCCGGCTCGTGGCCGCCAGCGGCACGGAAATCATCGCCGCCACTTCGCGGATGGGGCCGGTGTCGATCGAGGGGCACTATGACGGCGCTTTGGCCATTCCCGGCCTTTTGACCGAACTGAAGGAGCGGGCGGGGACCTATGACGCCGCCGTGATCGCCTGCTTCGACGATACGGGGCTGGAGGCAGCGCGCAGTTTCGCCGATGTGCCTGTGCTTGGGCTCTGCGAATCCGCCGTCGCCACCGCCGGCTTTCTGGCGCAGCGCTTCACCGTGGTGACGACGCTGGAGCGCTCGCGGGTGCTGATCGACAACCTCGTGCGTCGCTATGGCATGGGTGAGCGGGCGAAGGTGAGGGCATCGGACATTCCAGTGCTGGAGCTGGAAGATGAGGCATCGGGCGCGATCGGCAAGCTTCGCGCCGAGATCGAGCGGGCGCTTGATGCGGATGGCGCGGAGGCGATCGTGCTCGGCTGCGCGGGGATGACCGATCTGGCGCGCGAGCTGCAGGAGATCTATGGCGTGCCCGTGATCGATGGCGTCGCCGCCGCCGTCAAGCAGGCCGAGGCGCTGGTGTCGCTCGGGTTGTCCACCAGCAAGCGCGGCTCCTATGCGTCACCGCTACCCAAGCCCTTTGTCGGGGCCATGAGCCAGTTTGCACCGATACGGGCGGCGAGCTGAAGGCATTTTCCCCCGGCGCCGACGTTCTGACATCATCCGTATCATCACGATTTTGCTTTACTTTTGCATTCTGCTTGCGATTGTTCGGTCAAAAGCATTGCAGGAGAGGAAGCAGACATGGTGACGGGCGAAGACGACCTCAAGCGGATCGCGGAACAGGAAAAGGCGCTAAGCTTCGACGCTTTCGATCTGAGCACGGCCTGGCAGCTTGGCAAGCTGCTACAGGAACTCGGTAGCGAACGCAGCCTTGGCATTGCCATCGACATCACACTGCATTCGATGCCCGTCTTTTATGCCGCGCTTCCCGGCGTGACACCCGACAATGTTCAATGGGTCCGGCGCAAGCGCAATCTGGTGCTGCGCTACTTCAGGAGCAGCTATGCGATCGGTCTCGATCTCAAGGAGAAGGGCAAGACGGTTGCGGATAACGGCCTTTCCGATGCCGACTACGCGCCGCACGGCGGCAGCTTCCCGATCAACGTGAAAGGCACCGGCTGCATCGGGGCCGTGACGGTGTCGGGATTGCCGCAGCGCGACGACCACAATCTCGTCGTCGAAGCGCTGGCATTGATGCTGGCGAAGGATCTGGACGCGCTGCGTCTCGCCTGAGACGGCAAGTTGCATCGTGCTCCCTGCAGGACGGGTCGTCCTGCAGGAGGTTGCCCGAGACAACGATCAGCTTCGCTGCGCACGTCTCGCCGCAGCGAAGCTTCAGCAGCCTCTTTCTCGCTCTGTCGTATTGTCAGGCTTTGGTGGTGAGCCAGACGGTGGGCGCGCCCAGCACGCCGCCCGTGCGCATCGCCGCCCTTAGCTCTTCCAGCTTGCCGAATGCCTGCGCCGCTTCCGGCGTGGCGAACTCGTGCGTGACGGTGACGTCGTTGGGGTTGTCGACAGCCTGAAAGACCGCCTCGGCGAGAACCCCATTCGCCTTCTGGACGGACCTGAACCCGTCGTAAATCTTGCGCCAGGCTGCGTAGTCCGAAACCTGATGCCTCACGAACAACGTCGTCATCTTACCCTCCTACTTTGCATTGACACGTTTCGTTGGGACGATTGGCCGTCACCATATCATCGAAGTCGTTTTCGGGCGTAGATAAATGCACTGCCTTCGGCCATCGAGCCAATCGGTCGCAGGTTGCGGATGTGCGCGGCATTGCCTGGCGGGTGGCCTGTTGAAATTCCCCGGATGCCTGCGATACTCGCTGGCAGGAGCGAGAGCGATGACGCGTCGTTGGCGAATTCTGGCGGTCCTGCTGTCACCGGCACTCATCAGTGCCGGACCGGCCGACGACGGTCGCTGGTATGCCGGAGCCTATTCCTTCTCGGACGAGCTTGGCGGCTTCCGCATCTTGTCGGTGTCAGGCACGGGTACGCGAGACGATCCGATCGAAATCAGCGAGGAGATGGATCAGGCAACTCCGCCGGTCACGCTTGTCATCAGGGCGGCAAAGCCGTCGCCATTGCAGTCAGCGGAACAAAGTTCATTTCATCTGCGTGTTACCGTCGTGAACCAGAGCGGGCTGGCCTGGATCGGTTTCGGGTTCGAACTTCAGGAGATTCGGGGCAAGCCAAGCGACTTCGATGATGGCCTGTCGTTTGGCCAGACAAATCCCAATCCCGATTTTATTTCGTCCGACCGGTTTGCGCGTTTTGTAAACCGCTTCGAGAGTTATGATCGGTTGAGCTTCGAGGATGGTTACGTCGATCCCCTGGGACGCACGAATTTCGGTTTCTTCGTCACCGACGTAACGCCGGTGCCGGAGTTCTATCTTGTGCAGGACCCGCGCATACCGTCGTCGTAAGGCATAAGAAAAGCGGCGCCATTGATGACGCCGCTTCCGTAGTCTCAGATCTTGCCGCCGGCTTCGGCGATGACCTTGGTCAGGCTGCCGTTTGCCGGGAAGAGGGGGATCAGGCAGGCCTGCAGGGCGTGGTAGATATCGCCCTTGCCGGGGAACAGGCTGTGCGAGGGAACGAGATCCTCCGTCAGTTCCTCATGCCAGCCGCCGTTCTTGTGATCGATGAAGGAGCGCTCGATGACGTTCCAGATCCGGCGGTAGTGTTCCTCGTGGTAGTCGCTCGGCAGGTGCTCGTTGAGGAAGTGCGCCGCGCCGGCGCCTTCGCAGGCCGGCCACCAGAGCTTGTTGCGCTTGGCGGGCTTGTCGTCCCAATCGAGCGTATAGAAGAAGCCGCCCTTGTCGTCGTCCCAACCAAGCGCGATCGACTGCGAGAACAGGCTCTTGGCCGCATCCGGCATCCACTCCTGCTTCTTGCCGCCGAGCACCCAGAGCTGCAGGAGGAGACGCGCCCATTCCAGCCAGTGGCCGGGCGTCGTACCTGCCGGACGGAACATCTCGTTCGGGTGGTAGTACTCCTTGTCGAGGCTCCAATCGGTGGTGAAATGTTCGCCGACGCGCCAGCCGACGGAACCGGCCGCGCGGCGGATGACGAGGTCGGCGATGCTCTCGGCCTTGGCGAGATAATCGCGGTCACCCGTTGCCTCGAAGGCGGCCATCAGCGCTTCGGTGAGGTGCATGTTGGAATTCTGGCCGCGGTAGTTGCCGCCGTCGAGGGCTTGCCAGTCGGCGGTAAATTCCTCGGCGATGGCGCCGTGCTTGGTTTCCCAAAACTTCGTGTTCAGGACTTCGGTGATGTCGGCAAGCATGCCGTCGGCCAGCGGATGGCCGACCGTCTTGGCGGACGAGGCGGCGAGCAGGACGAAGGCGTGGCCGTATCCCTGCTTGTTTGAATCGACAGGGCCGTTGTCATCGAGCGACCAGAAGTAGCCGCCATTCTTGGTGTCACGGTGATGGTTCCAGATGTACTGCATGCCGTGATCGACAACGTCGGCGGCGCCGGGGCGGCCGAGGAGGGTGCCGATCGAGAAGCAGTGAACGGCGCGCGACGCGATATGGATCGGACGCACCTGGCCGGCGGGATTGAGCGGTTTGCCGGTGTCATCGAGATCGACGAAGCCCCCCTTGGGGTTGATGGAGTCGTGCTGGAAGAAATCGAAGAGCCCGTTTGCCTGTGCAAGAAGCCAGTTGCGGTGATAGCTGCGGGTGGTCCAGTTTCCGAGCGCGGCGTCGCCGTTTGCAGGTGCCATGATACTCCTCCGATTTCGTGCACAAAGCCTTCGCAACCGCCTATATAGGGGCCGCTCGAGTCTGTCATCTGCCCAGCGCCGCAAAGGCGCCACATGAGATGGATATATTGACATAAAGATATCTTTATGTGATTGAACCATTTGGTCTGCAACGACGTCAAGGAGTCCGCCCGTGTTTGATACTCTGTTTGGTTCCGAAGGGGCAAAGCGCGACGGTAGTGAAGTGTTTGCTGCGCTCAAGAAAGCCGCGAGCGAACGCATCCTCGTTCTTGACGGTGCCATGGGCACGCAGATCCAGGGGCTGGGCTTCGATGAAGACCATTTCCGCGGCGATCGCTTCATCGGATGCGCCTGCCACCAGAAGGGCAACAACGACCTTCTGATCCTGTCGCAGCCGGATGCGATCGAGGAAATCCATTACAAATACGCCAAGGCCGGCGCGGATATTCTCGAGACGAACACCTTCTCTTCGACGCGGATCGCGCAGGCCGACTACGCGATGGAAGGCGAGGTCTATGCGCTGAACAAGGAAGGCGCCGAGATCGTGCGCCGCGCGTGCATCCGCGCCGAGCGCGAGGACGGCAAGCGTCGCTTCGTCGCCGGCGCCATCGGTCCGACGAACCGCACGGCCTCGATCTCGCCTGACGTCAACAATCCGGGCTTCCGCGCCGTCACCTTCGATGACCTGCGGGCAGCTTATGCGGAGCAGATCGACGGCCTGATCGATGGCGGCGCAGATATCATCCTGATCGAGACGATCTTCGATACGCTGAACGCCAAGGCCGCGATCTTCGCCTGCGAGGAGCGCTTCGAGGCCAAGGGCATCCGCCTGCCGGTGATGATCTCGGGCACGATCACCGATCTTTCCGGCCGCACGCTCTCCGGCCAGACGCCGACCGCCTTCTGGAACTCGGTGCGTCACGCCAACCCGTTCACGATCGGCCTGAACTGCGCGCTCGGCGCCAACGCGATGCGTCCGCATCTGCAGGAACTGTCAGGGGTTTCCGATACCTTCATTTGCGCCTATCCGAACGCCGGTCTGCCGAACGAGTTTGGCCAGTATGACGAGACGCCGGAGCTGATGGCCGCACAGATCGACGAGTTCGCCCGCGAGGGTCTCGTCAATATCGTTGGCGGCTGCTGCGGCTCGACACCTGAACACATCAAGGCGATCGCCGAGGTGGTGGCCAAGTACAAGCCGCGACCGATCCCCGAGCATCGGCCCTTCATGTCGCTGTCGGGCCTCGAGCCCTTCGAGCTCACCAAGGACATCCCCTTCGTCAACGTCGGCGAGCGCACCAACGTCACGGGCTCGGCTCGCTTCCGCAAGCTGATTACCAATGCCGACTACACGGCGGCGCTCGACGTGGCGCGCGATCAGGTCGAAAACGGCGCGCAGATCATCGACATCAACATGGACGAGGGCCTGATCGATTCCGAAAAGGCGATGGTCGAGTTCCTGAACCTGATCGCCGCCGAGCCGGATATCGCTCGCGTGCCCGTGATGATCGACAGTTCAAAGTTCTCGATCATCGAATCCGGCCTGAAGCGCGTCCAGGGCAAGCCGATCGTCAACTCGATCTCGCTGAAAGAGGGCGAAGAGAACTTCCTCGCACAGGCGAGGTTGCTGCATGCCTATGGCGCGGCTGTCGTCGTCATGGCTTTCGACGAGACCGGCCAGGCGGATACCTATGACCGCAAGGTCGAGATCTGCGCGCGCGCCTACAAGCTCCTGACCGAAAAGGCGGGCTTCCCGCCTGAAGACATCATCTTCGATCCGAACGTCTTCGCTGTCGCGACCGGTATCGAAGAACACAACAATTACGGCGTCGACTTCATCGAGGCGACGCGCACGATCCGCAAGACGATGCCGCTGGTGCATATTTCGGGCGGTGTTTCGAACCTCTCCTTCTCGTTCCGCGGCAATGAGCCGGTGCGCGAGGCGATGCACGCCGTGTTCCTCTACCACGCCATCCAGGCGGGCATGGACATGGGCATCGTCAATGCCGGCCAGCTCGCGGTCTACGACCAGATCGACGCCGAGCTGCGCGAGGCCTGCGAGGACGTGGTGCTGAACCGCCGCAGCGACGCGACCGAGCGGCTGCTCGAAGTGGCCGAGAAGTTCCGTGGCGGTGCCGCCCGCGAGGGACGCGTGCAGGATCTCTCCTGGCGCGAATGGTCGGTCGAGAAGCGGCTTGAACACGCTTTGGTCAACGGCATCACCGAATATATCGATGCCGATACCGAAGAGGCCCGCCTGAAGGCCGAGCGTCCCCTGCACGTTATCGAAGGGCCGCTGATGGCCGGCATGAATGTCGTCGGCGATCTGTTCGGCTCGGGCAAGATGTTCCTGCCGCAGGTCGTCAAGTCTGCGCGTGTGATGAAGCAGGCCGTGGCCGTGCTCCTTCCTTACATGGAAGAAGAGAAGCGCCAGAACGGCGGCGACGAGCGCAAGGCTGCCGGCAAGATCCTGATGGCGACCGTGAAGGGCGACGTGCACGATATCGGCAAGAACATCGTCGGCGTTGTCCTCGCCTGCAACAACTACGAGATCATCGACCTCGGCGTCATGGTGCCAGCGACGAAGATCCTGGAGACGGCCGTTGCCGAGAAGGTGGATATCATCGGTCTCTCCGGCCTGATCACGCCTTCACTCGACGAGATGGTGCATGTCGCCGCTGAAATGGAGCGCCAGGGACTGGATCTGCCGCTTCTGATCGGTGGAGCGACGACGAGCCGTGTCCACACGGCCGTCAAGATCCATCCGGGCTACAACAAGGGCCAGGCCGTCTACGTGACGGATGCGAGCCGTGCCGTCGGCGTTGTCTCGGCGCTGCTGTCGCCTGACAATCGTGATGGCTACGTGGCCGATATCCGCGCCGAATACGCCAAGGTGGCAGCCGCGCATGCGCGCAGCGAGGCCGAGAAGGTTCGTCTGCCGCTTCCCCGTGCTCGCGAGAATGCGCAGCAGGTCGATTGGGCAGCCTACAAGCCGACCAAGCCGAGCTTCCTCGGCACCAAGGTTTTCGACGGCTATGATCTCGCCGACATCGCCAAGTACATCGACTGGACGCCGTTCTTCCAGACCTGGGAGCTGCGGGGCCGGTTCCCTGCTATTCTCGAGGACGAGAAGCAGGGCGAGGCAGCGCGTGCGCTCTGGGCCGATGCGCAGGCGATGCTGAAGAAGATCATCGACGAGAAGTGGTTCCACCCGCGTGCCGTCATCGGCTTCTGGCCGGCGAACGCGGTTGGCGACGATATCCGTCTGTTCAAGGACGAGAGCCGTAAGGACGAACTTGCCACCTTCTTCACGCTGCGCCAGCAGCTGTCGAAGCGTGACGGCCGGCCGAACGTTGCGCTGTCAGACTTCGTTGCGCCTGTCGAAAGCGGCGTTCAGGACTATGTCGGCGGTTTCGTCGTCACGGCTGGGATCGAGGAAGTGGCGATCGCGGAACGCTTCGAGCGCGCCAACGACGACTACTCGTCGATCCTCGTGAAGGCGCTGGCCGATCGCTTCGCCGAAGCCTTTGCCGAGCGAATGCATCTACAGGTACGTCGCGAATACTGGGGCTACGCCAAGGACGAGCATCTTAGCAATGAGCAGCTCATCACGGAGGAATATGCCGGTATTCGTCCGGCGCCGGGCTATCCGGCACAGCCCGACCATACCGAGAAGAAGACGCTGTTCGGCCTGCTCGATGCGGAGAAGGCGGCAGGCGTGACGCTCACCGAGAGTTACGCGATGTGGCCCGGCTCTTCCGTGTCAGGCATCTACATCGGTCACCCGGATTCCTACTACTTCGGCGTCGCCAAGGTGGAGCGGGATCAGGTCGAGGATTACGCGAACCGCAAGGGCATGGATGTTGCCGAGGTCGAGCGTTGGCTTGGACCGGTTCTCAACTACGTGCCGCGCAAGCGCGACGAGGAGATCGAGGACGCGGCCTGATCGGCTGCGTCTTCAGGATCTGATTCAAGGACCGGACAGATTGATTCAGGTTGTCGCCGCAAGGCGCTGATCATGAATCGAAATCGGTGGTTGCTCAGGCGGTCAGTTCGACGAGGATTGCCGTCGTGTCATCGCTTTGCTTGAAGCGCGGGTAGCGAAGACCTTCAGGGTCTGTTTCCCGCTCGAAGCGCCGGAGCTCTTCGATCATCGGCGCGAGGCCCTTTTTGAGGGCTGTCCGAACGAGGCTCGCCGTATCGTAGGCGGCGTAGAGAACCACCAGATCCGCGAAGCCGTCGCTGCAGACGATGGCGTGCGCCTTGCCGTTGATCTCCAGCCGTTCCGAAACCAGATGGTCGGCCGATTCAGGCACGAGGCCGAGTGTCCAGATGCCTCCTGCGGTGTTCTGGCTTTCACGGTGCCGGCGCAGAGCCGCCAACGTTTCCGGATTGCCGAGCGCGCCACCATCCCGCGTGATGCCGCCGGTGCGGGCGATATGGCTTTGCGCATGGGCCTGCTCCCTGACGTATGCGTCGGGAATGGCCATGTGAAAGCTCATCGATCCATCCTCCTGCAGGAGAAAGACGCAGGAATCGCCGAGGCCATAGAAGGTCAATCCGTCGTCTGTGGCGTGGATCATCGAAAAGGCGGAAAGCGGCCAGGCGTAGCGCGGCACATCGGGGTTGCTGCCGAGGAATGTGGCCTTGGCCTCCAGCGACACAGCGCGGGCGATATCGGAGACCTGTGTCTGGCGCGTGATCTGCTGCTTGAAGCCATCCGCGAAACGTGCCGCGACCCAGGCGGCATCGCTGCCTGACGCATCCATGTATTGGCGGTCGCCGAGGCCTGTAGCGCCATCGATTACGAAGGCGCAGGCCTCGTTGTAGCCGAAGCGGTCGTCGTTCGGCTTTTCCGGATTTCCCGGTGCGGAGAGCGCGTCGAGGATCTTGATCTGAGGTGCCGGCATCGTTCTTCAGTTCCTCGTCATGGGTGCCAATGGAAGGCCGAGCGGGTCGGCCCTCGCGGATTTGGTGACGTCTCGGTCAGCCGAGAACCGGGCGCATGAAGCTGCGCTCATAGCTGATGATGCTGCGGTTGCGCTTGTCCAGATCGAAGGCCGCCTGGCATTCGGGATCGACGGCCATGCGGGTGCGGTAATCTTCGTAGGCGGCGAGGCTCGGGAAGGAGAACAATGCGACCGCGATGTTGTTGGCGCCTTCGGAGGGCAGGAAATAGCCGTGATGGTTGCCGCCCATGCGGTTGACGATCGGAATCCAGAGCCTGGCGTATTCTTCAAATTCGGCGACCTTGTAGGGGTCGATGACATAGCGCAGATGGCAAGTAATCATTGAAATATCTCTGATTGATAGGGCCGGCAGAAACGCCTGCCGGCCGGTTGCTAGCTTAGTGTGTTGTCGTCAGGCGCTCGTGGCAAGCCGTTCATTCAGCTCCTCGATGCCAACCTCGGCTTCGACGCTGTCGCCCTTGGCGATCAGGTATAGCCCGAGCGCGAAGGCAAGCGCTGCGATGAACAGCAGATAATAGGCATGCGCCATCGGGTTTAGCGGCAGAGCCGAGGCCACGGCAAGCGGCGTCAGGCCGCCGAAGATCGCGTAGGAGACGTTGTAGGAGAAGGAGAGGCCGCTGAAGCGGACGCGAGCCGGGAAGGCACGCACCATGACATAAGGCACGGCGCCGACCATGCCGACCGACAGGCCCATGATGGCATAGAGCACGAACAGGACCGTGAGCGACGTCGCCGCGTAGGTGTAGAAGGCGAAGGTTGCTGCGGCAAAGAAGATGCTGGAGACGACGAAGAAGCGGCCTGAGCCGACCCGGTCGACGATCGCGCCGGCGGCGGCTGTGCCGAAGATCAGGAAGAGCGTCCCGAAGCTGGTGGCGGCAAGCGACTGCTGCGCGGTGTAGCCATAGAGCTTCTGCAGGAAGGTTGCCGTCATCAGCGTCGTGACGACGATGCCGGCCGACAGGATCCAGGTCAACAACATGGAGATGATGACGCCGCGCGGGTAGTCACGCAGCACGGCCTTCAGCGGCAGTTCGGGTGTTAGCGAGCGGGCCTGCTTCATTTCAGCGAAGACCGGCGTTTCCTGCAGCCAGCGGCGCAGGTAGACGGCAACGAGACCGAAGATGCCGCCGAGCAGGAACGGGATACGCCAGGCGTAGGCCGCGACATCCTCAGGCGTGAAGACGGAATTGATGATCGTGGCGATGAACGATCCAAGCAGGATGCCGAGCGTCAGGCCGGAGCAGAGGAAGCCGCAGGCAAAGCCGACGCGGCGGAACGGGACGTGCTCGGCCACGAAGGTCCAGGCGCCGGGCACTTCGCCGCCGATCGCCGCACCCTGCAGAATGCGCATCAGGATCAGCAGGATCGGCGCGGCAACGCCAATCGTTGCGTAGGTCGGCATGGCGGCCATGCCGAGCGTCGAAAGCGCCATCAGCAGGATCGAGAAGGCGAAAACGCGCTTGCGGCCGAAGAGATCGCCGAAGTGGGCAAGCACGATGCCGCCGAGCGGGCGGACCAGATAGCCGGCGGCAAAAATCCCGAAGGTCTGGATGGTCACCAGCCACTCCGGCATGTCGGCTGGAAAGAACAGCTTGCCGATCACCGCCGCAAAGAAGACGAAGATGATAAAATCGTAGAATTCAAGCGCGCCACCGAGGGCCGATAGGCCGAGCGTGCGGAAATCCTGCGCGGTGAGGCGGCGGGGCGGGGCGACTGATGTGGTGGGGGACATGATGCTGACTTTGCTGGACGAAAAACGTTTAAGCAGTCGTTGCGCATCGAGGACGTCATTTCAAGCAATTTCCGGCGCCGCGAAATGCAGCGCCGGAAATGTTGGAAGCGAGTGTGGCAAAGCCGCAAAACTGGCGCGGCGGCCTGATCAGTCGCGAATGACGAGGAGGTCGGCCGCCATGAAGCGCAGCGTCACGGTCTCGCCGGCAGCCGGCGGGGCGACGCCCGGGCTGTTGAACATGTCGAAGGAAATGACATTGCCGCCGACGTTCATGCGGGTGCGGATGACCGAGCCGAGGAAGTGGGCGGAGACGACCTGGCCCGTCAGCTTGGTGTCGCATGGCGCGCTCTCGGCCAGCGATCCGGCTTCTGGACGAAGGGCGAGGGAGACGGTGTCGCCTGCCTTGAACGCCGCGACCGACTGCTTCAGCGTGACGCCCTGATCGCCGATCTGGATGCGGTTGACCGCGGGATCGACGACCTTCGCCTCGATCATGTTGAGCGTGCCGACGAAGGAGGCGACGAAGCGTGTGGCCGGCGTGTTGTAGATCTCGAAGGGGGTTCCGATCTGGTCGGCGCGACCGGCGTTCATGACGACGATGCGGTCGGAGATCGAAAGGGCTTCTTCCTGGTCGTGCGTCACGAAGACGGTTGTGATGCCGAGCTTCTGCTGGATGGCGCGGATTTCCTCGCGCAGCGACACGCGGATCTTGGCGTCGAGCGCTGACAGCGGCTCGTCGAGCAGCAGTACCTGAGGCTTCACCGCAAGCGCACGCGCGAGTGCCACGCGCTGCTGCTGGCCGCCGGACAACTGGTAGGGATAGCGATCGGCAAGATGATCGAGCTTGATCAGCCCGAGCATTTCCTTGACGCGCTGGTCGATTTCCGCCTGAGGCGCGCCGGCGACCTTGAGGCCGAAGGCAACGTTGTCGTGAACCGTCATGTTGGGGAACAGCGCGTAGGCCTGGAAGACCATGCCGATGTTTCGCTTGTTCGGCTTCAGATTGCCCTGTTCCTTGCCGCCGATCGCGATGCGACCGGAGGAAGGTGTTTCGAAGCCCGCGATCATGCGCAGGACGGTCGTCTTGCCGCAGCCCGACGGGCCGAGGAAGGAGATGAATTCACCCTTCTCGATCTGCATGTTGAAGTCATGCACGACCTGCGTTGCGCCGAAGGATTTCTTGAGGTTTGCGAGTTCGAGGAAAGCCATGAAAACCAGATACCTTACGACTTGGCCGGAGCGGCCCGGTGGAAGCGGGAGACGAGGTTGAGAAGGCCCATGCTGAGCCACGTGATCGAGAAGGCGATGACCGCCAGCGCCGACGGCTCGTAGGCGCGGTTGGCACCGACCAGCTGCAGGTAGGGGCCGAAGGCCGGACGATTGAGCAGGGCGGCCATGGTGAATTCGCCCATGACGATCGCGAGCGTGATGAAGGCGCCCGACAGAACGCCGCTCATGACGTTCGGAAAGATGCACTTGAACATGATGGTCGTCCAGCTTGCACCGAGGCTTTCCGCGGCCTCGGTGAGCGTGCGGACATCGATCGCGCGCATGGCGGTGTCAACGGCGCGGTACATGTAGGGCAGCGACAGCGTAATGTAGGATAAGACCAGCAGTATGTTGGTGCCCGAGGTCGAACCTGTGAGCGGCAGGATCGAGGACGAGTTGTACATTCTGAGGTAGCCGAAGACGATGACGATCGCCGGGATGACGAGCGGCAGCAGCGTGATGAACTCGACCACCGGGCGGATCTGCGGCAGGCGCAGGCGGACCCAATAGGCGGTCGGCACGACGAGCAGCATGCCGAAGACGATGGTCAGAAGCGCCATCAGCATCGAGTAGCCGAACGTCTCGCGGAACTGCGCCTCGGAGAAAACCGAGGCGTAGGCGTCGAAGCTATAGGCGCCGCGGCGCATCCGCAGCGAAAATTCGATCGTGGCGATCAGCGGCAGTACGAAGTAGGCAGCGCCAATTGCGACGGCGATCCAGGCGCCAAGGCGTGAAGTCTTCATTTTTGCCACCGTTCAGCGCGCATGCGCAGCAGGATATAGAGGAGGTTCGAAAGTCCGGTGATGACGATCATGCCGAGCGCCAGGGCATAGCCGAGGTTGGCGTTGTGAAGAACGTCGCCACGGATCTGCGCATAGAGCAGGATCGGTACGATGTTGAGCGAGCTACCTGTCAGGGCATAGGCGGTGGCAATCGCGCCGAACGCGTTCGCGAACAGAAGCAGCGTGGTGCCCATCAGGCTTGGCCAGAGGATCGGGAAGGCGACCATGCGCCAGTACTGGCCGTTGGTGGCGCCGAGAATGAGCGCGGCTTCCTTCCATTCCTTCTTCATGCCGTCGAGAGCCGGCGTCAGTATCAACACCATCAGCGGGATCTGGAAATACATGTAGGTGAGGGTGAGCCCGAAGAAGCTCAGCAAGTTGAAGCCGGTCGAATAGAGATTGAAGCCAAACCAGTCGCGCATCAGCACGGTCACCAGGCCGGTGCGACCCAGCGTGGCGAGGAACGCAAAGGCCAGCGGGACGCCCGCGAAATTCGATGCAACGCCGGAGAAGGTCAGAAGGCCGGACCGAACCCAGTTCGGAAGGCCGCCGAGCACCACCGCCCAGGCGAGGAAGAAACCGATCAGCGCGCCACCTAGGGCCGATGCGACCGAAACCTTGATGCTGATCCAGTAGGCGCTGAGGATCGTCGGCGTGAAGAGGTCGGCGATGTTCTGGAGCGTCAGGTTGCCCTCCGGCGTCAGGAACGCGCCGGCGACGAGATAAAGCGTCGGGATGATGAGAAACATCGCCGCAAAGATCATGAACGGCGCGATGCCGAGCCAGTCCATGACCCTGTCACGATTTATCAGGGGCGTGGTGCTGGCCACGGGTGTTGAAATGGTGCTCATAGACGACAGCCTTATCGGGGCAATGAAAGGAAACCTCTCCGCCACGGGGACGGAGAGGTCTTGTGTCAGCTATTACTTGACGTTGGCGCCAACAACGCTGTCCCACTTGCCGGTGATGGCGGCCTTGCCGGCAGCCTGTTCTTCGAGCGTCGGGAAGACAGCCTTTTCATAGGAGGCAGCCGGCGGCAGCTTGTCGAGAAGTTCCTGCGGGATCTTCTTGTTCTTCGCCAGGTCGTTGAAGCGGATCGGATGGCAATAGCCCTTCAGCCAGCCGAGCTGACCTTCATCCGAGTACAGGTATTCCATCCAGAGCTTGGCAGCGTTCGGGTGCGGAGCGAAAGCGGAGATCGCCTGGACGTAAACGCCAGCGTTGACGCCCGATGCCGGAACGATGACGTCAACCGGGGGGTTGCCCTTCAGGGTGTCGCGCCAGGACAGGCCGTTGTAGTCCCAGGCGATGACGATCGGGGTCGAGCCCTGAGCGAGCGAGGCAGACTTGCCGATGACAGGCACGAGGTTTCCGGCCTTGTTGAGTTCGGCGAAGTAAGCGAGGCCAGCTTCACCAGCCTTGGTCGCGTCCTTTTCACCAGCTGCGATACCGGCTGCATAAACAGCCTGGACAGCCTGGTTGGAAGCGCGCGGGTCGCCAGCGAGAGCGATGCTGTTGGCATAGTCGGACTTCTTCAGGTCGGCCCAGTCCTTTGGCGCGTCCTTGACGATGTCCTTGTTCACGACGAAGGAGAGAACGCCGTAGTAGTCGCCATACCAGAAGCCGTCGGCGTCCTTGGCGCTATCCGGGATGGAATCCCAGGTGGAGACCTTGTAGGGCTGGATCAGGCCATCGGCCTTTGCGGAGGGGCCGAAGGAGAGGCCAACGTCGATGACGTCAGGCGCCTGCGGGCCGGTGTTGCCCTTGTTGGCCTTGATCGCTTCGATTTCGTCGCCCGAACCGGCGTCCGGGTTCAGTTCGTTGACCTCAAGGCCGTACTTTGCCTTGAAGCCGGCAATGACGTCGCCGTAGCCGCACCAGTCGTGCGGAAGCGCGATCGTGGTCAGCGTGCCTTCCTTCTTGGCCGCAGCGATGAGTTCAGCGCTGGGTTCGGCAGCGGCAATAGCAGTTGAAGCCACAACAATTGCAGTCGAAAGCGAAAGCAGTCTAGAAATATTAGAGATCACTGTTGTTCTCCTTCAGGTTTCAGTGTCCGACGTTGCTGTTACTGACGTTACGTGAAGCTTTCGTGACAGTTCAATGACGTTCATTTTTCTTTGTATCGCAGGCAGTTGGCGGGGATGTTTCATTTACGACACCGTTCTTCGCTTCTACCGCGTTGTCATTTTTCTGTCGTTTTTTCCCTCCTAACCGAGTTTGCGGAAGAGCTTGGTCTGTTCGAACAAGCCTTCCAGGGTTTTCATGCGCTCCTTCGTTTCATCCCATGTCGAGTTCTGAACCGCTTCGATCAGCGCTTCGACAATGAAAAGAGTGACGACGGAGGAATCCCAGGCTGACGGCGCTTCAATCTGCACGCGAAATGTGTGGCGTGCGAGCTTGGCGGCCGGTGAGCTCCATTGGTCGGTGAAAAGGATGATCTCGGCGCCGCTCTTGCGCGCGGCCGTGGCCAGGCTGACCATCTCCTGCTCGTAGCGGCGGATATCGAAGATGATCAACAGGTCGCCCTGGCTCATGTTCAGCACATATTGCGGCCAGCTGCTCGAATTCGACGACAGCAGTGTCGTGTTCGGGCGAATGACCTGCATATGTGTAAAGAAGTATTCAGCCAGCGCGCCGGTGATGCGGCCTCCGACGAAATAGAGGCCGCGCTTGCGGTCCGACAGCAGCGCCGCGACGCTGTCGAATGTCGCGGTATCCAGGCCGCTCAGCGTCTGCCGGAGATTGCCCATTATGGCATCGGCAAATCGGTTCAGAATATGCGTGCCGGGGGCGTTGCTTGCCCAGCGATCGTGCTTGGCAATCGGGTTCGAGATGGTGGCCTCGACCTCCAGGTGGAGGTGGGCCTGAAAATCAGGATAGCCCTTGTAGCCCAGCTTCTGGACCATGCGCACGACTGTCGGCGTCGATACGCCGGCGTTTTCGGCGATCGTCGTGATGCTCCCCAGTCCGGAGACAGGGTAGTTGTCCAGCAGACTTTCAGCCAACTGCTTTTCGGCACGTGTGAGCGCGCCAAAATGCGAATGGATTACGTCCGAAACTGTCTTCGACGCAGCGGTCACGCGATCTTGCTCCCCGGGATTGGTCTTGTGCCACTTTCCCACTGAAAGTTAACAACGCTGTCACAATCCATGTCAACTGTTGTCGTGAAAAGAAATTTTCAGAGTGTGCTTGACAGGGCTCAGAACCTGAAGAATTCTTTTCTATAAATAATTTATTAATGTCGGGATGGTGCGCCTGTGGTGCCTGCTCAAGTCGAGGTTCTCAGCAAAGCGGATGGGGAATGCGTCGCGGTGGAACGACCGAACGGCACGAGCCCGCTGCTTGTCATTTGCGAACATGCTTCCCGACGGCTTCCCGAGCGCTTCGGCACGCTCGGCCTCTCCGAAGAGGCCTTGCGCAGCCATATCGCGTGGGATCCCGGTGCCTTGGCGGTCGCTCGCGGTATTTCCGAGGCTCTGGATGCGACGCTCGCCTACCAGCGGTTTTCCCGTCTGGTCTACGATTGCAATCGTCCGCCTGAATCCCCGGGCGCCATGCCTGAGAAGAGCGAAGTCTACGACATTCCGGGCAACGCGCGCCTCAGCGATGAAGAGCGCCACGCGCGGACGAAAGCGTTGTATATTCCTTTCCACGATGCCATCCGGGCGCTGATTCGCGACCGCAAGGCGAGGGGGCAGGAGACCGTGATTGCAACAGTCCATAGCTTCACGCCCATCTACCACGGCAAGACGCGTGCCGTGGAGATTGGTATTCTGCACGATGAAGACAGCCGCTTGGCAGACGGCATGCTCGAGGCCGCCGAAGCCGGCCCGCACCGCTATAAAATCGAACGCAACGAACCCTACGGCCCGGCCGACGGCGTGACCCACACGCTGATCCTGCACGGGGTTTCGAATGGGTTTCGCAATGTAATGATCGAGGTCCGCAACGACCTCATCTCGGACGAAACCGGTCAAGGGGTCATGGCCGGGTATCTGACGGGGCTGCTCCAGCAAAGCCTGGACGCCTGAATAGCAACGATAAGACCCCAGGGAGCAGTTTAACTGCGCCGCCCGTAGGCGAAGACGCCGCGGGCACTTTGGCACTGGATGATCATTCGCAATTCCGCGGCTGATCGCTATACAGGGGGAAGTCATGTCCGATTATACGGAACTCGACAAAAAGCAGGATGTGCACATCCTGCACTCCATGGGCTATGCCCAGGAGCTGGAACGACGCATGAGCTCGTTCTCGAATTTTGCTGTTTCATTTTCCATCATTTGCATTCTTTCCGGTGGTATCAACTCGCTGGCGCAGGCAACTGCGGGCGCCGGCGGTGCAGCTATCGGCATCGGCTGGCCGGTCGGTTGCTTCGTTTCGCTGGTGTTTGCCGTTGCCATGGCGCAGATCAGCTCCGCCTATCCGACGGCCGGTGGTCTCTACCACTGGGGTTCGATCCTCGGTAACCGCTTCACCGGCTGGCTGACCGCCTGGTTCAACCTGCTCGGTCTTGTCACCGTTCTTGGTGCGATCAACGTCGGTACCTACTACTTCTTCATGGGTTCCTTCGGCACGGGCTATTTCGGTTTGACGGATACCACCACCGTTCGCATTCTCTTCCTGGTGATCATCACCGGTGCGCAGGCACTCGTGAACCACATGGGGATCGGGCTGACAGCCAAGCTCACCGACTTCTCGGGCTATCTGATCTTCGCAACGGCGATTGCTCTTTCGGCGGTATGCCTGCTGGCAGCCCCCTCCTATGACGTGGCGCGCCTCTTCACCTTCGCCAACTATTCCGGCGAAGCGGGCGGCAACGTCTGGCCGGCAACGTCGGGTACCTGGGTATTCCTGCTCGGCCTGCTGCTGCCAATCTACACGATCACCGGCTATGACGCGTCGGCGCATACGTCGGAAGAAACGGTCAAGGCTGCCCATTCCGTTCCGCGCGGCATGGTCTCCTCCGTTCTCTGGTCGGCGCTCTTCGGCTACATCATGCTGTGCTCGTTCGTCCTGATGCTCCCGAACATGGACGATGCCGCCAAGCAGGGCTGGAACGTGTTCTTCTGGGCCATGGACAGCCAGGTCAACCCTGTCGTCAAGGATCTGCTCTACTTCGCCATCCTCGTCAGCCAGTGGCTGTGCGGTCTTGCGACGGTCACCTCGGTCTCGCGCATGATCTTCGCGTTCTCGCGTGACGGCGGTCTGCCGGCATCCAAGGCGCTCGCCAAGGTCAGCCCGAAGTATCGCACGCCGGTGGCTGCGATCTGGACGGGTTCGATCCTTTCGGTCCTGTTCGTCTGGGGTTCGTCGCTCGTCTCTATCGGTGATACGCCGGTTTACACGATCGTCGTCTCGTGCACGGTCATCTTCCTGTTCTTCTCCTTCGCGATCCCGATCACGCTCGGTCTCTTCGCCTGGGGCACGTCGAAGTGGGACAAGATGGGTCCGTGGAACATCGGCGAGGGCATGTACAAGCTCTTCTCCGTTCTCACGATCCTCGCGATGATCCTTATCTTCGTTCTCGGCGTTCAGCCGCCGAACGAGTGGGCGCTCTACATCACCGTGGGCTTCCTTGTGCTGACCGCGATCGTGTGGTTCGGCTTCGAAAGCCGCCGCTTCAAGGGCCCGCCGATCGGCGAGGAAGTGGCACGTCGCCAGGCCGAGATTGCGGCTGCCGAAAAGGCCGTTGGCGAACACTAAGCTTCAGACTTTTCATATCAATGGCGGGGCTGCCCTGTGCAGCCCCGTTCCCCCGGCTCAACGAAAATGCATCGGGCGCCTCAGCCTCGCGCCAAGGCATGCTCTTTCGTTGCCCCGATTTTCCTATTCAAAGTTCAGGCGGATTCAATATGAGCATCTATACTCTCGACGATCTCAAGCAGGATGTTGCCGACGGCCGCATCGACACGGTCCTGGCGTGCCAGGTGGACATGCAGGGTCGCTTGATGGGCAAGCGCTTCCAGGCGGAATATTTCATCGAGAGCGCCTGGAAAGAGACCCACAGCTGCAACTATCTGGTGGCCACCGACATGGAGATGGAAACCGTCTCCGGATACAAGGCGACAAGCTGGGAAAAGGGCTACGGCGACTACACCATGAAGCCGGACCTTTCGACGCTGCGCCGCATTCCCTGGCTTGAAGGGACGGCGCTGGTGCTTTGCGACCTGCTCGACCACCACACGCATGAGGAGGTGCCCCACTCGCCGCGCGCCATCCTGAAGAAGCAGGTCAAGCGCCTCGAAGACATGGGCATGAAGGCGTTCATGGCCTCCGAGCTCGAGTTCTTCCTGTTCGACCAGACCTACGAGTCGGCGCACGCCTCCGGCTATCGCAACCTCAAGCTCGCCAGCGCCTACAACGAAGACTACCACATCTTCCAGACAACCAAGGAAGAAGAGGTCATGCGGGCGATCCGCACCGGTCTTCAGGGCGCCGGCATTCCGGTCGAGAACTCCAAGGGCGAGGCGTCCGCCGGCCAGGAAGAGATCAACGTCCGCTACGCCGACGCGCTGACGATGGCGGACCGGCACGCGATCATCAAGAACGGCTGCAAGGAAATCGCCTGGTCGAAGGGCAAGGCCATCACCTTCCTTGCCAAGTGGCACTACAACGCCGCCGGCAGTTCGTCGCATATCCACCAGTCGCTCTGGAGCGCGGATGGCAAGACACCGTTGTTTGCCGACGACAAGGGCAAATACGGCATGTCGCCGCTGATGGAAAACTACATTGCCGGGCTGCTCGCGCATGCGAGCGAGATCACCTATTTCCTGGCGCCCTATATCAACTCCTACAAGCGTTTCATGGCCGGCACCTTCGCGCCGACCAAAGCGATCTGGAGCAAGGACAACCGTACGGCCGGCTATCGCCTCTGCGGCGATGGTACGAAGGCGATCCGCATCGAGTGCCGCGTCGGCGGGTCCGACCTCAACCCCTATCTCGCCTTTGCGGCACTGCTGGCGGCTGGCATCGACGGCATCGAGAACAAGATGGAACTCGAAGCGCCGTTCGTCGGTGACGCCTATGGCGCGCGCAAGGTTCGCGAGATTCCGCGCACGCTGCGCGCGGCGACGGTTTCCATGACCAAATCGAAGATGTTGCGGAATGCCTTCGGCGACGACGTCATCGATCACTACACGCGTGCTGCCGAGTGGGAGCAGGAAGAGTACGATCGTCGCATCACCGACTGGGAAGTGGCGCGCGGTTTCGAAAGAGCATAATAGGCGTAGCAAAGGCCGGACGACGTCCTGTCATACGATCTCCATATCTTGCGAGATTGTCTGTAGGCGGCGGCCGGCTTCGGCACGCGAAAACATAGGAAGATGATCATGGGAATGATCCAATGCATTTCGCCGATCGACGGATCGGTTTACGCCGAGCGTCCGGCGCTGCCGCTGGAGGCGGCGAAGGACGTTGTGGCGCGCGCCCGCAAGGCGCAGAAGTCCTGGGCGAAGCGTCCGCTTGAAGACCGCGTCCAGCTCGTCCTCAAGGGCGTTGCGCGGCTGAACGAGATGTCGGACGTCGTCGTTCCCGAGCTTGCCTGGCAGATGGGCCGGCCGATCCGTTATGGTGGCGAGTACAAGGGTTTCAACGAGCGCTCCAACTACGTCGCCTCGATTGCAGCCGATGCGCTGGCGCCGCTTGTTGTCGAAGAGAGCGACAAGTTCGAGCGCCGGATCGAGCGCGAGGCGCATGGCGTCGTCTTCGTCGTGGCGCCGTGGAACTATCCCTATATGACCGCGATCAACACGATCGCGCCAGCGCTGATGGCGGGCAATACGGTTGTGTTGAAGCACGCCTCGCAGACCCTTCTCGTCGGCGAGCGGCTGGTGCAGGCATTCGTCGAGGCCGGCGTTCCCGACGATGTGTTCCAGAACATAGTTCTCGACCACGAGACGACATCTGCGCTGATTGCCGCCGGCAGCTTCAACTTCGTGAACTTCACCGGCTCGGTCGAAGGCGGACGCTCGATGGAGCGTGCGGCGGCCGGTACGTTTACCGGTCTCGGCCTCGAGCTCGGTGGCAAGGATCCGGGTTACGTCATGGAAGACGCTGACCTCGATGCGGCGGTCGATACGCTGATGGATGGCGCGACGTATAACTCGGGGCAGTGCTGCTGCGGCATTGAGCGCATCTATGTGCACGAGTCGCTCTACGACAGCTTCGTCGAGAAGTCGGTCGCGTGGGTGTCGAACTACAAGCTCGGCAATCCGCTCGATCCTGAAACGTCGCTCGGCCCGATGGCAAACAAGCGTTTCGCCAAAGTCGTGCGCGAGCAGATCGCCGACGCGGTGTCGAAGGGCGCCAAGGCTCTGGTCGATCCCAAGCTGTTCCCGCAGGATGATGGCGGCGCCTATCTCGCTCCGCAGATCCTGGTCAACGTCGATCACTCGATGGCCTTCATGCGCGAAGAGACCTTCGGTCCTGCGGTCGGCATCATGAAGGTGAAGAGCGACGACGAGGCAATCGCCCTGATGAACGACAGCCAGTACGGCCTGACGGCATCGCTGTGGACGCAGGATGCGGAACGGGCAGGGCGGCTTGGTCGCGAGATCGAAACCGGCACCGTCTTCATGAACCGCGCAGACTATCTCGATCCGGCACTCTGCTGGACCGGCGTCAAGGAAACCGGCCGTGGCGGCTCGCTGTCGATCATCGGCTTCCAGAACCTGACGCGTCCGAAATCCTACCATCTGAAGAAAGTCACAGCATGAGCAGCAACATCACAGCCAACTGGAGCTATCCGACCGCCTTCAAGCTCGGCCGGGGCCGCATCAAGGAACTGGCGGACGCCTGCAAGAGCCTCGGCATGAAGAAGCCGCTGCTGATCACCGATCGCGGCCTGGCGTCGATGGCGATCACCCAGACGGCGCTCGACATTCTTGAAGACGCCGGTCTCGGTCGCGCGATCTTCGCTGACGTCGATCCGAACCCGAACGACAAGAACCTCGATGCCGGCGTCAAGGCGTTCAAGGACGGTGGCCACGATGGCGTCGTTGCCTTCGGTGGCGGCTCGGGCCTCGACCTCGGCAAGTGCGTGGCCTTCATTGCCGGCCAGACGCGCCCCGTCTGGGACTTCGAGGATATCGGTGACTGGTGGACGCGCGCCAGCGTTGAAGGCATCGCGCCGATCGTGGCCGTGCCGACGACGGCGGGCACGGGCTCGGAAGTCGGCCGCGCCAGCGTCATTACCAATTCCGAAACGCATGTGAAGAAGATCATCTTCCATCCGAAATTCCTGCCCGGCGTCGTCATCGCCGATCCGGAACTGACGGTCGGGATGCCGAAGATCATCACCGCCGGCACCGGCATGGATGCCTTCGCGCATTGCCTGGAAGCCTATTCCTCGCCCTTCTACCACCCGATGTCTGCTGGCATCGCGCTGGAGGGCATGCGTCTCGTCAAGGAATATTTGCCGCGCGCCTACAAGGAAGGCACGGACCTTGAAGCCCGCGCCAACATGATGTCGGCCGCAGCCATGGGTGCCGTTGCGTTCCAGAAGGGCCTCGGTGCGATCCATGCGCTGTCGCACCCGATCGGCGCCGTCTACAACACGCACCACGGCATGACGAATGCCGTCGTGATGCCGGCTGTGCTGCGCTTCAACCGGTCGGCGATCGAAGACAAGATCGCGCGTGCGGCGGCTTATCTCGGCATCTCCGGCGGCTTTGATGGCTTCTATGACTATGTGCTGCAGCTGCGTGCCGAACTCGGCGTTCCGCAGAATCTGTCGGCCATGGGAATAACCCCGGATCGTATCGATGAGCTTTCGGCGATGGCGATCGAGGACCCGAGCGCCGGCGGAAACCCCGTCGCGTTAACACTTGAGAACACCAAGGCGCTTTTCAAGGATTGCTTCTGAGACAAAAGGCGGACCTGAAACCTGGCCCGGAAAGCACTGACTTTCCGGGCTTTTTTGTTGCCCGCTCGCCTGGTTTTCATCCGACATTCCTGAGATGCGAGAAATGGTCTCCGCAATTTTCGGTCGCGATGTTTAGGTATTGTTAACCATGATTGGAAAGGATGCATTAACCGCACGATGCATCCGAAAGTGCGCAACAGAGCGATATCCAGCTCGTGCAAATTCCCTTCGAGGACCAGACATGCCTGTGATTACTTTTGCAAACACCAAGGGCGGCGCCGGCAAGACCACGGCCGTGCTTCTTCTTGCCACCGAACTTGCCCGTAAGGGTTATCGCGTCACCATCCTCGATGCAGATCCGCAGCATTGGATTTCCCGCTGGCACGAAGTTTCAGGCCACGTGCACAATGTTTCGGTCATCGACTTCGTGACTTCGGCATCGCTGCCGCAGCATATTTCAGAGAACAAGCACAACACCGACTATTTCATCGTCGACCTGCCGGGTGCGCGCAATCCGTTGCTGGCAACCGCGATCGGCCTGTCCGACCACGTCCTTATCCCGATCCAGGGCTGTGCGATGGATGCGCGCGGCGGTGCACAGGTGCTGGAACTGCTCCAGTATCTTGACGAGAAGGCGGGGATCAAGATCGGCCATTCGGTCGTGCTGACACGCGTCAACTCGATGGTCACGACGCGTGCGCTGTCGCTGGTGAAGTCACTGCTCAGCGAGCGTCAGGTGCCGGTTCTCGATACCGCCATCATCGAACGCTCCGCGTTCCGCGATATTTTCGATTGTGGTGGTACGCTGCATTCGATGGATCCGGCTCGGGTCAGCAACCTCGACCGGGCGCGCGAGAATGCCCAGTGTTTCGCCGAGGAGATCATGCGCAAGTTGCCGGTCCGTCTCCCGGCCGCTGCACGGATGACCGGCCCGCTGATCCGCTCCGCGGCTTAATCCGATCGCTTCGGGACATGAACATGCGCTCCAGTCCGCTGGGGCGCATTTTTGTTGGTGGGGAAGGTCTGCTCGGGAGCCCCGCTGAACGTCAGTCGACGAATTCGACCGTGACGCCGGGCTTGACCATCTTTGCCAGCTCGGTCGCGTCCCAGTTGGTCAGGCGGATGCAGCCGTGACTTTGGGTGCGGCCGATCTTGGAAGGCTCCGGCGTGCCGTGAATGCCGTAGGTCGGCTTCGAGAGCGCCATCCAAACCGTGCCGACCGGACCGTTGGGGCCCGGCGGAATGTTGAGGATCTTGTCGTTGGCGCCCTGCTGGAAATTGATCTTCGGATTGTAGGTGTAGCCAGGATTGAAGGCGACGCGCTCGACCGTCACCGTGCCCGACGGCGAGGGGGTGTCCGTTGAGCCGATCGAGGCCGGATAGGCGGCGATCAGGCCGCCTGAAGCGTCATAAGCAAAGACCTGCTTCTTGCCCTTGTCGGCGATGATGCGCGCAACCGCGCCGGTCTTCGCTTCGCCCGGGTTGACGACCTTGATGACCGTGCCGGGCAGCGTGAAGTCGGCGCCAGGATTGATTTCCTTCAGGAAACCTTCGTCCATATGGAAGCGTTCGGCCAGCGCCTCTGTCGTGGAGGTGAAGGCAAGCGACGACAGTGCCGCCTTATGGGCATAGTCTTCCGGGATTTCAGCGACATAAGGTCCGGCTGCATCGGACTGCGTGATGGTGTAGCTGACCAGCGGCAGGCCTCCGGACATGCGGAGCTGCTCGAGGATCGCGTCGGTGTTGTTCGGATCGAGCGTTTCGCCGGTCATCTCCTGGTAGGCATAGATTGCCTTGGTGACATTCGAGCCCATGTGTCCGTCGATTGCGCCCGGGGAAACGCCGGCGCGGTCGAGGAAGACCTGAAGCGCTACGATTTCGGACTTCGACTTGTTTTTGAGCGTGATTACCGGTTCAGCCTGCGGCTTTGGCTGCGTGATCTCCGGATTCTGCTGATCCGGTTCGATCGAGGCGTAGTCGCCGCTCTGCGGGTAGGGCTGGTCGTCCAGCGGTTGCCGGTCGATCGAGGCGTCGCGCGGGATCGAGCCCGTGACTGCGCCGCGCTCGGCATAACGGGTATCGCCGTAGACATCGCCATTGCCGTAATAAGGGTCGTTGCTTTCAGCCTCGCGAACCGGCGGGCGCGGGAAGTAATTGCGCGCGCGCGCTTCCGTTGCGATGATGTTGCCGTAGGGATCGATGAGGACACGGTTGCCGCGGCGGTCTCGCGCATAGCCAGTACCGGCCGGCACATAGTCGAGAATCTCACCCTCGGGGGTGACGAAAACGACGCTCGGGCGGCGGTTGTAGAATTGCTGCGCGCCCGCATCCGGGGCTGCCGCGGCAAAACCCACCACGATGATTGCCCCATGCAATGCCGATTTCAGAAAGCGATTCACGTCTTCGTATCCCTCAGTGACTTGGCCGACACACACCTGCGAATTTTGACGCTAGTGTGGAATTTATGAAATCGTGCTGAACAAAAGATAAAAAAATCGTGATTTTCCCTTTAGTGATAAACATTTGAGATCGCCATCCGTTCCAATGAAATTCCCGCTCGCCCTGCGGTTCGTGAAGATTGACGAAATGCCGCGCAGAACCTAACGCTACGGCGGTTCATGAATGGGGAGATGAGATCATGATGGAATTTGCCGCCGCCAGCGGACCGCGCCTGATGTTGGACGAGACCTCGCTGATGGATATCGGTGGCTGCATTGTCGGTGGCGTCGATATCGCACCGAAGAAGGCGGTCCCGGATGATGGCGATGCACGCATCTCGCATTCCGTCGAAGGTTTCCTGTTTACCTGCGGGCCTGACCACATTCGCCATCGCGATCCGATCCCCGGTCGCACCGATGGTTTGGTATTTCCCTTGCACGGTTCGGCCGCCGGGCACGCGGCCAAAATACTCTGGACGAAGTTCGAGAATGGCAACGCCGAGTGCCGCGCTGATATCGACATTACAACCGTGGAAGGACTGCCGGCGCGCATCGAGCGGCACTGGTTCATGGATGGCAGCACCGGCGAGACCCATCTCAGGGACACGGTGATCAACACCAGCAGCCAGACTGTCCCGACATTTCTGATGTACCACATGAACATCGGCGGGAAATGGTTCGACGCGGCGACGCGGCTTGAAGGGAAAATGCTCGACGGTGGCGGATTCCCTTGGAAGTTCGGCAAGGAAGGCGGCGACATATTCTGCGTCGAGGCGCCTGCGACCAACAATGGTCTGTCCGAAATCCGGCTCGGTCCGATCGCCGCCATCGGTGGCAAGACGCTGCGGGTTCGGGTGATGGCCGATACCCTGCCGCACATGCAGGTCTGGCGAAATCAAACGGCTCCCGCCGACGTGCTTGGCATCGAGCCTGTGTCGCATCGCTGGGTGCCACGCTCGGAGCTTGAAGCAGCGGGCGAGTTCGTGATGCTCAAGCCGGGCGAGAGCCGCAATTATGGCCTCAGCTTCGCTTTTGTGTAGGCGATGCGTGGTTGACGCTGGGCATCGGGCGGCGTAGTCATTCAGCCCACGATTTCAGGAGGATTTACGATGGACATTCGCCAGATCGACGACGAATATTCGGTGTCGGGACAGATCACGGTCGAGGACCTCGATCAGATCAAGGCTTTGGGCTTCAAGTCGATCGTTTGCCATCGCCCGGACCAGGAAAGCATGGACCAGACGCCATTTGCCGTGATCGAAGCACGTGCGAAGGAACTCGGCATCGAGATCGCGCATGTTCCGGTCGGTCCGATGGGTGTGACGGAAGAAGCCGTTGCCGACATGGTCGACGCGCTCGACGAATTTCCGCGTCCGATGCTCGGCTATTGCCGCTCCGGCGCACGCTCGACAGCGATCTATCAGAAGACCCATCACATTCGCGCTTAGCCCTAGGCTGAGCAGCCCATTCGGCGCCGCCTCTCGTGCGGCGCCTTTCATTTCATAACAAGGAGAACATCATGAGCATCAAGCGCATCGACGCCGGCGCCCGCATGAGCGGCGCAGTCATCCACGGCAACACCGTTTATCTCGCTGGCCAGGTTGGCGAAGGCGCCACCGTGACCGAACAGTGCAAGGACGCTCTGGGCGAAGTCGATCGCCTGCTGGCCGCTGCCGGTTCCGACAAGTCGAAGATCCTGCAGACGCTGATCTATCTCTCCGACATCTCGGATTTCGCTGAAATGAACGCTGCCTGGGAAGCCTGGGTCGATCCGGCAAACACGCCGGCACGCGCCACCAGCGAAGCCAAGCTCGCTGCTCCGAAGTACAAGGTCGAGTTCATCGTTACGGCCGCGATCTAAGATCGTCGTCTTTTCGATTCCTGAGGCCGGTGGGCGTTCAGCCGCTCACCGGCTTTTTGTTTGCGCAATTTCTGACAGCGTTCGCGTCGGCGTGATCGCTTCCGGATCGAGCTTGATCTCGATGATCGACGGCTTGCCGCTCGCTCGCGCCCGCTCGAACGCTGGGGCGAACTCGTCCGTCTTCGCTACCGTCTCTCCATGGCCGCCGTAGGCGACAGCAAGCGCCGCGAAGTCAGGGTTGGTGAGATCTGTCCCACTGACCCGGCCGGGGTATTCCCGCTCCTGGTGCATCCGAATCGTGCCGTAGATGCCGTTGTTGACGACAACAACGATGATGGGCAGTCCGTAGCGGACCGCAGTGGCGAATTCCTGCCCGTGCATCATGAAGCAGCCATCGCCGGCAAAGCAGATCACTTCACGGTCGGGGAAGAGGCGCTTGGCGGCAACGGCTGCAGGCAACCCGTAGCCCATCGAGCCGGAGGTGGGGGCGGCCTGCGTGTTGAACTGCCGGAACCGGTGGAAGCGGTGCACCCAGGTCGCATAGTTGCCGGCGCCATTGGTGAAGATCGTATCGGGCCGCGTGTTTTCCTCGATCCACGCCATGATCGGTCCCATCTGGACGTCGCCGGGGCCGGTCTGCGGTGGCTTCGACCAGGTCAGGTAGGCCTGATGCATGCGCTCGGTCCGCTCGGCCCAATGCGCCTCCGCCGGTGCTTCCAGGTCGGCCAGGGCCCCCACGAAATCCTGCGGGCTCGCGCAGATGGCGAGGTCCGGTCGGTAAAGGCGTCCCAGCTCTGATGCATCGGGATAAATGTGGACAAGCTGCTGCTGCGGGTAGGGGATGTCGAGCAGCGTGTAGCCTGACGACGGCATTTCCGACATGCGGCTGCCGATGAGGATCAGCAGGTCGCTTTCCTTGATCTCTCTTGCGAGCTCGGGGTTGATGCCGATCCCGACATCTCCGGCATAGCTTGGATGCAGATGGTCGAAGAGCATCTGCCTGCGGAAGGAGCAGCCGACGGGCAGCTTGAAGCGCTCGGCGAAGGTCTGGAAGTCGGCAACGGCATCGGCATCCCAACGCGTGCCGCCGAGAATGACCATCGGCCGCTCGGCTTTGAGAAGGCGAAGATAGAGGTCGTCGATCTGGCTGCTGCCGGGATGAGCCTCGACGCGGGCATAGCGCTTGGCGCGTGGCGCTTCGACCTCTTCGCGCAACATGTCTTCGGGCAGTGACAAGACGACCGGACCGGGCCGCCCGGAGGTCGCGATCGCAAAGGCGCGGGTAACGAATTCGGGAATGCGTGCAGCATCGTCGATTTCGCCTACCCACTTGGCGAATTCGGTGAAGGCGCGCCGGTATTCCACTTCCTGAAAGGCTTCGCGTTCACGTGCATCGCGCTGGACCTGGCCGATGAACAGGATCATCGGAATGGAATCCTGCCTGGCGATGTGCAGGCCGGCGGAGGCGTTGGTTGCGCCGGGGCCGCGCGTGACCATGCAGATCCCGGGCTCGCTGCTGAGCCTGCCCCAGGCATCGGCCATCATCGCGGCGCCACCCTCCTGACGGCAGACGACCACGTCGATGTCGCTGTCGTGAAGCGCATCGAGAACAGCGAGAAAACTCTCGCCGGGCACGCAGGAGAGGCGTTTCACCCCATTCGCTTTCAAGGCCTCGACGATCAGTTCCCCGCCGGTTCGTTTCATGATGGCTTTTTCCCCTCCAGTTCGGCGAGCTCCGCCAGAACTTCCTCGTGATGCTCTCCCAATCGCGGGCTGGGCCGCTCGTAGCGCAACGGCGTCTGCGACAGGACCACCGGTGTCCTCACACCGGGGATGATAGTACCAACTGCGTCTTCGAGATCGACACGCAGGCCGCGCGCCTTGATCTGCGGATCGGCGAACATTTCCTCGATCGTGTTGATCGCTCCGGCTGGAACGGCATTCGCCTCGCAAGCCTTCAGCAGATCGGCCTTCAGCCACTTCAGCGTTTCGGTCGTCACCAGCCGGCGGACCTCATCGCGATGCGCGATCCGGGCTTTGTTGGTGGCAAAGCGCGCGTCGTCGGCCACTTCGTCAAGGCCGAGGATCGTGCACAGGCGGCGGAACTGGCCGTCATTTCCAACGGCGAGGATGAGATAGCCGTCTGCCGTCGGTACGACCTCATAGGGCGAGATATTGGGATGGGCGTTCCCCAGCCGGGTCGGGGCGCGGCCTGATACCAGATAGTTCATGTTCTGGTTGGCGAGAACGGCGGACTGGACATCGAGCAAGGCCATGTCGACAAGCTGCCCCTGGTCGGTCTTCAAGGCATGGATGAGGGCCGCCTCAATGGCCGAGACGGCATAGATGCCCGTGAAGATATCGGCGATCGCAACGCCTGCCTTCATCGGCTGTCCATCCGGCTCGCCGGTGATCGACATGAAACCCGACATACCCTGTACGATATAGTCATAGCCCGCCAGTCCGGCGTAGGGGCCCGTCTGGCCGAAGCCGGTGATGGAGCAATAGACGAGCTTTGGATTGATCTTCCGCAAGCTCTCGTAATCCAGCCCGTATTTCACGAGCCCGCCAACCTTGAAATTCTCAATGAGGACATCGGCCGTTGCCACGAGGCGGCGAACGAGGGATTGTCCGTCTTCGCTTTTCAGGTCTGCCGTGATCGAGCGCTTGCCGCGATTGGCGGAGTGATAGTAGGCGGCGGAGAGGTTCTCGCCATCGGCGCTCTCGACGAATGGCGGCCCCCACTGGCGGGTATCATCGCCGCCATCGGGATTTTCCACCTTGATGACGTCAGCGCCGAGATCTGCCAGCATCTGGCCTGCCCATGGTCCGGCGAGCACACGGGCGAGTTCGATGACGCGAATGCCCGCAAGCGGTGCGTTGCTAAGCTTGGTCTCCGTCATGTTCCTCCCACGATCAGATCAAGGTGCCCGTGTCGATTGAGATGTATCGGATACGGGTTTCGATGCAAAGCGCCGCTCGCGCCAGATGATGTAGAAGCCTGACCCCATGATGATTGATATGCCGAGCCATTTGACCGCATCCGGGAAGTCGCCGAAGACGAGCCAGGCGAAAATGGTGGCCGAGACGATCTCGAAATACTGCAACGGCGCGAGGGTGGAGGCCGGCGCGGAGCGGTAGGCGTAGACGCCGAGAATGCCGGCGATCGCTGCGGAGACGCCAACACCGAGAAGGTACAGGAACCCGCGGCTATCCGGCATGACAGGATCAAGGACATCAGAACCGCTGCCGTGGCCGAAATATAGAAGCACCGCGCAGATCAGTAGGCCCCACAGACCCATATGAAACTGCATCAGCCAGGGATCCTCGCGCTGCGCAAGCGCGCGGTTCATCATCGCATAGATGGCGATGCAGAGAGCGCTCACGATCGGAAGCAGCGCCACGTAGCCTACCTCCTCGAAGCTGGGCTGGATGATGAGCACTGCACCGAAGAAGCCGACGCCGCAGGCGGTGTAGCGCCGCCAACCTATGGTTTCCTTCAGGAAGATGCTGCTGAGGATAGTGAGGATGATGGGCTCGACGAAGAAGATCGCGATCGCATCCGCAACCGCCATGTACTTCAACGTCGTCACGAAGGAGATCATCGATACCGTAATGATGGCGCCGCGGATCGCGTGAAAAAAGCTCTGCTTCCAGGTGATATTCGTCAGGTTGTTTCGCCACAGCACGATGGGGAGCATGCAGAGGGCCTGCACGGCAAATCGCGCGGCGGTGATTTGCGCGGAGGGAACCGTGGCAATGGCAAGCTTCGAGAAGATATCGATGATCGGCGAGATCAGGACCGACAGAGACATCAGCACGATCCCTAACATCACCTCGGAGGAGGCGGACATGGATCGGCTGGCATTGCTATTGCTCATTTCGGGTCCTTCTTCACGCCTTGGCGAGAACTGCGTCACACCAGTCGGCGAAATCAGCCATCGCTGCATCCGCACCGATCTCATTGAGGGTCTCGTGGCGCATATCCTGATATATCTGCGTGGTGATACGAGAGAAGCCGGCCGCTTTCAAATGGTTTGACAGCCATGTGACGGCTTTTCCGTTGTCTGTTGCCGGGTCCCGACCGCCGCCGACCAGATGGATGGGCAACTGTTTCGGCACGTTTACCAGATGCGATGCCTGCGGTGCCCGGAAGGTCAGTTCGAAGATGTCCAGCCATAGCGACACGGATGCGTCGAAACCACACAGCGGATCGGCGATGTATTTGTCGACCTGGGCTGGATCTCGCGACAGCCAGTCGAAATCGGTCCGGTGGTCGGCAATCGACTTGCCCCATGTGGTGAAGGTGAGTTTTGGAAGCAGGGCGCTCGGAACATCCGAGCCCTTCAGTGCGCGTTCCGTAAGCAGGATCGCCTGGGCCGCGCGTCCGGCCAGCCCAGGATTGAAATTGGAGTTCCAGATGGCAAGCGCATCGAACTTGCCGGGATAGGTCACCGCTGCATTGAGCGCGATCAGGCCACCCATCGAATGACCGAAGAGCACGATGGGAAGTCCCGGATGCAGCCGGGCCGCATGGTCGCGCATCGCTGCAACATCGTCGATGACTTGCCGCACGCCGTCGCGGCGGGCAAAGCGGCCGATCGGCGCATCCGGCGCCGTCGTATCTCCGTGGCCGCGATGATCGTGGGCATAGACATGATAGCCGCGCGCGGCCATGGTCTGCGCAAATCCGGCATAGCGCCTGGAGTGTTCTGCCAGGCCGTGGCAGATCAGGATGACGCCACGCTCATGTCCTGCCGCCGGTTCATAGTGAAATGCAAGCGACGCCCCCGTCGTTGCGACGCGCTGTGTTTCTGCGAACATTGTTTCCTCCGTCGCTGGAACTGACCAGATCGGACGGCAAAAGCAACAGACCGGGATGCCTATCCGATGGGAATTTGGCGGTCATCCACGAAGGGTTGCGAAACCCGAGATGACGTGCTTATCTGTTCATGGATTGTTCCTGAGGGGTCGAGATGAGCAATTTCAGGGCATGCGCGTCTGTTTTTCTTGCCATGATAACCGCCGCCGGCGGGGCCACGGCGCAGGAGCTAGGCCGCGGACACACGCGGTATATTCTCGCCGCGAGCTGGCAGCCGGCGTTTTGCGAAACCAATCAACGCAAGGCGGAGTGCGGCAGCCAGACCGGCGACCGCTTCGATGCGACGCACTTTTCGCTGCACGGCCTCTGGCCGATGCGGGACAATTATTGCGGCGTTTCCGGCAACCTGCGCACCGCCGACAAGGAGGGCGACTGGAATGAGTTGCCTGAAGTGACGCTTTCCGCACAGGGCAAGGCGGACCTCGACAAGGTCATGCCGGGCACACAGTCGGGGCTCGAACGGCACGAATGGCTGAAACACGGCACCTGCACCAAGATGAGCGCCGACGCCTACTTCGGCACTGCTGTTCGCCTCGTGGGCGAGCTGAACGCTTCGGCCGTTCGCGATCTCTTTGTCTCACGGATCGGTAAGACGCTGACGGCCCCCGAGATCAAGGCCGCATTCGACAAGAGCTTTGGCCCGGGCGCCGGTGACCGGGTGAAAATGAGCTGCCGCAGGGCAGGGCGGGATCGTGTCATCAGCGAGTTGACCATCGGGCTTTCCGAGAAGGCGACGACCAGCGATGGGGCGCCGCTCGGCGACCTGATCCAGGGCGCCGGCAAAACCTCGTTCGGCTGCGACGAAGGTGTGGTCGACGCCGCGGGTTTTTGAAGCGGTAGGATAATCTCAATTTTTGACCCATATCATCTCGGGCTGGCGGCGACCCAACAGCTCGAGTGACGATCAATGTCCGACATAGTTGCATCTGAAAGCAACGAGACTGCCGTACGGGAAACGCCATTGTGGCGGATGTTCATCGTGGTCTACGCGACCGCGCTGGCGATGCTGATGGTCGATCTTGCCGATGGCATCAGGTTCGTCGGCGATGTCGACGACCAGTTGCGCGAGCTACAGATCCGGCACTTGATGTCTCCACAAGGGCATTGGTTCGATCTGTCGCTGCCATTCATCTCAATGCCTGCGGTTTACGTCTCGCCCTGGTCCCGTTTGGTCGACTTCCCCTATGTTGCGATTGCCTGGCTGCTGCAACTATTCCTGCCGACCGCACAAGCGCTTACCGTTGCCTTTCATGTCTGGCCGCCGATGCTGCTGGCGGTTTTCAGCCTGCTGGTTGCATCGACGGCGCGCCGCCTGATGGCCGGGTTCGCGTTGACGGAGACGGCTCTTATTCTGTCGCTCATACTCATGACCATTCTCATGAGCATGGGCGTGCTGGAGTTTTCACCTCGGCGCATCGATCACCACAACGTTCAGATTGTCGCCCTTATGATGATCGTGGCAGGACTTGTCCGCTGGGGGCGGACAGGGGGCCTAATGATCGGCGCCGGGGCCGCAATCTCGACGGTAATCGGCCTTGAGTGCTTGCCATTTGTCGCGGTTGCCTATGGCGGACTCGTTCTTTGCTATCTCGGAAATGTTGCCCAGGTGCGCACGGTCATCGTTGCTGCGTCCGTTTCGATGGCGACCGTCACGCTTCTTTCGGCAATGGCATTCATCGGCCCGTCCGGTGCGGTTTCGACGCAATGCGACGCTTTCTCTGCTCCGTATATCCTGCTGCTATGTGGATTTTCCACGGTACTCGGCGTGTGTGCGTTCATCCAGAATGAGCGCACGGGGCCGTTCGCCCGGCTCCTCGCGCTGGCGCTTCCCGGCGTTGCTCTTCTGATCGGTGCGGCCTTCCTTTTCCCGTCCTGCATGTCGGGACCCTACGGCATCATCGATCCACTGTCGCGTGAGCTCTGGTTCAATCGAATCTGGCAGGAAAAGAGCATTCGGTACTTCTACGAAAACGGCCAATACGATCTCCTCATGCTCGTCGCATTGACGGCTGCCTTTGCGGCATATGTCGTTCCGCTGCTCCGGTTTAGAATGAGAGAGAAGTCGTTCGGCCCGGTTATTGCCTATCTTATGGTAATGAGCGCGCTCATCCTGACGGCCTTCGTGACGCGAAACATTCGCTTCCCGATAGCGCTTATGCCGGTTTTCCTGCCTGCCGTCGTCGCAATGATGACCATGAGGCCTCCGGGGTTCGAGAAGGCCTATCGGATCCCCACAATGGTTGCGGCCATGATTGCAGGCGCGCTTTGCCTTTTCTTCGTCTTGCTGCCGCCGCTCGAGCATGAGTTCGATGCCGTCGACTACATGGCGGCGAGTGAATGTCCGCAACAGGATTTCTCGGTGCTTCAAACCGTCCCTCCGGGGCGCGTTGCCGTGCCGCAGGGGATTGCGCTACCCGTGATCTTCGCTGCTCCATCGGGCTTTTCGGTTGGTGCGATACCGTTCCATCGCGCGTCGCCCGGGATGAAGCGCATGTTCGACGTGTTCATGACCTCGGATCCGCAGCTGCGTCGGGAGGCACTCGCACCTTTCGACTATGTCGCCGTCTGCCGCTTCCCACTTAAAGCCGATCCCGCACAGGCGCCTCTTTATGCCGCGCTCGCGGGTGGTGATGACTGGCCGGGGCTAGAGCGGGTGGTTTCTCCGACACCCAGCAATTTCCAGCTTTTCCGGATTGATCATGCCGCGCTGCGATAGGCTGAGGTGATCTTCAGCCGTTTCCCGCAGGCCATCTGCGACAAAGCGCTTGGATTTTGCCTCTAGCGCGTTGCTCCCGGGCGCCAATTCGCCTACATAGCGGCAAACCAATTTCCCCCGGAGCAGAATTACCGATGGCACGTCAGTTCATCTACCACATGTCGGGACTGAACAAGTCCTACGGCGCCAAGAAAATCCTCGAGAACGTCAACCTGTCGTTCTACCCCGACGCCAAGATCGGTATCCTCGGCCCGAACGGCGCCGGTAAGTCGACCGTGCTGCGCATCATCGCCGGCCAGGACAAGGAATTCACCGGTGAAGCATGGCTCGCCGAAGGTGCGACCGTTGGCTACCTCGAGCAGGAGCCGAAGCTCGATCCTGCGAAGACCGCTTTCGAAAACGTCATGGAAGGCGTTGCCGACAAGCAGGCCGTGCTCGACCGCTACAACGAACTGATGATGAACTATTCCGACGAGACCGCGGACGAAGGCGCGAAGCTCCAGGACATCATCGACAGCCAGAACCTCTGGGATCTTGAACAGCAGGTCGAAATGGCGATGGAAGCGCTGCGCTGCCCGCCGAAGGATTCCGCCGTCGACAACCTGTCGGGTGGTGAGCGTCGCCGTATCGCGCTCTGCCGCCTGCTTCTGTCACAGCCGGACCTGCTGCTGCTCGACGAACCGACCAACCACCTCGACGCCGAAACGATCGCCTGGCTGGAAAAGCACCTGCGCGATTACCCGGGCGCCGTGATGATGATCACCCACGATCGCTACTTCCTCGACAACGTCACCGGCTGGATCCTCGAGCTCGACCGCGGCCGTGGCATTCCTTACGAAGGCAACTATTCCGCTTACCTGCAGGCGAAGGCCAAGCGCATGCAGCAGGAGAGCCGCGAAGAAGCCGGCCGCCAGAAGGCGCTGTCGCGCGAACAGGAATGGATCGCCTCCAGCCCGAAGGCCCGTCAGGCAAAGTCTAAGGCCCGTATCAAGGCCTACGAACAGCTGGTGGATGCGGCCGAGAACATCCGGCCCGGCGACGCGCAGATCATTATTCCCGTGTCCGAGCGTCTCGGTCAGGTTGTCATCGAGCTTGATGGTATCAACAAGGGCTTCGAAGGCCGCACGCTGATCAACGATCTCACGATCAAGCTGCCGCCGGGCGGTATCGTCGGCATCATCGGCCCGAACGGCGCCGGCAAGTCGACGCTGTTCAAGATGATCACCGGCCAGGAAAAGCCGGACGCGGGCTCGATCCGCATCGGTGAAACGGTTCATCTCGGCTACGTCGACCAGAGCCGCGATGCGCTCGACGGCAACAAGACCGTCTGGGAAGAAATCTCCGGTGGCGCCGAAGTCATCAAGCTCGGCAAGTTCGATATGAACAGCCGTGCTTATTGCGGCGCCTTCAACTTCAAGGGTGGCGACCAGCAGCAGAAGGTCGGCAACCTCTCGGGTGGTCAGCGCAACCGCGTTCACCTCGCCAAGATGCTGAAGGCGGGCGGCAACGTTCTCCTGCTCGACGAACCGACCAACGACCTCGATACGGAAACGCTCGGTGCGCTTGAAAGCGCGCTCGAAGCCTTCGCCGGCTGCGCCATCATCATCAGCCACGATCGCATGTTCCTCGATCGTCTGGCGACGCACATCCTCGCTTTCGAAGGCGATGGCCATGTCGAATGGTTCGAAGGTAACTTCGAAGACTACGAGGAAGACAAGGTTCGCCGCCTCGGTGCCGACGCGCTGAACCCGGGCAGCCAGGCTTACAAGCGCCTGACGCGCTAATTCCTGCATTCTAGGGATGACGACAAAAGCCCCGGTTCGCCGGGGCTTTTTTGTGGGGTGCCCTATGTCGCTATTTGCGCAGCGAATTTCGTGAATGGGTGGAATTGCTGCTTGCCAGCCCAATGCAATTCACATAAAGATATCTTTATATGTTGATTGGATCGAGTATGGGTGAGCCTATCAGACTGGGATTGGATGCGTTGGTGGACGTCTTGAGGGCGGCCGGAGAGCCGACGCGCCTTCGTCTGCTTTCGCTTCTCGCCGCCGGCGATCTGACGGTGACCGATCTTACCGAAATTCTCGGCCAATCCCAACCGCGCATCTCCCGCCACCTGAAGCTGCTTGGTGAGGCTGACCTCATCGATCGTTATCAGGAAGGCGCCTGGGCCTATTTCCGACTGCGTCAGGAGGGCAAGGCGGTCGCATTCGTCCGGAGCCTGCTGACGCACGCCTCGGAGAACGACCCGGTCATCCAGCGCGACGGCGAGCGGCTCGCTGCCGTCAAGCGCCAGCGTGCCGAGCGTGCGCAAGCCTATTTCAGTCGCAACGCCGCCGAGTGGGACGAATTGCGCCGGCTGCATGCGGCCGACGAGGAGGTCGATGCCGCGGTTATCCGCTTGGTCGGCAACCAGCCGATCGACTCGCTGCTGGACCTCGGTACCGGTACCGGCCGCATCCTCGAGCTGCTTTCGGGTATCTATCGCCGCGCAATCGGTGTCGATGCCAGCCGTGACATGCTGAGCGTGGCGCGCGCCAACCTCGATAAGTCAGGCATTAACAAGGCCTCGGTTCGTCATGCCGACATCCTGAACCTTCCGTTCGAGGCGCAGGATTTCGATCTGGTCACGATCCATCAGGTTCTTCATTTTTTCGACCAGCCCGAAATCGCCATCGGCGAGGCGGCGCGTATGTTGCGGCCCGGTGGGCGGCTGGTTGTGATCGATCTGGCGCCGCATACGCTGGAATATCTTCGCGACGAGCACGCGCATGTCCGTCTCGGTTTTTCGCATCAGTCGATGTCCGACTGGCTGCGCAAGGCCGGGCTCGACGTCGAGCAGGTCGTCGATCTTCATCCGGGGCATCAAGGCGGGCAGGGGCTGACAGTCACTATCTGGCTCGCCCGCGACCCGAGGCGCCTGATGGCTTCCATCGAGAGCGACAGCGCCGTACCTACATTTGCCGGGAGAGAGTAAACATGGCTTCGAACACCGACGCACGCCGCAGGATCGGCATTTCCTTCGAGTTCTTCCCGCCGAAGTCGGAAGAGATGGAAGGCCAGCTGTGGAATACGGTCAACGAGCTGCAGGACTGGAACCCGGACTTCGTATCGGTGACCTACGGCGCCGGTGGCACCACCAAGGCGCCGACATTGGCGACAGTCTCGCGGTTCCTTTCGGCGACGCCGCTTGCCACAGCCTCGCACCTGACCTGTGTCGGTGCGACGAAGGAAGAGACGCATAGCGTCATCGACAGCTTCCGCAATGTTGGGGTCAAGCATTTCGTCGCACTGCGCGGCGATGCGCCTGGCGGCGTCGGTGCGCCTTACCAGCCGCATCCGGGCGGCTACGCCAATGCGGCCGAGCTTGTTGCCGGGTTGCGTGATATCGGCGACTTCGAGATTTCGGTCTCCGCCTATCCGGAAAAGCATCCGGAAAGCCGCGACACTGCCGCTGACATCGAGATGCTGAAGCGCAAGGCGGACAACGGTGCCGATCGCGCACTGACACAGTTCTTCTTCGACAACGACAATTTCGAACGTTACCTCGAAAAGGTCCGGGCGGCCGGCATTCGCATCCCGATCGTCCCGGGCATCATGCCGATCCAGAACCTGACGCAGCTGAAGCGCTTTGCCGGCGCCTGCGGCACCGTCGTTCCGCAATTTCTCGACGAGCGCTTCGCGGGCTTCGACGACAAGCCGGAAGAGCGGGCAAAAGTTGCTGCTGAGGTCGCCGCGGAGCAGATCGAAGATCTTGCCCGCCGGGGGATCGAGGATTTTCATCTCTATACGATGAACCGCGCGCCGCTGGTATCGGCGGTTCTGACTAACCTCGGCTTCAAGCGCGAGGCGACGAAAAAGGCCGGGGCCGCCGCATAGACCTGCCGGGTCGTTCAGGACACTCCAGACGTTAAAAAAGCGCATGCTCTCAAGGCATGCGCTTTTTTAATTCCGCAGAGATGTTCGCTACTCAGGAGTCTCGGCATAGTCCATTTCGGGCGGCAGGCAGGTCAGATGAAAAGCATCGACAACACAAATAAAAACGCCGCACCGATCAAAAGGACATTCAAGGATCGTGTGAGTCCCATGTCTGTCTCCTCGCGTTAACAGCCGGATAATATGTCGGGAAAACGACGCTTGAAAAGCACATTTTATGCTGCGGTGCGGCGAAAATGTCACATCGCTGGGCCGCTGGAAGCGCCAAGCATCTGAAATTCAATAGAAAACCTGGGTACGAAATTATTCACAGATTTTAACGAAGTGTAAAATCCGGCGAATGCGGCGTTTACCGCTGCGGCAAGATCAGGGCGCCCCCGAACCCGCTGAAAACATAAGGGAAATCCGGAAACTGAAAAGCCGGGCCAATGGCCCGGCTTTTGCAGTAGATTTCAGCCTGTTCTCAGAGCGCGCCGAGCAGGGCTGGCGTTGCCCAGCCGTCGGCAGGCATACCCAATCGCTGCTGCTGCTTCTGGATGGCTATGCGCGTGCCCGAGCCGAGAATGCCGTCGATCGCGCCGACATCATGACCGAGGGTGTCGAGCTTGGTCTGAAGCTCTTTCATCTGGTCGTTGGTCAGGCCCTGTTCCGGGGTGCCCTTCAGGTAGGGCTCCGCGCCAGCAAGCCGGGTCGCAAAGTAAGCCGCTGAGGTGGTGTAGATGAACGACTTGTTCCACTCGAGATAGATCCCGAAGTTGGGGTAGGCGATGAAGGCAGGTCCGAGACGACCCTGCGGCAGCACCAGGTCGCCGCGCAGGCTACCGAAGCTCGTGTCGCCGTTGCGCGGCTTGACGCCAAGTGCGAACCACTCGCCAGCGGTCATCGTGCCGCCGAGGCCGGACTTCTCGAAGGGCAGGCTTTCAGGAATGGTGACTTCCTGCAGCCACGGCTGGCCCTTCTGGAAGCCGAGGTGCTGGATGAACTTGGCGGCGGTCAGGATGGCGTCCGGGCCGCTCTGCTTGAGGCGCACGTGGCCATCGCCGTCACCGTCCATGCCGTAGGCGACGATATCGCGCGGCAGCATCTGAACCTGGCCGATTTCGCCGGCCCAGGCGCCGGTGTTGGTTGCCGGGTCGAGGTCACCGTGCTGAACCATCTCGATGAGTGCGATCAGCTGCGGGCGGAAAAGTTCGGGGCGGCGGCAATCATGAGCGAGGGTCACGAGGGCATTGCGGGTGTTGAAATCGCCCTGCACGGCGCCGAAGTCGGTCTCCATCGCCCAGAAGGCGGTGATGACGCCGGCCGGGACGCCGAATTCCTGTTCCGCGCGAGCGAAGACGTCGGCGTGCTGCTTCATCTTCTGGCGGCCGATATCAAGACGCGCCTGGCTCACGGTGCGCTGCGAGAATTCCAGGAAGGTCTGCTTGAACACACCCTGGGCGCGGTCGCGGCTGATCACCTTGGGATCGATCTGTGCGCCGGCAAGCGCCCTGTCGGCTGCTTCGGCGGATGCGCCGGCAGCGATCGCCTCGGCCTTGACGCCAGCCAGGAACGCGGAGAGGTCGCCATCGCAGGCAGGGGCCGGTGCGGCAGCTGCTGCGGGAGCCTGAGCGGCAGGTGCCGCTGTTTGTGCTGCAGCACCCGTGGCGATACCGGCGGCGAACAGGAGAGCGAGCGCAGAACGGCTTGCGGGCGTGCGGAACATAGCTTTAATCCTCGTCATTGCTAAAATTGCTGTCGATGTCCCAAATGATTGTGACAGAAGCAAGAAAGAAGGCGGGACGTTACTAAGAATTCGTGTCTTTGGAAACCGCCGCTACCCAGTTGTTCCAGTTCTTCGCCGAACCAGCGAACACATTAATGTCAGTCGGCCCCTTGATGCCGGGAATGACACCCGTGGATGTGTATTGCCAGAAGGCCCAGCGGCGGTCGGCATAGGTGACTTCGGGGTGCTTCGCGACCGAACGGACCCAGAAGTGATAGTCCTGGAAGTATCCGACCAGATTGTCGCGGTGGAAGTCCACGGAGGTGTAGATGATCGGGCGCTTGCCGTAATAGGCCTCGAGCCGATCCATGAAGCGCTGCAGCTGCGCGCGTACCGTCGCCGGATCCGGGCGGAGGCGGCACGTCTTGGATTCCGAGTTCCATTCAACGTCCAGCACCGGCGGCAGGCGCATGGATTCCTTCGGCACGTTGCTGATGAACCAGTCGGCTTGCTCATCCGGCGTCGAGCAGAAGTAGTAGAAATGATAGGGGGCGTGCGGGATGCCGACCGCCCGGGCACGCTGCCAGTATTCGTTGAAGCGAGAATCGACGCGATCCTTGCCTTCCGTGGCCTTGATGAAGGCGAAGGCAACGCCGGAATTCTTGACCGTCTGCCAGTCGATATCGCCCTGCCACTTGGAGATGTCGATGCCGTGAACAGGGTTCTGCTGCGGATGCTTCGGTCCGAAGTCCTGCGGATCGGTGTCCTGGAACCGGGTTTTCGGCTTTACGGACGCTGTTTCGAGATAGTCATAGCCCGACGAAGTGCAGCCGGCGAGCAAGACAGCCAACGGCAAGACGCAAAACAGGAGCCGGCGCATAGGTGTTCCATCGTAAACCGAATGATCTTTGTGCCCCACAGCTCGACCTTCGTGAAAGACGCGTCCAGCAGAGAGATGCCCCTCTTTTAATCATATCAACGTAAAAAATCGGTTAGTTTCAAGCGAAATGTTAGCGCTTGGTAATAATGCACGCCTGCCACGCGTAGCCGCCATAGACCGAAGTGAAGCGCAATTGCGCATTATTTTCAGTGGCTTGCACCTGGAGTGCCTCACGCAGGGTGGCGCGCGGCGTGACATGAAATTTGCACAGCCAAGATTTCAGGACCGCTCTGAACCAGCCGGGCAGGCGCTCCTGTTGGCCGAAATCGACGATGTGCAACTCGCCGCCGGGGTTGAGCGCGGCGATGGCAGACGCGATCGCACGCTCCCAATCGGGAATCATCGATAGCGCATAGGAGACCAGGATCCGGTCGAAACCCGTGCAGCCGAATTCGCCTGGCGTGAAAGCGGTGGCATCGGCCACGCGGAACTCCGGGACGACTGCCTTGCCGGCAAACGTCTTGCGCGCGGAGATCAGCATCTCCTGTGATATGTCGAGGCCGTAGAGGGCCGCCTGAGGGAAGTGCTGGTGCGCGAGCGCCAGGTTGCGGCCGGTCCCGCAGCCGACCTCGAGCAGGGTGCCTCCGACCGGTACATTGAGACCGCGAATGGTGCGGTCACGGCCGAGCAGGTAGTATTTGCGGGTGAGGTCATAGATATGCCGCTGGTACCTGTACATGCCGTCCATAAGGCCGGCATGATCGTCGGAGGGTGCGGTGGTCGTTTCGACTTTGCTCACGCCGTCTTCTCGTAGATGTGGAAGCCGCCATAGATCGCCGAGCGGTCTAGGGATGTGAGTTCGCGCGAGCGATCTTCCAGATAAGTCCACTGGTCGCGGAGCGCCGGCGACAGCCGTCCTTCAATGATGCTCTTTTCAGCCGCCGTGCGGAAAATGACCCGGGCGCCGCTTCGGGCCGTGCGCGTGATTTCCGTCCATAGGTCGTTCAGCTGCTGGTCCGTCATCCAATCCTGGGCATCGAGCAGGACATAGCGGTCGCGCGATGCGGCCGGTTCGCGCGCGAGCAGTTCAGTGAAGCTTGCGTGGTGAACGCCGACACGGTCGATGTTGTCGCGGATCGTTTTATAGTGCTCCGGCTTCAGATAGGTCGGCAGCGGACCTTCGCCGGCCGGCGCATAGCGGCGCGCAAACGCCTGCCAGGCGAAGTAGTTGTCGCGCATCGGGAAATGACAGGCGAGCTTTTCCAGGCGGTGGCGAAGGACGGGCGCGATCGATTGATCGGCGGCAAGGCTTGCCAGCTCGTCATACTGCTGCGGCGGAATGCCAAGGCCGAAGAGCGAGCTCTTGCGGCTGGTGATCCAGCGGACGATGGGCTTTTCAAACAGCGGAGCGATCTTCTCGTCAAAGAACTGGCGCTGTTCGCGAAGCGAGCGGGTTCTGGTGATCTCGGTGAGGTCGATGCCGTGCAGGCGCGCCAGCAGGTGGGCGGCGCCGATGAAGCGGCCGAGAAGGCCCGTCTTGTAAATGTTACGGTCGAATACGGTGATACGCCGACGTCCGAATTTGCGGCCGTTCCAGTAGCTGCGCGTGGTCTCGTCGAGGTTTGCCGCGAGAAACTGATTGAAAGCGCTGCTGTTGGTGGCTTCGTTCGGCTGGGCAAGGAAGCGCACGAGGTCGGCATGGCCAGGAAGGTTGCGGAATGCCGCGAGCTTCAGGCGATTGAGGGCGATGTGGTGCGGGTTGAGGTCGACGACGTCGATCGAGGCTGGGCTCTTGGAGAGGTAGGCGAGCATGTTGCAGCCGCCGGAGCCGATCGTGACGATACGATGGTGGGGCTGGAGCTCCATCGCCTGCATGTCCAGATCGGGGTCTTCCCAGATTTGCGGGTAGACGAGGCCGGAGAACAGCAATCCGAACAGGCGCTCCGAGAGGCCGTCCTTGGAAAGTGCCTTGTGGCGGAGAAGGGCTGCCTTGAGTTTCCGGTTCTTGCGGAAGCCGGCATCCGGTGCAAATTCCGTCATGTGAGTCTTTCACCCATTTAGCGTTCAGGGCGTTTAGCGCGCCGGGACTACAGTTTGATGACGCGGGCTGTGGACGCGATCGAGTGGGATTTTAGGAGTGCTGGCGGTGCCAACGTTCAGGGGGCTTCCGTGTCGCGTGATTTCCTGCTTCTCTAGGGCGATGGAGGAGACATATGCGACTTCTGCGACGTATCCTTAAAACACTGGCCGTTGTGGCCGTTTCCGCAATTGTCGTTGGCGCTGCCTGGCTTTTCGTGACCCTGTCGGATCTCCTCAAGGTCGGTGATGGCTATGCCGCTAAGATCATGTGTTCAAACGTCTTTATCGCTGGGCGGGATCCCGATGCGATCTTGTCCAAGGACGTTCAGGCTCCGGGCAATCCGCTGCTGAAGCTGGTTCGGGTCGATATCGATCGCGAGGAAAAGCGGGTGACGGCGCGCATCCTCGGATGGCTTGCGCCGAACTACGCGGTCTATCGTGGGACCTTCGGCTGCGCCAATGTGCCCGACGGAGACTTTGAGGCGGCGCGGCGCTCGGTTCCCGACGAACCTCGCCAGCCGCTCGCAGAACGCCGTGCGCCTTGGCCCGATGGCGATGATGTCGCCGACGACGGTGATCAGCGAATCGCAACGCTGCTGACAAGATCCGCGCTCACGGGCGAGGGGATGCGTGCCGTCGTCGTGGTTCATGACGGGCGCATCGTGGCTGAAACCTACGGTGACGGATTCGGGCCAACGACACCGCTCATCGGCTGGTCGATGACGAAGACGGTCAACGCGGCCATCCTCGGGCGTGCGATGGAAGAGCACAAGGTCGGGCTCGACGACGCAAATCTTCTGCCACAATGGGCGGGCGACTGGCGATCGAAGATCACTGTCGCAAATCTGCTGGCGATGGAGAGCGGTCTCGAATTCAGCGAAGACTATGACATCGTCTCCGATGTCACGCGCATGCTGTACTTGAATACGGATCAGACGCAGCTTCCGGCCGGCAAATTGCTGAAAGAGGCCGACAGAGGGACGTTCAACTACTCGAGTGGCACGTCGGTGTTGCTCTCGCGGGTCTGGATGGATCGCGTCGGTAACCCGCAGACCGCGTTTGACTATCCGCGGCAGGCGCTGTTCGGGCCTCTCGGCATGTCGAGTGCGGTCTTTGAGGTGGATGCGCACGGAACCTTCGCTGGCGGCTCCTACCTCTACGCAACGGCAAGGGACTGGGCACGCTTCGGTCAGTTCCTGCTGATGGATGGGAAATGGAAAGAGCAGCAGCTGTTGCCGGAGGGATTTGTCGCCATGATGCGAACGCCGACGGAGGCATCCGACGGACGCTATACGGCTGGCCAAGCATGGGCAAAGTTGCCCGGTGCTGTGACCAATGCGGAGGCAGGGCTTCCGTCCGACACCTTCTGGATGGAAGGGCATGATGGGCAGAGCACTGCGATTGTGCCATCCGCCAAGCTCGTTGTCGTCAGAATGGGACTGACGCCGTCCAGCTACAAATACACATCGCAATCACTGTTGAAGGAAATTCTGGCGGTCTTGCCGGCAGGCGATCAGTCGACCTGATCAGTAGCTGCCCTGGGCCACGTCGGACATGCCCTTGCGCTTGGCATCGTAATAGTAGCCGCGCGCATAGAGACGGACCGCATTGTCTTCGCTGCTATCCGACACCAGCCATGCGCCGCGCAGGTATTTCGCGGCGTATTTGATGTTGGTTTCCGCATCAAACAGGCCTTCCGGCTGTCCCTCGTAACCCATGGACTTGGCAGTATTGTACTTGATCTGCATCAGGCCGAAATAACCGCGCTTGTTATAGGCCTTCGGATTGTAACGGCTTTCGCGATGAACGACGCGGTGAAGCAGCGATGCCGGGACCTGATAGATCTTCGAGTATTTCTCGATGATCTTCGTGATCTCGCTCTTTTCCACAGTCGGAGCGCCATCGTCGGTGTCGTCATCGCTGAACATCGGCGGTGCTGTCGGCGGATCCATCGGGCCGGATGTGTCGAAGCCATAGTCCATCATCGCGTGCGGGGTCGTATCGATCGCCGACAGTGCGGCAATCGCGCCGTTCTGCGGTGTCGCTGCGAAAGCAAGCTGGGTAGACGGAGACGGCGTACCGGGCCGTGGCGTCGGGACGACCGACTGAATCGCGGTCATCTCGGGCGTGAGCGGAATCTGTGCATAGGCTGCGGGCTGGAGCTGGGCACCCGGTTGAGCCGGATCGGTGACCGGCATGGCGGCTGTCGCAACCGACGGCGCTATCTGATCGGCGATCGTGGACGAGGCAGGCGTGCCTTCGCCTGCGGGAATGGCTGCGAACGTCGCATCTTCGCCGGGCTTCGGTGTTGGGATGACCATTTGCTCGGCCATCAGGTCCGCCTGGGACGTGTATTCGACACTGGAGCATCCAGCCACTACGCCACACAGCATCGTGGACACGATGAAACTGCGTCTAAGGCCGGAAAATCCGATCGCTACCATACTCTCACTCTCGTGAAACGCGCCGCCCCGGCAGCGTTAAAAGTTACCAAGAACCTTATGCCCTGATTTGCCAATTAACCTATTCGTTGCTTCCCGGCAACCCGCCGGATTTCTTTACGCAGCGATACGCCGGTATCCTGCTGTAACGGCGCCCGCGGCGATCAGCAATGTGCCGCCTGTCCTGTTGACAGCGCGTTGCACGCTCGCCTTGCGGATCAGGCCACGCGCCGCGTGGGCGGCCAGTGCGTAGGTGGAGGCATTGATGGTCGCAAGAACCAGGAATGTCGCTTCCATGATCAGCATCTGGCCGAAGAAGGGCAGGGCCGGATTGAGAAATTGCGGAACGAATGCAACGAAGAAGACGATGCTCTTCGGGTTCAGGGCCGTAACGATGTAAGCATGGAGGAAGATCTTCAGCGACTTCTGCTCCGGCAGATTGTCGTTGTCAGCCATCGGCTCACTCAGGATAGGCGCCCGCCAGAGCTTGATGCCGAGCCAGATGAGATAGGCGCCGCCGATCCACTTGAGCACTGTAAAGAGCGTCGCCGATGCCGCGAGAACAGCACCGAGGCCGAACAACGATGCCGTCATCGCGGTGAAGTCGCCGAGTGCCACTCCGCTGACCGTCGCAAATGCCGTCTTCTTGCCATGCCCGAGCGCATAGGAAACGACGAGCAGGATCGTCGGTCCGGGAATGGCAAGCATAATGGCGGACGCGGCGGCGAAAGCGAGCCAGGCTTCGAGCGACATGGAATCTCCTCCTATCCATTACGATAGAAGCAAAGACACCATATCGGCCTTGCGTCAATCATGCTTCTTTGTATTTCTGCCCGATCGTGTCCATCACTTCCGCAAACCAGGCAACCGACGTATCGAAGGCCTTGCCGCCCTTGATGCGCGGGAATTCGATCGTGCGGAGCTTGCCATTCTGCGCCTCGTCGTGGCCGGTGACGCCGGAGACCTTGTTGAGGGCGCTTTCGACGGCAAGGTCGGTCATGCTCTGGATCAGGCGCAGATCGTCGGCATTTGCCGGTGCGGAGCGCGCGAAATAACCGGACTTTTGAACCAGCGAGCGTTCGGCATCCAGAAGGCTTGCGAACTGCTTCTGGAACCAGGCGCCGACATTGATCGTGTCGATCTTGACGTGGCCGAAAGCGTCGCGCTTGACGGTATCGCCGGCTGCTTCGCGCTCGGCGACGATCGCGTCGAGGCAGGCGCCTTCCGAGACGAACACCGTTGCGTGGCCGGTCCGGTCCATGACCTCCTTCAGGCGCGCGGCTTCCTGGTCGAGGTCGAAGACCGTTTCCGGCAGGTAAACGGCATCGATGCTCTTCATCTTGGCATTGGTCATGAAGCCATCGACATATTCATAATGCTTGGTGCGCTGCAGGTAGGCGCGGGCGGTGGCAGCCGTCAGCCAGCCGCAATGGCGTCCCATGACTTCATGAATGATCAGCGTGCGCGGCGCGGCCGTCTGCTCGTTGCTGACATTGTCGAAGAAATGAGCACCGACTTCGGCCGCGGTCCATGCGCCGAGCGATTGCCGGATCGGAACAACGTCGTTGTCGACCGTCTTCGGCAGGCCGACGACGGTCAGATTGTAGCCGTTTGCGGCCAGATAGGCAGCAAGGTCGGCGGCGGTGGTGTTGGTGTCATCGCCACCGATGGTGTGGAGGATGGTGACGCCATCGTTCGCAAGGCGCTCGGCGGCGACGCGCAACGGGTTTTCGCCTTCCTTGACCAGTCCGCGTTTGACGCAGTCGGCGGCGTTGGTAAGCTTGACGCGGCTATTGCCGATCGGCGAGCCACCATAGCGGTGCAGGAGAGGGGCCTTTTCCCGCATCTCGGGGGTGATCTTGATGCTGTCGCCCAGCAGTACGCCCTGGTAGCCGGAGCGATAGGCAATCAGCTCGAGGTTGGGAGCTACGTCGCTGTAGCGTTCGATAAGGCCGCCGACGGCGGAGGAGAGACAAGGGGCCAGGCCTCCGGCCGTGAGCAATGCGACTTTCTGTTTGGCCATGATCTCTCCTCGATCGTATCTGCACTGTTATGTGCGGCGTAGGTAACGCATGGATGCGGCAGGGAAAGAGACCTGTAAAGTGTTGTTTCTATGAAAATCGAGCCTTTCGCCCCAGCCAAACCACGAAGGCGACGAGAAGTGCGAATATAATCGTTTCAAGCCCGAGTTGCTCTTTCAGCAGGGTTGTGGAAATCGCCAGCGTCACGAAGGACTGGAGCAGCTGGACCTGTGCCACCCGCGCAATTCCGCCAATCGCAAGCCCGGCGTTCCAGAAGACGAAACCGCCGAACATCGACATCAGGCTGAGATAGGCAAGCGCTCCATATTCACCGACGCCGGGGGCGTGAATACCGGATGGCGCGACGAGAATGGTGCCGAGCAGCGACAGCGGAAACGTGACGACCAAGGCCCAGGAAATCGCCTCCCAGCCGGAAAGGTCGCGCGACAGGCGGGCAAGGAGCACATAGCCGAGCGCTGCCGACACGGCAGCGGCAAGAAGCCAGAGATCGCCGGCTGAGAGATGAAAGCCGCTGCCTCTTACCGAGAAGATGATGACGATCAGCGCGCCGGCCACGCCGCATGCCCAGAAGAGCGGGCCCGGTCGCTCGCCGTCGATGAGCGCCGCGAAGATCGATGTCAGCAGCGGCAGGACGCCGAGGACGACGCCGCCGTGGCTCGCCGGGATCGTCTGCATGGCGATCGAGGAAAAGCCGGGAAAGCCGAAGACGACGCCGATGCCGGCGCCGAAGAGGGCAGGAAAGTGCTTCTTCGGAAACGGGCGGCGGAAGACCGCGAGGGCGATCATGGCGGCAACGGAGGCGATCGCGGCGCGCCCCAGAGTGATGAAGTACGGCGAGAAACCTTGCAGGGCGATGTGCGTCATCGGCAGCGTCGCGCCAAAAATGAGAACCCCTATAAAGCCCAGAATGAGCCCGAAGATCTGCGGTCGGTCGGAAAATGGCATGGAATCTCTCGCAAATGAATGGCGAGAGCGCTGCCATCGTCACGCGATTGTGTCCAATTCATTTGATTTATGCGACGCCACGCGAATGCGATGAATGCGCAATCCACGGCGATAATTACCGAATTGTGAAAGATGTTTTCAACGCTACGACCAATCGTCGTCTTGCAAACGCAACCTTTATTTGGTCAAGGTGTTTCTCCTTTTGCTACACGCGAGACGTTGATGTCCTTCTGGGAAAAACTGCTGAATGCCATCGGAAATGCCGCCGGAAACGCGCTTTCCGCAGTGGTTGAGGCAATCCGCACGGTTTTTGAAGGCGATCCGGAGACCCGCCGAAAGGTCGCGTTCTCGGTGGCGATTATCGCGCTGTCTGCCAAGATGGCCAAGGCTGACGGGATCGTGACGGAGAAGGAGGTCGACGCGTTTCGCGAGATCTTCGAGTTTCCGCCGGAGCAGGCCAAGAACGTTGCCCGTCTCTATAATCTCGCTCGTCAGGACGTCGCCGGATACGAAGCCTATGCGGAGCGTCTGTCGTCGCTTTGCGTAACCTGTGCCGCGAATTGCCCCGTGCTGGAGGAAGTCCTCGACGGGCTTTTCCATATCGCCAAGGCCGATGGGCTGATCCACGAGAAGGAAATGGAGTTCCTGAGGCATGTGGCAGCGATCTTCCACATGAGCGACGAGCGCTTCGACCGCATTGCTGCGCGCCATGTTTCTATGGGCCGGGATCCTTACAAGGTGCTCGGTGTCTCGCCGTCGGATGACTTCACGACCATTCGTCGGCGCTACCACGGTCTTGTCAGTGAACATCACCCCGATCGGCTGATTTCGCGTGGCGTTCCGGCAGAATTCCATGCAATCGCCAATGAACGCATGGCGGCTCTCAATGCCGCCTATGAAGCGATCGAGAAGGAACGCCGGGCAGCATGACCTCGTTTGAGGCGGATTATCGGAAGGCGACCGTAAAGGCATCGCCGAACCATGGTGAACGCGTGGGCGATCGTCGCCCCGATATGATCCTGCTTCATTATACAGGAATGCCGACGCCAGAGGGCGCTCTCGAGTGGCTCTGTCGGGAAGAGAGCCAGGTTTCCAGCCACTATTTTGTTCACGAGAACGGCGAGGTCGTGCAACTCGTGCCGGAGGCGCGTCGCGCCTGGCACGCGGGCAAGAGCACGTGGCGTGGCGAGAGCGATATCAATTCCATGTCCATTGGCATCGAGATCGCCAATGCCGGACACTCGGGCGGGTTGCCCGACTATCCTTCAGAACAGATCCAGGCGGTGATCGAATTGTGTCGCGATTGTGGCGAACGTTGGTCAATTTCGCCTGAAAGGGTGCTTGGACACTCCGATGTGGCACCAGTTCGCAAGGTAGATCCGGGTGAAAAGTTCCCTTGGGCGGAGCTTCATCGCGCGGGTGTGGGCCATTGGGTCGAGCCTGCGCCCATCACCGGAGGCAGGTTCTTCCAGCGCGGCGATCGGGGACAGCCGGTCGAAGCATTGCAATCAATGCTCTCGCTCTATGGTTACGCGACTGAGATATCAGGCGAATTCTCGGACAAGATGGCCGGAGAGGTCGAGGCCTTCCAGCGTCACTTTCGACCTGAACGTGTTGACGGAATTGCGGATTTTTCGACCATCGATACGCTTCACCGGCTTCTGGCAACGCTCCCGGAATACTCGGCGTAACGCTGCGTCCCTGCAGCGCCTGACATCCCTAGATTTTAGGGGTAAAGGTCGCTGCCACATCATTTCCCTATTATCTCCTCATTGCGATGGTCTAAACGCCTCGCTGAACGGCGCCGTTCGTCTTGTTTTGGGTTTGGGTGTGCGTCAATTGAAAACATAAAAGAATGTCTGCGGCATAAATGAATAATGCTGCCGACTTGTACCATGGCATTGCTTTTATTGTGCCATGGCAATTCTTTTTGTCGGAGAAAATAGACTACATGAGAAAGATTATTTCTGCTGTGGTGTGCGCCAGCGCACTGCTGATGGGATTGAATTGCGCCTTCGCGGGTGAATTGGGGCCTGAGTCAGAGAAGACAGTGCTTTTGAAGACTGTCGATCGTACCACCGGTTTCGCAGTTCCAAATTATGCAGCTAACAAGTATTCGGCTATCATCGTAAAATACGCCAAGCAGTACAATGTTCCAGTCGAGCTTGCGAGCGCGGTCGTTCGTGTCGAGAGCAACTTCAATCCGAATGCTCGCGGCAGCGCCGGCGAAATCGGGCTCATGCAGATCAAGCCTGCGACAGCACGCATGATGGGCTATTCGGGAACGCGCAAGGGCCTGTTCGACCCGGAAACCAACATCAAGTACGGCATGAAGTATCTGGCAGCGGCGCACCAGCTGGGCGGCGGCGAAACCTGCGGCACGATCCTGAAGTACAATGCAGGACATGCAGCAACCCGGATGAACCCGGTTTCGAAGGCTTATTGCGGCAAAGTGCTCGCAATGATCGACTGATCCTCTGCAAATCCTTGTTCGTGAATCACTTAAGGCTCCCACTTAAGAATGTGATTCAACGCGGCAGCCGTGCTATCTGACCTCGAAACGAGGTGAAGCATGGCAGTCGATTTCAAGGTAATCGTGGTCGGATGCGGAATGATGGGCGCGGCAGCTGCCCGCCATCTTTCCGGGATGATCGAAGGCGTCGCGCTGATTGGTCCGCGCGAGCCGGCGGAGCGCAAGAGCCATCATGGTGTCTTCGCCAGCCATTATGACGAGGCGCGTATTACGCGCACTTTCGACGATAACCTGGTATGGGCAACGCTTGCGGCACGCTCTCTCGATCGCTACGCGGACATCGAGGAAAAGAGCGGTATTTCCTTCTATACGGAAGCCGGTTGCCTGTTCGCCGGACCTTCGCCGCGTCCCGGCGAAGGGTATATCGGTCGGGCACTTCAGCTCAGCGAAACGCTCGGCCTGACTGTCGAGACGCTGGAGCCTTCCGCGTTGCGCGAGCGCTTCCCGCAATTTTCCCTCGATCCGTCTTTCAAGGGCTATTTTGAGGGACGCAGGGCGGGACATGTCAATCCGCGAGCGCTCGTCAAGGCTCAGGCAAAACTCGCCAAGCAGGGTGGGGTCGCGATCATCGACGCGACCGTTACCGCCGTTCGCGACACGGGCTCGCATGTCGAGGTCACAGCGGCTGGCGTGATCCACACCGCCGAGCGGGTCCTCGTGGCGGCCGGCGGGTTCAGCAATTTCAATCAGCTTCTTCCTGCGCCGGTGGACATTCGCGTAGCAGCGCGCACGGTCGCCTTCTTTGAACTCGGCGAACGCGAAATGGCGCTGTTCGGGAAAATGCCTTCCAGCATCGTCTTCGGCGATCGTGACGAGGATCACGTCTATATTCTACCGCCAGTGCGCTACCCCGATGGCAAGACCTACCTGAAACTTGGTGGAGATACGGAAGCCCGGGTTTTCGATACGCTCGAAGACGCCGGTGCCTGGTTCCGCTCGGATGGCGATGCCGCCGAGCGTGACCTGTTGGTCGAGACCGCCTTGCAGCTGATGCCGGGACTTGAGGGATGCCCTGTCACCGCGGCGCCCTGTGTCGCGACCTTTACGCCGACGAGCTATCCCTATGCGGGCTACACGGATTCGCCGCGGATTGCCGTTCTGACCGGTGGCAACTTCGTGGCCGCGAAATCCTCCGACGAACTGGGCCGCCTTGGCGCGGTCGTCATGACCCAGGGATGGTTGGGCGAGGAGGATTTCGGCCGGGAACTGACGCCGGTATTTCGATAGATGCAGGCGGCCATGATCGGGAATTACAAGTACATCGTTGTGGGTCGCGGGCTGATGGGCGCTGCTGCGGCACGCCATCTCGCGCGCAGGGTGGATGGCGTTGCGGTCATCGGCCCGGATGAACCCACCGATCGGAAGCATCACACAGGCGTCTTTGGAAGCCATTACGACGAAGGCCGGATCACGCGCACGATCGATCCGGATCGCGATTGGGCCTTGCTCGCGCACCGATCGATCGCGCGATATCATGAAATAGAGCGCGAAAGCGGCATCGGCTTCTACACGCCGGCGGGCTGCCTGGTGGTTGGCCCGGAACGCGGCGGCGTCGATGACTATGTGGCCCGGACGGTCGCGGCGGCGGCCTCGCTCGATATCGAGACGTCGATCCTGAGCGACGACAGGCTGCGAGAGAGATTCCCATTTTTCGCCTTTCCTTCCGCAAGCGAGGGCGTTCACGAGGCGACAGCGGCCGGCCATGTCAGCCCGCGCAATCTCGTGAAGGCGCAATCGTTGGCGGCGGAGAGGGCGGGTGCCACCGTCATCACGGATTTTGCCGTCTCGATCCGCGACACGGCCGATGGCGTCTGTGTCGAGACATCGGATGGCGCGTGCTATCGCGGGGAGAAGGTGCTGTTGGCGGCCGGCGGTTTTTCCATTGCGGAGAATCTTTTGCCGCGGCCAATTGACATGAAGGTTCATGCCCGCACCGTCGCTTTCTACGAGATCAGCGAAGCGGCCGCCGAGGCTTTCGGCGAGATGCCGGCGCTGATTGCTCATGATGGCGATGGGCGGGACAGCATCTACATGCTGCCGCCGATCCGCTACCCGGATGGCAGGCTCTATCTGAAGATTGGCGGCGACCCCGATGATATGGTGCTCGGCAGCGAACCGGAACTGCGTAGCTGGTTCAAGGGGGATGGGCGCGAGAGCGTTCAGGCGCACCTGACCCGCATCATATCGCGGCTGGTGCCATCGCTGGAGCCAATTTCCACATCCACGGCGTCTTGCGTCGTATCGCATACGCCGAGCGGCTATCCGATGATCGGGTTTACCTCGTCACCGCGCATTGCCGTCCTGACCGGCGGCTGCGGAACAGCGGCCAAGAGTTCCGACGAGATCGGAAGGCTGGGCGCTGAACTGCTGATCGAGGGAGAAATCGGCGATCAGGGCTATGCGACCGATTTCCGTCCGCACTTCCGGTGAGTGCTGCCGATATTTCGGTAGCAATCGTCAGGACAGTCCGTTAAGGGAGCCATGCCAGTTGGCCGGGCAGCCGCGCTTTACCAATGTCGAAAGACGGTAAGGTGAGGAAAGTCCGGGCTCCACGGAAACACGGTGCCGGATAACGTCCGGCGAGGGCGACCTCAGGGAAAGTGCCACAGAAAGCAAACCGCCTGCCTTGGCAGGTAAGGGTGAAAGGGTGGGGTAAGAGCCCACCGCATCTCCGGTAACGGCGATGGCAAGGTAAACCCCACCGGGAGCAAGACCGAATAGGGATGACGCGGTCAGCGAAAGCTGGCCGGCTGGTTTCCAGGCCAGTCATCCGGGTGGGTTGCGAGAGGCAGCGTGCGAGCGCTGTCCCAGAGGAATGGCTGCCACGTTCCGGTTTCGGCCGGAGCCATACAGAACCCGGCTTACAGGCCAACTGGCGATTATCCCTGCACACGCCGACGTGTCGGCCACGAGCCCTGATCGGGTCAGTGAGCCGTCGGCAATTTCGCCAGGCACTCTTCGCAAAGAGTGCTGCTGTGTGCGAGAACGGACCAGCGCTTGAATATCGTTCCGCAGCCGTCGCATCGGATGTCGGCGGTCATGCCCTTCTTGATCGGGACCGGCACCTGTGCGTGTGCCCACCCGGAAAGAAGCCCCTTCAATGTGAAGTTCGTCATCGCATTACTCCACCGTCTTTGTTTTAGAGGTTGGTAATATGTGGTCGGATGGCGGGTAATCAATTGCCCGGTGCAGCGCTATTTTAGACTATCTAAACTCATCCGAAGGTAGTGCGGTGGAGCCCTTGAAAAAGGCGCGTACGGCTGTCTTTCGATCGGATTGGTTAGTTTTGTCTCGCCCAGGTTGTCGGTTTGGCAGTGGCTGTTGTGCCGTCTCGCTGAGGTTGCGAAGTCTCGATCCATCGCATAGTTCTCTCACGTTCTGTTGGGAGATCGGTATGCGCCGCATTGCAGCGTTTATTTTTGTGGCATGTGTAACGGCAAGCGGTTGTTCTTCTTATGGCTCGGAATATGACGCCGTTGCCTACTATCTCAGGGGTGGCAGCGCGGCACGAAGCTCCGTCATCCAGACATGCATCGAGAGACGCGTTTCGGAAAAGTCGCGCAAGGAGGCGGCTGCGGCGCTGAAGGTGTCGGAAGATCGTGTGGGTGTCGTGGCCTGCAACCGCATCATCAGCGGTATCGCTTCCGGGCGCATCACCCGCGAAGACTACATCGCTCTATATGGCGAGCAAAAGATAACACCCAACATGGAAAATGTGCTGCTTGCTCGATGAGAGATTGCAGGCACCGCGGCTAATTGCCTGTTTCTGGTCACTTATTTCCAGTCGTAATCCATTTCTGGCGGCGCACTCAGGGCGCGCAAAAGGGGCGGCCTGCCTGCCCCATAATCAGTCGATCCTAACCCTTTGTTAAACTTAACAGCTTATAAATTTCGATACTGCGCTCATCGTGAGACGGGCGTTTCCCATTGACGCCCATATGGTCCCATGTTATCCCATTCATGCACTGCGCAAGGGCAATCAGGTGCCCATTCATCGCAAAGCCAAGGCGCCTCCCGCTGTGGGAGCGCCGAACGAGGTTTGTCTCGTTCGGCTTGCGAGGCCGTGTCTGAATTTCGAGGTTCCGGGCGTCTGATTTTTGTCCGGGCTCTTTCGGGAACGGATGTTTCGTGTCATGAGCCGCTTCCTTTCAAATGCGACCAACGGGATCGATTCCAAGGGCCGGGTTTCCGTGCCGGCGGCATTTCGTTCCGTACTGGCGCAGCGCAACGTTCAGGAGCTTTATTGCTTTCAGGACTTTGTGTTTCCGGCGATCAGCGTCGGCGGTTCGGATCTTCTCGAAAGGTTCGAGCGGCAGATTGCTGCGGAGGATCCGTTTTCGCCGGACGCGAACGAGATGTCGCTTCTTGTTCATGGGGGCGGGGTCTTCATGAAGCTCGACGCCGAGGGGCGGCTGATGGTCACGGATTTCATTCGCGACTTCACCGGTATCTCGGACGAAGTGACATTCGTTGGTCGGGCGGATCATTTTCAGCTGTGGCAGCCGCAGGCATTTCAGGCTGCCCAGGCACAGGCACGAGGGGAACGCAGGCTGGCGGGCAGGCGTTCCAACTAGAACGAGGGAACGGAATGGTGGCGAATCCTGGCGGAGGTTCATCTGATGCCGGTGGCGGATCGATTCGCCATATTCCGGTTCTTCTGAACGAGGTTCTTGCGGCGCTTGAGCCGTCTTCCGGTAAGATTATTCTGGACGGGACGTTTGGTGCCGGTGGTTATACCTCGGCGATCCTGGCGGCCGGTGCCGATGTGGTTGCGCTCGATCGCGATCCGACGGCGATTGCCGCCGGTCAGGCATTGGTGGCGGCGCACGGCGGCCACCTCCGGCTTGTTCACTCGCAGTTCTCCCAATTGGCCGATCACGCGCCCGCCGGTGGGCTGGATGGCGTCGTGCTCGATATCGGCGTGTCGTCGATGCAGATCGATGAGGCCGAGCGCGGCTTTTCCTTCCAGAAGTCCGGGCCGCTGGATATGCGCATGTCGGCCGCGGGTGTGTCTGCCGCGGATGTCGTCAATCGCGCCAAGGTGGCCGAGCTTATTCGGATCTTTCATTTCCTTGGCGAGGAAAGCCAGGCGCCACGTATCGCTCACGCGATCGAGAAGCGCCGCGCTGAAAAGCCGTTTGAAACGACGCGCGATCTGGCTGGTCTGATCGAGATCGTTACCCCGCGCAAGATGAAGGACAAGATTCATCCGGCGACGCGCGTATTCCAGGCTCTGCGCATCTTCGTGAACGACGAGCTTGGCGAGCTGGCGCAGGCGCTGTTTGCGGCCGAGCGCGCGCTGAAGCCAGGTGGTCGTCTCGTCGTGGTCACCTTTCATTCCCTGGAAGATCGCATCGTGAAGACGTTCTTCTCAGATCGCGCCGGCAAGGCCTCCGGTTCGCGCCACCTGCCGGTCGCGCATGAACGCGCTGCGACGTTCGATCGGATCGGAAAGCCGATGGTGTCCGCGAGCGAAGCGGAAGCCGAGGCAAATCCGCGGGCGCGTTCGGCCAAGCTGCGCGCCGGGCTGCGGACGGATGCCGCCGCCGAACCTCCAGATCTCTCGATCTTCGGTCTGCCCAATCTTGCAAGTCTCGGAAAGCTCGGAGCCTGATATGCTGAGAACCTTCGATCTTATCCTCATCGGCGTCATGACGGCGGCAGCCGCCGTGACCTATACGATCAAGCATCGTGCCGAGCTGAAGCTGGAAGAGGTTCATCGCCTCGAAGCCGAGATCAAGCTCGAGCGGGACACGATCGACCTCCTGAAAGCGGATTGGGCGCTGCAGTCGCAGCCGAACCGGCTCGAGCGGCTTGTCAATAATTACAACAGTGAGCTCCAGCTGCAGCCGACGCCGTCTACGTCGCTTGTCCATGCCAAGGAGTTGCCGATGCTGAAGTCGCAGGTTCCCGTGCCTGACGTGACCGAAGCGAAGGCGGGCGGTACGAAGAGCAAGCCAAAGGCTGTGCCCGCGAAGCCCGAAGCTGAGGACGACGATTTGATGGCAACCGGATCTGTGGAGTAGAGATGTCCTTTCTTTCACGCATCATGGTTTCAAAGAGCCAGGCGCATTTTTCCGCCGGCGTTTACAGTCGTTTTGGCGGCCCCTCCGGCAACGTCGCGATCCAGGGATCGCGCAAGAAGCGCGCCGGACAGGCAAAGAGCCGCGTCGGTCTGCTGATCGTCGCCTTCCTTGGCGTCTACTGCGTGATCGGCGGTCGTCTGGTGGAATATGCGATCCGTGATCCCGATGTCGTATCGAGCATCCTGCCGCCGGATCGCCTGATGGCGTCCCGTCCCGACATTCTCGACCGGAATGGCGAGGTTCTTGCCACCGATATCCGCACCGTTTCGCTGTTTGCCGAGCCGAACAAGGTCGTCGACGCCGATGAGGCCGTCGAAAAGCTTTCGACTGTTCTGCCCGACCTTGATGTGAAGGGTACCTATAAGAAGCTCGCCAATCGCAACTCTCACTTTGCATGGCTGCGCCGCCAGCTTACGCCGAAGCAGCAGAGCCAGATCCTGGCGCTTGGTATTCCGGGTATCGGCTTCCGCCCGGAGAAGCGTCGCTTCTATCCGGGCGGCGCGACGGCCGCGCACATTCTCGGTTACGTCAATATCGACAACCGCGGCGTTGCCGGCATGGAGAAGTATATCGACGACCAGGGGTTGGCCGATCTCGCTTCCGTCGGCATGACCAGCGACCAGCCGCTCGAGCCGGTCAAGCTGTCGATCGATATTCGTGTCCAGAATATCGTGCGTGATGTCGTTGCCAATGCCGTCACCAACTACGAGGCCAAGGGGGCCGGTGCCGTCGTCCTCGACATTCACACGGGTGAAGTGCTGGCCATGGCCTCGGCACCCGACTTCGATCCGAACAACCCAATGGAAGGCGCCAAAGAAGGCTGGCTGAACCGCATGTCGAACGGAACGTTCGAAATGGGCTCGACCTTCAAGACCTTCTCCCTCGCGATGGCGCTCGATACCGGCAAGGTCAAGCTGACCGATAGCTTCGACGCGACGCAGCCTATCCATATCGGCGGTTTCACCATTCACGACTTCCACGGCCAGCGCCGCTGGCTGACGCTGCCGGAAGTGTTCCAGTACTCGTCCAACGTCGGTACTGCGCGCATCATCGACATCGTCGGCATCGACGCGCAAAAGGACTACCTGACGAAGCTCGGCCTGCTGACGAAGATGCAGACGGAGCTGCCTGAGGTGAAGATGCCGAGCCAGCCGAAGGTCTGGAAGAAGATCAACTCGGTGACGATCTCCTTCGGTCACGGTGTCTCCACGACGCCGCTGCAGACGGCTGTTGCGGGTGCGGCACTCGTCAACGGCGGCAAGCTGATCGAGCCGACCTTCCTGCCGAGAACGCGCGAGCAAGCAGACGATGTTGCCGAAGTGGTCGTCAAGAAGACCACGAGCGATGACGTGCGCTACCTCTTCAAGCTGAACGGCATCAAGGGATCCGGCCGCAATGCCGACGTGCCGGGCTTTAACGTCGGCGGCAAGACCGGTACGGCCGACAAGGTCGTCAACGGACGCTATGCGTCGAACCTCAACTTCAATGCCTTCCTGGCGGCATTTCCGATCGACGATCCGAAGTATGTTGTGCTGACATTCTGCGACGAACCTCACAATGGCGAGAAGGGGCAGAACATCGCCGCTTATACCGCTGCTCCGATGGTCAAGAACATCATTGCACGTGCCGCACCAATCCTTGGTGTGGAACCGAAGTTCGGTGACGACGGATCGGCCATGTTGGTGTCTTATTGAGTCTGAATGAATGTCGCAGCCGATTCGCCATGGGGGCGCGGCGGCTCGAAGAAGAAAAGTACATTCGATGAGATTGAGAGACCTCGCGGGAAACGCGTTTCCTGAACTCAAGGACCAGCTGGACGGACCGGTAGGCGGGCTGGAGATTTCCGGCCTTTCCTCCGATAGCAGGAAGATTGCGCCCGGCATGGCGTTCGTTGCCGTTGCCGGTACCAAGGCCGATGGCGCCGCCTTCATCGCCGACGCGGCAGCGCGCGGTGCTACCGTTGCGATCGCTGCCCACGGTGTCGATGCCTCCATTCCGGTTCTTGTGGTGAGTGAGCCTCGCCGGTTCCTGTCGATCGCCGCCTCGCATTTCTACGGCAAGCAGCCGAAAACGATGGTGGCGGTCACTGGCACCGCCGGCAAGACGTCCGTCGCCTCCTTCACCCGGCAGATCTGGGCCCATGCGGGGCATCCGGCAGCGATGATCGGCACCACCGGCGTCGTCTCGCCAACCCGCAACGAATACGGTTCGCTGACTACGCCCGATCCGGTTTCCTTGCATGCGCTTCTGGCGGAGCTTTCTGACGAGGGTGTGACCCACGCGTCGATGGAGGCATCCAGCCACGGCCTTGACCAGTGCCGGCTCGATGGCGTGAAGCTCGCGGCTGCCGCCTTCACCAATCTCGGTCGCGATCATATGGACTACCATCCGACGATCGAGAGCTACATGGCCGCGAAGATGCGGCTGTTCGATACGCTGTTGCCAAAGGGCTCGCCGGCGGTGATCTTCGCCGATGATGCCTGGTCGGCGCAGGCCATCGCGGCGGCGAAGGATGCCGGGCACGATGTTCGCACCGTGGGTCGCAAGGGTGACTACCTGACGCTGAAGCGCGTCGAGCATTTCCGGCACAAGCAGGTCGCGGAGATCCATGCCGACGGCGAGATCTTCGAAGTGGATATTCCGCTCGCGGGCGATTTCCAGGTGGCCAACGCGCTCGTTGCCGCGGGCCTTGCGATGTCCACAGGTGTTCCCGCCAAGGTTGCCATGGCAGCGCTGGAGAAGCTTCAGGGCGCCTCCGGTCGTCTCGAACTCGTCGGCCATACCAAGGATGGCGCGCTGGCCTATGTCGATTACGCGCACAAGCCCGATGCGCTGGCCAATGTTCTGGAGTCCGTGCGCCCGTTCACGACAGGTCGCGTCATCGTCGTGTTCGGCTGTGGCGGCGATCGCGATCGGGGAAAGCGTCCGATCATGGGCGAAATCGCCTGCCGTCTGGCTGACGTCGTGATCGTGACCGACGACAATCCGCGCTCGGAAGAGCCGGCTTCGATCCGCGCCGAGATCATGGCGGCTGCGGGCTGCGCGTCCGAAATCGGCGACCGCGCAACGGCCATCCGTGAAGCAGTCGGCATGCTGACGTCGGGCGATACGCTGATCGTGGCCGGCAAGGGCCATGAGGAAGGGCAGACGATCGGAGGCGTCACCCTGCCGTTTTCGGATCACGCCGAATTGCGTAAGGCTTTGGAGGAGCTGAAATCGTGAACTGGCTTTGGACCACGGAAGACATGATTGCCGCGATGGCGGGGCGTCCCTTCGGGACCCTGCCTGAGGGCATTACCGGCATTTCCATCGATAGCCGCTCCATCGGTCCCGGCGAGGCCTTCTTCGCCATCAAGGGCGATCGTGTCGACGGCCATGATTATGCGTCGATGGCGATGGCCAATGGTGCATCTCTTCTCGTCGTCAGCGAGTCACGTCTTCCGGCCATGGGCCGCCTGACCGTTCCCATGATCGTCGTCGAGGACGTATTGGCGGCGCTCGGCAAGCTCGGTCTGGCCGCACGTGCGCGTTCCCGCGCACAGATCATTGCCGTCACCGGCTCCGTCGGAAAGACGACCACCAAGGAAATGCTGCGGCGCGTCCTTTCTCCGTCGGGCAAGGTTCACGCCTCCGTCGCATCCTTCAATAACCACTGGGGTGTACCGCTCACGCTCGCGCGCATGCCGCTCGACACCTATTTCGGCGTCTTCGAAGTGGGCATGAACCACCCCGACGAAATCCGTCCGCTGGTGAAGATGATCGAGCCGCATGTCGCCGTCATTACCACGATCGCGCCGGCGCATCTCGGCAATTTCAAGAGCATCAAGGAAATCGCGACCGCCAAGGCCGAGATCTTCGAGGGCGTCGTGCCCGGCGGCCATGTGGTGCTCAATCGCGACAACGACCAGTTCAATTTCCTCGACCGCACGGCACAATCGCTCGGCATCGGGCATATCCACTCGTTTGGGCAGCATGCGAAGGCGGAGTTCCGGCTTGCGGAATTCAATGGCGCCGATCAGAGCTCGACGCTCTGGATCACGATCGACGGCGAGACCAAGGAAGTCGCGATCGGCGCGCCTGGTCGTCACATTGCCGAAAATGCGCTTGCGGCGCTCGGCGTGGTGACCATCGTTGGTGCCGATCTGCAGCAGGCGATCGCGGCGCTCGCGACGCTCCAGCCGGAAAAGGGCAGGGGCCGACGCCACAAGCTGTCGATCAATCACGGCACCTTTACTGTTGTCGACGAAAGCTACAATGCCAACCCGGCTTCGATGCGCGCGGCGATTGCCGTGCTCGCAAGCTCGGTTCCTACGGGAACCGGCCGCCGCATCGCCGTGCTTGGCGATATGCTGGAGATGGGCGACTACGCCCAGAAGGTGCACTCTGATCTCGCTGGACCGTTGCTTGCGGCCGGCATCGAACATGTCTGGCTTGCTGGTCCCGAAATGGTCGCGCTCAAGGAATCGCTTCCGGAGAGCGTACAGGTCGAGCACCGCGAGAAGACGGAAGATCTCATCGAATATGTATTGGACTCGGTCGCGCCAGGCGACGTGCTGATGGTAAAATCGTCACTGGGCATCGGTTTCGGCAAGATTGTCGCCGCGCTCCTTGACAAGTTCCCGCCATTTGCCGACACGCAACGCGAATTTTGAGCGGGTAAACAAGGGGCCCTGAATGCTGATTTGGCTAGTCGAACTGTCGGAACACCTGAAGTTTTTGAACCTCTTCAGGTACATTACCTTCCGCACGGGCGCCTCCCTGTTTACCTCTGCGCTGATCGTCTTCCTCTTCGGACCCATGATCATCAATTCGCTGCGCATTCGGCAGGGCAAGGGCCAGCCGATCCGCGCCGACGGGCCGCAGACGCATTTCAAGAAGGCCGGCACGCCGACCATGGGCGGCCTGATGATCCTCGCCGGCATCGTCGGTTCGTCGCTGCTCTGGGCTGATCTTTCCAACGTCTATGTCGTCGCGACGCTGCTCGTCACGCTCGGGTTCGGCGCGATCGGCTTCTATGACGACTATCTCAAGGTCAGCAAGCAGAGCCACAAGGGCTTTTCCGGCAAGGCTCGCCTTGGCATCGAGTTCGTGATCGCCGGCATCGCGGTCTTCTTCATGATGCGGGCAGCGCTTGCATCGGGCACGGCCGGCTCGACCTTCGGATCGTCGATCGCCTTTCCGTTCGTCAAGGACTTCATGCTCAATCTCGGCATCATGTTCGTCGTCTTCGGCGGCTTCGTGATCGTCAGCGCGGGCAATGCGGTGAACCTCACGGATGGCCTCGATGGTCTGGCGATCGTGCCCGTGATGATCGCAGCGGCATCCTTCGGCGTCATCGCCTACCTCGCGGGTAACGCGGTCTTCGCCAATTATCTGCAGATCAATTTCGTACCGGGTACCGGCGAACTTTCGGTCGTTCTTGGCGCCGTTATTGGTGCGGGTCTCGGCTTCCTGTGGTTCAACGCACCGCCGGCGGCTATTTTCATGGGCGACACCGGTTCGCTGGCGCTGGGCGGCACGATCGGCACGGTTGCCGTTGCCACCAAGCATGAGATCGTCATGGCGATCATCGGCGGCCTGTTCGTCATGGAAACGCTGTCCGTCATCATTCAGGTCGGCTTCTTTAAGCTGACGGGACGCCGCGTGTTCCTGATGGCGCCGATCCATCACCACTTCGAAAAGAAGGGCTGGACGGAAAGCCAGGTCGTGATCCGCTTCTGGATCATCGCGGTTGGCCTTGCTCTGCTCGGCCTTTCGACCCTCAAGCTGCGGTGAGACGGTCATGATTCCGGTCACCACGCTTGCAGGAAAGAAGGTCGCGCTCTTCGGGCTCGGTGGCTCCGGTTTTGCCACCGCCCGCGCGCTGATCCTTGGCGGTGCTGACGTCACGGCCTGGGACGACAATCCTGATAGCGTGACGAAGGCTGCTGCCGAGGGAATTCACACCGCCGACCTCAGAACGATCGACTGGGGCGTCCAGTCGCTTTTCGTACTTTCGCCCGGCGTGCCGCTGACGCATCCCAAGCCGCACTGGACAGTCGATCTGGCGCGCGCCGCAGGCGTCGATATCGTCGGCGATGTCGAACTCTTCGTTCGCGAACGCCGCGCACACGCGCCGGATTGCGCGTTCATCGCGATCACCGGCACCAACGGCAAATCGACGACCACGGCGCTGATCGCGCATATCCTTGAGGCGAGCGGACGGGATACGCAGCTCGGCGGCAATATCGGGACCGCAGTGCTGACGCTGGAGCCACCGAGGGCCGGGCGCTTTTATGTCATCGAGTGCTCGTCCTACCAGATCGATCTGGCGCCGACGCTCAATCCGTCCGCCGGGATCCTGCTCAACCTGACGCCTGATCATCTCGATCGGCACGGAACGATGCAGCACTATGCCGACGTCAAGGAGCGGCTGGTGGCCGGCAGCGGCGTTGCCGTGATCGGCGTCGACGACAGCTATTGCGAGATGATCGCCGATCGCGTCGAGCGGGCTGGGACCAAGGTCATGCGCATTTCCAGACGCCAGCCGCTGGCCAATGGCATCTACGCGGAAGGCGCAAAGCTTTTTGAGGCCTCTGAGGGCGCAGCCCATCTGATCGCCAACCTCGATGGCATCCAGACCCTTCGCGGGAGCCACAACGCGCAGAATGCCGCCGCTGCGATCGCAGCCTGTTTGGCCGTCGGTGTCTCCGTCGAGGACATCCGCATCGGCTTGGCGTCGTTTCCGGGTCTCAAGCATCGCATGCAGCCCGTGGGTCGTCGGGGCAATGTCGTTTTCGTCAACGACTCGAAGGCCACGAACGCGGACGCCGCCGCTCCGGCGCTGTCGAGCTACGACCGTATATACTGGATCGCAGGCGGCTTGCCGAAGGCTGGCGGGATTACGACGCTTGCTCCCTTCTTCCCGCGTATCGCCAAGGCCTACCTGATCGGTGAGGCGGCGGCGGAATTTGCGGCGACCCTGGGGGACGCCGTTGCCTACGAAATCTCGGGAACATTGGAACGAGCCGTCGCACACGCGGCCGCGGATGCCGAAAAAGATCAAAATGGCCCATCGGCCGTGATGTTATCCCCGGCTTGCGCAAGCTTCGACCAATATAAGAACTTTGAAGTCAGGGGCGATGCATTTGTCAGCCATGTGGCAGCGCTCGACGGAATCACCATGCTGATCGGTTCGGCAACAGGAGATAAATGACATGGTAAGCCGCGCGGAACGTGGGCCTCTGGCCGATTGGTTTTGGACCATCGACCGCTTTTTCCTGGCGATGTTCATCTTTCTGATGGGCATCGGCTTCATGTTGTCCTTCGCCGCGTCGCCGGCGGTGGCTGAGCGCATCGGGCTGGAGCCATTCCACTTCGTCAAGCGCCACGCGGCTTTCATGATCCCGTCGCTCTGCGTGATGTTCGGCCTGTCGTTCCTGACGCCGCGCCAGGTGCGACGCACCGCCATCATCCTCCTCATCGTCGCGCTGGGGATGATGCTGCTGGCGCTCTTCTTCGGCGTCGAGGTGAAGGGATCGAGGCGCTGGGTGACGCTTGCCGGCATTTCCATTCAGCCATCGGAATTCATGAAGCCCGCTTTCGTCGTGGTCTGCGCCTGGCTGTTTGCCGAGCACGCGCGCCAGCCGGAAATTCCGGGCAATCTCTTTGCGATCATTCTCTTCGGTATCGTGGCCGCGCTGCTTGTGGCGCAGCCTGACCTTGGCCAGACGATCCTGACCACCGCCGTCTGGGGCGGCATGTTCTTCATGGCGGGGATGCCCTGGCTCTGGATCATCGTGCTCGGGGCTCTTGGCGCGGGCGGTCTCGTCAGTGCCTATTATGTCTTCCCGCACGTGGCTTTGCGCATCGACAAGTTCATGACGGGCGAAGGCGATACCTTCCAGATCGACACCGCGCGCGAAGCCATCATCCGCGGCGACTGGTTCGGCCAGGGGCCGGGTGAGGGTATCGTCAAGCGCATCATCCCTGATGCGCACACCGACTTCATCTTCTCGGTCGCGGCCGAGGAATTCGGCATCGTCTTCTGCATGGCGCTTGTGGCGCTGTTTTCCGTGCTCGTTTTGCGCGGTTTGTCGCACGCCTACAAGGAGCGGAACGACTTCAACCGGTTCGCGGTCGCTGGTCTCGTGCTGCAGATCGGCATACAGTCCATCATCAACGTGGGCGTCAATCTCGAACTGTTGCCGGCAAAGGGCATGACCTTGCCCCTGATTTCCTATGGCGGTTCGTCGATGGTCGCTATCTGCGTCACCGCCGGATTCATTCTCGCGCTGACGCGTCACAGGCCGGAAAAGCGTGCGCAGGATCGGAGCCTCTTCCGCGTCGCGCATGGAATGCCGGCGGAGTAAGAGTACATGAGCAAAGGCATCGTCCTGCTTGCCGCCGGGGGAACCGGCGGCCACGTGTTTCCGGCGGAAGCTCTGGCCTACAAGCTGAAGGAGCGCGGCTATTCCGTGCACCTCGTTACCGACAGCCGCGCCGAGCGCTACGCGGGCAAGTTTCCTGCCGATGAAATCCATGTCGTGCCATCGGCAACGATCGCGTCGAAAAACCCGGTGGCGGTTGCCCGTACGCTCTGGATGCTCTGGAGCGGCATGCGGGCGGCGAAGAGGCTCATTTCTCGGTTGAAGCCAGCCGTCGTCGTGGGCTTCGGCGGTTATCCGACCGTGCCGCCGTTGCTGGCGGCAACCCGGCTCGGTGTGCCCACCATGATCCACGAGCAGAACGCCGTGATGGGACGCGCCAACAAGGCGCTGGCATCGCGCGTTCAGGCGATTGCCGGCGGGTTTCTGCCAGATGGTGGCGGCCAGTTTCCCGACAAGACGGTGGCGACAGGCAATCCGGTCCGTCCCGCGATCATCGAGGCGGCAAAAACGCCCTATGCGCCGTCGCATGCGGGCGAGCCATTCAATCTCGTGGTCTTCGGCGGTAGCCAGGGCGCGCAGTATTTCTCCAAGGCGATGCCGACGGCGATAAGCTTGCTCGAAGACGATCTTCGCGGACGCCTCAGGATCACGCAGCAGGTTCGGTCCGAGGATATGGGCATGGTTGGCGATTGTGTCGCCAAGCTTGAAATGGGCGCTTCGTCCGAGATCGCGCCGTTCTTTACCGACATGGCCGAGCGGTTGGCCAAGGCGCATCTGGTGATCTGCCGTTCCGGCGCGTCGACGGTCTCGGAGATTTCGGTCATCGGCCGCCCGGCAATCCTTGTTCCCTATCCGCATGCGCTCGATCACGACCAAGCGGCGAACGCCGCGGCGCTGGCGGCAACGGGTGGTGCCAAGGTGATCGTGCAGGCCGAGTTGTCCTCGGAGAAGATCGCCTCGATCCTGACCCATGTGATGAACGACCCCGAAAAGCTTGCGCGAATGGCCGCTGCCGCCAGACAGGCGGGCAAACCCGATGCTGCGAACTTGCTTGCCGACATGGTAGAGGCTATTGCGGCACGACGTACAATTGCAGAGTTCAAGGGGAAACGCGCATGAAAATGCCGAAGGCCATCGGCCTCGTCCATTTCATCGGCATCGGCGGCATCGGGATGAGCGGCATCGCCGAGGTGCTGCACAATCTCGGGCATCGCGTGCAGGGATCCGATCAGGCCGAAAGCGCGAACGTTCAACGCTTGCGTGACAAGGGCATTGAAGTCTTTGTCGGCCACAAGGCGGAAAACCTGGGTGACGCGGAAGTCGTCGTCGTGTCGACCGCCATCAAGAAGAACAATCCGGAGCTCGTGGCGGCGCGTGAAAAGCTGCTGCCGGTCGTTCGCCGCGCCGAAATGCTGGCCGAATTGATGCGCTTCCGTAACGCCATCGCGATCGGTGGTACACACGGCAAGACTACGACCACATCGCTCGTGGCGACGCTACTGGAAGCCGGTGGGCTCGATCCGACCGTGATCAACGGCGGCATCATCAATGCCTATGGTACCAACGCCCGGATGGGCGAGGGCGAGTGGATGGTGGTCGAAGCCGACGAGTCGGATGGCACCTTCCTCAAGCTGCCTGCCGATGTCGCTGTCATCACGAACATCGATCCCGAACATCTCGACCACTACGGAAACTTCGACGCCGTGCGGGCTGCATTCCGCCAGTTCGTCGAGAACGTGCCGTTCTACGGTTTTGGCGTGCTCTGCCTCGATCACCCTGAAGTTCAGGCGCTGGTTGGCCGCATCGAGGACCGCAAGATCGTCACCTACGGCGAAAACCCGCAGGCCGACGTTCGCTTCATGAATGTCCGCATCGATGGTCCGCGTTCGATTTTCGACGTCGAGATCCGTCGCCGCCGCACGGGACAGGTGATCAGGCTCGACAATCTCGTCATGCCGATGCCTGGCCGTCACAACATCTCCAATGCCACCGCCGCGATCGCTGTTGCCAACCGTCTCGGCATGTCGAGCGAAGATATCGCAAAGGGGCTGGCCTCGTTCGGCGGCGTCAAGCGCCGCTTCACGCTGACCGGCGAATGGAACGGCGTGCAGATCTTCGACGATTACGGCCATCACCCGGTCGAGATCAAGGCTGTGCTGAAGGCTGCTCGCGAGGCCTGCAAGGGCCGCGTCATCGCCGTGCATCAGCCGCATCGCTATTCTCGCCTTGCGAGCCTCTTCGAAGAGTTCGCCGCGTGCTTCAACGATGCCGACAGCATTTTCCTCGCGCCCGTCTACGCTGCCGGCGAGGATCCGATCGAGGGTGCTGACGCCGAGACGCTCGTCGCTCGCATCAAATCCGGCGGTCATCGCGACGCGCGCTTCCTCGCTTCTCCGGAGCATTTGGCGCAAATGGTCGCAGAGATTGCAAAGCCGGGTGATTTTGTGGTTCTGTTGGGGGCTGGGAGTATCACATACTGGGCGGCAGCGCTGCCCAAGCAACTGGAAAGCCTTTCGGGAATATCTGCATGAAACAGGTGAATGGGGAAAAGCTGCTTGCGTCGCTCGGCGACGGTGTAAAGGACATTCGCGGGAGGCTGACGCCTGATGCGCCGATGGATCGTGTCACGTGGTTCCACGCCGGTGGCCTTGCGGAGCTGATGTTCCAGCCGCACGACGAAGACGATCTCATCGCGTTTCTGAAGTTGCTGCCGGCCGAGGTTCCGCTGACGGTGGTCGGCGTTGGATCGAACATCCTCGTTCGCGATGGCGGCATTCCCGGCGTTGTGCTGCGCCTGTCGGCCAAGGGTTTCGGTTCGGTCGAGCTTGCGGGCGAAAACCGCATTCGCGCCGGTGCGATCTGCCCGGACAAGTACGTGGCCGCCATGGCGATGGACAACGGCATCGGTGGGTTCCATTTCTACTACGGCATTCCCGGCAGCATCGGCGGCGCCGCCAAGATGAATGCTGGCGCTAACGGCGCAGAAACGCGGGACCGCGTCATCGAGGTCACCGCCATTGATCGCCAGGGCAACAGGCACGTGCTGTCGAATACGGACATGGGCTATGGCTATCGGCATTCGTCTGCGGCAAGCGACCTGATCTTCACCTCGGTGCTGTTCGAAGGATACGCGGAAGACCGCGCCAAGATTCGGGCGGAAATGGATGCCGTTCGCAGTCACCGTGAAACCGTGCAGCCGATCCGCGAGAAGACCGGTGGTTCGACCTTCAAGAACCCGGAAGGTCATTCCGCATGGAAGCTGATCGACGAAGCAGGGTGCCGCGGTCTGGTGATCGGTGGCGCGCAGATGTCGTCGCTTCATTGCAACTTCATGATCAACAACGGTCAGGCGACCGGCTATGACCTCGAATATCTCGGCGAGCAGGTACGCCGCGAGGTCTTCGAGAAATCCGGTATCAAGCTCGAGTGGGAGATCAAGCGTCTGGGCGTCTTCATGCCGGGCCGCGAGGTTCGCCCTTTCCAGGGCGTAACGACCGAGTGATCGTTAGGCCAGGCGTTTGGTGAAGGCGGTCGTAAAGACAACGCCGCCGTCATCGTCGCTTGCTTCGCCTATGGTAACATACATCGTCGCGCTTGTCACACGAACAAGACAGAAGCCGCCCATGTAGGCGGCTTTTGCTTTGAAGATATCCATCGCACCGACGCTGTAGGCCATCGGCGTTTCGTGTTCATGCCCATGGAAAATGCCGATTACGTTGTAACCACTGAGGGTTGCGAGCAGATCCTGACGATCTGAATCACTCCACCAATGCGGAGCGCCGCTGCCGCTGTCGGTGAAGGTCTTGGCATTCGGGTCCCAGCGCTCCACGGAGAACCTGTCCCAGCCATAGTGCTGGAAGATGACCACCGGTCGGCCGTCGGCCGCATTGGCCGCAAGGTCGCGCTTCATCCAGTCGAGACTGCTTGCCGTTCCCTTGGTGTCGTCGCCCCCATATCGCTGGGCCTGGATGAGGTGAAGTCCGCCCCAGTTCCAGGAATAGTTGTCGGAACCTTCGTCGTAGTTGTCCACCGGGACAATCGGCTTGAAGAAGACGCTCGGCTTGTGGTTCATCTGGACGTAATCGCGCAACTCGTCGCGATACCAATCAACCTGTGGCGGCTTGCCGTCCTGGTCGAGGTCGTGGTTGCCGAGGCCGACATAAACCGGGAAGTGGATATGATCGGCGCCCGGGCCCTGCTGATAGCGGTGCGAGAACTGCAGCAGCTGCGAGCCCTCTTTCAACTCCGCCATCTGTCCGCCGCCGTCATCCGTGACGTCGCCGCACACGATGACACCCTGCGGCTTGGCGATCGGCTGACCGGCAAGGCTGAAGCCGCTCGGTTTGCCGGAGATCTCTTCGGGCCATGTCTGGTGATGAATGGTGTTCAATGCCCTGATGTGACGCAGGAGGTTGGCGTCGGTCTTGCCTTCGGCGAGGCAATTCGGGCTCAGCCCATCGCCAACACGGCAGGCGTGGACATCATTGATCACAAGGAAGGTAACGTCGATCGAGGGGATGGCTGCGGCACGGGCGAATGGTGGCAGCGCCATCGAAAGACCTGCGCCAAATCCATTCATGAGTATCGATCGTCTTGTCAGCATCCCGGCCTCCGCATTTCATGCGGTGGAAAAATAGAGACAGGGCGTTAACAGACCGCAACAAAAAGGCCGCGGCGGTTTCCCGTCGCGGCCCTTTGATTTGAGATCGTTGTCGCGTCAGACTTCGTCGCGGCCGGAGGCCAGGATGCAGACGAGGGTGATGACAGCGGCGATACCGAGATAATAGCCCACATAGGTCATCCCGTAGTTCGCCTGCAGCCAGGTGGCGATATAAGGCGCGAGCGATGCGCCGAAGATGCCTGCGAGGTTGAAGGTGATCGATGCGCCGGTATAGCGAACGGCGGTCGGGAAGGGGGCTGCCAGCGCCGTGCCGATCAGGCCGTAGGTCATGCCCATCAGTGCCATCGCGACAATTGCAAAGACAACGATGCTACCTTCGCCGCCGGTCATCAGACCGGGCAGGAAGAAGGAGAAGACGCCGATCAGGACGGTCGTCAGGATCAGCATTTCGCGGCGTCCGAAGCGCTCGGCGAGCTTGCCGATGAGCGGAATGAAGATACCAAAGGCGATCGAGCCGACGATCTGGATCTCGAGCGCGTCGAGGAACGGGATCTTCAGGACTTTGACGTTGTAGGACAGAAGATAGGCCGAGCCGATGTAGAAGAGCACGAAGGTGGCGAGCGCCACGAAGGTGCCGAGGAACAGGCTGCGCTTGTGCTTGCGGAACAGTTCCGCGACTGGCACGGCAACGCGCTCGTGCTTGTCGATGGCCTTCTGGAAGGCTGGGGTCTCGGTGATCGAGAGACGAACCCACAGGCCGATGACGATCAGGATGATCGACAGGATGAACGGTACGCGCCATCCCCAGCTCAAAAGCGCGTCCTGAGACATGACCTGCAGCAGCAGCCAGAAGATACCCGAGGAGAGGAACAGGCCGACGGGGGCGCCGAGCTGCGGGAACATACCGTACCAGCTGCGCTTGCCTTCCGGAGCGTTCTCGGTCGCGAGTAGGACGGCACCGCCCCATTCGCCGCCGAGGCCGAAGCCCTGGCCGAAGCGGCACAGCGCCAGCAGAAGCGGCGCAAGCACGCCGATCGAATCATAGGACGGCAGAAGACCGATGACGACCGTGGAAATACCCATCGTCAGCAGCGCTGCCACAAGCGTGGTCTTGCGGCCGATCCTGTCGCCGAAGTGGCCGAAGACCACGGCGCCGAGCGGGCGGGCGAAGAAGGCGATCGAGAAGGTGGCAAAGGAGGCGAGAAGCGCTGTGGTCGGATCGCTGTTCGGGAAAAACAGCGTCGGGAAGACCAGCACGGCGGCCGTCGCATAAACATAGAAGTCGAAGAATTCGATCGTGGTGCCGACGAGGCTCGCGATCAGAACGCGTGCCGGCGAGTTGAGCGGTGCACTGTTCGATGATGCGGAGGTCGGCGATACTTTGGATATCGCGTCTGACATTTTCATTCCATTCGGGATTTCATTCTATGCCTCAAAGGGCATCCGGCTCTTAACGCAATTTTAATTCGGCGCAAATGCAAAACGCGCAATAAACGGACAAAAAATAGGGTGCTTCCATTTCAGCCGGCGAGGGGGCTCTCGATCCCGTTACTTGACCAGAATCAATATGGGCGGAATCTTCGGTAACGCTCTGGTTGAGCGCAGGAGGGAAATATGCAGAAAAGTCTTGTTGCAGAATTTCTTGGTACATTCTGGCTCGTGTTCGGTGGTTGTGGCAGTGCCGTACTTGCGGCGGCATATCCCGAGCTTGGAATAGGTTTTGTGGGTGTTGCTTTTGCTTTTGGCCTCACCGTGCTTACCATGGCGTTTGCCGTCGGCGGCATCTCCGGCGGTCATTTCAACCCGGCGGTCTCGGTTGGCCTTGCTGTTGCAGGCAAGTTCTCTGCCGGGCGCCTGATACCTTATATCCTAGTGCAGGTCATCGGGGCCATCGTTGCTGCGGCGGTGCTCTATGTCGTCGCGAGCGGCAAGGCAGGGTTCGAGCTCGGGGGATTCGCCGCCAATGGCTATGGCGAGCACTCGCCTGGCGGCTATTCGCTTACCTCGGCGCTGGTGATCGAAACTGTCCTTACGATGCTCTTCATCTTCATCATCCTGGGTTCCACCAGTAGCAGGGTGCCTGCCGGATTTGCGCCGATTGCAATCGGGATGGCGCTGACGCTGATTCATCTGATTTCTATCCCGATCACCAACACATCGGTCAATCCGGCGCGCTCGACTGGCCAGGCCCTGTTCGTCGGAGGATGGGCACTACAACAGCTCTGGCTGTTCTGGCTCGCACCGATTGTCGGCGGCATCATCGGCGGCGTTCTCTGGAAGGCGGTCGGCGAGGAATCCTGAGCCCATTCCTTCAATTTTTCATAACCCCGTGCCGCCCGTCGGTGCGGGGTTTTTGCGTTTCCGCTTCCCCGGTCGCTAGGTCGTCGTGCCGGTCCAGAGGACAGAAGTTAACGAAAGTAAACGCTTCGTTAACCATAATGCTGCTCTAATACACGGGCGCCAAGGATTGGGATTCGGAGAGAAACAAGCTTGGAGCAAGCATCGAATTTCAGACTGCCAGTTATTTTGGGGGTATCTATGAGTCGCAAGCATGTCGCTGTCCTGATGGGCGGATTTTCCTCGGAGAGGCCTGTCAGCCTTTCGTCCGGGGCGGCGTGCGCTGATGCGCTCGAGGCTGAGGGCTTCCAGGTAACCCGTATCGACGTCGATCGCGACGTATCGGCAAAGCTCTCCGCGCTTCGTCCCGATGTGGCGTTCAATGCGTTGCATGGGCCGTTTGGCGAGGATGGTCTGATTCAGGGCATCCTCGAATATCTGGAGATTCCCTACACGCATTCAGGTGTGCTTGCGTCCGCGCTTGCGATGGACAAGGGCAAGGCAAAGGGCGTTGCTGCCGCGGCCGGCATTCCGGTCGCTCAGTCGCAGGTGATCAATCGATTCGCTTTCCCCACCGAGCACCCGATGAAGCCGCCCTATGTGGTGAAGCCGGTGCGCGAAGGTTCCAGCTTCGGTGTCGTGATCGTTCAGGAAGATCAGGCGAACCCGCCGCAGATCATCGGCTCGCCGGAATGGCGTTACGGTGAAGAGGTTATCGTCGAGCGTTACATCCATGGTCGCGAGCTGACATGCGGTGTCATGGGTGATCGTGTGCTGGGTGTGACCGAGATCGTGCCGCAGGGACACAGTTTCTACGATTATGATTCCAAGTACGTCGCGGGTGGCTCGAAACATGTCATTCCGGCGAAAATTTCACCGAATATTTACCAAAAAATACAATCATTGGCCTTAAGGGCGCATCAAGCAATTGGTTGCCGTGGGGTTAGTCGCTCCGACTTTCGTTACGATGATCGTTTCTCCGAAGATGGTGAAATCATCTGGCTGGAAATCAACACCCAGCCGGGCATGACTCCAACCTCTCTTGTGCCTGAAATGGCTGGTCATGCCGGCTACTCGTTCGGTGAGTTTCTTCGTTGGATGGTGGAGGACGCTTCTTGTTCTCGGTGACGGTCAAAAGGATAGGGCGCCCCAGCCATCATGCCGAGCCTTCGTATGCCGAGGGTGATGGCCGGATGGTTCTGCCGCGTCCGCTGCGCCGTGTCGTCCGCTTCCTTGTCAGTCTGGGAAGTGGTCGTATCCATATTCCGGCGCACACCGGCACTGTTTCAGCGCTGGCGTTTTTTGCTGCGACCGGCCTCTATGGCATGTCTCTGGGTGGTCACACGGAAGTCGTTGCGCAGGCGACGACGACGGCCGCCGGCTTTGCGATTGAAGACGTGAAGGTCTCCGGTAATTCCGAGACCTCGGAAATCGATATCCTGCAGCTGATCGGTCTCGATGGGACGACCTCGCTGGTCGCTCTCGACGTGGACGCTGCCCGCCAGAAGATTGCCAAGCTGCCTTGGGTCGAGAACGTCGAGGTTCGCAAGGTCTACCCGAAGACGATCGAGGTGAAGCTCAAGGAGCGCCAGGCCTATGCGATCTGGCAGCACGGGCAGGAACTCTCGCTGGTGGAGAAGGGCGGGGCGGTCATTGCTCCGCTTCGTGACAACAAGTTCTCGCAGTTGCCGCTGGTTGTCGGACGTGGCGCTGAAGTCGCTGCCGCCTCGCTCGAAGACGAGTTTGCGAAGTGGCCGGATATCAAGTCGCGTGTGAAGGCCTTTGTTTGGGTTTCCGGTCGCCGCTGGGATCTGCACATGGATAACGGCGTCGTCGTCAAGTTGCCGGAAGACGACATCGATTTGGCGCTGACGCGGCTTTCGAAGTTTTCCAAGGAGCAGGATCTGCTGGATCGCGATATCGCGGCAGTCGATCTCAGGCTCGCCGACCGCACGGCCATTCAGTTGACTCCCGAAGCGATGGCTCGGCGCCAGCTGGTGCTTGATCAGCGTACCAAGGATTTGAAAAAGGCGGGGCAGAATATATGAGCTTGTTCGGTTCATCCCACTTTGGATTGCCGCGCCTGAAGCCGCTTTCGTCGAAGCGGTCGCATGTCGTTTCCGTCCTCGACATCGGCTCGACGAAGGTCGTCTGCATGATCGGGCGGCTGACGCCGCGCGAGGAGAGCCAGGTTCTACCCGGCCGCACGCACAACATCGAAATCATCGGCATCGGCCATCAGCGTTCGCGCGGTATCAAGACCGGCGCGATCTCGGACCTCGATGCGCTTGAGAGTGTCATCCGCCTGGCAGTCGATGCGGCCGAGCGTATGGCGGGCCTGACAGTCGAAAGCCTGATCGTCAACCTGACGGCGGGCCGCCTTGCGAGCGACATCTACACCGCGACCATCGACCTCGGTGGGCAGGAAGTGGAGCTCAACGATCTCAAGAAGGTTCTGGCGGCAGCCTGCCAGCAGTCGCTGCGCCAGGATCGCTTCGTCCTGCACTCGCTGGCCACCGGCTTCTCGCTCGACGGCGAACGCGGCATCCGCGATCCGCTGGCCATGTACGGCGACGTTCTCGGCGTCGACATGCATGTCGTGACGGCGGAACGCACGGCGCTCAAGAACCTTGAGCTCAGCGTCAACCGCGCTCACCTTTCGGTCGAAGGCATCGTTGCGACGCCCTACGCATCGGGTCTTGCTGCTCTGGTCGACGACGAAGTCGAGCTCGGCTGCGCCGCGATCGACATGGGCGGCGGCACGACCACGATTTCGGTTTTTGCCGAAGGTAAGCTGGTTCATACGGATGCCGTCAGCCTCGGCGGTCATCACGTCACCACCGACCTGGCCCGCGGTCTTTCGACCCGCATCGAGGATGCCGAACGGCTGAAAGTGGTCCACGCTTCGGCCATGCCGAACTCTTCGGATGAGCGCGAGCTGATCTCGATCCCGCCGATCGGCGAGGACGATCGCGATCTGCCGACACAGGTGCCGCGCGCACTGGTGTCGCGCATCGTCAGCGCCCGTATCGAAGAGACAATGGAATTGATTCGCGACCGTATCCAGCGTTCTGGCTTCAGCCCGATCGTCGGCAAGCGCGTCGTGCTGACAGGCGGCGCGAGCCAGCTGACAGGCCTTGCCGACGTTGCCCGCAAGATCCTTGCCCGCAACGTTCGCATCGGCCGACCGATGGGCGTCTCGGGCCTGCCGACGGCGGCCAAGGGTCCGGCCTTTTCGACGGCTGTCGGCCTGATGATCTATCCGCAGGTTGCGGACATGGAAACACATGCGTCACAGAGCGGTCTGCTCATGTCGCTTGGCGGAAATAGCAGCCGCATTGCCCGGATGGGCCAGTGGCTGAAGGAAAGCTTCTAGAGATTTAATGAATTGGCCGGCGTGGCGATGCGGCCATAAAGAGAAGGAACGGTACCATGACTATCAAGCTGCATAAGCCTGACATCACAGAGCTGAAGCCGCGGATCACCGTGTTCGGTGTTGGCGGCGGCGGCGGCAATGCTGTCAACAACATGATTTCCGCAGGCCTCCAGGGCGTCGACTTCGTTGTCGCCAACACGGATGCACAGGCTCTGACGATGACCAAGGCAGAGCGGATCATCCAGCTCGGCGCCAGCGTCACCGAAGGTCTCGGTGCTGGTTCGCAGCCGGAAGTCGGTCGTGCAGCTGCTGAAGAGTGCATCGACGAGATCGTCGATCACCTGAACGGCACCCACATGTGCTTCGTCACCGCCGGCATGGGCGGCGGCACCGGTACCGGTGCTGCTCCTGTGGTCGCACAGGCCGCCCGCAACAAGGGCATCCTGACGGTCGGCGTCGTCACCAAGCCGTTCCACTTCGAAGGCGGACGCCGCATGCGTCTGGCCGAATCGGGCATCCAGGAACTGCAGAAGTCGGTCGACACCCTGATTGTCATTCCGAACCAGAACCTCTTCCGCATTGCCAACGACAAGACGACCTTCGCCGATGCGTTCGCGATGGCTGACCAAGTGCTCTATTCGGGCGTTGCCTGCATCACCGACCTGATGGTGAAGGAAGGTCTCATCAACCTCGACTTCGCCGACGTTCGTTCGGTCATGCGCGAAATGGGCCGCGCGATGATGGGTACCGGCGAGGCTTCCGGCCAGGGCCGCGCAATGCAGGCTGCGGAAGCCGCGATTGCAAACCCGCTGCTCGACGAAACCTCGATGAAGGGCGCGCAGGGCCTGCTGATCTCCATCACCGGTGGTCGCGACCTTACCCTCTTCGAAGTCGACGAAGCTGCGACCCGTATCCGCGAGGAAGTCGATCCGGATGCGAACATCATCCTCGGCGCAACCTTCGACGAATCGCTTGAAGGCATCATCCGCGTCTCCGTCGTCGCCACCGGCATCGACCGTGCGATGAACCAGGACTCCGGCAAGAACTTCCAGCAGGTCCAGAAGCCGATTATCCGTCCTTCCGCGGCCGTTGCTCCGGCTCCGGCCGCAGTTCAGCCTGCACCAGTCATGCAGCAGGCACCGAAGGCCGTCGATCCGATCGCACAGGCGATCCGCACCGCGGAAGCCGAGATGGAACGTGAACTCGAAATCCACGCTCCTCGTGCGGCAGCGCCGGTACAGCAGCCTGTGCAGCAGGAAACCTTCCGCCCGCAGAGCCGGATCTTCGCTGCTCCGGAAGCCGCTCCGATCATCCGTCCTGCCCCGGTTCAGCAGGCTCCTGTCCAGGCGCCGATCATGAGCCAGCCGGCTCCTGTTATGCAGCAGCCAGCGCCTGTCATGCAGCAGCCGGCGCCGGTTATGCAGCAGCCGATGGCCGCTCAGCAGCAGCCGGTTCGCATGCCGAAGGTTGAAGACTTCCCGCCGGTCGTTCAGGCCGAGCTCGACCACCGCGCACAGCCTGCAGTCGCCGCGCAGGTTCACGAAGAGCGCGGTCCGATGGGTCTTCTGAAGCGAATCACCAATTCGCTCGGACGCCGCGACGAGGAAGTCGTTCCGGAGATGACATCGGCACCTGCCGCTGCATCGCAGCAGCGCCGTCCGCTGTCTCCGGAAGCCAGCCTTTACGCTCCGCGCCGTGGAAACCTTGACGATCAGGGCCGCAGCGTTCCTCAGGCCCGCATGATGCAGGAAGACGATCAGCTGGAAATTCCAGCCTTCCTTCGCCGCCAGTCGAACTGAGGTCGACACAGAATCGCCACGCTCAGGCCCGGGAGTTCGCTCCCGGGCATCTGTGTTTCAAGGTGCCGAAATTCAGGCAAATTACGCAGCAATTTCAAAAGCATGCTTTCGTAACAAAGCGAAAGAAACAGTGATTTGGATTGGAGCGCGGGCGCACGTATGTATGGACTAACAAAACCGTCTTCGTGCGCTCATTGCAGGACTTGGACGGAGCGAAATAAACCTCGGTAGATGGGTTTCGGCAGATAAGCCGCAGCGGATCGCCGGGGATAATAAAGGCAAGATTTATGGTTATTGGCATGTTGGGTTTTCAAACGACGGTATCACGCCCGGTCACGCTTTCTGGGATCGGCGTTCATTCTGGTGCTGACGTTTCGATCACCTTCAACCCGGCTGAAGCAGATACTGGTGTCGTATTCAACCGTATGCACGAGAACGGTGAAGTTACCGAGCTGCGTGCCGTTTCCTCGCAGGTCGGCAATACAGACCTCTGCACGGTTCTTGGCTTCTCGCCGGCGCGCTCCGTCGCGACGATCGAGCATGTCATGGCAGCCGTCTATGCGCTTGGCCTCGACAACGTCCTGATCGAAGTTCACGGCGCGGAAATGCCGATCATGGACGGCAGCTCCATGCCTTTCATTGAAGCAATCGAACAGGTCGGTTTGGTATCGCTCGGCGTCAAGCGTCGTTACATCCGCGTCACCAAGCCGGTTCGTATCGAACATGGCGGTTCGTGGAGCGAATTCCGTCCCTATGACGGCATGCGCTTTGAAGTCGAGATCGATTTCGACACGCCGCTGATTGGCCGCCAGACTTGGGAAGGCGACATGACCGCTGCGACGTTCAAGTCGGAACTGTCGCGCGCCCGTACCTTCGGCTTCATGCGCGATGTCGAGCGTCTGTGGGCTTCGGGCCACGCGCTCGGCTCGTCGCTTGAAAACTCGGTTGTCATCTCCGACGACAACACCGTTATCAACGTCGAGGGTCTGCGTTACGCAAAGGACGAGTTCGTCCGTCACAAGACGCTGGATGCCGTTGGTGATCTGGCGCTTGCCGGTGCTCCGTTTATCGGCTGCTACCGCTCTTATCGCGGCGGCCACAAGATGAATGCCAATGCCCTTAAGGCGCTGCTCAACGATCCGACAGCCTATGAAGTTGTCGAGACATCTGCACCGCGCCAGCGTGTTGCTCCCCGGGACTTCATCCGGGTCAACGCACCGGAATTTGCTCCCTGGTCGGCTTGACCTCCACCGCATTTTTTAAGGCCAGGGCCGCTTCCTTCGGGAGGCGGTTTCTTTATGAGGATGGCCCATTGCGATTCCCGATAGGTGTTTTGCAGCAGATGTTTAGCGGCAACAGATGCGTCCTTCTCTGGGCAAAACTCAACATTATGGCCGGTGCCGCCACAAAAATGCGTTAATGCATCATCATTGCGTTGCTCTGGCCATACATTTGTGGCTAGAAACGCCAGCAAGGCGTGGCCGCCGTTGAGGGATGGCGGCGGTTGGGATTGTTCCGATGGGTTATGCAGGGTCTGAAAGTATGATGAAGACAGCGCGCGCTTTGTTCGCATCGCTCTTGGTGCTGAGCGCAGGTGCCTTGGTTTCCGGATGCCAGTCGGACCCCGATATCGACATTACCAAGCTCGGCGTTGAAAACGATCCGCCGGACGTTCTTTATACGCAGGGCCTCGCCAACATGAAGGCGGGCAACATGAACGAGGCGGCGCGCAAGTTCGACGCCATCGATCGGGAGAACCCGTTCTCCGAGTGGGCTCGCAAGGCGCTTGTGATGAGCACCTTCGTGAAATACCGCCAGAGCCGCCTGGATGACGCGCTTGCCTCCGGCAATCGCTACATGGCGCAGTACCCGAAGTCGAAGGACGCACCCTATGTGCAGTATCTGATCGGCTTGACCTATTCCAAGCAGATCGTGGACGTGACGCAGGATCAGCGCGCAGCGGCCAAGACGATCGAGGCCATGCAGGCCGTCGTCGACAACTATCCTGACTCCGAATATGTCGACGATGCGCAGGCGAAGATCCGCTTCGCGCGCGACCAGCTCGCCGGCAAGGAAATGCAGATCGGCCGCTATTATATGGAGCGCAAGGAATACCTTGCCGCCATCTCGCGTTTCCGCAACGTCGTCGAGAAATATCCGAGCACGAACCAGATCGAAGAAGCGCTCGCCCGCCTGGTCGAGGCCTATTACGCGATGGGTATCGTCGAAGAAGCCCAGACGGCTGCTGCCGTTCTCGGCCACAACTATCCTGACAGCCAGTGGTATGCAGATTCCTACAAGCTCCTGAAGAGCAACGGCACCGAGCCGCGTGAAAATCAGGGCTCGTGGATTTCGGCCGCCGGCAAGAAACTGCTCGGTTCCTGAGGCCAAATGCTGATCCAGCTTTCGATCCGCGATATCGTCCTGATCGAGCGGCTGGATCTTGCCTTCGAGACCGGCCTCTCGGTTCTGACCGGTGAGACGGGTGCGGGCAAATCCATCCTGCTTGACAGCCTTTCGCTCGCGCTTGGCGGGCGCGGCGACGGTGGCCTTGTCCGCCACGGCGAAGACAAGGGGCAGGTGACTGCCGTCTTCGACGTGGAGCCGGACCACAGGGCGCGTCGGCTGCTTCGCGAGAACGGCATCGACGATGATGGCGATCTGATCTTCCGTCGCGTGCAGACCTCCGACGGCCGCACCAAAGCATATGTCAATGACCAGCCCCTGAGCGTGCAGCTGATGCGCCAGGCCGGCCAGATGCTTGTCGAGATCCATGGCCAGCACGACGATCGTGCGCTTGTTGATACGCATGCTCACCGGATCCTGCTCGATGCCTTTGCCGGCATCGGCGACGAGGTTGCTGCCGTTTCCGAGCTTTACCGTAAGTGGCGCGATACCGAACGGACGCTGAAGAAGCACCGCGAGAAGGTCGAGGACGCTGCCCGCGAAGCGGATTATATCCGCTCGTCGGTCGAGGAACTCGAAAAGCTCTCGCCGCAGGACGGTGAAGAAGACGAACTGGCCGAGCGCCGGCAGAAGATGATGAAGGCGGAGCGAATCGCTGGCGATATCGCCGAAGCCTCCGAGTTCCTCAACGGCAACGCCTCTCCTGTGCCCCATATCGCCTCGCTGGTGCGCAGGCTGGAGCGCAAGAGCCACGAGGCGCCCGGACTGCTGGAAGACACGGTGGCGCTTCTCGATGCCGCGCTTGATCAGCTTTCCAATGCGCAGATGGAGGTCGAAGCGGCCCTGCGCAAGACGGAATACGATCCTAAGGAACTGGAGCGGGTCGAGGAGCGGCTGTTTGCGCTGCGTGGCGCCTCGCGGAAATATTCCGTTCCGGTAACGGAGCTGCCTGCCTTGGCTGTCCGCATGATCAACGATCTGGCGGATCTGGACGCCGGCGAAGAAAGGCTCGCGAAGCTCGAAGCCGAAGTCGGTGTTCACAAGGCAAGCTATGACGTGGCGGCACGATCGCTCTCCGAGAAGCGTCACGTCGCCGGGCAATCGCTGGCCGCTGCCGTCATGGCGGAATTGCCGGCGTTGAAGCTTGAACGGGCGCGTTTCATGGTGGAGATTACCACCAACCCCGACGAGGCGGCGGCCGAGGGAATCGACGTCGTCGAGTTCCACGTACAGACGAACCCCGGTACGCGTCCGGGTTCGATCATGAAGGTTGCTTCCGGTGGCGAACTGTCGCGCTTCCTGCTGGCGCTGAAAGTGGCGCTTGCCGACCGTGGTTCGGCGCCGACGCTGGTTTTCGACGAAATCGACACAGGGGTCGGCGGCGCGGTGGCGGACGCGATCGGTCAGCGGCTGAAGCGGCTTTCCGACCGCGTGCAAGTGTTGTCGGTAACGCACGCGCCGCAGGTGGCGGCACGCGCGGCGACGCATCTCCTTATCTCGAAGGGACCCGTTTCAGATGGCTCCGAAAAGATCGCGACGCGCGTGGCGACCATGGAGCCGGGTGACCGCACGGAAGAGATTGCCCGTATGTTGGCCGGTGCATCGGTGACGGAAGAGGCGAGGGCGGCAGCTGCCCGGCTGCTCGCCGGCAACGGCTGATCTCGCAAGCCTCGAGTTGGGGAGAGGCGTTGCAGATGTCGTCTCGCTCTCTTTCAATCCATCCATTTTGCTCTAAAACGACTCCACATTCCGTGGAGCGAGAGCCTTATGTCGACCGAAGCCGTAGCCGTTGATGCCCTGACGATCGAGGAAGCCGCCGTCGAACTCGAGCGGCTTGCCAAGGAGATCGCCCGCAACGACGCGCTTTATCACGGCGAGGATCGGCCGGCGATTTCAGACGCCGAGTATGACGCGCTGAAACGCCGCAACGACGCGATCGAAGCGCGCTTTCCGGAGCTCATTCGTGAGGACAGCCCTTCGCGGCGCGTCGGCGCAGCACCCTCGGTCACCTTCGCATCGGTCGTGCATGCGCGGCCAATGCTGTCGCTCGACAATACTTTCTCGCAGGAGGATGTGCAGGACTTCGTAGGGAGCGTCTATCGCTTCCTCGGTCGCCTGCCCGACCAGTCGATCGCCTTTACCGCCGAACCGAAGATCGACGGCCTCTCCATGTCAATCCGCTACGAGAACGGCAGGATGGTGAGCGCGGCGACGCGTGGTGATGGCACGACAGGCGAGAACGTCACCGCCAATATCCGCACCATCAAGGAGATTCCGCAGACACTGCCCGCGGGAGTGCCTGACATCGTCGAAGTGCGTGGTGAGGTCTATATGGCCAAGAGCGACTTTCTCGCGCTCAACAAGCAGATGGAGGCGGAGGGCAAGCAGACCTACGTCAACCCGCGCAACACGGCCGCCGGATCGCTACGCCAACTCGACGCCAAGGTGACCGCCAGCCGCAAGCTGAGATTCTTCGCCTATGCCTGGGGCGAGATATCCGAGCCAAACGATTTGCCGAAGACCCAGTTCGAGATGGTGCAGACATTCAAGGAATGGGGCTTCCCGGTCAATCCGCTGATGAAGCGCTTGAACTCGGTCGCGGACATCCTTGCCCACTATGACGACATCGGCCTCAAGCGGCCGGATCTCGACTACGACATCGACGGCGTCGTCTATAAGGTCGACAGTCTCGAGCTGCAGGCCCGCCTCGGTTTTCGTTCGCGCAGCCCGCGCTGGGCGACCGCGCACAAGTTTCCGGCGGAGCAGGCCTTCACTCGCCTGCAGGCGATCGACATCCAGGTCGGGCGCACCGGCGCGTTGACCCCCGTTGCGCGTCTTGAGCCGATTACCGTTGGCGGGGTCGTCGTCACCAATGCGACACTGCACAACGAGGATTACATCAAGGGCATCGGCAACAGCGGTGAGCCGCTGCGCGAGGGCCGCGACATTCGCATCGGTGACATGGTGATCGTCCAGCGGGCAGGCGACGTCATCCCGCAGATCGTCGACGTCGTCATGGAAAAGCGCGAGGCGGAGAGCAAGCCGTATGTCTTCCCGAAGACCTGCCCGGTTTGCGGTTCGCATGCGGTGCGTGAGGTGAACGAGAAGACCGGAAAGGTGGATGCGGTGACGCGCTGCACCGGCGGCTTCATCTGCCGGGCACAGGCGACCGAGCATCTCAAGCACTTCGTTTCCCGCAACGCCTACGACATCGAGGGGCTCGGCTCCAAGCAGGTGGATTTCTTCTTCGAAAGCGAGGATCCGTCGCTGCAGATCCGCACGGCGCCAGATATCTTCACTCTGGAAAAGCGACAGGCGGCTTCGACGCTCACCAAGCTCGAAAACATCGACGGCTTCGGCAAGGTCAGCGTCGGTAAGCTCTACGCAGCGATCAACGAGCGTCGCAACATTAGGCTGCACCGTTTCATCTACGCGCTCGGCATTCGTCACGTGGGCGAAACCACCGCCAAGCTGCTGGCACGCTCCTACGGCACCTATGAAGCCTTCGAGGCGGCAATGAAGGAAGCGGCTCCACTCACCGGAGACGCGTGGAACGATCTGAATGCCATCGAGGGCATTGGCGAGATTGTCGCTCGCGCCATCGTCGAGTTCTACAAGGAACCGCGCAACGTCGAGGTCATCACGCGCCTGTTGCAGGAGGTGAAGCCGGAGGTGGCGGAGCAGCCGGTAACATCGGGCAGCCCTGTTGCCGGCAAGACCGTGGTCTTTACCGGATCGCTGGAAAAGTTTACCCGCGACGAGGCGAAGGCGAGAGCCGAAAGCCTCGGCGCCAAGGTTGCCGGTTCGGTATCCAAGAAGACCGATATCCTCGTTGCAGGCCCCGGTGCGGGTTCGAAGCTGGACAAGGCGCGCGAACTTGGCGTCCAGACCATGGACGAGGATGAGTGGCTGGCCTTGATCGGCGGATAGCGCGACAGGCCGCCGTCACGCTACGTGGGAAGCTAGTCGCGCAGCCGCGCCATCGCATGGGTGTCGACGTAGTGGCCAGCCCGGAAGGCATAGGCGCGCAGCGTGCCTTCCGTCTCGAAGCCAAATTTTCCGTAGAGCGCGATGGCCGGTTCGTTGTCGGTGAAGACGGTGAGCTCCAGCCGCCTTATGTTCAGCCAATTGTCGGCCGCATCGATGACGGCGGCGAGGAGGGCGCTGCCGGTGCCTCTGCCGGTGAAGTCGTCATGCACGCCCATGCCGATGCCTGCAACATGGTTGCGGCGGCCGCGATATCGCGTCATGCCGATGTCGCCGACGATGATTTCGTCGATGACCGCCACGAGGCGCATGGCATCCGCATTGCCGCTGTCGAGATGGCGGCGTGTTTCCTCGATGCTCTGGTAAGGCGGCCGCAGCGTTCCGGCGCGAAAGCCGGGGAGGTTGACAAGCGTTGTCAATCCCTCGGCATCAGACGGGCGGACGGCACGGATGAGCAGTCCTTGCGGGCCTTTGGATATCGGTTTCACGGGTGGTTCGGACATTCGACTCTCCATTTTCTGATAGGAGGAGAGCCGGTTCCCAAACCCTGCTCGCCTCGGCAGGGTTTTCGGGATGAACGGATTGCTCTAACGCGCCATCGCTCCCGGCAACCCCGCAAGGGTCGTCGTGATCTGCATAAGCGTGGCTGTCATCAGCGATCTGTTCATGGATCGCACTGTCTCGCGACAGGGCTGTTGATGTCAAGGTACCGATGTTTGCACCGGCAGGACGGGGGCGTTATGCCTGATTGAAGCAATCGAATCGGACCTTGCCTTGAAGACTATCGCCATTGATTTCGAGACGGCCAACGAGCAGCGCGGCAGTGCCTGTTCCGTCGGTCTCGCCTGGATCAAGGACGGGCGTGTCACGCGCGTCGAGGAGCGCCTGATCCGTCCCAAGCAGATGCGTTTCTCGGGAATGAACATTGCTATCCACGGCATCCGTCCCGAACATGTCGAGGACGCGCCGGAATTTCCCGAGGTGATGGACGAGTTCGAGGATGATTTTCGTGGCGCGACGATGATTGCGCATAACGCGGCCTTCGATTTCAGCGTCTGGCGGTCGTGCCTCGATCTCTACCGTCAATCCTATCCGGAACTCACCTATCTCTGCAGCCTGAAGATGTCGCAGCGCGTCTGGCCGCATTTTCTTTCGCACCGGCTGAATATCCTCGCGGAGCATCTTGGGCTGCGTTTCGCGCACCACAATGCCGCCGAAGACGCTGCGGTCTGCGCGCAGGCCGCGATCGAGATCGCCCGGCAAGTGGGGGCTGCGGCCGTTCACGCCATTCCTGATTTGATCGGCATGAAGCCAGGCCGGCTGTTGGCCAACGGCTACGAACCCTGCACCTGCCGCAAGGGCTGACACGGCCCGGGAAGGGCGAGCCTTCCCGGGAAAGCCTAGCCTTTCTTGCAAAGGCGTGCCCCGCACTTATCTTAGATGCGGAGCAGCCAAGGAGCCGTCATGTCCAGAAAACGCAATACAATGCTTGCCGTAGCCTCGCTGGTCGGTCTTTGCGCCGGCTCGGCCTCCGCGGATGTCGTCGGCAAGGTCGGCGTTGACTGGATCGGCAACGATATCATCGTCGATGCCGTGGCCGACCCCGAGGTGAAGGGCGTCACCTGTCACGTCACCTATTTCGACCGCAGCGTTATCGATCGCGTCAAGAACGGCAACTGGTTCGAGGATCCGTCGAACAGCGCGATCTCCTGCCACCAGACGGGGCCGATCGAGATCGGCAACATCGATCTGTCGAAGGGAGGCGACGAGGTTTTCAAGTCGGGCATCTCGCTTGTCTGGAAGAAACTGGTGGTCAACCGGATCTACGACAAGCAGAACGACACGTTGATCTATCTTGTGCATTCCCGCGAGCTGACCGACGGCTCGGCTAAAATGGCGATATCGACCATCTCGCTGTATGGGCAGAATGTGGTCTGGAAAAACGGCAAGCCGCAATAGGCACGAGAGGCTGAGCAACTCTTGGTGAGCGGTTGCGCCAGCGCTGCTCGGAAGATGGAAATCGCTGGCCGGCGCAGATATGGTCCGGCCGGAACAAACCGAAGAGGACCACCGATGCCAAGCTCCACACGGATCGCAAATCAATATCTGACCGTCGATGTCTCTTCACTCGGCGCCGAGATGCAGGCGCTGACGACAGGGGATGGGCGGTCCTGGCTATGGAGTGGTGATGCGGCCTTCTGGAGCGGTCGTTCACCGGTGCTCTTTCCGATCGTGGGCAAGGCTCCCGATGATACCGTGGGGGTCGACGGTCAAAGCTATGCAATGGGCCAGCACGGCTTCGCAAGGCGCTCGGAGTTTACCCTTGCATCGTCGAACGAGACGATGTGCCGGTACGAGCTTTCGTCCTCTCCCGCGACCAAGGCTGTCTATCCGTTCGATTTCCTGCTTGCGGTGGAGCACGTCATCGAGGGGCCGGTGCTGACCGTTTCCGCCGAGGTGACCAATCGCGACCAGCGACCAATGCCTTTCGGTATCGGCTTTCACCCGGCCTTCGTCTGGCCGCTGCCTGGTGCGGCAGGGCAGGACCATGTCGTCACGCTCGACAATCGCGCAGAGCCACAGCTGGCGCGGGTGGAGGGCGGTCTGCTTGCGCCCGCAAGGCTTGCCTCGCCGTTCAAGGCCGGTCGCCTCGTCCTGGAACACAGCATGTTCGATCTGGACGCCATGATCTTTCCTGAAGGCGCAGGTAACGGGTTGAGATACGGCGTCGAAGGCGGACCGGCGATGCAGTTCCATTTCGACAATCTGCCAAATCTGGCGCTGTGGCAAAAACCGGGTGCGCCGTTCATCTGCGTCGAGCCGTGGCACGGCATGGCAGCGGAGAAGGGGGCCTCGAATGAGTTGTCCGCCCGGCCGTACACAGAGACCATTGCGCCAGGGGCCACGGTGCGTGTCGCGTTCTCCGTCGAAATCGTCGAATAGGTCCTGCCGGAGCTAAGAGAAGGCCGCCCGCAACGATCTGTCGCGGGCGGCTTGATGTGTTCGATAGGCCTTAGGCGGCTTCGCGGGACAGTTCGTCGGCGATGACGGTGTCGAGGTTCAGGAAGCAGACCATGGTCTTCTCCAGGGCGACGATGCCACGGCAGAAGGCGCGCTGGGTTTCCGGAATGATTTCCGGCGCCGGCTGCAGGTCTTCGCTCTTGATCGTCATCATGTCGGAAACCTGCTCGACCAGAAGGCCGACCAGCTTGCCGGCGATATCGGTGACGATGATGGCGGAGCGCTCGGACGGTTCGGTCATCTTCATGCCGAGGCGGCAGGCCATGTCGATGACGGGGATGACGGCGCCGCGCAGGTTGATCAGGCCGAGAACGTAAGGCGGCGTATGCGGCATCGGGGTAACAGGCGCCCAGCCGCGGATTTCGCGGATGGCCATGATGTCGATACAGAATTCCTGCTCACCGAGATGGAAGGAGACGATCTCGAGATGCGAGCCGGTCTGGTTGATGACATTGTTATTCATGATCAGAATTCTTCCCAGTTGTCTCCGGCCGGTGCGGCCATTGCTCTGGCGGCAGCGCCGCCGCTGAATGCGCCCGCGACTTTGCCGATCAGGCTTCGTGCGGGGGATGGTTTCGGATGCGAGACGGCTGTTGCTTCCCGCGGCGTTTGACGGGCCTTCATGCCCTCGCCGATCTTGAACGTCTCGATCAGGTGGATCAGGTTGTCGGCGTCTGCCGCAAGCGTATGACTTGCAGCGTTCGTCTCTTCCACCATGGCCGCGTTCTTCTGCGTGACCTGGTCCATCTGGCTGATGGCCGTATTGATTTCGTTCAGTCCAACCGATTGTTCGCGTGCAGAGGTTACGATTGATTTAACATGTTCGTCGATCCGCGAAACATCTTCGCCGATCTGGCGCAATGCCTCGCCGGTCGCCGTTACAAGTTCACCGCCGATCTTCACCTCGGCGCCTGACTTTCCGATCAAGGCCTTGATATCCTTGGCTGCGCCCGCGGCGCGACCGGCAAGCTCGCGCACTTCCTGGGCGACGACCGCAAAACCCTTGCCGGCTTCGCCGGCGCGGGCCGCCTCGACGCCGGCATTGAGGGCAAGGAGATTTGTCTGGAAGGCGATCTCGTCGATGACGTTGATGATGGTGCCGATCTCACGGGAGGCCGCCTCGATTCGCTCCATGGCCGCCATGGCGTCGGTGACGACGATGTCCGACTTGGTCGTGTTTTGGCGGGTATGCGCGACCATCTTGCCGACTTCCTCGGCGCGGTTTGTCGCGCTGCGAACGGTGGCAGTGATCTGGTCGAGGGCTGCGGAGGTCTCTTCGAGTGAGGCCGCCTGCTGTTCGGTGCGCTTGGCAAGATCGTCAGCTGCCGAGCGCATCTGCTGGCTGCTTGCCTGGATCGAGGTGCCATTCTGGGCGATGCCGAGCATGGCCTTGCGCAATGTCACTGTCGTCTGGTTGAAGTCGTCGCGCAGCCGCTCGAGTTCGGGCTTGAAGGACCTGTCGATGGTCACGGTAACGTCGCCGCCGGCAAGCCGGGTGAGGCCCTGGCCCAGCGCAGTGACGGCAGCGTTCAACGCTTCGGCGTCGGCGAGTTTCGCCGCTTCACGGCTTCTGCGCTCGGCCTCGCCTTGCTGGCGCTCGCTTTCGCTGCGGCTTTCCAGCGCCCGCTTTTCGATCGCGGCGAGACGGAAGCTCTGGGCAGCGCGCGCCATGTCGCCGATCTCGTCACCGCGATCGGTGGCCGGCACATCGCTGTCGAGGTCGCCGTTCATGATCCGCTGCATGCTGCGGCGAACGGCCTCGATGCCACGCCGGATCGAGCCGCCGTGAACATATTGGAGGGCGGCCATAGAGAGGATGGCGAGGAGACCGAGGCCGATCTGGATAGAGACGGCACGCTGAGATATCGCGTTTGCCTGATCGATCCGCTTCTTGGCGACATCGCCGCCGTCCAGTGCCAGCTTGTCAAGCGTTGCCGTCAGCTTGTCGCCGCCTGCATCGATTGCATCGTCGAGCTTGTCGAACGCACTGTCCGGCGCGCCCGCTTCAACGGCGGCCTTCAGGTCGCCGACGATCGACTTGTTGAGCGAGGCGACATCCCCGTCGTAGCTGGAGAGCAGCTGCGTTGCGTTCAATTCGTCGGCGAGAAGGCGCATCTCCTTCGATCCGCTCGACAGCTTCGCGACAGAGTCGTTCATCAGCTTCAGGCGTTCCGGCGCGACGACCTTGTCGCTGCGATCGACGATCGTATCCATCGCGGCCAGGATGAGTGTCAGGTTGGCCGTGCGCATCTCATTGATGTGATCGACGCTTGCCTGGATTTCGTTCGCGCGGTGCAGCGCGTTGCCGACGATTGCATTTTCATACCACCCGACCGCCAGCATCGAACCGAAACCGATGAATGCGGCGCCCGCCAGCGTCCAGAGCCTCTGGCTCACGGAGAGGCTCCTGCGCATTGTCATGTCTGCCATGTGAAGACTGTCCCCTCCGCGATGAGACGCGGGATGTTCTCGTTCGCCTACATGCGGATATCCGGGATTTTGGGACACCAGAAAGACGTCATGTCATGGGAACGGCGGGCGTTCCATCCATAGCTAAATATAGATATGATTTTTTAAGTATTTCCTAACGATCTGAAATATCCTGATTTCCTGGTAAGGCGAGGATTGCTTTGAAAACCAAAGACATATTCAGCTTGCCTATGGCGGAGCCTGCAAAGACGGTGGGGCAATCGACCACGGCGAGAAAACGTCTTGTTGAATTGCCTGACGGGGCACGACGCGATATCAGGCAAGGGAGGGGACGGTCCCCGCCTGCGAGGAATTTGATCGATGAAGAGTGTCCGCATTGCGGTCTGGGTTGCGGTGCTGCTGATGGCCGGCATTCTCGGCTGGCTGACGTTGAATGTCACCAAGACGAAGGAAGCCCTGTCGGACGGGCCGTTCGGCGTGCCGTTCACGCTGGTTGCGCAGAATGGCCAGCCGATCACCGAGCAGGCGTTCCGCGGCAAGCCGACGGCTTTGTTCTTCGGTTTTACCCATTGCCCGGAGGTCTGCCCGACGACGCTCTTTGAATTGAATGGCTGGCTGGAGAAGATCGATCCCAAGGGTGAGAAGCTACAGGCTTATTTCGTGACCGTTGATCCCGAGCGCGATACGCCTGATGTGATGAACCAGTACGTTTCCAACGTCTCGAAGCGCATCATCGGTATCTCAGGGGCGCCGGACAAGGTCGCCGACGTGATCAAGGGTTATCGCGTCTATGCCAAGAAGGTGCCCGTCGACGAGAACAATCCGAACGGCGATTACACAATGGACCACACGGCATCTGTTTTCCTGCTGGATTCGGCCGGCCGCTTCTCCGGAACGATCGCCTATGGTGAAAATCCCGATACGGCGGTAAAAAAGCTGGAGAACCTCGTCAACAAGGGATGACGTCATGGCGCCTGGGCATCGCAGCATCCTGATTGCCGGAGCCGGCGCGACTGGTCTGGCTGCTGCCCTGGAACTCGCCAGACGGGGATTTCACCCGCGCATCGTCGATAGCGATGCCGGCCCAGTTCCTCTGATCGAAAGCCGGGCGCTGGGCGTCAATGCCCGGACGCTCACCCTCCTTGCGCCGTCGCGGGTGACCGATGCGATATTGCAGGAGGCGCAACAGATCGCGCGTTTCCGTGTCGTCTCGAAGGGGCGGAGGCTCGCAGATCTCGATACAACGACTATTGCTGGCCCCTACAGTGCATTGCACGCCCTCGCGCAAGGGCACACGGAGCGCCTGCTCGTCGGCAAGCTTTCCGACTATGAGGTCGTGCCGGAATGGGAGACGTCCATCGTCAGCGTTTCAGATGATCGTTCCAAGCCGCGGGTGACACTTCGGAAGGCCGACGGCTCCGTGGAAAGCGGAAGCTTCGATATTGTCATCGGCGCTGACGGCGCTCATTCCACGGTGCGCAAGGCAATTGGTATCAGCTTTCCCGGAGAGGCGCTGGAAAGCAGCTTTTATCTCGCCGATTTTCGCTACAGCCAACCGGTTGACTCGCACTTTGCCGAGATCAGCCTTGTCGACCCCGGCATGATCGGCCGGTTGCCGCTGGAGCGCGATGTGTTGCGCTACATTTCGACACTTCCGGATTTCGAAACGCGCATCCAGCATCCGGCCTCCATTGCCGAGCGTGTCTGGGCTTCGAACTTCCGTGTTCATTTCCGCCATGTCGAGACGATGTCGAAAGGCAATGTGTTTCTGGCCGGCGACGCGGCCCATATCCATTCGCCCGCGGGCGCGCGAGGCATGAACCTTGGGATTGAGGATGCATGTTGGCTTGCCTGGCTGATCTCGGAAGGCCGCGAGGCCGAGTACACCGCGCTGCGCATGCCTGCCGTCCAGACAGTGCTCAAGCAGACGCGTCAGCTCACATCTCTTATCACGATGCGGAATCCGCTGGCGATCGCGATCCGCAACCTTGCGGTACCGGTGCTTTTCAGACTACCTGCATTTTCACAAAGATTGCTTCACGGCGTTTCGGGATACGACACGCCGCCACCGCCATGGATCGATGGCGCGCTATAAACGGAAAGACCGACCTTGAGTGAAATACGCCTCTACGTGACGACCACCGAAGTGCTGGCCGGGCAGATCTTGGATCTGCTGTCCGACGTCTTCGGCGAAGAAGATTTCGCGATCGCGACCACCGAGATCGATGAGAAGAAAGATATCTGGGAAGCATCCGTCTACATGATGCGCGAGGACGAGGACGAAGTCCGCGTCCGCGTCGAAGAGGCGCTGGCGCACAGCTTCCCGGATGCCAAGGTCGAGCGCGAGGTCATTCCGGAGATCGACTGGGTGGCCAAGTCGCTCGAAGGGCTGAAGCCGGTGCGGGCAGGGCGCTTCCTGGTGCATGGCTCGCATGACCGCGACAAGGTGCGCTCCGGCGACATCGCAATCGAGATCGACGCGGGGCAGGCATTCGGAACCGGCCACCACGGCACCACCGCGGGCTGCCTGGAGACGATCGACCGCGTGGTGCGGTCGCGCAAGGTGCGCAATGCGTTGGACCTCGGAACGGGAAGCGGCGTTCTGGCGATCGCAGTGCGGAAGCTGAAGAATATTCCTGTTCTGGCCACCGATATCGACCCGATCGCCACGCGGGTCGCTGCCGAGAACGTCCGACGAAACGGCATTGCCACGGGCATTTCGACCGAAACGGCGCCGGGCTTCCATTCGACAGCCTTCTCGTCGCATGGTCCGTTCGATCTGATCATTGCCAACATTCTGGCGCGGCCATTGATCAAGATGGCGCCGCAGCTCGTGACGCATCTGGCGCCCGGCGGCTCGGTGATCCTGTCGGGTATTCTCGCGTCGCAGCGCTGGAAGGTACTGGCGGCCTATAACGGCGCGCATCTGCGCCATGTTCGCACCATCTGGCGCAATGGCTGGGTCACGATCCACCTCGATCGCCCCTGAGGCGAGGGCAAAAGAAAAGGCGGTGCCGATGGCACCGCCTTGAGACCGGTTTCCCGATCAATGCCCGCGAGCTCAAAGGAGGAGAGACGCTCGAGCGGGCTTCTACTTGTTCTGATCGCCGGTCCGGTGAGGGAGGAGGAGAACGGAGCGGCGAGTTGCTCAGAACGCGTAGCTGGTTGCGCCCTGGTGGCGCGTAACCTGGTGGCGGGCGCCGAGCATCGTGAGGGTTCCCTCATTCTGCGGACGGTGCGAGCCGATGATATGACGGACAGTCTGGCGCTCGCCAGCCTGCACCGGGCTGCTGTAAGCGAAGCGCGACAGAGAGGCAGTCATTTCAAAATTCCTTTTCGTTTGAGGTTCGTCTCGAACCCGTTTGATGGCGCCTATATAGCTATTTAGAAAAGTTGAGGCAGAGGGTTTCGTTCATGGGAGCCATGCAGCGAATGCATAAAGCGTGCCAGTTTGATTTTTGCCGCCCCATTTCCGCCCAAATGTTGCGCGGTCTGCGGGGATGTCGGGCGGCTCTTCTTTCGCATTTTGTCTGATTTTCCGATAACATAGCCGCTATCCGCCTTTCGGGATTCGCAGCAAACACCAGGTTCTTGAGCATGTTCCAGTCTTTCGAAGTCACTTCATCGCCGCAATTCGGCCGCGATCGCGTCACGGCTCTTCGCGAAAGTTTCGATGCGTTGGGTATCGATGCCTTCCTTGTGCCGCGCGCAGACGAGTTCAACGGTGAATATGTGCCCGCCTGCGCCGAGCGGCTGGCCTGGCTGACGGGCTTTACCGGCTCGGCCGGGATGGCGCTGGTTACGCGTTCGCAGGCAATCGTCTTCGTCGATGGGCGCTATGTGACGCAACTTGCCGAACAGGTGGATGGCGCGGTCTTCACCGGCGGCGACCTCGTCAACGAGCCAGCGCATCTCTGGTTGAGCAAGAATGGTTCCAAGGGATTGCGCCTCGGTATTGATCCCTGGCTGCACTCGGGAGCCGAGGTTCGGCGTCTGGAGAAAGCCCTGGCCGAAATCGGCGGCTCGCTTGTGATCCTGCCGCACAATCTGCTCGACAAGCTGTGGACCGGCCGGCCCCAGGAGCCGCTCGGCGCCGTTGCAATCCAGAACATCGCGCAGGCCGGCGTGCTGGCGACGGACAAGATCGCAACGATCGCGGCTGACCTGTCCAAGAAGAACCTGAGAGCAGTGCTGATCGCCGATCCGTCATCGGTTGCGTGGATCTTCAACATTCGTGGTGCTGACGTGCCGCACACGCCGCATCCGCTTGCGCGCGCGATCGTCTACGCGGACGGGAAGGCAGACGTCTTTCTCGACAAGCGCAAGACCGGCATCGAGGCCGAAGCCTATCTGGCGCAGATGTGCCTGCAGCTGCCGCCCTCGGCGCTCGACGAGAGGCTTGTCGCCGTCTCGAAGGATGGAGGGCGCATTCTTGTCGACCCCGATCTGACGTCCTTTGGCTTGGCCGACATCATTCGAAAGGCTGGCGGCGAAGTCGTCGAGGGGAACGACCCGGCGAAATTGCCTCGGGCGGTCAAGAACGGCGTCGAGATCAACGGATCGGCTGCTGCGCATCTGCAGGACGGTGCGGCGATGGTCGAGTTCCTCTGCTGGCTTGCGCAGACGAAGCCGGGGACCGTTACCGAAATCGAAGTGGCGGAGAAGCTCGAGGCTGTGCGGGCGCGCGTTGGCGATCTGATGCAGAACCCGCTCAAGGACATTTCCTTCGACACGATCTCGGGCGCCGGCGAACATGCGGCGATCATGCACTATCGCGTCACGACCGAAAGCAACCGCAAGCTTGAAGCGGGCGAGTTGTTTCTTATCGATTCCGGCGCGCAGTATATCAACGGGACGACGGACATTACCCGGACGGTCGGCGTCGGCACGGTTTCGGAAGAACACAAGCGCTTCTTCACGCTTGTTTTGAAGGGCATGATCCAGATCGGCACGGCGCGTTTTCCAAAGGGTACGCGCGGCTGCGATCTCGATCCGCTGGCGCGAATTGCGCTGTGGCGGGCCGGCGCCGATTTCGGCCATGGCACCGGCCATGGTGTCGGTTCCTACCTCTCCGTGCATGAGGGACCGCAGCGGATCTCGCGGCTTTCGACACAGGAGCTTCTGCCCGGCATGATCCTCTCGAACGAACCCGGATATTATCGCCCGGGCGCTTTCGGCATTCGTATCGAAAACCTGATCTATGTGCGTGACGCCGAGGCGATCGAGGGCGGCGACACGCCGATGCTCGGCTTCGAGACGCTGACCTTCTGCCCGATCGACCGCAACCTCGTCATTCCCGAGCTGCTGACGCACGACGAGCTGCACTGGCTCAACGACTATCATCAGCGGACCCGCGAAGCGCTGATGCCGCTGATCCACGACAATGACGTCAAGGCGTGGCTGGAAAACGCAACGCTGCCGCTGGAATACTAAAAGGCGGAGAGGGCGTCACACTCCGATGGTGTGACGCCAGGCCATGACGACGACCCAGGCGGCAACCAGCATCCAGCTATGGGACACGCGCAGGCCGACCAGCAAGGCGACCACGAGCGCCAGTTTCGATTCCCATCCACCTGAAAAAAACGCCGGGGCGACCAGCGTTGTCAGCACGGCTGCAGGCACGGCGGCCAATGCCGCCTCCATGCGTGGCGGTATGCGCTTCATCGTGGTGATGAGGATGTAGCCGCCGATGCGAGTGGCGTATGTCGCGACAGCCGCAGCGAGGATGATCAGCACCATGTGAAGATCCAATGTCATGTCACACCTCGTGCAGATCGGTTTCGAGTTCCTGCTCGTGCGGCGGCGGGGGCAGCAAGGCAGCAAGTAGAATGCCGGCAGCCGCGCCTAGGCTGACATGCCAGGGAGACCCGACGTAGCGATAGGCGATGATCGAGGCGACGGCGCTTACCAGCGATACGGGCAGGAAATTGTCGCGGTGGCGAAAATCCAGCACGATGCCCAGGAAGTAAGCCGGCAGGAGAATATCGAGGCCGATCGACTTCGGATCGCCGATGAAGCTGCCCAGCAGCCCGCCTATCAGGCTGACGATCACCCAGGGAACATAGATGGCGAGACCGAAGCCGAGGTACCATGCAAAGGTCACCAGTTTGCCGGCTTCGCCGCGCTTGACCGTCTCTGCAAACTGCGGGTCGACAAGCAGGAAGAAGGTGAAGAACTTCTGCACCGGCGTGAAATGCTTCACATAGGGCGCCAGGGCAGCGGAATAGAGCACGTGGCGGAAGTTGACGGCAAGGATCGAGGCGACGATCAACCAGGCCTGAATGTCATGGCCGAAAAGCTCGATACCCACCATCTGGCTCGCGCCGGCGTAGACAGTCGCACTCATGAGCGTGAGCTCGGCAAGCGACATGCCGTGATCTGCGGCGAGCGCACCGAAGAGCGCGCCGAAAGGAGCAGCTGCTACGGTGATGGGAAAACCGCCGCGCAGACCGTCGATAAAATTCGCACGACTCATCGGCGACCATCCTTCTGGAATTTTCGCTCCGTCTACGGTGATGGGGCCGCTGCCGCAAACGAATTTCCTTGATTGAAAGATCGATTTCGCTGAACGGTTCCCGGGAAGGTAAGACGCAGGCGAGGGAACAGATGAAGGCGATCGAACTCACGAAGGAAGAAAAGACGGCTCTGATCGGGCGCGTACAGCATTATTTCGATGCCGAACTCGACCAGAAGATCGGGCTGCTGAAGGCAGAGTTCGTGCTCGATTTCTTCGCGAAGGAGATCGGCGCGGCTTACTACAAGCAAGGCATCGACGACGCGCAGACCGCCTTGGCTCGCCGCATCGACGACTTCGCCGAGGATGTCTACCAGCTGCAGCGCGACGCCACGGAATGACTAGCCGGCGATCGCCTGGTCGCTCGTGACGATGGCGATCCCGCGCGAACGCATTTCCTCGATCGCGGCCGCAACGCCATCCGGCGTGATGCCGCGGCTGGCATCCTCGATGAAGCGAACTCTTACGCCCGGCAGCATCTCCACAGCATCGAGGGCCGAAAACTTCACGCAGTAATCGGTCGCAAGGCCGCAGACATCGAGATCGGTCACGCCTTGTTGTGCGAGGTAGTCGGCAAGGCCGGTCGTCGCGTCCTGATCGTTGTCGCGAAAGGCCGAGTAGCTGTCGACCGCGCTATCCTGACCCTTCTGTTGGATGAAATGTATGTCAGCGGTTCTAAGGTGGGGATGAAATTCTGCGTCGGGTGTGCCCTGTACGCAGTGGTCGGGCCACATCATTTGCGGCTTGCCGGAAAGTGTTCCGATCTCGAAGTGCGCCTTGCCGGGATGGGAGGATGCGAAGCTGCCGTGGTCAGCAGGGTGCCAATCCTGGGAAGCGACGATGAGATCGTATGTGCCACTGTCGATCAGCCGGTTGGCGACCGGAACCACCTCGTCGCCCCCAGGGACTGCAAGATTGCCTCCCGGGCAAAAACCATTCTGGATATCGACCAGCAGCAAGGCCTTCATGAAATGCGTCTCCAACTGTCGTTGCAGCGCAAGATGCCAAGCCGGTCGATGACGTGCAAGGGCGGAAACGCTTCGCCGCGTGGGCGGCGAAGCGTCATGAGTGCGGATCAGGTGGGGCGGTGCCCCTTGAGGCCGTAGAACGCGATGTAGGCATAGCAGACGATCGGCATCAGGAAGGCGAGATGGATGCCGATGGTATCGGCGAGCCCGCCCTGAATCAGCGGTAGCAGAGCGCCGCCGACGATGGCCAGGCATAGAATGCCGGAGCCCTGGCTCGTGTACTTGCCAAGACCGTAAAGCGCCAAGCTGAAGATCGTCGGGAACATGATCGAATTGAACAGTCCGACCGCCAGCACGGACCACATGGCCACATGGCCGCCGGAGAAGACCGTCAAGAGGAGAAGGGCGATGACGACAACTGCGTTGAAGGCGAGCGCCTTGCCGTCGTCAACGTAGCGCATCGCAGCCGAACCGATGAACCGGCCGATCATGGCGCCGCCCCAGAAGTAGGAGACATAGTGCGCCGCCTCGGCTTCAGAGAAGCCTGCGATGTCGGGCTGGCTCATGAAGTTGACGAGAAAACTGCCGATGCTGACTTCGGCGCCGACGTAAAGGAAAATGCCGACAGCGCCTAGGACCAGGTGGCGATACTGCCAGGCGGATCCGCCGCCGGTGATCGGCTCGAGGTCTTCGCTGCCGTCGACTTCCGGCAGCTTCAAGGCCGCGAACAGTGCTGCAAGTAGCAGGAAGGCGATGGCCAGCAGCATGTAGGGGAATTTCACCGCGCTTGCTTCCGCGAGCTTGATGGCGTCGAGCTGTTCCGGCGTTGCGCCGGCAACGGCCGCTGTCGCTGCCGAAAGAATGAGAAACGCACCGAACATCGGCGCCAGTGTTGTGCCGAGCGAGTTGAAGGCCTGGGTGAGGTTCAGTCGGCTGGCAGCTGTATCCGGCGGGCCGAGCACGGTCACGTAAGGATTGGCCGCGACCTGGAGCAGCGTGATGCCGCTCGCCAGCACGAACAATGCGCCGAGGAAGAGGGCGTAGACACGATAGCTCGCGGCCGGGATGAACAGGCCGCAGCCGATCGCGGCGACGACGAGGCCGAGAACGATGCCCCATTTGTAGCCGATGCGCTTGACGAGGGCGCCGGCAGGCAGTGAGGCGACGAAATAGGCGCCAAAGAAGCAGAACTGGATGAGCATGGACTGCGTGTAGTTCAGCTGGAACACATTCTTGAGGTGGGGCACGAGAATGTCGTTCAGGCAGGTGATGAAGCCCCACATGAAGAAGAGCGACGTCAACGCCACAAGGGCAAATTGATAGTTCGCAGCGGGGGAGGATGCAGGCGAAGCCGGGCGTGTCGTCGCGGCATTGTTGGTGATGATACCAGCCACTTTCTTATACCTCTTGTTCTTGTTGGCGCCGGGTATTTTCCGTTGAAAGCCGTCTGATACGACGGGCCGGCGGTGGCTCGGCGAGCACTGTGGGAGTAAGCGTGCAACAAGCCACAGGGCTCATATAAGCTGCGGCGAATAATTTCGATAGTATTCAAACGATTTTTATTGTGCTTTGCGAAAAGATTTTTGCGATTGCGAACAGGATGCGCGCAATACTGAACAACGTTGCGGCTGCCGTCCCGAAGTCTACGCTGTGGCGCAGACTGTTGATTCGACCGGTGGGGAGCGGAGACGCGTTCGATGGCAACGTTGGTCGAAATCGTTCAGTATGACGAGAACTGGCCGAGACTATTCCATCAGATCGCCAATGATCTGCATCGGCTGTTGGGAACGGTCGTGCTGGCGATCGATCATGTTGGGAGCACCTCGGTTCCGGGTCTTTCCGCCAAGTCGGTGATCGACGTGGATATTACTCTGCGCAGTCTGCCGGATGTTCCCGCAGCAAGCGAAAAGCTCATCGCTTCGGCCTATGAGCCGCGTGGAAATCGCTGGAATGACGACATGTGGGCGTTCATGCAGCACGCAAGTGTGCCGAAGCAACGTGTCTATCTTTGTCCTCCAGACAATGAAACGCATCGGCGTCGCATGGTGTTTCGCGATTATCTGCGCGCCCATCCTGATGCCGCGGCGGAATACGCTGCTCTCAAGCAAACGCTGGCGGTTGCGTTTTCTTATGACGGGGATCGATACACTGCGGCTAAGCGGGCGTTTGTCGAGGACATCCTTCGAAAAGCCAGTCACCGCTAGGCTTACCGCTGCGGCGATCGGGTCAAGATGAGCCGAACCTTGCCTCGGCGAGGTCTGTCTCGCGCACCAGCTTCTTCATCAGCTCTTCTGAAAGCTTGCGTGATTTCCGCAAGCGGAAGAACTCGGCGCGTTCGGCCTTGACGCCGGCGACCCACAGCTTGCGTTCGATCTCTTCGACGCGTCTTGCCAGTTCCGCGTCGTCACCGGTCTTCGAACGGCCGTCGATGCGGCGCCGGTAGATGTCCATCAACCGCGCGCCGGCATCCGCATAGATATCCGCATCGGCCCTGCCTTCGCTCATGTCGTGTTGCAGGGCCTCGATGGCCCTGATCGCTGCTTCTGCACCCTTGATACGCGCCTCATCCTCCTCGCGCTGATGCGACGGCTCGGGCGGTATCTGGAGGTCCTTCAGGAGGAAGGGGAGACCGATGCTGGCAACGATCAGCGATACGATAATGACGCCGGCGGCCAGGAAGATCGCAAGATCGCGGGCAGGGAAGGCCGAGCCGTCCGGCATGGCCAGCGGCAGTGTCAGGACACCCGCCAGTGTGATGGCACCGCGTACGCCCGCGAGCGAGGTGGCCGCAATCAGACGCCAGCCCGGGCGGACGATGACCTGGCCCCTTTTCGCGGCACGGTACAGCGTAAAGCGCAGGGAGACCCACACCCAGACGAAGCGAAGAAGACCGAGCGCCAGATTGATGGCAATGACATATGCAATCAGCCAGATCGGATCATGATGCCCGGTTTCGCGGACGACGCGAGCGGCACCCGACGCGATCTGGGGCAACTGCTCGCCGAGCAGCACGAAGATGATGCCGTTCATCGAAAACTGCACGGTGTCCCACACGGCGGTCCGACGCACGCGCGTGATCGCCAGCGTCCGGCCGCCTTGCTCGCCATAGCTCATGGTGACACCAGCGGCGACCGCCGCCAAAATGCCTGAACATTCCAGATGTTCGGCCACGAGATAGGCCGCGAAGGGTATGAGAAGGCTGACGAGGATCTGCGATCCGGTCTCCTCGCCGAGACGACGGGTGAAGAAGCTCTGGGTCCGCAAAATCACCCAGGTCAAGCCGACACCGATCAGGATGCCGCCGACCGCGACCCAGACAAAGGTTCCAGTCGCCTCGACAAGCGAGAAGGTGCCGGTCAGCGCTGCGGCAACCGCAAAGCGCATACAAACGAGGCCCGACGCATCGTTCAGCAGCGATTCCCCCTCCAGGATGTGCATCAGCCGCTTCGGGATCGGGACGCGTGTTGCGATGGCCGAAACCGCGATGGGATCGGTCGGCGAGACGATGGCGGCCAGCGCGAAGGCGACGGCAAGCGGCATCGACGGGATCAGCCAATGAACGAAGAGACCGACGCCAAGGACGGTGAAGACCACGAGGCCAAGCGCCAGCTCGAGGATGACGGCCTTGTCGCGAAACAGGCCTTCCTTGGGGATACGCCAGCCATCGAGCGCCAGAAGTGGGGGGAGAAACAGAACAAAAAACAGGTCTGGATCAAGGCTGACGCCGAGATCCGCAAAGGCTGTTATGACGGCGCCCAAGACGATCTGCACGATTGGTTGTGGTACGGGGATCGGGGACAGGCGCGTGAGCGTTCCGCTGACGACGACCGCGGACAGGAGCAGCAACGCAACACCGATACTTTCCATGACCCGTCGACCCTTCATCATTCGCGATGGATCGTTTCTGCGTCTTTTCGGCTGCCCGTGCAACCGCGAGAACGCCTTTTTCCGGATGGCCCCGCTGATCGGCGGTATTTCCGGTCATGGCCTTCATGGTAGCCACGGCGTCGAAGCAAAAATGGTTCCGCCTGACCCGAACACGGTAGGCGGCGATCTTATCGCGGGTGGCTTTGGCTCCCCCGGCGGAGCCGTGCCACGCGGCAATCAGACGGACTGCACGTTGTCGCTTGTCGTATCGGCTGCTGCCGAAGAGCCGTATGTGCTCTGGTATGCGCGAAGCGCGGTCTGCATGTCGTTCAGCACCTGCGTCAGGATCGGATCGTCGCTGCCATTGGCGCTGCTTGCAATGCTCGACGTATCCGCGGAAAGGATTTCGTCAGTGGTCAGCTTGCCGTCGCCGTTGGAATCCAGCGAGGCAAGAATGCCCTTGCTGCTGTCGTCGCCACTATCGTCGGCGCTGCTGTCGTCGCTGGCGCTGGACTGCTGCATCTGCAGCATGATCGAGACGATGTCGGCTGCGATCTTCTGCGTGACGCTCGCACTGTCGCTGCCGCCGCTGGCCGTCGATTTAGTGGAGGTGGTCGACGTGGAGCTGCCGTTGGCGGCCGCCAGTTCGTCAGCGGAAACGATGCCGTCGCCATTCTTGTCGAGGCTGGAAATATATGTGGACGTGTTGCTGCCCAGGGAGGAAACACTGGTCACCTGAATCTCCTTTAGAGTTCATCGTGAAACCCGCCTTTCATGGGCGGACGCAAACGGGCTAAGATGATTTGCCCCCGACGTCAAAACGGGAATGTTGTGATGAATTTCAGCCGATTGACCAAATGGGCCGAAGCAGTTTAACCTTTCGTTTACACCTTGTATTCTCTTAAAATCGCTGACGTTTTTGACGCGGCAAATCCGGCCCGTGAGGCATATTCCGTTCGAATGACCACCATTTTGTCATGGAATGATGGGCAACGCGCGCTGAGGCGGCTGGCGCGTTGGCGATCGGCCTGCGGCATTTCGTCTTCTTCTGCGCGTCGTGGCGTTGCCCCGCCCTGAAAGGCGGAGCAAACATCTGGCTGCGACTCAATCGCCGTGCGTTTCGTGGAAGTCGGCCTGGCCACGCTTCCAGTACCCTGCTGCCTTGATCCAAGCCTTGGGATGCTGCCGCTCGTCGACCATGACGGCGCGCAGACGCTTGGCGATGACGGTTTCGCAGGCGATCCAGACATAGCCATCGCCCGTGGGCAGGGCGAGGCCACGCAGTGCCTGGTCGAGCCTATCGGTCGTGCCCGCGGGTTCGGCGCCGCGATGCAGCCAGATGTAGGAAACCTCGGCGTTGCTGGTGAACGCTTGTTCCTCTTGCGGGCCTGCCACTTCAACGACGACGAGCGCCTTGGCGGTGGCGGGCAGTTCTTCTAGGCGACGACCGATGGCGGGCAGGGCGGTTTCGTCGCCGGCCAACAGATACCAGTCGAAATCGGTGGCGACGACGAAGGAGCCGCGCGGGCCGCCGAGGCCGAGCTTGTCGCCAGGCTTGGCATTGATCGCCCATTCGGTGGCGGGACCTGCCTCATGCAGCGCGAAGTCGATGTCGAGTTCCCCGGTCGCGGCATCGTATCGGCGCGGTGTGTAGTCGCGCAGCGACGGACGATTGGCCGGATCGATCATCGGCTTGCCGTCGGGGCCGATCTCCGGAAAGCTCGGCTCTTCGCCGGGTCGGGGAACAAGCACCTTGACGTGGTCGTCGTGGCCGAGGCTGACGAAGCCGTCCAGGTCCGCGCCGGCAAGGGTCACACGCAGCATCTGCGGCGTGACATGCGCGACGCGGCGGACAGTGAGCACGCGGCGCTTGAGTTCGTGGCGGACGCGTTCGATCAGATGGCGCTTTTCGGGAGAAGTGGAGGCGGTGTTGGCCGTCATCGGTGGTTCCTTTGATAGAACCGGGAATGCGTAAGACGCAGGCACGCCGCGCCGCTCGCACCCCGGATTCGGGTTCGATCAGCGCGTTGGTTGACGTTAACGCTTACGTGCAACGTCCCTCTTTGAGGGGACGGGCAGATGTCATCCCTGATCTAGCGGCGCCTTGCCGAACTGGCAAGAAGAAAACATGATTTTAATGTGAAGGATTTGTAATCTTTTGCGGCTCTTGCCGTTTTCACGGATTTCTGCCTTCCTTGGCAGGCGTGATCAGCCGGAAACAAAAGCCATGGTCGAGCCCGGTCCAGAGGAAAAGATCGATTCCACCTTCCGCAACGGCTCGTTGACGGCGGCCGGCATCATTCTCGGCTTTTCCCTCAATTTTATCAGCCATTGGGTGTCCAACCCGAACGACTGGAGCAAGATCGACATCCTGCCGATGCTGTTGCTGATGGTGGGCATCGCCATCCAGGTCAAGGTCTTCGCCGACCTCCTAGCGCGGGACTCCCTGATCGCGGCGAAATACGACCGCTCGCGTCGGCTCTTCCTGATCGGCCTGGCCATCGTGGCCGCCGGGATCGGACTGGCGTTGCTCAATGATATATTGGGACTGGGATCGATGCCGATCTTGGGGTGACGGCATGTTAGGCGCCTGCGGCCGTTTTTAACTCTAAATTGTATTTATGTTTTTGTTGCGCGCTTGATTTGATATGATCCAACTAATTCAAGCAGAGGTGGAGTAAGGTCTTTGAGAGCGGAGCCAAGTGGTCGCAGACTCGACGAATTCGACGCCGCGTTGGTCAAGGGTATGGGTGCTCGCTATGATCGTCATCACGATATAGCTGCGTGGTTCGGCGTTAATCAGGGCCGGGTTGCCGACATTCTTTCTGGAAAGAAGTTCCAATGGGTTGCCGCTGCGCCTATCGAGCAATTGCCGCCCCGCGGGCCGTATTCATCTGGCAGAGCTGCCCATCACTCGCTGAAGGCTTTGGAAGACGCAAAAGCTGCACTTGAACTAGCAATTGAGAATATTGATCTAGCTTTAGAAGAGGTCAAAAAGCTTGGATAGGCTCGCAGCAATTCTGCGGTTATGTTGAGCGGGCTGCTCGCCCGCTCATGCCTTGTCTCCACAAATCACGTGCCGATGATCTTGTTGCAGGCGAGCGCGATGCTGGGGTTGCTCACGATGGCGATCACCAATGATAGTCCGATCAATGATAGTGAGTAGCGTTTCATCTGCATCCTCCTATTCAAGCCCGCAAACAGCATCTGCGGGAGTCTAGTATGTCGCAGAAGAGGCCCGATACGAAGTCACGAATGGGTGACACGGCATGCGGGTAGCGGCTGCCAGAGCCGCCATGCCAACGGTCGGTGAACGGGCTGCGCTACGAAACCCGCTCCACAAACCCATCCAGCACCCGCTTTTCCCCGGCGCGGTCGAATTCGATTGTCAGCTTGTTGCCTTCGATGGACTTGATGTTGCCGTTGCCGAACTTGAGATGGAAGACGCGGTCGCCGGTCTTGAACTTCGAGGGTTCGGTGGCGGTCGATTTGGCAATCAGTTCGCCGTCGATGGTGCGGGTCTTCGGTCCGCTTTCGCCGTAGCCGATGCGTTCGACGGAATGGCCGGAACGGGAGCCCCAATTGTCGCGGGTGGCGTCGTTGCGGTTTTGCTGGGCGCGCTTCCAGCCGGGCGTGGAATAGCTGTTGGCGAAGGGCTCGGCCTTGTCGAAGCGCGACTGACCGTAACCACCGCGGCCGTAGCCACCGTAGCTCTGCTCGACTTCGGCGACCTCGACGTGAGTATCCGGCAGTTCGTCTAGGAAGCGCGAGGGGATGGTCGATTGCCAGAGGCCGTGGATGCGGCGGTTGGAGACGAACCAGATGTGGCAGCGGCGCTTGGCGCGCGTCAGGCCGACATAGGCGAGGCGGCGTTCCTCCTCCAAGCCGGCACGGCCGGTTTCGTCCAGAGAGCGCTGATGTGGGAAGAGGCCTTCTTCCCAACCGGGCAGGAAGACGGTGTCGAACTCGAGACCCTTGGCGGAATGCAGCGTCATGATCGAGACGGCATCGAGATTCTCGTTCTGCTCGGCGTCCATGACCAGCGAGACATGCTCGAGGAAGCCGCGCATGGACTCGAAGCTCTCCATAGAGCGGATGAGTTCCTTGAGGTTGTCGAGGCGTGTGGGCGCGTCTGCCGACTTGTCGTTCTTCCACATGTCGGTATAGCCCGACTCTTCGAGGATCTGCTCGGCAAGCTCGGTATGTGGTGTGTTTTCAAGTCTTTCCTGCCATCTGCGGAAAGATTGAATCACGTCGAACAGCGCCTTGCGGGCCTTCGGCTTGAGCTCGTCCGTCTCGATCATGTCGGCGGCTGCCGCCAGCATGGGGATATCGCGGGCGCGGGCATAGTCGTGCAGCGCGCGCACCGTCGTATCGCCGAGGCCGCGCTTCGGCGTGTTGATGATGCGTTCGAAGGCGAGGTCGTCGGCGGGCTGGGCGACGAGGCGGAAATAGGCCATGGCATCGCGGATTTCGAGGCGCTCGTAGAAGCGTGGGCCGCCGATGACGCGATAGTTCAGGCCGAGCGTGACGAAGCGGTCTTCGAACTCGCGCATCTGGAAGGAGGCGCGCACGAGGATCGCCATGTCGTTCAGCGCATGGGGTTGGCCGGAGGCACCGCGCTGGAGCTGTTCGATCTCGTCGCCAATGGCGCGGGCTTCTTCTTCCGAATCCCAGGAGGCGTGGACCTGCACCTTGATATCGTCGGGGTCTCTACGGTCGGTGAACAGCGTCTTGCCGAGGCGGCCCTCATTGTGGGTGATCAGATGCGCTGCGGCGCCCAAGATATGGGCGGTCGAGCGGTAGTTGCGCTCGAGCTTGATCACCTTGGCGCCGGGGAAATCCTTCTCGAAGCGCAGGATGTTGTCGACTTCGGCGCCGCGCCAGCCGTAGATCGACTGGTCGTCGTCGCCGACGCAGCAGACGTTCTGCGGCTCGCCCTTCGGACGCTGGGCGAGCAGGCGCAGCCACATGTACTGGGCTGTGTTGGTGTCCTGATACTCGTCGACGAGGATATAGCGGAAGCGCCCGTGATATTCCTTCAGCAGATCGGGGTTCCGGCGGAAGATCGCGATCGGATGCATCAGCAGATCGCCGAAATCGCAGGCGTTAAGCGTCGACAGGCGCTGCTGGTAGGCGAAGTAGAGTTCGCGACCCTTGCCGTTGGCAAAGGCACGTGCGTCACCTTCCGGAATGTCCGCAGGGCCGAGACCCTTGTTCTTCCATGTGTCGATCATGCCGGCGAACTGCTTGGCAGGCCAGCGCTTGTCATCGAGGCCCTCGGCCTGGATCAACTGCTTGACGAGACGCACGACGTCGTCGGTGTCGAGGATGGTGAAATCCGAGCGCAGGTTGACGAGTTCGGCATGGCGTCGCAGGAGCTTGACGCCGATCGAGTGAAAGGTGCCGAGCCAGGGCATGCCTTCTACGGCGCCGCCGACGAGAACGGCGATGCGTTCCTTCATTTCGCGTGCGGCCTTGTTGGTGAAGGTCACGGCGAGAATCTGCGAGGGGAAGGCGCGGCCGGTATTGAGGATATGGGCAATGCGGGTGGTCAGCACGCGCGTCTTGCCGGTGCCAGCGCCTGCAAGCACGAGAACGGGGCCTTCCAGCGTTTCGACGGCTTCCGTCTGTTCTGGGTTGAGGCCATCGAGATAATCCGGCCGCTGCTGAGCACCGCCACGGGCGGCCATGGCACGGGCGGCGAGACCTCCCGAGGTGGGGGCTCCTCGTGCGGGAGCGGCGGGGGCCTGCTGCTTGCGCGGCGCTTCGCCCGGCTCTTCATCGAAGAAGGGGATATCGTCGAAACTATTGCTCATGGCGCGTAATGTAGTGATTCGGGATGGAAAGACCAGAAAAGATGTTCTGCTTTCATTCCGCGTCTGCCGCTATCCTCAAGTCGCTGGCGCTGCGGGTCGGCGGCGAAGTGCGCGAGATCGATTGCCTTAACCTATTGTGTGGTCCGGCCCGGCAACTGGCCATGCCGTCCTGTGATTGTGCTGTCAGCCCTTGATGAAGGCGAGAACGTCGGCGTTGAGCCAGTCATGGCCTCCGCATAGTCGCCCCTGAGAGCGCCCTGACGCAATCATGTCCACCCTTGATGCCGCCGATTGTAGCCATCAACCGAAAGGTTTCGCGCAGGCTCTCGTTCACCTTGGTGCTGTCGCGATTGAGGCGATATAATGGGATACCGAGATCCTTGAAAAATTGCGAGCATCGCCGCTGAGCGGCCGTGCGAAAAGAGATCTGCTGCGCCGGACCCCAGTCGTTATGGAAAATCCTGCTTCCATCTTTGGTGGTAATCTTCGCCACAATCGTCATTCCGTTGGCGGTTGATGAATAGAGCCGGTACGGCTTTGCGCCGGTAGCGTCAGCAGAGGCAGGGAGCAGCGTAATGATAGGAAATAACAGCGTTATTTGATTTGACATAGCCGAAGCGCATGAGGTGCGCTTGCTGACAGGCATTGCCATGCAGGGCAGAACCGACGTGGTGCTTGTGAATTGCAATTTGCGCGCGGTCGCCGGCTACCGAATATTGACATGACAATTGCGTTATCAAGGTCTGGTAAGCTTGCTGCGGGCCGCCGGAGAGTGGATACTGCAGCCGTGTGGCGATTTCGCCCGCGACGCCCCCGCTTGTTGAACGAACCGGTTCACGGTTCATCGGAGACGTGAATGCCCTTACGCAAACAGTTCGTCCTCTGCCTTGGCATTGTTGTTGCCGGCTTCGCGGCATGGGTCGTGTTCGTGCCCGGTGCGACGGATTTCCTGCGAAAGGTTGGCGTGTCTGAGCGGCTGGTTGGTGCTGCGACACCGGTCAAGGCGGTAGGCGGGGCACAGGAGAGGCGCAGTGGCAGCGGGCGGTCCGATGCAGTCCTCATCGTTACCCAGCCTGTGGTGCAAGGCATCGTCAACGACCGCCTCAACGCGATCGGCACCGGCGAGGCAGTTCGCTCGGTTGTCGTGACGCCCCAGGCCAGCGGTATCATCCGCGAGATTCTGATCAAATCCGGCGAACGGATCTCCAAGGGGCAGATTCTCGCCAAGCTCGATAGCGAAGAGCAGGTGATCGCCCAAGGTCAGGCGGAGGTCGTGCTGAAGAGCGCGATCGAGAAATCCAGCCTCTATCACAACATCAAATCCAGCGTGTCGCGCATGGATGTCTTCGATGCGGAGATCGCCGAGCAGGGTGCGAGACTGCAGCTTCAGGCGGCTGAACTCAATCTGGAGCGGCGCAACATCGTCGCGCCCATCGATGGGATCGTCGGCATCATACCGATCAATATCGGGGACAATGTTTCGACCACAACACCGATCGCAACGCTCGACGATCGCAGCGAGATACTGGTCGACTATTGGGTGCCTGAGCGCTTCGCAAACTCGGTGTCGGTCGGCCAGGCGGTAGAAGCGACCTCGGTCGCGCGTCCCGGCCAAGTCTTTTCGGGTGTCGTCGAAGCCGTCGACAACCGCATCGATGCGGCAAGCCGGACGCTGCGTGTCCGTGCCCGGATCGACAACGCCTCGGACGAGCTGCTGGCCGGCATGTCGTTCAATGTCGGCATGCGGTTCAAGGGCGACCAGTATCCGGCCGTCGATCCGCTGTCGGTCCAGTGGGACGCGCAGGGTTCCTTCGTCTGGCGGGTGGTCGACGGAAAGTCGCGCAAGGTTCCCGTGAGCATCGTGCAACGCAATCCCGACTTCGTCCTCGTCAAGGCCGATATCCAGGATGGCGACCTGATCGTAACGCAGGGTCTGCAGCGCGTGCGTGACGGCGGCGCAGTGCGATGGGCGGACGAGGTCGCATCCACGAGCGGGGTTGCGACGCGATGAAGGTGGTCGAGACGCCCGAGAAGCCGGCTGGCGGCAAGGAGACGTTTACAGCGCTTTTCGTGCGGCGGCCAATTCTCGCGCTGGTCTTTAACACCTTGATGATCGTCGCCGGCCTTGCCGCTTACTTCGGCATCGAAGTGCGCGAATTGCCAGAGGTCGATCGCCCAGTTGTCACCGTCCAGACGAAGTTCGATGGCGCGGCGCCGCAGACGATCGACCAGGAGGTGACGAAGGTCATCGAAGGCGCCGTTGCACGGGTCAGCGGGCTCAAGTCGATTTCGTCCAGTTCCCAGTTCGGGCAGAGCCGCGTGACGCTCGAGTTCTCGGATGCTGTCGATCTTTCTGTTGCGGCCAACGACGTGCGCGACGCTGTCGGGCGGATCACGCAAATTCTTCCCGATGACGCCGATACGCCGCAGATCGTCAAGGCGGACGCGGATTCGCAGCCGATCCTGCGGCTCGCGGTCACATCGACCAAGCTCGACATGGACGATCTGACGTTGCTGGTCGAGAACGAAGTCGTCGACAGGTTGGCCGCCGTCGAAGGCGTTGCCGATGTGGAAACATACGGCGAGCAGGAAAAGGCTTTCCGCGTCGACATCAATCAGGGCGAGCTTGCAAGCCGCGGACTGACCATCGGCGACCTCACAGAGGCGCTGTCGAGTGCGGCCTTCGACGTCCCTGCAGGCTCCCTGAAGAGCGGTTCGCAAAGCCTGGTCGTACGGGCAACAGCCACGCTGCAATCGCCGAGCGATTTTGCCAATCTGATCCTGAAGAACCGCATCAGGCTTGGCGACGTCGCGACCGTGACGCTTGGCCCGCGCGATGGACAGACGGCGCTGCGTTCGAACGGCAAGCAGGGTATCGGCCTCGGGGTGATCCGCCAGGCGCAGTCCAACACTCTGAACATATCGACCGGCATCAAGGCCACGGTTGCACAACTGTCGAAGACCTTGCCGGAGGGCACTCAGATCGTCATCACCAGCGACGATGCGGTCTTCATTCAGGGCGCAATTCACGAGGTCGTCCTCGCTTTGATCCTAGCGGCGGCAATCGTTACCGTCGTCATCTACCTTTTCCTGCGGGATTGGCGGGCGACGGTGATCCCGGCAGTGAGCATGCCGGTTGCCTTGATCGGGACGCTGGCTGCGATCTACCTCGCCGGCTTTTCGATCAATATCCTGACACTGCTAGCGATCGTGCTGGCCACCGGTCTTGTGGTCGACGATGCGATCGTCGTGCTCGAGAACATCGTCCGGAGGCGCTCGGAGGGCATGGGACCGCGCGCCGCGGCGGTGCTCGGTACGCGGGAGGTCTTCTTCGCCGTCATCGCAACGACGGCGACGCTTGCGGCCGTCTTCATCCCCCTGTCGTTTCTGCCCGGTCAGGTCGGAGGGCTGTTCCGTGAGTTCGGTTTCGTCCTTGCCATCTCCGTCGGCCTATCCTCGATCGTTGCCCTGACGCTCTGCCCCATGCTGGCTTCGCGAATGCTGACGAGGGAAATGCTCGAGGATCACGGCGTGCTCGGCCGGTTCGGCGAGGGGTTTGCGGCGCTTTACAAGTGGGCGCTCCAGCGGTGCCTCAATGCGCCGCTCGTTGTGATCGTCTGCTGCCTGATGTTCGCGGGCGCTGCCGTGGTGTCGTTCATGACGGTCAAGAGCGAGCTTACGCCGAACGAAGACCGCGCGATGGCGATGATGTGGATGGCCACGCCGCAGGGCTCGAGCCTGGAATATACGGCTGACAAGCTGCAGTTGGTCGAAGAATATCTGCAGCCTCTTCGCGACAGCGGCGAGATCCGCAATATCTTTGCGATGTCGGGGCGCGGTGGCCAAGACAACGGTGCCTTCCTGGTCCTGACGCTGGCGCCCTGGGGAGAGCGCGAGAGAACCCAGGCGCAGATCATCGATGACATCAACGCCGTGGCGGCACGCGTTCCGGCGCTGCGAGGCGGCGCATTCCAGTCGAACAGCCTGCGCATTCGTGGAGCCGGCAGCGGCCTGCAAATGGCGGTCGTTGGGAGCGATTATGAAGCACTGACGGCGGCTGCCATCAAGCTGGTGTCGGCGCTGGAAGCCACGGGTCACTACGAATCCCCACGTCTCGCCAACGAGCCGACGCAGGCGCAGGTCTCGGTATCGATCGACCGTGAACGGGCATCGGATCTCGGTATCAATATCTCGGGTCTCTCCGTCGCGATGCAGTCGCTGCTGGAAGGCCGGTCGGTGGTCGACGTCTTCGTCAAGGGCGAAGCCTATCCCGTTGTTCTGACGTCCAATACGCGACCGCTCGACGATCCGACCGATCTCGAGAACGTCTTCCTGAAAACAGGCGACGGCAAGATCGTGCCGATGTCGGTCATTGCCTCGCTGACGGAGGGCGCGGTCGCCCCGCAGCTCAATCGCGAGCAGCAACTGGCATCCGTTGCGATCACGGCGGGCCTGAAGGACGGTATTTCGCTCGGCAATGCCGTTGAAGAGGCGACGGCACTTGCGAAGCCCTTGCTTCCGTCCGGCGCGCGGCTCGTGCCGCTCGCCGAAGCGGCGACACTTGCGGAAAATTCAAACGGGATGGCGCTGACCTTCGGGTTCGCCATCGTGATCATCTTCCTGGTGCTCGCGGCCCAGTTTGAAAGCGTGCTGTCCTCGCTGATCATCATGTCGACGGTGCCGCTTGGTCTTGCCTGCGCGGTCTTTGCGCTCGTGATCACCGGCTCGAGCCTGAACATCTACAGCCAGATCGGCCTCGTGCTTCTGGTCGGGGTCATGGCGAAGAACGGCATTCTCATCGTCGAGTTCGCCAATCAGCTCCGCGATCGCGGCGTGGATGTGCGCACGGCGATCGAAAGTGCCTGCGAACTGCGCCTTCGCCCGGTCATGATGACGATGATTGCGACCATTCTCGGCGGCGTTCCGCTTGTTTTCGCCCATGGCGCCGGTGCCGAGGCGCGCGTGGCGCTTGGTTGGGTTATCGTCGGCGGGCTGGGCTTTGCGACGCTGGTGACGCTCTTCATCACGCCGGTCGCCTATCTTCTGATCGCCCGCTTTGCGAAGCCTCACGCGCATGAAGAAGCGCGGCTGCACGAAGAGATGGCGCATGCGTCGCGGCCACGCCCGGTTGCCAAGCCGAGCAGCCTGGAAGCCGCCGAGTAAGGCCATCCGCGGAGCAAGGCGTTGTCGGATCTGTCATGGTTTACGAGACGTCCGCAAACGTGGTGAATTAATTTCAACCTTTAGCGGTTTTTTAAGCGTAACCGGTAATCATCCTCGATAGTAACCGACAGGTTTCTCCCAGCGTTTCGGGGGGCCGTCCAGCGCTGTGTTTGGCGCTCCCGGACATGAATGTTCGCGGTACCGGTTGATTTGTATCAGTTGCGTATTGTTGTGTTCGGAGTTCAGTATCCGTGAGTATTTATCGGCGCACTTCGGTGGATGCCGCGCTTTATGTATTGCGCGACATCGGTCGCGATATGACGAAGACCCAGAGGCAGGTATCAACCGGGCTCAGGGTGGAAAAGGCGTCGGATAACGGCGCCTATTGGGCCATCAGTTCCTCGCTGAAGGGTGACCAGAAGGCGCAGTCCGCGATCCGCGACGCGCTGGGGCTTGCAGCCGCGACGATGGGAACGGCCTCCGAGGCTGTCGACAACACCATCGATATCGTCAGCCAGATCAAGGAAAAGCTTGTGGCGGCGACGGAATCCGGCGTCGACAAGGACAAGATCAATCTGGATATCACCCAGCTGAAGGACCAATTGCGCTCGGTCGCGCAGTCGGCGACGTTCAACGGCGAGAATTGGGTCTCGATCGACGATTCCGACGATCCATCGAAGCCGCGCGAAATCCCGGCGTCGTTCACGCGCAATTCCGATGGCACGATTACGGTAGGCACGCTCACCTATGAGGCGGATCTCGCTCCGGTGGGGTCTGTTTCGTCGAAGGACGCGCGATACCTGATCGACGATCGATCGACCGGTTCCGGCGAATACGGAGCGCTTACGTCGCAGTATTTCGCGACGGAGGTCGGTGCGTCCCAGAACTACGTGATGCTGACGACCGCAGGCAATTCCGGCGGGCAGGTCGAGATCGGCATATCCTCCAGCACGACCACCGATGAGGTCAACGAAATGATCTCGGTCGTCGACAAGATGCTGAACCAGATGACCACCGTAGGTGCTGCCTTTGGAGCGCTCGAAACGCGCATCAGCTTGCAAAGCGACTTCGCGCAGGCGCTCGACGATTCGTTGTCGCGCGGCATCGGGCGCCTGGTCGATGCCGACATGGAGGAACAATCGAGCCGGCTTGCTGCCCTGCAGACACAGCAACAATTGGGGCTGCAGTCGCTGAATATCGCCAATGCGAGCTATGACACGGTCCGGCAATTGTTCCAGAATTTCTGACGGTTGCCTTTGATCCCCAAGCGCCGCCCGCTCTGCTTGCTGGCGGCGCTTTTTGCACGACTTAAATGAGACACTGCTGTTAAAACCCCGCTAGGGCTGTGCAATTCCGGGATTTTTCGGTATCGAACTCGTCCGCTTCATCTTGTTGCCGCATTCCTTAATACTGCTCGCATCACCATTTCGAACCGGAGATACGCCTGTCCATGATCAAGAAATTCATACTTCTGGCCGTTGCCGCAACCTATCTCAGCGCGTGCACCACCACTGACCCCTATACGGGTGAACAGAAGATGTCGAACACGGCTGGCGGCGCCATGCTCGGCGCAGGCGTCGGCGCGCTGGCCGGCCTTGCTGTCGGCGGTTCCGCACACGGACGCCGCAACGCCGCGCTGATCGGCGCAGGTGTCGGCGCCTTGGCAGGTGGCGCGATCGGCAACTACATGGATCAGCAGGAATCCGAACTCCGCGCGCAGCTGCAGGGCACCGGCATCTCCGTGACCCGCAATGGCGACAACATCATCCTGAACATGCCGTCGAACATCACGTTCGATGTCGATCAGGACGCAGTGAAGTCCGGCTTCTATCCGACGCTGAACTCGGTCGCGATCGTGTTGCGCAAGTTCAACCGCACGCTGATCGACGTCAACGGCCATACCGACTCTACAGGCAGCCTGCAGCATAACCAGGATCTGTCGCAGCGCCGTGCCGCCTCGGTTGCGGATTATCTCGGTACGCAGGGCGTCGATCCGCGCCGTGTGTCCGCTGTCGGCTTCGGTCCGTCGCAGCCGATCGCTTCCAACGCCACGGAAGCGGGTCGCGCCCAGAACCGCCGCGTCGAAATCCAGATCGCGCCGGTTACCCAGAGCTAATCGGGGTTGCCTTGAATTGCAAACGGCCGGGTTTTTCCCGGCCGTTTGTCGTTATTGGTGCATGGTCGCGCCCTTGGTGATCTTGTCGACCGTCTTCTTGTCCGCCCTGATGGCGATGCCGACCACCTTGGCATCATCGGGGGCATACTCGGCAAAGACAGCGCGATTGGCCGCGTCGTGGCCAGTCGAGAACATTTCCTCGATGAACAGCGATGACGTCACGCCGCGCTCCAGTGAGCGCCGGTGGATCGTCGACATCGTGTCGTTCTCCGCCGACAAGACGATGATCGGCTGGATGGATAGCGGATTGTAGAGATTGCCGGCGCGATCCTTGTAGGCTTCGCCGATAATCTCCGGGTTCTGGCCAGCGATGCCGCTCATCAGGAAAGCCGTGACGTTCAGCTTCTGCCAGGATGCAAGATTGTTTCGCAGCACGATCGCAATTTTGGTATCAAACATTTCAGTCTCTTTCATGCGGGTTTGGACGTCGCGTTGAGCCAGGATGTAAATCGTCACGCCTATGAAGGTCTTGAACGTTTGTGCACGGAGCAGAGCGCGGACGGGATTACGATCGCGCCTGCGTTTCCCGGTATCGAGCGCATCGGTGCGCAATTTGCCGGCAACGCCTACGAGCCCCATCGACACGATACCTATGCGCTCGGGGTGACCACCAAGGGCGTGCAGACCTTCTCTTATCGCGGCGAGCGGCGGTTCAGCATGCCCGGGCAGGTGATCGTGCTGCATCCGGACGAAGAGCACGACGGGGGAGCTGGGACCGATGACGGCCTGCAATATCGCATGCTCTATCTGGAGCCGGCGATGCTGGTCGAATGCCTGGAAGCCGCACGGGTCGGCCTGCCGTTCGTGGATGAGCCCGTCATCGGCGATCCGCTGTTGGCCGGAACCCTGCTGGCGGCGCTCGGTGAACTGGACCGTGAACTGGATGAGCTCTTCGTCGATGACTTCGTGTCTCGTGTGGCCGACGGGCTGGCACGGCATACAAGGACGCCGCAGCGTCCGCTTGGCAGTGTCGCCTGGCGGCGCGCCAGACTGGCGCGCGACTACCTCGAGGCGCACGCGACGGAGACGGTTCGGTCCGGTGAGCTTGAAGCGGTGACGGGGCTCGATCGCTTCGCGCTGGCGCGGCACTTCAGGGCGGCTTTCGCCACGAGCCCGCACCGCTATCTCCTGATGAGACGGCTGCAGCAGGCACGTGCGATGATCGGAGCGGGAGATGGATTATCCGACGTCGCAGCGGCGACTGGATTTGCCGATCAGAGCCACCTTCATCGTCACTTCAAGAAGGCGTACGGCATGACGCCGGGCCAATGGGCGACGCTCAGGCGGGATTTTCGGCAAGACCGGATCGCCGCGCGATAAACCGCGCAAGCATCGGGCCGGTGAAGAGGATCACCAGAAATCTGCCGGTCTGCATGGCCATCACGAACGGCATATCGACGTCGCTCGAGGCGGCGATGATCGCAACGGAATCGGCACCGCCCGGGCTGGTGGCGAGATAGGCGGTCAGGGGATCGACGCCGGCAAACTTATGCAGGGCAAAGGCCATGCCGCCGCAGAGTGACATCAGTACCAGGATCGAAGCAGCAACGCGGGGAAGGGCGCGTGCTGCGTGCATGATGATACCGCGCGTGAAGCGCAGGCCGATGCTCCAGCCGATCAGCGCATAGCTGAGAGCAAGAAGCCACATCGGCAACTCGATCTTCATCAGACCGAAGCCTTGGAGAACCGAGCCGAGTATCAGCGGTACGATGATGGTGCCGCCCTGGATACGGAAGCGCACCGCCACAAAGGCAGACAGAGCGGTCAGGGCAACCGTCAGCGCGAAGGCCGGCCAGTCGATCGGCGGAAACAGGATCAGCGGCGGCGGTTCGCCACCGTCGGCGGCAACCCAAAGGCGCGAGACGACGGAGGCGGCGACGGCCACGAACACCACCCGCAGATACTGCATGAAGGCAACCAGCCGGGCGTCCGCGCCGTAGGCCTCCGACATGATGACCATCGCCGACGCGGCACCCGGGGAAGAACCCCATACGGCCGTTGTCCCGGGCAGAACCTGCCAGCGTGTCAGAACCCAGCCGAGCAGGGCGGCTGCGACGATGACCGAGAAGATCATCGCGAGAAACAGCGGGGCATCGGCAGCCATCGTCTGCAGGATATCCACGGTGATGGCCCTGGCCATCAGGAAGCCGACAAGCGCCTGCCCGAAAAGCAATGGCCAGCGCGGAACGCGCAACGGGCCCTGGCCGATGGTGAGTGCAAGAACGATGGCCGCCACCATGGGGCCGATGAGGAGCGAGGCGGGCAGGCCGAGCAGTTCCAGTCCGAAGACGAGCAAGGCGGAGAGGGACAGGAGCAGCGCCCAACGCGGCAGGCTGGCTTTGGGGCGTGCGCGGCTGGCATCCTTCAACGGCATGGTCCTGTGCATGTCTTGCCAATGCCGGGATCTCGGTCGATGGGACGGAGAGCAGGGGAGCAGCACCAGCCGGGAAAGGAAATCGGCCAAAGAGGCCGGATGGCTTGCCAGCGATATAGGCTTCGTGGGCGCGGTAGGTCAATTGCCAAATCCGCCTTCGACATCCTCAGAGCCGGACGTGTTCGGCCAGGAAATCAAGCAGAGCGCGGACGCGGGCGGGCAATGGGCCGCCCTGACCAATGTAGACGGCGTAAAATTCCTCGATATCGCCGGGATTGGCATCCTCCAGGACCGGGATTAATCGGCCTGCCTCCATATCAGCGCGCACGGTAAAGCTCGTGAGCCGTGCCAGGCCGGCACCTGATATCGCCAGATGCCGCATCGCTTCGCCATCTCCCACCTGTATCGCCGGCGTGACCGGCAGCTCGACAACTTGCCCCTCATGCAGGATCGGCCATCCCGCGATGCTGCGTGCATAGGACAAGCCGATGCGGCGGTGGTCTTTCAGGTCGGTGGCCGATTTAGGTGTGCCGTGTTCTTGAAGATAGGTCGGCGACGCGACGATGATCTTGCGGGTCGCGCCGAGCTTGCGTGCGATCAGGCTTGAACTCTTCAGCGGACCGGCGCGAATGGCGACGTCGGCCCGATCCTCGACCAGATCGATCACCTTGTCGGTGTGCGTTATGTCCAGGGTGACCGCCGGGTGGAGCGTAAGGAAAGCCGGCACGAGCGGTGCAAGCACATGATTGCCGAAAGAGGCGCTGGTGTTGATCCGGATCGGGCCGGCTGCCTGCTCGCCGGCGGAGGCATATCGTTCGGCCTCGGCTATATCGGCGAGGATTGATATGCTGCGCTCGTAAAAGGCGCAGCCCTCGGGTGTGAGCTGCAGTTTACGCGTGGAGCGGTTGACGAGGCGGGTGCCGAGGCGCGTTTCAAGACGGGCCACGAGCTTGCTGACCGCGGATGGCGTCATGTGGCAGGCGTGGGCGGCTGCGGTGAAGCCGCCAAGTTCGACCGCGCGCACGAAGATTTCCATTTCGCCGGAGCGATTGACGTCCTGTCGGCTCATGATGAATTCAATTCATGAATGCATTTCCTCAGGCAATCTATGTCATCGTATGCGCAGTGTCTATCTATCTTGAAACAACAGGAGACAGACCATGGAATACAGAAATCTTGGTGCATCCGGTCTTCGGGTGCCGGTGTTGAGTTTCGGTGCCGGCACCTTCGGCGGCTCGGGGCCGCTTTTCGGCGCCTGGGGCAATACCGATGCGGCGGAAGCTCGGCGCATGGTCGATATCTCGATTGAAGCGGGCGTGAACCTCTTCGATACCGCCGACGTCTATTCCGCCGGCGCGTCGGAAGAGGTTCTCGGCCACGCCATCAAGGGGCGGCGGGATGCGGTGCTGATCTCGACCAAGATGGCTCTGCCGATGGGCGATGGCCCGGCGGACTGGGGTACGTCTCGCGCCCGCCTGATCCGCTCGACCGAGGACGCCCTGAAGCGGCTCGGAACCGATTATGTCGATCTGTTGCAGCTTCATGCCTTTGATGCATCGACGCCGGTGGAAGAGGTACTTTCCACGCTGGACGGGCTGATTGCTGCGGGCAAGATCCGCTATATCGGCGTCTCGAACTTCTCCGGATGGCAATTGATGAAGTCGCTTGCCGTTTCCGAGCGCGACGGTTACGCGCGCTATGTCGCCCATCAGGTCTACTACTCGCTCGCCGGCCGCGATTACGAGTGGGAGTTGATGCCGCTTGCTGCCGACCAGGGCGTGGGCGCCTTGGTATGGAGCCCGCTCGCCTGGGGACGGCTGACCGGTAAGATCCGGCGCGGTGTTCCGCTGCCGGCGGAGAGCCGCTTGCACCAGACTGCCGACTACGGGCCGCCGGTGGACGAACAAAAGCTCTACGATATCGTCGATGCGCTCGACGATATTGCCGCCGAGACCGGCAAGACCGTTCCGCAGATTGCGCTGAACTGGCTCATCGGTCGCCCGACGGTGGCGAGCGTCATCATTGGCGCGCGCAACGAGGAGCAGCTACGGCAAAACCTTGGTGCCGTCGGCTGGTCGCTGTCGCGGGAGCAGGTCGAAAAGCTCGATAGAGCCAGCCTTGCGACCGCACCCTATCCGTATTTCCCGTACCGTCGGCAGGAGGGTTTCGCGCGGCTGAATCCGCCGCTCGTCTAAGGACCACCCGACAGGGCTGTTGCGTCGATTCTTGCACTAGACAGGCGCCGTCTCATGTCTCATACCAACCTGCCTCCGGGCGGCGAAGGTTATGGAGATCAACGAGATGGCGCTCAAAGACGCAAAGGCTGGAACACGAAACGAGGCCGGGATCGCAGCCGCTCTCGGCATTCTGAAGCAAAGCTTCGGCGAGCGCTTTCAGACCGGCGAAGCCTTTCGCGCCCAGCATGCGCACACGACGACCTACATACCCCCGCAATTGCCTGACGGCGTGCTCTTTGCCGAAAGCGCCGATGATGTGAAGGCGGCGGTAAAGATCTGCGCCGAACACAAGGTGCCAGTTATCGGTTTCGGTACCGGTTCGTCGCTCGAAGGTCAGGTGAATGCGCCGAACGGCGGCATTTCCATCGATTTCAACAGGATGAATCGTATCCTCGAGGTCAATACCGAAGACCTCGACTGCACTGTCGAACCCGGCGTGACCCGCGAGCAGCTGAACACCTACCTCCGGGACACCGGCTTGTTCTTTCCCATCGATCCGGGCGCCAACGCGTCGATCGGCGGCATGACCTCGACGCGCGCGTCGGGAACGAACGCCGTTCGCTACGGCACGATGAAGGACAACGTGCTCGCCGTGACTGTTGTGACGGCCAACGGCGAGGAGATCCGTACGGCACGGCGCGCCCGCAAGTCCTCCGCCGGTTACGACCTGACTCGACTTTTCGTCGGCGCTGAGGGCACGCTCGGTATCCTGACGTCGGTGACGTTGCGGCTGCAGGGCATACCGCAGAAGATCGGTGGCGGCGTCTGCGCGTTCCCGACGGTTCGCGCCGCCTGCGATGCGGTCATCATGACGATCCAGATGGGCATTCCCGTTGCGCGTATCGAAATTCTCGATGCGCTGCAGATCCGCGCCTGCAACGCCTACTCGAAACTCAGCTACGACGAGAAGTCGACGCTGTTCCTCGAATTTCACGGCACCGACGAGACCGTTGCGTTACAATCGGAACAGTTCGCCGAGATCGCCGCAGAGTGCGGGGGCGGTGAATTCGCGTGGACGGTCAACGCCGACGAGCGCAACAAGCTCTGGAAGGCGCGTCATGATGCATACTGGGCATCGCGCGCCCTTGCGCCGGAGATGGCAGCGCTTTCAACGGATGTCTGCGTGCCGATTTCCCGCCTTGCCGATTGCATCGATGAAACCCAGGCCGATATCGAGGAGCATGGATTGCTGGCGATGATCGTCGGTCATGCAGGAGACGGTAACTTCCATGTCCTGCTGCTGTTCGACGACAAGACGGATGCCGGGATCGCCGTCGCCGAAGAATTCGTGGGCAGGCTCAACAAGCGAGCGCTGGCGATGGACGGCACCTGCACCGGGGAGCACGGCATCGGGCAGGGAAAGATGGCCTTCCTCGAACAGGAACTCGGCGGTGCCGTCGACCTGATGCGGCAGATCAAGCAGTCCCTTGACCCGGACAATATCTTCAATCCAGGCAAGATTTTCCACCGTGCCTGAAAATCAACATTCTATTGCTCTTGGCTTACCCGCTGGGTGAGTGCCACTAGAGATGAGGGATCGGATATCGATTCGGGCCGGCGTCCCGAAGGTACCGTTAAAGCAAGGAATTAGAGCATGATGTTGCCGGAAAGCCGCTTCACACCTTTCGGTTTAATGCTCTAGTGTCCGCGATGATATCCCGAATGGAGAATGACTGACGTGGTGGGCCGGTTCCTCGTCGTGCTGGGTGGTGTGGTGGTCGTGGCGCTGTTCGTGGCGCTGCTGGCGCCGCTGTTCATTGACTGGACCGGTTTCCGCAAGAATTTCGAGGATCAGGCCAGCCGGATCATCGGCAAGAAGGTCGTCGTACACGGTTCGGTCGATGCGCGATTGCTGCCATTTCCGTCGGTAACAATGCATGATGTGCGCGTTGGCCAGGAGACGGACGGCTCGCCGATCGTGCAGATCGAGCAGTTCTCGATGGATGCGGAGCTTGCACCCTTCCTGTCGGGCGAAGCACTCATTTTCGATATGCGCGTGGTCAATCCGAAGGTGAAGCTCAGGCTTCTCAAAGACGGCACGCTTGACTGGACGCGCGGCAGCCAGCCGGAGATACCGGCCAAGACGGTCGTGCTCGAGAGGGTTCACGTTACCGGCGGTGACATCCAGTTCATCGACGATCAATCCGGCCGGTCACGCCATGTGACGGGACTGAATGCGGAAATGTCGGCAAAATCGCTGGCAGGGCCCTGGCGTATCGACGGCGATGCGGCGTTGGATGGGGAGCATGGAAGCTTCCTCATCTCAAGCAACCAGCCGGACGACAACGGCGTGTTGCGAATGCGCACCCGGCTGCAGCCTGACCGGCATCCCGTAACGGTCGATCTCGACGGCGAACTGAAGCTTGTCGACAGCAAGCCTAACTACCAGGGCACGATTTCCGCCGCGATCGAAAACAGCGCTAAGGGAGCCGACAGGGCTCATGTTCCGCCGAGGCTGAAGGGCAAGTTCGAGCTCACCAACGAGAGCATCCGCATTCCCGAGTATCGGCTGGAGATCGGCGCCGAGGACGACCCCTATGTCATTACCGGCGAAGCGACGCTCGACACCGGTGCCAAGCCGCAATTTCTGCTGATCGCCGACGGTCAGCAGATCGACGTCAATCGGATCGGCAACCAGGGAGCAGGCGGGAAGACAACGCGTGATCCCGCCTTGTCGGCCCGCCAGCGGTTGAACACTCTTATTCAGATCGTGTCGCAGGTGCCGGTGCCGCAGGTGCCGGGCAAGGCGAGTGTCAGGCTGCCCGCGATCGTTGCAGGCGACACGACGATCCGCGACGTGCAGCTCGATCTGCAACCGGCCGGAAACGGCTGGACGATCGACAATGCGTTCGGCACGCTGCCGGGACGTACCCAGGTGGAGGCGCAAGGGCGTCTCAACCTGCAGGGCCAGCCATCCTTCGCGGGGCAGGTCACAGTTGCATCGAAACAGCCGACAGGACTGGCCGCTTGGTTGGCTGGTTCCGTCGATCCGGCAATCCGGCAGCTACGGCAGGCGGGATTCTCCGCCAAAGTGAACTTGACGCACGCGCAGCAGACGTTTGACGACCTGGAAATCGCCGTAGGGCAATCGACGCTGAAGGGACGGCTCGAACGGCGGGTGGTCGCAAACCAGCCATCGACACTGGATGTGTCGCTCGCCGGCGACGCGCTTGATCTCGATGCCTTGCGTGCACTGACCGGCCTGTTCACTGGGCAGGATGCAGGCGACAACGTGCTCGATCACAAGATCCGGGCGCAGCTGAAGGCCGACAAGTTCACGGCCTTCGGTGTCGAGGCCGGGGATGTCGAAACCAGTTTCACCATTGCCGATGGTGCGCTTGCCATCGAGAAGCTCGCGGTCAAGAATCTGGCGGGCGCCGAGCTGACGGCAACCGGTCGGGCCGAAGGTTCGTTGCTCGATTACAAGGGATCGGGGGAGATCACCTTCAAGTCAGCCGATCCAGGACCTTTCTTCGCCATGCTCAAGCAGAAATTGCCGCAGCATCCCGTCATGGACCGGCTGGTGCGCAATGCTGCATGGTACACGAATACAGCCCTTCGGGGCGCGCTGACGCTTGGCGGCGATCAGGGGGACGGGCTCTCCTTGACGCTGGCGGGCGTTGCAAACGGCAGTCGCGTCAATCTCGACTACCGGATGTCGAACATCCTTGCGCTGACGGGCAAGGGGACGACAAGCCTCGAGGCGACGCTCGAGAACAACGTGACGTCGATCCTCTTCGGCCAGGCTGGGCTCGACCCGCTGCCGGTGGATGCCGACGCCAACGGTCGCCTGACGCTCAAGGTTCAGGCGGAAGGGACGGATCCGGCAGACGCTGCACTGACGTTCGCCACCGATCGGACGTCGTTTACCGCGAGCGGCAAGGTCGACGTTCATCCGCAGACGTTCATGAACGGCCAGTTGGCGGTTTCATTGGAGAGCGCCGATCTCGATCCATACCTGGTGATGAACGGCATCGGCGTGCCACAGATGGGCACCGGATTGCCGTTCAAGCTCACCACGACGGCGACCATTGACGGCGACAAGATCGCCTTGACCGATATTGCGGGCCACGCAGCCGACAACCAGTTCGGTGGCTCGCTCACGGTCGATAGGAAGGCCGATAACACGACGGCAAGCGGTGATCTGGCGCTTTCGAAGGTCGATGCGACCTGGTTGGCGGAAGCCATCTACGGTCCCGTTACCGACGCCACGAACGGCCAGCTGTCTGGTGGGGCGCTTGGACTGCCGGTGTTCAAGGACATGGATGTCAATCTGAAGCTCTCGGCAAAAGAGTTCTGGCCCGGCTGGTCCGGTGCGATTTCCGACTTTACCTCGACCGTCGCCTACAAGGGCGACGAGCTGCAGCTGAACGAGATGAAGGGCGGATGGGACGGCGGCCATATCGATGGCAACCTGCTGTTCACCAATGCGGATGGGACCGGCTTCTTTCAGACGAAGCTTGAGCTGACGGATGCAGACCTGGCGGGTGTCGTATGGAGCCGCGATGGTGCTCCTGTCGCAAACGGCAAGTTCGGCCTGAGCCTGTCGACGGAAGCTTCCGGCAAGTCGGCCAAGGATATCGCGGCGTCCCTCAATGGTTCGGGCGAGTTGCGCCTGGCTGAGACGAGTGTTCGCGGCCTCAATCTCGGAATGCTGGCTCCGCTGCTTGCGGCGACCGATCCGATGCAAGATCAGCTCAATGCCGGCAAAGTCCATCCGATCGTTGAGACCTTGCTCAACAACGGCGAAGCCAAGCTGCCGCCGATCGCCATCCCATTCAATGTCACCGATGGCATGCTGCGCGTCCAGAACGTGGGGGTTCAAACCGAACAGGCGAAGCTAGCAGCAAATGCGCAGCTCGACTTGCCGCAGAGGCGGATCAATGCTTCGCTGAACGTCGTCCTCGATCCCGGCAGTGAGGCGTTTGCAGGAGCCGAACCCGCCGTCCGACTGGATTTCTCCGGCTTGCTCGCCTCGCCTGGACGGACCGTCGATGTCACCGATATCACCGGTTTCCTGTCGTTGCGCGCCTTCGAGCGGGAGCGCAGGCGCGTGGAGCGTTTGCAGTCTAACGTGCTGGAGAAGCAACGGCTTCGCCGCGAGACGGCGCTCTACAAGTTCAATGACATGGAGCGGGAGAAGGCTGCTGTCATCGAAAAGCAGCGCCGTGACGAAGAACTGAGACTGCGCGCGCTCGCCGCCGAGGCGGAGCGGCAAAGGTTCGAGGCGGAGCAACGGGCGCAGGCTGAAGCCGCGGCGCGCGCAAAGGCAGAGGCCGACGCTGCTGTCGCCAAGGCAAAGGCGGAAGCAGAAGCGAAGGCTGCTGCCGACGAGACTGCCCGGCGCACCCGCGAGCAGCTCTCCCTGCCGCCGATAAATTCGCAAAACAATAGCAGCATACCCGGGCTTCCCGGGGTGCAGATGCCGCAATAGCGCCGATCGTCGTCCTCGCGAGGGCTGTACACGTGCCCGCGGGCTGCTGCTCCCTCAGGTGCGGTGCCCCGTGAAGGGGCACCTATGGTCTGCAATTACCCAATTTACAGAGTTCGCGTTTTATCGACTTGAAGGGCGTGCTTGAGACGGCCAAGCGCTGCCCACCTTTCGTGACAGCGGCTCGTCAAGTTACGATGAGTGCTTCCGCCAAAGGGGCGCCGATCGGGTGATTGAAGGCCTCTACTAAAAGCGATTATTCGGCCTCGGTTACCTGCGCTGTTGCAGTTGGCTCAACGAGTTTGTCCGCGTCTTCGGTTTCTGGTTCGGTCACGGGGTCCGTTTCCGTTGCCTCGTCAGTCGGCTGCTTGGTCGCCATGTCATCGCGCACCTGGTCGATCTTGCCAACGGCTGGGCCGACACCGAGGACGTCTTTCGCCCATGCCATCACTTCAGGATCTACCGTTCCGAGAGCGGCAGGCGGCTGAGCCGTACCAATATCCTTGTTCGCTGCTGCCTGCAGCGCGGCACTCAGAGCCTCGTCGCTGAGGGCGGGATCGGTCGGAACGGCATCGATCCCGTTGTCCAGCTCAAACTGAGCGTAGGCAACGACATAAGAGCGGATGGCGGCCATGCGCGGATCGTTGGAGTTGAGGTAGGCATGATAGTTGCGTTGCAGGGAGTGTAGCCCCCCGAGCTTTGCTGCGAGATCGGGTTTATCCTTCAACGCCGGCTCTTCCGTTTCGACCGCAGCTACTTCCGTTACGACAGCTGGCTGCTCCGGTCTGGGGGTCGGCTTGACTCCCTTTATAACGTTTTTTTCTGCCTTCGCGGTTCTCGTTGGCGCCTTTTTACCGTGCGTTTCTTCGCTCTTGCCGGTGCCAAAAAGCTTTCCAAGCGTAGTTGCTATCGGGTCATCGGAAGAGCTCTGCTCGTTCGCTCCACGCGACGAAAGCCCGGATTTTCCATGACTGGCTGAGGCATGCCCTTCACTGCTGCCGCGACCGTTTCCGCCACCGTTGCCGCCGCCATTGCCGCCACCGTTTCCGCCACCATGGCCGCCGCCGTTCCCATTGCCTGCGAAAACGATCGACGTCGTGAGCTTCAGCGGGCTGTGCAGATCGATAACGACAGGCGCGGCGGCGAAGGTCGCCGACAAACAGCTCACAATGGTCAGACTACCGATTTTGCGCATGCGTTATTCCTCCGAATCATTTGATGAGCCCAGCCATGCCTTTTCTAGTCGTTCCGGCGTTGGTTTATGGCAACCACGCGACAGTTGAATAATGGCTAAATTAGAATGCAACCCCTGCAGTAATGGTTAGGATGAAAGTTAAACTTTGTCATGATCGCTGATAAGGCTGCGGACCCGAGTGTCGGACAGATGGCATTCGATGAACGCCCCCGAGGTCGGCAACGACCAAGACCTGCTTGCTGAACTGAGGACTGTCGGTAGTCCTGCTAAACGACGCTGCGTTTCAGCCACGCCAGGACATACAGGCGAAGCGCGGAGGAGAGGTTGGCTTCCGGCTGCCGCTGATCGTCGATTTCCGAGATGAGGACGGCAAGTGGGATCGAGCGGGCGGCTGCAATGGCCCGCAGCTCGTTCCAGAACTCGTCTTCGAGCGAAAAGCTCGTGCGATGTCCATGCAAGGTGGCGGAATGCTTTCGGATCATCCTGGGGTTCGCTCGCTGGGCAGGTGAGTTGAGAAAAAGAGTCCGCCAGTATAGCCAAGTCTATGAATAAAGGTTCTTTTCGAGCGGCGGTCGGGCGTCACTCGCCGCCGTCTTTTTTCTCGATCTTGCCCTGTTCAATCGCGCGCTCGGCTTTCTCGTTGAGCGCCTTCGTCAGCTGCTTTTCGGTTTTCGTGCGACCGAAGGATATACGGTTCTGCTCGGCCTGCTTCTCCTTTTCGGAGCGGGCCTGCTTCTTCTTGAACTGACGGAGATTGACGATTTCGGCGCTCATGACTGCCTCAATCCTGTACTAAAAAAGGGAAGCTTCCGCTTCCCTTGCCGTTACTGCTTCTTACGGAACGCGTCGAGTGAGACGACCGAGCCGGGCTTCTTCTCGTCGCCGTCGGCAGGCTTTGCTGCTTGCGCGTCTTCCACTTTTTCCTGGCCGACCGGGTAGGCGGTGATCTCCGCATCCGGCAGCTCCTCGCCATCGGCCAGCGGTACGTCGAATTCCAACTCGAAATTGACAGACGGATCGTAGAAGCCACGAATGGCGTTGAACGGGATGAAGAGCTTTTCGGGAACGTCGGAGAAGGACAGGCCGATCTCGAAGCTCGTTTCCGTAACCTTCATTTCCCAAAACTGGTGCTGAATGACGATCGTCATCTGCTCCGGATAGCGTGACTTCAGGTGCTGGGAAATCCGAACGCCCGGTGCGCCGGTCAGGAAGGTGATGAAGAAGTGATGCTCGCCCGGCAGGCGGCCCGTTGTCGCGACTTCAGACAATACCTTACGGATGACGCCGCGAAGCGCGTCCTGTGCCAGAATGTCGTAACGGATATGATCCTGCCCCATGCTTTATCCTGTCTTTCTTTTCGTTCGGACGTCTTTTCTCGAGGCTATATGGCACGCCAGTGCGCCGTCGAAAAGGCCGAAGCCGAGTCATGCTTTCGGAAAGCATACATGATTTGAACGCGAGGGAGAAGGTGAAGGCTTCTGTTGCCAGGTGCCTTCGGACCCCGCCTAGAGGTGCGAACCACTAGGGCTTTATTTGAAGTGTCACACCGCGATTAAGCAGCGAGACGAGCTTCCGCATAGTTGTCATTTGCAACTACAATTTTAGCCCGATAACGGTGGTACAATGCCGAGCAAAAAGACGATCTTTACACCCTTGTCGATCCTGTTTCGCCCCCATCAAAAGCCGGCCATCTCATTGCGAGGCCGCCGGTTTTTGGTGGAGGCGCCGGGTACCGCCCCCGGGTCCAATAGGTTTATTACACCGCTCATTTATCGCCATAGCCGATCCGAGGACCGGCAAGGCTGATATAGTGTTTTCCGATCCCCATGGGAAGAGCCATCGTCACAAATCCATCGCTGCTGGGCGGAGATTTACCGGGATAAACAGGGGTAACGATTGGTTTTGACGCTCGATGCGCTTAAATACGGGGAAATAGGAATCGGCGGCAGACGATGAAGCAGTATCTTGATCTCTTGGACCATGTGATGGAACGCGGAACCGATCGCGGCGATCGGACCGGTACCGGCACGCGGTCGGTATTCGGTTATCAGATGCGTTTCGACCTCGAAGAGGGCTTCCCGGTTCTGACAACCAAGAAGCTGCACCTTCGCTCCATCATTCACGAGCTGCTCTGGTTCCTGAAGGGCGAAACCAATATCGGCTATCTCAAGGATAACGGCGTTTCGATCTGGGACGAATGGGCCGATGAAAACGGCGATCTCGGCCCGGTCTACGGCGCGCAGTGGCGCTCCTGGCCGGCACCTGATGGTGGTCATATCGATCAGATCGCCAATCTCGTTGCGGGTATCGTGAAAAATCCGAACTCGCGCCGTCACATCGTCTCGGCCTGGAACCCGGCTGAGGTAGACAGCATGGCATTACCGCCATGCCATTGCCTGTTCCAGTTCTATGTGGCCGACGGCAAGCTCTCCTGCCAGCTGTATCAGCGATCCGCTGACATCTTCCTTGGTGTCCCCTTCAACATCGCGTCCTATGCGCTGTTGACGATGATGGTGGCGCAGGTAACGGGGCTGAAGCTGGGCGATTTTGTCCATACACTCGGCGATGCGCACCTGTATCACAATCACTTCGAGCAGGCGAAGCTGCAGCTGACGCGCAAGCCGAAGCCTTTGCCGTTCATGCGCATCAATCCTGACGTAAAGGACATCTTCGGCTTCAAGTTCGAGGATTTCGAGCTGATCGGCTACGAGGCCGACGCCAGCATCAAGGCGCCGATCGCCGTCTGACCAGGGAAATACATGTCCGATATCCGTAAGACGATCCTGGTTGCCGTCGCCGAAAATGGCATTATCGGCCGCGATGGCGACATGCCCTGGCGGCTGTCGACCGACCTCAAGCGCTTCAAGGCCCTGACCCTTGGCAAGCCGGTCATCATGGGTCGCAAGACCTACGATTCGATCGGCAAACCGTTGCCGGGCCGTCCAAACGTGGTCATCTCCAGGCAGGCCGCAATCGATCATCCCGAGGTGACGACGGTGTCCTCGTTGGCGGACGCCATTGCGATCGCGGAGACCATGGCCGCGCAGAAAGGCGAGGACGAGATCTGCATCATCGGGGGTGGGCAGATATACGGGCAGGCGATCGGTCTTGCCGACCGTCTTTGCGTTACCCATGTCGAGACGACGGTTGCTGGCGATACTTCTTTCCCGGCTATCGATCCCTCCGTCTGGGGCGCCGGGGAGACGATCGAGGTGCCCGCTGGCGACAAGGACAGCTATCCGACGCGTTTTGTAGTTTACGACAGGCGCTGAGGGCGCAAAAATCCACTATTTTCCAATAAATATCGCCAAGTTCCTCATGCCGCGTTGAAAGCCGATGCGGCGATACCTATAACGGTCACGATCGCGGATATCCGTCGCCCCCGTGGGTTGAGCGATCGCAAGTTTTTAACGAACAACGAGGTTTTGATGCCCTGGAGCAATCAGAATGGCGGCGGCGGCCCTTGGGGCGGCGGCGGCGGTAACAATCAGGGACCATGGGGGCAGGGGCCGAACCGCCCGCGCGGCGGTGGCGGCGGAAAGGGTGGTCCGCCCGATCTCGAGGATATCATCCGGCGTGGCCAGGATCAGCTGCGCGGCATCGTGCCCGGCGGCTTCAATACCGGCGCACTGCTTATCGCTGCGGCGATCATCGTCGCATTCTGGCTTTTCCAGTGCATTTACATCGTCCAGCCGGACGAGCGTGGTGTCGAACTGCGCTTCGGTAACCCGAAGCCGGAAATTTCCATGCCCGGCCTGCATTTTCATCTGTGGCCGATGGAAACGGTCGAGATCGTCAAGGTGACGGTCCAGCAACAGAACATCGGCGCGACGTCGTCTTCGTCGTCGACCGGCCTGATGCTTTCGGGTGACCAGAACATCCTGAACGTCCAGTTCTCGGTCTTCTTCACCGTGACTGACCCGAAGGCCTATCTCTTTAACGTCGAGAACCCGGCAGAAACGCTGCAGCAGGTCGCCGAGAGCGCCATGCGCGAAGTCGTCGGACGTCGCCCGGCGCAAGACGCGTTCCGTGATAACCGTCAGCCGATCGAGACCGAGGTCGCCAACATCGTGCAGGGTACGATGGATCGCTACCGCAGCGGCATTTCGATCAACGCCATCACGATTCAGGACGTTGCGCCGCCGCGTGAAGTGGCCGATGCGTTCGAAGAAGTGCAGCGTGCCGACCAGGACAAGCAGCGTTTGGTCGAAGAGGCCAACCAGTACGCAAACCAGAAGCTCGGACAGGCCCGCGGTGACGCGGCTCAGATCCGCGAAGCCGCCGCGGCCTACAAGGACCGCGTGGTGAAGGAAGCGGAAGGTGAAGCGCAGCGCTTCAACTCCATCAACGACGAATACTCCAAGGCTCCCGAAGTGACGCGCAAGCGGCTGTTCCTCGAAACGATGGAACAAGTGCTGAAGAACTCCAAGAAGGTCGTGATCGACGAGAAGCAGGGGGTCGTACCCTATCTGCCGCTCAACGAGATCGGCAAGCCGGCACAGCAGGGAGGTTGAGCCATGACATCGAACAAACTTCCCGTCATTCTGATTGTCCTCGCCGTTGTTCTGCTCGGCCTCTATTCGTCGATCTTCGTCGTCAATGCCCGTGAGCAGGCCATTGTCGTCCGCTTCGGTCAGATCCAGTCGGTGAAGACCGAGCCGGGCCTGTACTTCAAGCTGCCGTTCACCTTCATGGATGCCGATCGCGTTCAGATCGTTGAAAGGCAGGCACTGCGCTTCGATCTCGATAACATCCGTGTCCAGGTGCGCGGTGGTGCGACCTTCGACGTCGATGCCTTCGTGATCTACGACATCAAGGATGTCCGCCGCTTCCGTGAAACGGTATCGGGCGATCGCGAGTCTGCCGAAGCCCGCCTTCGCACCCAGCTCGACTCGTCGCTGCGTCGTGTCTACGGTCTGCGTGATTTCGATGCCGCCCTTTCCGAAGAGCGCGTCGCCATGATGCTCGAAGTTCGCGATGACCTGCACCGGGATGCCGAGGCGCTTGGCCTCAACATTCAGGACGTTCGTATCCGTCGCACCGACCTGACGCGCGAAGTTGCGCCGAAGACCTACGATCGCATGCGGGCGGAACGCCTTGCTGAAGCCGAACTGCTGCGTGCACAGGGTGGCGAAGAGGGCCAGCGACGTCGCGCTATCGCTGACAGACAGGTTGTCGAGATCACCGCGGAAGCGCAGCGTGACTCGGAAATCCTGCGCGGTCAGGGTGATGCTGAGCGGAACCGGATCTTCGCCGATGCCTTCAACAAGAACCCGAGCTTCTTCGAGTTCTATCGTTCGATGGCAGCCTACACCACAGCGATGTCCTCGACCGACACCACGCTGGTGATGTCGCCGAATACAGAGTTCTTCCGCTACTTCAACAGCGCATCCGGCTTGCCTGCCGCCGTACCTCCGGCTGCCCCGGCTGCTCCGACGCCGCCGGCGAACTGATCGGCTATCATCGACCATCCTACTGGGGGCCGGCATCTTGCCGGCTCCTTGCTTTTGAGGGAATACCGGCCACTTCCAGGCGCTTGGAAGCAAGCGCACGCAGATTGCACGGGATTTCTCGAAAAGGTGATTTCGTACTCCATCATTCCGCCTTATGCTCATGGTCAGAGTGCGCTTTTGACCGAAATGAGGATGCTTGATGGCCCCCACGATACGCCCGACCTACAGACGATCGCTCGCTCTTATGGCCGGCGCTGCACTTCTGGCTAATATCGGTTTCACCGGGGTGGTCCACGCGCAGGGCACACCACCGACGAACGGTCCGGCATCCGTTGCCGATCTTGCCGAAGGGCTTCTCGATGCGGTGGTAAACATCTCCACGTCTCAGAACGTGAAGGACGACGAAGGAGCAGGGCCAGCGCCTCGCGCACCGGACGGATCGCCCTTCCAGGAGTTCTTCAACGACTTTTTCAACAAGCAGAAGGGCAAGCCGGGCGGCAATCACAACGTCAATTCGCTAGGCTCCGGCTTCGTCATCGATCCGCAGGGCTACATCGTCACCAACAACCACGTGATCGAGGGCGCGGACGACATCGAGGTGAATTTCGCCGACGGCAGCAAGCTCAAGGCAAAGCTGATCGGCACCGACACGAAGACCGATCTCTCGGTTCTTAAGGTGGAGCCGAAAACGCCGCTGAAATTCGTCAAGTTCGGCGATTCCAGCACGATGCGCATTGGCGACTGGGTCATGGCGATCGGTAATCCGTTCGGCTTCGGCGGATCGGTGACAGTCGGGATCATTTCGGGCCGCGGGCGCAACATCAATGCCGGCCCGTACGACAACTTCATCCAGACCGACGCCGCGATCAACAAGGGCAATTCCGGCGGCCCGCTCTTCAACATGAAGGGTGAGGTCATCGGCATCAACACGGCGATCATCTCGCCGAGTGGCGGATCGATCGGCATCGGCTTTTCTGTTCCCTCCGAACTTGCAGCGGGCGTCGTCGAGCAGTTGCGGGAATTCGGGGAAACGCGGCGCGGTTGGCTCGGCGTTCGCATTCAGCCGGTGACAGATGACGTCGCCGATAGCCTCGGGCTATCGAGCGCCAAGGGCGCGCTTGTGGCCGGCGTCATCAAGGGAGGACCGGTCGATGACGGCTCGATCAAGGCTGGCGATGTCATCCTGAAATTCGACGGCAAGGCCGTGAACGAGATGCGCGATCTCCCGCGCGTCGTGGCGGAAAGCCCGGTCGGCAAGCAGGTCGATGTGGTCGTGCTGCGCGATGGCAAGGAGCAGACGGTCAAGGTCACGCTCGGTCGTCTTGAAGACAGCGACCAGGCTGCGTCGAATGACGCCGATTCCGATAAGCCCCAGGGTGGCGTGATCAATCCGGATCCTGGCGAGAACCAGGATATGGACGAGCCGGATGGCGATCAGAGCCAGCCGGTGCCGGATGGAAAAGGCAAGCCTGCCGAAACCGTGCCGGACGCCAAGAACGTTCTCGGGCTATCGCTATCGACGCTGAACGCCGAAACCCGAAAGACCTTTGGTATTGCTGAAAGTGTCGACGGTGTTCTGGTTGCCGAAGTGGCGCCGGGATCGCTTGCCGCCGAAAAGGGTCTGAAGGCCGGCGAGGTGATCGTCGAGGTGGCGCAGGAGTTCATGCGCACACCGGAGGCAGTGGCTGCAAAAGTACAGTCCCTGAAGCAGGAAGGCCGGCGCAACGCGCAGATGATGATTGCTTCGGCGAACGGCGATCTTCGTTTCGTCGCCGTCCCGATGGAGTGACTTTCGTTGATGGGGCCTGGGCCCCATCGCTTCAGGCCGTTACGAAGTCAGTCTTTCTGTAGCCTTGGATGTAGAGCAGGGCGGTCAGGTCACCGTGGTTGATCTGCATCTTCGCTTCAGCTGCGACAGAAGGCTTGGCGTGAAGCGCGACGCCCGATCCGGCGAGGTGGAGCATCCCGAGATCGTTGGCCCCGTCGCCCACGGCGATGGCGTCCTCGGGCGTGATGCCGAGCTTCGCGGAGATGTCGTTCAAGGCATCCACCTTCGCCTGCTTGCCGAGAATGGGCTCTGCAACGAAGCCGGTCAGGCGACCGTCGTCTTCAAGCAGGATGTTCGCACGGTTCTCATGGAAGCCGAGCGTCTCACCGATACGGCTGGTGAACACCGTGAAGCCGCCGGAAACCAGGGCAGTGTAGTGGTTCCTGGCCTTCATGGTCGCGATCAGCTCCGGGCCACCCGGCGTCAGCGTAATGCGCTTGGCGATCACCTCGTCCACGACCGAAATCGGCAGGCCCTTGAGCAGCGCCACGCGCTCGCGCAGGGCCGGCTCGAAGGCAATTTCGCCGTTCATGGCGCGCGCGGTGATGGCAGCGATCTTGTCCTTGAGGCCGACTTCGGCGCCGAGTTCGTCGATGCATTCCTGGCCGATCATGGTCGAATCCATGTCGGCGATGAGCAGTTTCTTGCGACGGGTTTCCGCCTGCTGGACAACAAGGTCGATAGCGACCGAGCCGATGATGGCGCGGATGGCAGCTTCCGCCGCCTCGGCATCAGTGTCGTCGCGAAGCGCTATATCGCAGGCAATTCCGTCGGCCAGCCAGTAAAGACCCGAGGCCTTGATGGCTTCGGCCGCCCGTTCGGCGACGTCGGTTGTAAGAACGGGATTTGACGGATTGGCAACAAGCGTGGCAACGAGAGCCATGATGGAAAACCTTCTGAACACAGCGAACGCGATCCTGATAACCGGGCCGACCGCCAGCGGCAAGTCCGCGCTGGCCGTGGAATTGGCGAAACGTCATAACGGCGTGGTGATCAATGCCGACAGCATGCAGGTCTATGACACCCTGAACGTCCTGACCGCGCGTCCGTCGCAGGAGGATATGCAGGGAGTTCCGCACTACCTCTACGGCCATGTGCCGGCGGGTGCCTCCTATTCGACGGGCGCGTGGTTGCGTGATGTGACGGAGCTCCTGCCGCGCCTTCAGAGCGAAGGACGCCTGTCGGTGTTCGTCGGGGGCACGGGATTGTACTTCAAGGCTTTGACCGGTGGGCTCTCCGATATGCCGGCAATCCCCGATGACGTCCGGACGCGTCTGCGCGCCGAATTGCAGGAGGAGGGGCCGGCCGGCCTGCACGCCCGCCTGGCCGAGCGCGACCCGGCAATGGCGGCTGCGCTCAGCTCGCAGGATGGGCAGCGGATTATCCGTGCGCTGGAGGTCCTTGAAACCACCGGGCAATCCATTTCCGCTTTTCAGGGGAAAGCCGGACCGGTGATCGTGGAGCCGGATACGGCGCAGAAAATCGTTGTCCTGCCGGAGCGTGCGGTTCTGCATTCGCGGATCAACGGGCGGTTCGAAAAGATGCTCGAGCAGGGGGCCGAGGACGAAGTCAGGGCGCTTCTCGCCCTTTCCCTGCAGCCTGAATCGCCGGTGATGAAGGCGATTGGCGTTTCGCAAATTGCGGCGATGCTTGATGGCGTCATGACGCGCAAGGACGTGCTCGAGAAGGGCGCCGCTGCCACCCGCCAATATGCCAAGCGGCAGATGACGTGGTTCCGCAACCAGATGGACGTCAGCTGGGTGCGCCGCAGCTAGGCGTTCGCCTCAATCCTTGTCGTAGAGACTGCTGAGTGGCTTCTTCAAGATGCTCTCCCTCAACGAGACGCCCGGTTCCCGGCGAATACTGGCCTGCTGCGTGGGTTGTTCGGCTGGGCGTTGTTGCGTCTGGCGGATATCGGCGCGCATTTCGCGGCGCAGGGCTTCCAGCCGGCTGTCGATCGATGTTTCCGTGGCGCTGCCGAACGCTTCACGTGTCGGGGCCAGCGGAGAGGGCTCACGCGGCGCATAGCCGGTTGGCAGCATGTCCTGACGATAGGGCTCAATCGGTACGAGCGGCGGCGTGTTCAAAACAGGTGTAGCGGTGAACTCGGGGGCGACCGTATCAGTAAACTGTGGCGCGTAGGCATCGTCGTCGTCTGGCTCCATCCCGGCGGTCGCTGCCTTGAAGCTTTGCTGGAAGGCCGAGATATCGGGGCCACTGACGGCGCGCATGCGTGTCACGATCTTGCGCAGGTCGACATTGTCAGGATCTTCGTCCGTGACCTTGGCGCTTACGGCGGCGCCGTTTGCCTTTGGCAGCAGGTTTTCCGAGACGCGGGAGAAGCGCATGCGCATCGGCACGCTGATCGCTTCACCAAAGGCGATGGCTTCGCCATTGCCAATGGAGGAAATGAAGCTCGTCGTCGAGATCGACGAATTCGGAATGGCCGAGCGAATGATTTCCTGGTCACGATCGTTGGCAAGGCGCATGGCGAAGAGCGTCGAGCACTGTGACAGGATGGTCTGATCCAGTTCCCCCGGTCGCTGGGTGATGATGCCCAGGGACACACCGTACTTGCGGCCTTCCTTGGCGATGCGGGCGATTGCCTGCCGCGTCGGGAAGAAGCCGAGGTTCGGGTCGGACGGAATGTAGCGGTGCGCTTCTTCGCAGACGACCAGCATGTGAATGGCGCCATCGCTCCAAAGAGCGATTTCGAAAGCCATGCGGCAGAGCACCGACGCTACCGAGTTCACGACTTCCGACGGGATGCCGGATAGCTGGAAGGTACAGATCGGGCGGTTGTCGCCGGGGACTCGGAAGATCTCGGCGACCGTCTCCATGATCGTGTCACTGATCGTGTTGTTGGAGAACATGAAATGGTAACGAGGATCGTTGATCGCGGCGATGATGCGCATTTTCAACGATCGAAGCGCCGGCTTCTCGCTGCGGCCTTCAAGGCGACCGATTCGCTCGTCGATCAGCGCCAGCAGGTCGGCCATGCGGTATGGAACCGGCGTATCGGCTGTGATCGAGCTTTTCTCGGTGGTGCGACGCACCAGTGAATTGTCGCTGCCGCGGAAGGCACGCTTTGCTTCCGGCAGGATGTCGCGCAGCATGTCGAGCTCTTCCGGCACCGGCGTTCTGCCGCGGAAGACGACTTCGGCGAACTCTTCCAGTCGCATTAGCCAGAAGGGCAGGTCGAGCGTGTCGGTATCGACGACGACCGAGTGCTTCGGGAATGCAGCGGCGAATTCGTTGTGCGGATCGAGAATAAGCACGCGCAGCTTCGGGTCGGCTTCGATCGCCTTGTGAAGCAGCAATGAGACTGCCGTCGATTTGCCGACGCCGGTCGAGCCGACGATGGCGAAGTGCTTGGAGAGCATCGAAGGGACGTGTATCGATGCATCGATGCTTTCGTCCTGCGTGAGCTTGCCGATGACGGCTGTCGTGCCAGTGCCTGCATCATAGATGCGCATCAGGTCGGTCGAGCGAATACGATGGGCAACAGCGCCAAGATAGGGATAGCGCGAAATGCCGGTCGAAAACTCCTCGTGCCCGTCTTCATCCACGCGGACTTCGCCAAGCAACTCGGTTTCGATCTTGAAATAGTTGTCTTCGCCTTCGCCCCACGCGTGGCTGCCGGTATTCATAGAATAGACGAGCGCGACGACGCGGTTGCGTCCGACGCTGATCGAGATCAGCTTTCCGACGGACCAGAGTTCCGTGAGATCCGTGCCACCGGCTTCGGCGATGGCGGCGATGGTTGCCCGAGAACCGCTACACGCAACAACGCGACCGAGGAAACGGTTCCCCGGCACTTGGCTGTCGCGGCGGTCATGCTCGCCTGCTTCACCTGACGTCTGCAAGTCGTTGTTGAGCAAAGGGCTACTCCCTGCGGTAGTAACGGAGGATAAGAGGGAACATTTAACAAAGTCTTTTGTGGCCCTCGGAGCGCCGCCTACCAGTGTCAACGGTGGTGAAAGATGGTCGATTTTTTATTGCGGCAAGCGTTGACGATGCGAAATTTTCTGTCTATCACTTCGGCCCATGAAAATCGCAGTAGCTCTTATCGTGGTGGGAAGGCGCATGGGCAGGATGGTGTAACCATCCGGCGATAGCCACCCATGCGCTAGACGAAGGCTCCCTCAGGGGCCTTTTTTTATGCCCGAAATTCGGGCTTCCCTGCTACAGAACTCAAATCCCAGCAGTCAAAACGGAAAAGAAACATGACGGGCACGGACAACAAGACGGACGAAAATCGGATGACAGGCGCGGAGATCGTTATCCGCGCACTCAAGGACAATGGTGTCGAACACCTGTTCGGCTATCCGGGTGGTGCCGTGCTTCCGATCTATGACGAGATCTTCCAGCAGGACGAGATCAAGCACATCCTCGTTCGCCACGAGCAGGGTGCCGGCCACGCGGCCGAAGGTTATGCCCGCTCCACCGGCAAGGTTGGCGTCATGCTCGTCACATCAGGTCCTGGCGCCACCAATGCCGTCACGCCGCTGCAGGACGCCCTGATGGATTCCGTTCCGCTCGTCTGCCTCTCGGGCCAGGTTCCGACCTCGCTGATCGGCTCCGACGCCTTCCAGGAAGCCGATACGGTTGGTATCACGCGTCCCTGCACCAAACACAACTGGCTGGTCAAGGACGTCAACGATCTGGCGGCGATCATTCACGAAGCCTTCCGCATCGCGCAGTCCGGCCGTCCGGGTCCCGTTCTGGTCGATATTCCGAAGGACGTTCAGTTCGCCACTGGCACCTACACGCCGCCGGCAGCCCATGCGATCCAGAAGAGCTATCAGCCGAAGGTTCAGGGCGATCTCAACCAGATCCATGCGGCGATCGAGCTGATGTCGAAGGCGCGTCGTCCGATCATCTATTCCGGCGGTGGTGTCGTTAACTCTGGTCCTGAGGCTTCGAAGCTGTTGCGGGAGTTGGTCGAGCTCACCGATTTCCCGATCACCTCGACGCTGATGGGTCTCGGTGCCTATCCGGCCTCCGGCAAGAACTGGCTGAAGATGCTCGGCATGCACGGTTCCTACGAGGCGAACATGGCGATGCATGATTGCGACGTCATGGTCTGCATCGGCGCGCGCTTCGACGACCGTATTACCGGCCGCCTCAACGCATTCTCGCCGAACTCGAAGAAGATCCACATCGACATCGACCCGTCTTCGATCAACAAGAACGTTCGCGTCGACGTTCCGATCCGTGGCGACGTCGGCAATGTCCTGGAAGACATGGTCCGCCTGTGGCGCGCCCTGCCGAAGAAGCCGGAGAAAAGCCAGACCGCCGAATGGTGGGCTGACATCACACGCTGGCGTGCGCGCAATTCGTTTGCCTACACGCACAGCAACGACGTCATCATGCCGCAATATGCGCTGGAGCGTCTCTACGCGCTGACCAAGGATCGCGATACCTACATCACGACCGAAGTCGGCCAGCACCAGATGTGGGCGGCACAGTTTTACGGTTTCGAAAAGCCGAACCGCTGGATGACCTCGGGTGGTCTCGGCACGATGGGCTACGGCCTGCCGGCCGCACTCGGCGTGCAGATCGCGCATCCGGAGAGCCTGGTCATCGACATCGCCGGCGATGCCTCGATCCAGATGTGCATCCAGGAAATGTCGGCGGCCATCCAATACGAGGCGCCGATCAAGATCTTCATCATGAACAACCAGTACATGGGCATGGTTCGCCAGTGGCAGCAGCTTCTGCACGGCAACCGCCTGTCGAACTCCTACACGGAAGCGATGCCCGACTTCGTCAAGCTGGCGGAGGCCTACGGCGCCGTTGGCCTGCGCTGCGAAAAGCCCGGCGATCTCGACGCGACCATCCAGGAGATGATCGACGTCAAGAAGCCGGTCATCTTCGATTGCCGCGTCGCCAATCTCGCCAACTGCTTCCCGATGATCCCGTCGGGCAAGGCGCACAACGAGATGCTGCTGCCGGATGAAGCCACGGACGAGGCGGTCGCCAATGCGATCGACGCCAAGGGCCGCGCGCTCGTTTGATAATAAGGTAGAGGAAACCCAAGACTATGAACGCACACCTACAGCCGACGGGCTCTGCCTATTTCATCTCGCCTGAGACGGCGGCGGTCGAAAGCCACACGCTTTCGGTCCTCGTCGACAACGAGCCGGGCGTCCTTGCCCGTGTCATCGGCCTTTTCTCCGGCCGTGGCTACAACATCGAGAGCCTGACCGTCTCGGAGACCGAGCATCAGGCGCATCTGTCGCGCATCACCATCGTGACACGCGGCACGCCCCACGTTCTCGAACAGATCAAGGCACAGCTCGAGCGTATCGTTCCTGTTCATCGGGTGGTCGACCTGACGGTTCGTGCCCGCGAACTCGGCCAGGAGCGCCCGATCGAGCGGGAAGTGGCACTCGTCAAGATCGTCGGCACAGGCGAGACCCGCGCCGAGACCCTGCGGCTTGCCGATGCCTTCCACGCGAAGGTCGTCGACGCGACGGTCGATCACTTCATTCTCGAGATCACCGGCAAGTCTTCGAAGATCGACCAGTTCGTTTCGATCATGAAACCCCTTGGCTTGATCGAAGTCTGCCGCACTGGTATCGCCGCCATGAACCGCGGCCAGCAGGGCATGTAAGCAAACAGATATGCCGGGCACTCTGGTCTCCGGCATATCTTTCGTCCCGACGCCTCCGATGGGGCGGGGCGACTCTACTCGGCGGCGATCATCGTGATGTCGGATCCCGCATTTGCCTGAAGCACCTTGGCGCGAACCGGTTCAAGAGCCGAAAGGACCTGTTGGCGTAGCCACGCGTGGCCGGCGTTGCGGTCGGACGAGGTGTGCCATCCGAGCGAGATGTCATAGGGTGGAATGTCCACGGGCCCCGGGCTGATGGCCAAGCCGAACACCGGTGCCCAGGCTCGAGCGAAGCTCGCCGGTACGGCGGCGATCACGTGCGTATCCCGAACCAGGATCGGCAACGTGAAGAGGTGCGGTGTGGTCACCGCTGCGCGCCGTTTCAATCCACGCTCAGCCAGCACTTCGTCCACGAGCCGGCAGCGACCGTCCTTGCTGACGATCACGGCCTGCGGGGTAGCAAGAAACGTTTCGAGGTCGATCGCGCCGGGACCGCCGGTTGTCTCGGGATTGCTGAGGATGACATAGCGCTCGGCCCAGAGCTTGCGACGTTTATGGAGCTCGTTGCCTGTCTCCACCTTGCCGATCGCGAGATCGATCTCGCCGCTGTCCAGGAGGTCCGCGGGATAATCCTGATCCAGCGACCGTATCACGAAATCCACATGTGGCGCCTGCTCGCGAACGCACGCGAGAAGTGGCGGCATCAGCAGGCTTTCGAGATAGTCGGTCATTCCCAGCGTGAAGGTTCGCTCATCCGTTGCCGGGTCGAATTGCTCTGGTTCGATCAGGCGGGATTGGATCGTGCACAGGATCCCGCTCACGGTTTCCGCGAGTTCCTGCGCCCGTGGCGTCGGTTCGATCCCACGCGCCGAGCGAACAAACAGCTCGTCCGATAGAAGCGCTCGCAAGCGCCCAAGATTGTGGCTCAAGGCGGATTGGGATGTGCCGATGCGCTGTGCCGCTCGCGTGACGTTGCGCTCGCTCATCAGGGCATCAAACGCCACCAGCAGATTGAGATCGAATTTCAAGATATGAGCGTGATCGATCGACATCATGATTTCCATCTGTTGGATTTATGAATGCGCCAGAGATATCTACTCGGTCGATGATAATCAACCGAATTAAGGAATGACGCTCATGAAGTCTCTCTTTGAAGTCCACGACCTTCGTGGCCAGACGCTTCGCAATCGCGTTGTCATGGCTCCGATGACGCGGGCAAGGGCCAAGGACGACATCGCCGACCAGCAGACTGCCGACTATTATCGCCAGCGCGCCGGCGCCGGTCTGATCGTTTCCGAGGGAACGCCGATCTCGCAAGAGGGAACGGGTTTCGCCTTCATCCCCGGCATCTGGTCTGACGATCAGGTTCGCGGCTGGCAGGGCGTGACGAAGGCCGTGCATGAGGAGGGCGGGAAGATCTTTGCGCAGATCTGGCACGTCGGTCGCATGTCGCACACCTCTCTTCAGCCGGGTGGCGGACAGCCGGTCAGCGCCAGCGCGAAGCCCGCTCGTGACGACAAGAGTACGGCCTATGCATTCAACGAGGAGGGCATTGCCGGTTTCGTCGAAGCGAGCGTACCGCGACCGCTCGGAACCGATGAGGTCTCACGGGTCGTGGACGACTTTGCAAATGCTGCGGCCAATGCCGTTGCGGCCGGATTCGACGGCGTCGAAATCCACGGTGCGAACGGCTATCTCCTCGAGCAGTTTCTCAATCCGGAAATCAACGACCGTGCCGACCGATACGGCGCCGGCAATGTCGAGGATCGGACGCGTTTCGCGCTTGAGATTGTCGATGCTGTCGTGGCGCGGATCGGTGCCGAGAAGGTTGGCATCCGGCTTTCACCATTCGGCAAACTGTTCGATATGCCGCATCATCCGTTGATCGAGGAAACCTACCTGCACCTTGCCGCGGCGCTCGCTGAGCGAAACCTAGCCTACGTGCATTTGAAGGACCAGGGTCCTGCGAGTGCTCCGGCTCTTTCGAGAGATTTCCTGCGCAAGTTCCGCCAGAGCTACTCCGGTACGCTTATACTTGCTGGTTCCCTCGACAAGGGTCGCGCCGAGCGGTTTCTGCGGGACGGTTTGATTGATCTTGCCGCTTTCGGTCAACCGTTCATCGCAAATCCCGACCTGGTGGATCGACTGCAGCGGGACTTGCCGTTGGCGACGCCGAACCGCGAGACCTATTATGGCGGCGGTGCCGAGGGATACACTGACTATCCGGTCTATGCTGAGGTGTCGGAGACAAAGGCGGCCTGATGTGGTGCCCCTGACGAATTCTTGACTACTGCCAGCTCATCTTCTGGACACGGAAGCCGCCGGGGATCACAGCATCTCCAGCGGCTTCTTTCGTACCGGAGGCGGAAAGGCGGCGTCGAGCGCTGCCCAATCCTCGTCGGTGATATCGAGTGAGACGGCCTCACGATTCTCCGCGGCGCGGGCGGCATTCGCCGTTTTCGGAATGACGATCACGCCGTCACGTTCCAGCAGGAAGGCAAGCGCCACTTGGGCCGGTGTCGCCTGGTTGGCCTTGGCGATGCGGATCAACTCGGGATTGTGGAGGATGCGGCCCTGCTCGATCGGCGAATAGGCCATGACGGGGATGTTGCGCTTCTGGCACCAGGGCAAAAGGTCGAACTCTATGTCGCGGCGGGCGAGATTGTAGAGCACCTGATCGGCGGCCACGTTTTTTCCGGAGGGGACGGCAAGCAGTTCTTCCATGTCTGATGTATCGAAATTGGAGACGCCCCAGGCGCCGATCTTGCCTGAGGCCTTCAGTTCCTCGAAAGCCTCGACAGTTTCGGCAAGCGGATGATTGCCACGCCAGTGCAGGAGGTAGAGATCGATGCGGTCTGTTCCCAAGCGCGACAGGCTGTTGTCGCAGGCCTCGATCGTGCCTTTGCGGCTGGCATTCCAGGGGTAGACCTTGGTGACGAGGAAGACCTCGTCGCGGCGGCCGCGGATCGCTTCGCCGACGATCTTCTCCGCTCCACCTTCGGCATACATTTCCGCCGTGTCGATCAGCGTCATGCCGAGATCGAGACCCGCGCGCAGGCTTTCGATCTCGCGCTTCGCCTCCGAGGCGTGCTCGCCCATGTTCCAGGTTCCCTGACCGAGAACAGGAATTTCCCTGCCGTTTGGCAGCAGCGTGGTGAGGATAGGATCGTCTTGCATCGCGTGGCCCGTTTTTCGGAACAATATTGGAGTCGCAGCTATCTTTCGACCAAACCTGTCACCGTGACAATGCAAACGTGGCATCTCGAATATAGGTCAAATAGGCTGACCTAAATCAACAAGGCCCGTTGCATGAACTGCGGGTTCGGGAGGCCCCATGCCGCTGGATACCTTTCTGGCCCTCTTTCTGTTTGCCTTTACGACGTCGATCACGCCGGGGCCCAACAACATGATGCTGTTTGCGTCGGGCGTGAATTTCGGTTTTCGCCGGACAATTCCGCATATGCTGGGCATCGGCGCTGGCTTCTTCTCTCTGCTGTTGGGCGTTGGATTGGGGCTTGGCGCGCTCCTGCATACGGTGCCGGTATTGTACACGGTGCTGAAATTCGCCGGCGGGGCCTATCTCGCCTGGGTCGCCTGGAAGATCGCCACATCGCGCTCGCTGAGCGAAGGAAAGAGCGCTGCACAGCCGATGTCCTTCGTGTCTGCTGCCGCGTTCCAGTGGGTCAATCCGAAGGCTTGGGTCATGGCCGTCACGGCGATGGCGACCTATACCATTCCCAATATCTACTTCGCGAGCGTGCTCATGGTGGGCGCTGCCTTCGCGCTGGTCAACGTGCCGAGCGTTTCCACCTGGGCGGGCTTCGGTTCGGCGCTGCGCGAATGGTTGTCAGACCCGGTGCGGCTGAAATGGTTCAACATAACAATGGCGGTGCTTTTGGTGCTGAGCCTCTGGCCGATGCTAAAATAGTGCGATCGATGGCTTGGTCAGCATCAGCCACAGAATGCCGATGACAGCGAAGAAGGCAGGGAAGCCGCAGGCGAACCAGATCCTGTAAAGCCGGAAATAGGCTCTGGGCAGCCGTTCTCCCTCTGACGCGGCATGGCGCGCAAGATCGCGCAGGCGAATTTGAATCCACACCACCGGCAGCCAGAACAGGCCGGTGAAGACATAGAGCAGCGGCGACAGCGAGATCCAGCCTTCCGTCAGCGGCCAGCCGATCAGTCTTGCCAGAAGGTAGCCCGTCACGGGTTGAAAAATCGCTGCCGTCGCGGTGAAGATCGCATCAGCGATCACCACCGTTGCGGCGACATGTGCGATCAGCACGGGATCGTGCGTCCTGTGCGCCATCGTCATGAAAAAGGCGATGCCGGCACCTGTTCCGAAAAGGACGGTCGCGCCGATCACATGCGCCAGCAGGAGCAGTTCTTCCAGCATCACCGTTCATCCAGGATGGCAAGGGTGGTAAGCGTCAGGATGAGTGCCGGTATCACCTTGACCATCGGCCCGAGCGGATCCAGCCACAATGCAGGCTCTAGGACGACAGAGCCCGCAACGTAGGCAAGAGAAGTGGCAAGCATCGCGAGGAGCGCACGCCGCGCAAATGGGCGTACAAGGATCGCGGCCCCCAATGCCACATCGAGAAGGCAGGTCAGGACCGTCAAGGCAGTCGCTGCCACGGCGGGCATGAATGGCAGGAAGTGGGCGCTTGCTTGTTCGAACCTTGCAAGCGTTATCAGCCCAGACAGCAACCAGAAGATCGAAAAGCCGCCGATCATCAACGGCTTTGCCAAGTACAGTCTTGCGAACCACAGATCCTGTACGCCCGCCGGGTTGGCGGCGAGTGTTGCCGCTGCCGTTTTTACGTGGGCATAGGTGCCCGTTGCTGACGATGTTCTCACGCCCTCCGACATGACGGTCATTGCTGTTGAACGCAAAGGCGAGCGCCAGCCGAGGCGGCCGGCAAGGTCAGCCAGCAAGGTGATCGGCCGCGCCGCGGCGGGTGGAATGGAGATGACGGGAGCAGAAGGCAAGCCAAGCCATTGTCGGTGGAGCCCGACGAGCTCGGAGAGCGAGAGTGTCTGGCTGCCAGCCACATCGATATCCGTGCCGACAGGGAGCCTCCCTGCCACTGCGTCGCTGACAGCAGTGGCAACATCGTCGAGGGATACCGTCTCAACCGGATTGCTTGCGTGGACGAGAGGCAGGCAGAAGGGGAATGCGGCGAGCGCTCTCAGCAGCGCAGAACCGCCATGCGCGTTTCGGCCGAGCACAAGGGCGGGACGAATGATGACATAGGGCAGGCCGCTCGCTGCCAGCGCATCGTCAGCCCGGCGCTTGGTGGCGAGAAATGGCAGGTCGCTTGCTGCGCCGCTTGTGCGGGCCGATATCTGCACGATTAGAGGCCGCGTGGACTTCTGGGCGGCTGCGTAGAGCGCCAGCATCGCATCGGTCTGAGTGGCGGCGAGGGGATCGGAAAGGCCATCCTGCAATGCGCCGGCACAACTGATCACGACATCCTGGCTGTCCAGTACCTGTGTCCAATCGGCGGCCGTCGTCATCGTCGACAGATCGGCGGCGATCCACCGTATGGCTGGCTGCCGTATGCGCATGCGGCCGGGCTTGCGCGAAAGACATGTGACGATGTGGCCTTCGGCAGACAGGCGTGCTGCGACGACCGCGCCGATAAAGCCAGTTCCTCCGAGAATCAGTATATGCATGCGCCGAGACTATCCGAAAAGTTGCATGCGCATAGGAGGTCTTGGCAGTGTCTCCGCGTCGGCCTAAGAATGAGGTGCCACTTCGGAGGACTATTCTCGTGCACGATGATGACCACCACCACGATCACGATCATCCCCATGATCATGACTATCACCACGATAATCACTACTCCGACATGCAGGCGCGGGTGAGGGCGCTTGAGACGGTTCTGACCGAGAAGGGCCTGATCGATCCTGCGGCGCTCGATGCGATCGTGGAGACCTACGAGACCAAAGTCGGGCCGCGCAACGGTGCACGTGTCGTCGCCAAGGCCTGGAGCGATCCGGATTTCGCCGATTGGCTGAAGCGTGACGCGACGGCCGCGATTGCTAGCCTCGGCTATACCGGTCGTCAGGGCGAGCATATGCGTGCGGTGTTCAACACCGGCGATACCCACAATCTCGTCGTCTGCACGCTTTGCTCCTGCTACCCGTGGTCCGTGCTCGGGTTGCCGCCGGTCTGGTACAAGGCGCCGGCATACCGGTCGCGCGCTGTGATCGATCCGCGCGGCGTGTTGGCCGAGTTCGGCGTCGTCTTGCCGGAGAGCAAGAAGATCCGCGTATGGGATTCGACGGCCGAATTGCGATATCTCGTCATTCCCGAGCGGCCTGATGGCACCGATGGCTGGAGCGAGGAGCGACTGGCAAACCTCGTCAGTCGCGACGCGATGATTGGCACCGGTGTCGCGGCAGCCGCCGGAGGCCCGGCATGAACGGTCCTCACGATCTAGGCGGGCAGATGGGTTTCGGTCCTGTTGCTCCCGAAAAGGATGAACCTTATTTCCATGCCGAGTGGGAAAAGCGGGCGCTTGGCGTTACGCTGTCCTGCGGCGCGTTTGGCGCGTGGAACATCGATGAAAGCCGCCATGCGCGGGAGAACATTCCGCCTGCGGATTACCTTGCCGCCAGCTACTACGAGGTCTGGATCCGGGCGCTCGAAGTGCTGCTGACGCGCCATGGCTTCGTCGCGGACGGCGAGATCGAAGCCGGCCACAAGCAGAGCGAGGGCGCAAGCCCCAAGCGTGTTCTCAAGGCTGACATGGTCGCGGGCGTGCTTGCGAAAGGCGGTCCCTGCGACCGGCCGGTCGAGACGCTGCCGCGCTTTGCAGCCGGCGACAGAGTTCGGACGAAGAACTTCAATCCAACCGGCCACACGCGACTGCCCCGCTATGCGCGCGCCAAATCCGGGGTCGTGGAGGCCGTCCAGGGCTCCTTCGTCTTTCCCGACGACAATGCACATGGCAGGGGAGAGAACCCTCAATGGGTCTATACCGTCGTCTTCGATGGCGGCGAGATCTGGGGCGAGGGCGCCGATCCGTCGCTCAGCGTTTCGATCGATGCATGGGAGAGCTACCTTGAGCCGGTGTGAGACCTCATCGCCGCTGGCGCAATCGCCGCAACTACCGATCTCGGCAGACGGAGAGCCGGTCTTTCCGGAACCGTGGGCGGCGGAAGCCTTTGCCATGACGGTGCATCTGCACGAGCGTGGCCTGTTCAGCTGGAACGAGTGGGCGGAGAACTTGTCGCGGGAACTGCACAAGCCGGGGCGCGCCGTGGACGGCAGCGACTATTTCGACTGTTGGGTTACGGCCTTGTCTGCGGTTCTGGTCGAGCGCGGCGTTGCCGATGCCGACGCTCTTCTTGCCCTGCAGCGCAGCTGGCAACGCGCGGCGGAGGCGACACCACACGGTCACCCGATAGAGCTTGCCAACGACCCGCTTCGCTAGGGGTCAGGAAGGGAACTGCCGGTAGCATTCCTCCGCCACTTTTCTCAACGTGTCGCGGGATATTTCGCCGGTCACGGCATAGCCTAGTTCGCCATCGATCCAGTAGAACGTCTCGACATTGTCGGCGGAGGCAAAGCGGAAACTCGTCGTGCGGTTGGCAGGGTTGCGACCGACGAGAACGGTCAGTCGTTCGCCAGCCTGATCCTCGTACATGAACATCGCGCCGGGTCTGCCGTCGACCGGCAGCAGACGACCGCCGACAAGATGGAAGCCGATGGTCTGCAGATTCGGCACCTTGAGATTGGGAATGTTCAGACGCTTGCCGAGCCAGGTCGCCAGATGCGCCTCTTCGTTGGCAAAGACTTCCACGGGATGTCTGACTTCGCCGGCATAGACCAGAAAGGCGTTCTGGGCCTCCTGTGGGAACGTCTGAACCTCGGTCAGTTGAAGCTGCGGCTTGTCGAAGATTTGCGGCCCATAGTAGCCGCTCAGCGCGCCGAGCCCGAAAAGGACGACCGCGCAGGCGGCGATGGCCGAGTACCTTGGCCAGACGATAGCGAAACGCCGGCGCGCGACGAGGGCGACATCGCTGTCCTTGCTTGTCTCGAAGCCTGCGAACAGCGTGCGGATTTCGGCGTTCTGAGCCCGCCACGTGGCGACCTTGCTGGCCTCGTCGGGATTGTCGCGCAGCCAGATTTCGACACGTGCGCGTGTGGCCTCGGGCAGTTGGCCGTCGACATAGGCGTGAAGGTCCGCTTCGGTCACGGTGGGGATGGGTTCGTTCATTTCGGTCTCCGAAGCGTAATGATATTGTCCGCGCGCAATTGCTCCGCGATCTTCTGGCGGGCACGCGACAGGCGGGACATGACGGTTCCGATCGGGATGTCGAGCATGTCGGCCACCTGCTGGTAGGTGTAGCCCTCCATGACGACGAGCATGAGCACCGCCCGGTTTTCCTCCGACAGCGCATTCAACGCGCCTTCCAGCCGGGAGCGCTCGAGCGGGTCCGATGGTTGTTCCACAGCTGCCAGGTTCTCCGCCCCGTCCATGTCCACGAATGCGTTGGCGGTGTTCTTGCGACGCCCGTTGCGGTAGAGGTTCGTCATGATCGTCAGGACCCAGCCGCGCAGGTTGAGGCCACGCCACTGGCCGCGCCGGGTCAGGACCTTTTCGACGCAATCCTGCAGCAGGTCTTCGCCGTCGCTATCGGAGCGCGTCAGGCTCCTGGAATAGCGCCTTAGCGATGGGAGGAGGGCCAGGACCTGGCCCTCGAAGGTTTCAGGAGCGGGTGGCTTCATGCGTGTCGCCCCGTCCGCCGCTCAAGGCTTTGCAACATCCCAGACATCCTTGAAGCCATCACCGGTGACATCGCCCATCTTCTTGTCCTTGACCCAGAAATAGAGCGGCATGCCATCCTTGGCCCATTGCCTTGTCCCGTCCTTGCGTTCGATGAGCGAGTATGCCCCTTCTGTCTTCACATTGCCAACTGCCAGCAGCGGAGGCCATGCCTTGGCGCAATCGTCATAGCAGTTGGATACGCCCATCGTGTCCTTCTTGAAGGTATAGAGCGCCATGCCGTTTTCGCCGGCCAGGATCTTGCCCTTGGCGGAATCGACTGTCTTGACCGGAGCGTCGGCGAAAGCGGGTGTTGCAGCGGCTGACAGCGCAGCCAATACGATCAGCGTGGTTAGGGACTTCATGGTTTTCTCCTCACACGTTACGGCAGGCTTTCTTGCGTTGCCGGACATGAGACACGGGCGAGGGCCATTTTATTCCCGGCATCTCAGGAGTTTTTGAGTTGCCTATCCCAAGCGAATCCTGCCAAGTCGCTGACCATGCAATTCGCTCCGCAACAAGACGACGCCCTGAAGGCCGTTTCCAAATGGCTGAAGGAGGGGAAGTCACCGATTTTCCGCTTGTTCGGCTATGCCGGAACGGGGAAGACCACGCTTGCGCGGCATTTCGCCGAACATGTCGACGGCGATGTGCTGTTTGCGGCGTTCACCGGCAAGGCGGCGCAGGTCCTGCGTTCCAGGGGCGCCAGCAATGCCAAGACGCTTCACTCGCTGATCTATCGCCCTCGCGGTGAGGAGGCGGTCGAGGACGAGGAGACGGGCAAGACGTCGATCGCCCCGATGTTTTCCATCAATCGGCAAAGCCCGGTGGCAAAAGCCGCGCTGATCATCGTCGATGAATGCTCGATGGTGGACGAGGCGCTCGGCAAGGACCTGATGAGTTTCGGTACGCCGATCCTCGTTCTCGGCGATCCCGGCCAGCTGCCGCCCGTTTCCGGCGGCGGATACTTCACCAACCAGGATCCCGACTACCTGCTGACCGACATCCACCGCCAGGCGCGCGACAACCCGATCATCAAGCTTGCGATGCAGGTGCGTGAGGGCAATGAGATCGCCTATGGCGACTATGGCACCGCGAAGGTGATTTCCAAGAACGACGTGACGCAGTCACTGGTGCTGGATGCGGATCAGGTTCTGGTCGGAACCAATCGGACGCGCCGCCGCTACAATCAGCGCCTGCGCGAATTGAAGGGCTTCACGGCCGACTATCCGCAGACCGGCGACAAGCTCGTGTGCCTGCGTAACGACCCGGCGAAGGGGCTGCTCAACGGTTCGCTATGGCAGGTCATGACCTCCTCCCGAGAGACGACGAAGCCCGGCATCAACTTGCTGATCCGTCCCGAGGACGACGACATGGATCGCGGTGCAGCCAAGATCAAGCTGCTCAAGCAGGCCTTCGAGGACGTCGAGGGGGAAATCCCTTGGAATACCCGCAAGCGCTACGACGAGTTCGACTATGGCTATGCGCTGACCGTGCACAAGGCGCAGGGTTCGCAATGGAACAATGTTGTTCTGTTCGATGAAAGCTGGGCGTTTCGAGACACCCGGGAGCGCTGGCTCTATACGGCCATCACGCGTGCTGCGGAAACGCTGACAATTGTTCGCTAGGAGTTTGATGCGGTGGCGGCCGCTTCAAGCGTTGCGGAACGTCAGACTTGGACCACCCCGAGCAGAACGGCCTTGGTAATGGCCTGAAAACGATTGTTCGCCCGGAGTTTGGTAATGATCGATGCTTCGATGGACTTTGCTTCGCTCTCGTTGAGATCGAGGTGGCGGGCGATTTTCTGCGTCGACAGACCCTCCGCCATCAGTGCCAGGCAGCGAAGCTCCTGATCGGTCAGAGCCTGCTCGGCCGCATTGTCGTTGTGCGGACCATCGCCTTCCGTGTTGCTATCCAGCAGTTCGGCAACCTGCTGCAGCTGGCGATGTAGTGTCGACATCTCCGCGCTCAGTTCCCGCTTGCGGGCCGCAAGTGCCGAGCGAAACACGGCTTCGGCGGTGTGCTGTGATTCCACCGAGCAGAGCTCGTTCATTAGTTCCTGGATGACCGCGACGGCCATGCCAGTTTCGCGACATACGTTGATCACGGCCATCTGCATGACTTCGGATGCGTCATAGACCCGCATCAGCCCGATCCTGCTGGAGGAAATCAGCCCCTTTTCCTCGTAGAAGTGCAATGTTCTGTGCGTCACCCCAAACGCATTGGCCATGTCGGCGATCGGCACGCGACCCGGCGGCAATTCCCGCGGCAGCGCAATGAACGGCAGAAACGGCATTTTTGCTCGAGGACGCGGCGGAGCGCCTTGCGACCCCTGAGTAAGCGTCTGCTTGAAACTGTCTGCCATGAACCCTCCTGTTGTGCACATCGTGCAGCACACACACTGCGACGAAAGGAACGCGGTCGAGTGGGGTTTTCCTCTAGGCGTACTATTTTGTTCTTCGAAGCAACGGTCGCGTATTTCTCTGTTGCATTGTGCTCAGATTACCCGTGCCGGATACCTTTTGTTAGTCTTAAAAATAGTGACTTCTAATTTGGATGGCAATGTAATCGGCTGATTGCAGTCGGTGCCGGAATGTTTGCTTTGGTTGCGCAGGTGTTTGTATTTTAATCGTTTAATCTCCGGAAATCGAACGGATAGTACTTTCTGCCGTCGCGTCCGAGACGTTTGCCGCCGGTCATCAGAAAATCACATGCACTCATGCATGAATCTCGTTGGCCCTGAGCGTTGCATTGGCTTAAAAGCGGTGCAGCCATCGCTTCAATGGAAACACCAATGCCGACAACCCTTTCCGTGAATCTCAATGCCGTCGCCATGCTGCGCAATCGCCGCGACCTTCCTTGGCCGAGTGTCGAGCATCTCGGGCGAATAGCGTTGAAGGCAGGGGCAAGCGGCTTGACGGTGCATCCACGGCCGGACCAGCGGCATATCCGCTTCTCCGATCTGCCTGTAATTCGCAACCTGATCGATGACGAGTTCCCAAATGCCGAATTCAACATCGAGGGATATCCGACGGACGAGTTTCTGGAGCTCTGCGCTAGTGCTGCGCCGGAACAGGTGACGCTGGTGCCCGACGATCCGTCACAGGCGACCTCAGACCACGGTTGGGATTTCCGCAAGCATGGCGATCTGCTGACCGATGTCATCGCGCGCCTGAAGAAGACAGGAACCCGCGTGTCGCTGTTTGCCGATGGCGACGGCGATGCGGAGGCCGTGGCGATTGCCAAGGCCGTGGGGGCGGACCGGATCGAACTCTATACCGGTCCCTATGGCGGCTGCTACGACGCGCCGGAGCGGGCCGCGCCGATCCTCGAAGCGCTTGGGAAGACCGCGGATACGGCGCTTGCGCTTGGGTTGGGCATCAATGCCGGACACGATCTGACCGTTGCCAATCTTCCGCCGCTTGTGAAGCGCATTCCGAAGCTTGCCGAAGTGTCGATCGGCCACGGTTTGACGGCCGATGCACTTGAATATGGCATGGCCGAAACGGTGCGGCGCTTCTGCCGAGCCTGCGGACAGAAGATCTAGTATAGGGTCAACGCCCGCCCATGCCGTGCAGGGCGGGCGCTGTCAAAAAATCAAGCGATCAGGGCGGCCTTGTGCGCCACGAAGAAGGCCTTCAGCGTTTCGGGCTGCTTGCCCGTGAGCTTGGTAAAATCGCTGGTCACAAGGTCGAAGTTGCCGGCACGGATGTTGGCATCGGCGGATACCAGCATATCGGCGACAAAATCGGGAAGGCCTGCTCCGCGCATGCCCTGTCCAAGCTGTTCATCAGTGACCGCCACAGCCGCTAGGGGCTTGCCGGCAGCCTCGGCGACGATGGCCGCGATCTGGTTGGCGTTGAGCGATTCCGAGCCCGTCAGCGTATAGGTGGCGCTGTCGCTGGAGCCCGACGCCAGGGCTGCTGCAATCGCAAGCGCGCAGTCTTCACGAGAAATGTTTGGTACCTTGCCGTCACCGCTGGACGTGTACCACGTGCCGGACTGCAAATTGTGCGGCATGCCATGCAGGTAGTTGTCCATGTACCATGCGTCGCGAAGGATCGTGTAGGCTAGGCCGCTTGCCTTGATCGCGTTCTCTGTTCCGAGGTGGTCCGGTGCAAAGGTCACCAGCGACTTGTCCGGCGACGGCATCGAGGTGTAGGCGATGTGCTTTACGCCGGCCTTGACGGCGGCGTTGACGGCGGCCGTGTGCTGCTTCAGACGCTGACCCGGTACTGCGAGCGCGTCCGTGCTGATGATCAGCAGCCGGTCGACACCCTGGAATGCCGCTTCAAGCGTTGCCGCATCGTCGAAGTCCGCCTTGCGCGTGGCGACGCCCTTGGCAGCGAGCTCTGCAAGCTTTGAGGGATCGCGCGTGGCGGCGACGAGTTTGGCCGCCGGAACCTTGTAGGTTTCGAGCAGATGATGGATCACGCGCTGGCCGAGCTGGCCGGCTGCGCCGGTAACGAGAATGGTGTCGCTCATGTGATTGCCTCTAGGTTCGCTTTATGGTCTCAAAAAGAGACTAGCACTAGAATAGGAATTGACGCGGCGCTGTAAAGCAGGCAGTTTTTGGGCCATACGTTACCAAAAGGGAACCACGCATGAGTGGCGCAGTCGTCAATCTGAAGGGCAAGTCCGAGGCACGGATCCGGCGTGAGGTCGATCTCAGCGCGCTCGACTTCAACAACTGCCCCGTGAGGGACATGATGCAGCAGATTGGCGGGAAGTGGTCGACGCTGATGCTGGAGGCACTATCGCAGCGCCCCTACCGTTTTGGCGAGCTGCGACGGATGATCCCGGATATTTCGCAGCGCATGCTGACACAGACGCTGCGCGATCTGCAGCGTGACGGTTACGTCGAGCGTGAAGTGTTTCCAACCAAGCCGCCGAGCGTCGAGTATCGCCTGACGGACCTCGGTCGATCGCTGTATGGAACGCTGGCGCTGCTGCTAAATTGGGCGGAGGCGAACCATGATGCGGTTCGCTCCGCCCGTCTGCGCTTCGATTCAGCTGAAGCCTAAGCTGCCTTCAGCTGGCGGCCTTCCGTCAGAAACAGCAGGAAAGCGAAGGTGGGGAAGCACAGGCCGATCCAGGCCGTCATTGCCCAGCCGCCGGTGGCAAAGGCCCAGCCGCCGATCGCCGAGCCGAAGGCGCCTCCTGCAAAGAAGGTCGCCATGAAGAGCCCATTGAGGCGGCTTCGGTGTTCGGGGCTGATCGCATAGATCGCTCGCTGACCGACAACGAGATTGGTGGTGACGCCGAAGTCCAGCAGGATTGCTGCGGCCGTGAGCAGAAGCAGGGCTGCCATCGAACCATCGGCGGCAAAGTGACCGATGAGGAACGCGGTCATTCCGAGCAGCATGGCGAGGGCCGAGGCGATCTTCGTCAGGCCACGATCGGCAAGACGTCCCGCGATCGGCGAGGCGATGGCGCCGGCGGCGCCGGCCAGGGCAAACAGCGCAATGCCGTTCTGCGTCAAGCCGAACTCCGGGCCGGCTAGAAGCAGCGGCGTCGTCGTCCAGAACAGGCTGAAGGCGCCGAACATCCCGGCTTGATAGAGCGCGCGGCGCTGCAAGACTCGAGAGTGGAGGGCGAGGTGAGCCATTGAGGCAAGCAGCTCGCCATAGCTCAGCTTGGTGTGGGGAACGCGTACCGGCAGTTTGACGCGCAGGATTGCGACCAGCAGGACCATGGTCGCTGCCGTTACGAAGTAGACCGTGTGCCAGGAGGTCGCTTCCGCCAGGAAGCTCGCGAAGGGGCGGGCAAGCATGATGCCACAGAGAAGGCCGCTCATGACGTTGCCGACGACCCTGCCGCGTGTGGCGTCGGGCGCCATGTTTGCCGCGAAGGGAACAAGCACCTGCACCGCAACCGATGCCAGGCCGATGCAAAGCGATGCGGCAAGAAACATCATCGGCGTCGACGCCAATCCCGCACCGACGAGAGCCAGCGCGGAGACGGCGATCAGCGTCAGGACGAGCTTACGGTTTTCCAGAAGGTCGCCGAGCGGAACGATGAGCAACAGGCCGAGGCCATAGCCGATCTGCGTCAGCGTCACGATCAACCCGGTTGCCGCCGGGCTGAAGCCGAGCGAGGCGCTGATCGGGCCTGCGAGCGGCTGGCCATAGTAGAGGTTGGCGGCAACCAGGCCGCAGGCCGCGGCAAACAGGAATGTCATCAGGGGCGAAATCGACTGGGGGCTGACGGCTTCGCGCGTTGTGGCAGATAGGCTCATGCTAGGACTCCGGTGGGAGGATCAGATTATCGTTGTGTCGGCGAGCGGGAGGGGGCGCTCGCGTGATGAAATGGTCACCCCAGAAGCCTCATGGCTGCCTCGGCAACATTTGCCATGTCGTTCTCGGTGCGTCCGGTCTTTCCCACGACGCGCATGCCTTTTGTCAGGCACAGCAGTGCGCGGGCGGTTGTTTCACTGTCGATCGCTATGGAAATCGTGCCGTCCGCTTGGCCGAGCCGAACAAGATCCAGGATCAGTTTTTCATTGGCATCAAAGGCCGCAGCGACACGTTCGGCGGCTTCCTCATCGAAAATCGCCAGTTCGCTGGCGCTGCCTACGACAAGGCATCCGCGCCGGCCGGATTCGCCGTGGGAGGAGGAGGCATAGTAGGCAAGGACTTCGCGGACCTTCTCGCGGCCAGTCTCAACCTTTGCCAATCGCGCATCGAGGATGCTCCGCCGGACCTTTCGGTAGCGATCGAAGGCGGCAAGAAAGATGCCGCGCTTGTCCTTGAACGCCTTGTAGACACTGCCGGAAGCGAGTTCCATCGCTTCGGTCAGTTCGCTGATGGAGGCGGCGTGGTAGCCGCGCTCGGAAAAGACGGCAAGCGCCTTGTCCAGCGCGGCATCCGCATCGAATTCGCGCGGGCGGCCACGTGCTCGGTTCTTTGATTCAAGAGTTTCGGTCGTCATGACGACCTAATTAGGGAATGTTCGTTTCCAAATCAAGCGAAGCTTTCGAGCGGGGTGCGGATTACAGATCCAGAACCCAGGTCTGGCCGTTTTCCTCGCGGCCGAACATGCGATGTCTCTCTTCGGAGACAAGGCGGAAGCCTGCCTTGACATAGATGCCGCGGGCCGCGTGGAGGATGTCGTTCGTCCACAGCGACAGCTGGCGATATTGCCTTGCCTTGGCGAAGCGAATGCATTCATCGACCAGCGTTTTGCCAAGCCCAAGGCCGCGCGCTGCCTTGTCGACATAGAGCAGCCGAAGCTTGGCGATGCTGTCGCCGCCGTTTGCGATCAGGACAGAGCCGATGTTGACGCCGGCGCGCTCGGCGATCCAGCAATATTCCATCGCCGGATCGAAGTTGGTCAGGAACTTGCCAGCCACGTCCGCAACCAGTCCTTCGAAGCGCATGTCCCAGCCGTATTCCTCGGTGTAGGCTTTCGCCTGGCTCTGCACGATCCAGCCCATGTCGCCGGCGCGATGCGGACGAAGTATCGTCGCCGGCGGCGCGGCGTTCGGTTCCAGCAGTGCGCGGATCGTGGTCATGGCGGTGACGATGTTTTGCGGTGCTCCCGCCGCCAGCGTTTCGAAGCGCTCGGCGATCTGGACATTCGAACGCCTTCCAAGCTCCTGAAATTGATCCCGTCCCCTGGCGGTGACATTGATGATCTGGCTGCGCATGTCATCAGGATCGGATGCCGTCTCGATCAGTCCCTCACTGCGAAAACGCTTGAGGATGCGGCTCAGATAGGCAGCGTCGAGCTGGAGGTCGCGCGTCAAGGCAGAGGCGCTGACGCCGTTGCGCGAGCCGATCTCGAAGAGCACCCGCGCATCCGTGAGGGTGAACGGCGTATCGAGATAGGCTCGGTTCAGGACGCCAAGGAAGTTGGTGTAGAAGCGGTTGAAGTCGCGAACGGTTTCGATCAAGGCGGAATCGGGCATGGCAAAGATCTCCTGATGGAAGACTTTGTCATGCAATTAGTTGACTGAGTCAAATAAAATTACACGGACTTAAGCCGCTGCTGTTTGCCTCAATGCGAAATCGATCGCGGCCGTCGCGTGGATCTTTGTCGTATCGAATCCGGGCAAAGGCAGATTGTCCGGATCGAGGATCAGGCAAATCTCGGTGCATCCCAGGATGATGCTGTCGGCGCCTGCGGCGCGCTCGCGTTCGATGATGCGCATCAACTTTTCGCGCGAGCTTTCCAGCACCTTCCCGGCGCAGAGTTCGTTGAAGATGATGTCGTGGACGGTCGTGCGATCGGCTGCTTCAGGGACCGCGATATCGAGTCCGAGGCGCTTCATGCGATCGGTATAGAAGCCGTGTTCCATGGTGTAGCGGGTAGCAAGGAGCAATGGTCGTTTGCAGCCGGCGGCCTTCAGCGATGCTGCCGTCTCGTCGATGATATGGAGGAAGGGCACCGAAACACGCGACGCGACTTCATCGGCGACGAGGTGCATGGTGTTGCTGCAGATGAGAATGCAGGCGGCGCCGGCCGTCTCCAGGCGCGACGCGACATCGCCGAGCCGCGCGGCCGCACCAGCCCAATCGCCGGCCTTCTGCATCACGACAATCTCTTCGAAGTTGACGGAATAGAGCAGCAATTCGGCCGAGGCGAGGTCGCCCAGGCGCTCGCGCACCATCTCGTTGAGCAAGCGATAGTAGACGGCCGAGCTCTCGAAGCTCATGCCGCCGATGAGGCCGATTGTCTGCATCCGGTGGTGCTCCCATGGCATTTTGTTGTGCTGAGTACGCGCGGGTTGGTGCGCGTTTCTGCGTTGTCGTCATTGAAAGGCAAAATTGCAGCCCAGTCCATCGCCCGCCCGCCGTTCCCGCGCAAGTGCAGATGAGCTATGCCTAAACGGCAGTTGAAAACTGTGTTCGATCAATGACTAATCGTCGTCGCGTATCGAGCGAAAGGGCAGATGATGAGCGAACACCACGTCGTCGTTGTCGGAGGCGGCTTTGGCGGCCTTCAACTGGTGAACGGCCTGAAGGGCGCTGGCGTACGGATCACGCTGATCGACCGGCGCAACCATCACCTTTTCCAGCCGCTTCTCTACCAGGTCGCGACGACCATTCTATCGACCTCCGAGATCGCCTGGCCGATCCGCCATCTCTACAGCGACAGGCCCGAGGTGACGACATTGCTCGGCGAGGTGTCGGCTGTCGATTCGGCGGCGAAGGAAGTGAAGCTGCGCGACGGAACGGCCTTGCATTACGACACGCTCGTTCTCGCCACCGGCGCCACGCATGCATATTTCGGCCGGGACGATTGGGAGCCGGTGGCGCCAGGCCTGAAGACCTTGGAGGATGCAACGACGATCCGTCGTCGCGTCTTGCTGGCTTTCGAACGCGCCGAGACAACGACGGATGCGGCTACCCGTGCTGCGTTGCTCACTTTCACGATCGTCGGCGCCGGGCCGACTGGTGTGGAGCTTGCCGGCATCATCGCCGAGCTGGCGCACAAGACATTGCCGAAGGAGTTTCGCAACATCGACACCAGGACCACCAAGGTGATCCTGGTCGAGGCAGGACCCCGCGTATTGCCGAGCTTCGCGCAGGAGCTCTCGGCCTATGCGCAAAAAGCACTGGAGGATCTCGGCGTCGAGGTGCGTCTCGGCAAGGCGGTGACGGAATGCTCGGTCGATGGGGTTAAGATCGGCGAAGAGTTCATCGGCAGCAGGACGATCGTCTGGGCTGCCGGCGTGCAGGCGTCGCCGGCGGCGCGGTGGCTGGATATTCCGGCCGATCGTGCGGGGCGGGCGATTGTCGAAAAGGACCTGACCGCGCCGGGCTTGCCGGAGGTGTTCGTGATCGGCGATACCGCCTCGGTCATGAGGGATAACGGCACGCCGGTGCCGGGCATTGCGCCTGCCGCCAAACAGCAGGGCGGCTATGCCGCCAGGGTCATCCGCGCGCGACTGGCCGGAAAGGCGCCGCCACCGGCGTTCCGCTACCGGCACCAGGGAAGCCTTGCCACGATCGGACAAAGTGCGGCTATCGTGGATTTCGGCAAGATCAAGCTGAAGGGATGGTTGGCCTGGTGGATATGGGGTCTCGCCCATATCTACTTCCTGATCGGAACGCGCTCGCGCTTTGCAGTCGCGTGGAGTTGGCTATGGATCTATCTCAGCGGCCAGCATAGCGCCCGGCTGATCACGCAAAGGGAAACGATGCGCGACGAGGGGTAGGCGGCTCTTGCGAGCCGCCCAGGTCTTCTTGACGCTTGGCAGCCTCAGGCCGCCAGCGACGCAATGTCGATGACGAAGCGGTAGCGAACGTCGCTCTTCAGAACGCGCTCATAGGCTTCGTTGACCTGCTGGATGTTGATCTTCTCGATCTCCGAGACGATGTTGTGCTCGCCGCAGAAGTCCAGCATTTCCTGGGTTTCCTTGATCGAGCCGATCATCGAGCCGGACAGGCTCTTGCGGCCCGGGATCAGCGAGAAGGCGTGGACCGGGATCGGGTTCTCGGGAGCGCCGACGACGACCATAGAACCGTTGACCTTGAGCAGGCCGAGATAGGCATTCCAGTCAACCTCGGCGCTGACCGTGCAGATGATCAGGTCGAAGGTGCCGGCGAGCTTCTCGAAGGTCGCGGCATCGCTCGTGGCGTAATATTCCTTGGCGCCAAGCTTCAGTCCGTCTTCCTTCTTGGAGAGCGACTGCGAGAGAACGGTGATATCCGCGCCCATGGCCGCACCAAGCTTCACGCCCATGTGTCCGAGACCGCCCATGCCGACGATCGCGACCTTCTTGCCGGGGCCGGCATTCCAGTGCTTCAGCGGCGAGTAAAGGGTGATGCCGGCGCACAGGAGGGGCGCGGAGGCGTCGAGCGGCAGGTTTTCGGGGATCGACAGGACATAGCCTTCCTTTACGACGATCGAGTCGGAATAACCGCCCTGCGTTGCCGTCTTGCCGTCGGCTTCGACGCTGTTGTAGGTGCCGACGAGGCCCGGCATGTACTGCTCGTTGTCGAGATCGCGGGTGGCGCAGCCGACGCAGCTGTCAACGAAGCAACCGACGCCGACGTGATCGCCGACCTTGAACTTGGTGACGTTGGCACCGACAGCCGAAACGATGCCGGCGATCTCGTGGCCCGGCACGATCGGATAAACGGCATTCTTCCATTCGTTGCGAACGGTGTGAATGTCCGAGTGGCAGATGCCGGCGAACTTGATGTCGATGACGACGTCATCGGCGTTCGGCTCGCGACGCTCGAAGGTAAAGGGCGTCAGAGGTTTCGACGCGTCGGTCGCGGCATAGCCTTTTGCAATAGCCATGGGAGAACTCCATCTGTTTGTGGTCGGGAATCTGATGGTGAGACTTATGCCGCATGGACCGCCATCGGCGTTAGAGCGATCCTCCTAGCTTTTTGCACGATCCTGCAAATGTCCGGCTTTGACGAAGATCGCCGCCGACACAAAACCCTGACTCTGAGGCGCAAGCAGATATCCGACGGCCAAGTCGGCCAAGCCGCGTGATTATCGATCCCGTCAACGCTCAAAGCCGGCAGCAGGGGGCATCGGTGACCTTTCTAGCGGAACGATATTCGCGAGATTCCAGTTAAGCTTTAATCAACTATGACGATAGTGACGTGAAGTGGATATCCTAATTAAGTACCTGTGAAATTTGATAATTATCAAAACTCATGATCGCCAATAGGTAGCAGATATATCGAAATCTGCATGGGAATCTGATCATGGCATTGTGGTTTGGGGCGCGGGCTTCAGGCGAAACTGATCGAAAGTTACGGTTCCTTTCAGGTGTTTCCTTGGGTGTCCTAGCACTCGGCTGTACCTTTCAGCCCTCTTTTGCTGCCACCTTCACAGCCTCGAACCAAGCGGAACTCTATCAGGCGATAGCGGACGCTCAGGCCAGTGCGGATGCGTCCTCCACCATCACTCTAACGGGAAGCTTCGCGCTCACCAGTGCCTTTCCCGCCGTCACTGGCAAAACCATCACTGTCGAGACCGGAACCAACACGCTGACATTCTCGATGGCACCGGCCTTCGATGTGGCGGCTGGTGCTATACTCACCTTTACCGGTCAACTCCTGGACGGCAATACAGTGCTGGGTAAGACTGGCAGTGGTACACTCGTACTGGACAGTACGGCCTCCGGGATCAGCAGGATCAACCTGAACGGCGGTCAGACGATCATCAACGGTGGTGGGTTGGTCCAATTTGGCCCGTCCAGTGCCAGCGGGACGGCACATCTCGCCCTCGCTTCGGCTGCTGGCTCGGTAGCAAGCCTCACAATCACGGGTGCGGGTACCAGTGTGGTTACGACAAGCACCGAACCGACTGATCTCAGTCGCGGGGGCTTGAGCACATCGGTCTTCACGGTCGAAGATGGGGCGTCTTTCAGTACTGCTGGCGCTATCCGGATCCACACAACTGGTTCTCAGGGCACTGCAACCATCAACGTTCTCGGTGAGAACTCATCGTTCAGCACCGCCAATTTAGGATCCTACTACGGTACGACCTATATCAACGTGCTCGACGGCGGCGTGATGAACGTCAACGGTCTCACTAATCTCGGTGGCCTCACAACCACAACCTACGCCGGAGCACTGGTTTCGGTCATCGTGTCGGGTGAAGGTTCCGAATGGACCAACACGGGCGCCATGAACCTCTACAGAGGTTCGCTGTCGATCCTCGACCGCGCTGTCTTGGACGCAAAGGCCGCAGTAAACATCGCGACGAGCACCGGTTCGATCGTTCCCACTTTCGCTGTCCTAGTGTCCGGCGATGGGTCGGAATTGAAAGCGTTGGCGTTGAATGTCGGGACTTACGGGACCGGTACTGTCACGATTGCGGACGATGGTCAGGTCCTCATCAATGGTGGCGCTTCCGCGCTCGTCCTTGGTGGCACCGATCCGGACAGCAACGCTACGCTGAACATCGGTGGGGCAGTCGGCGCGGCGGCAACGGCGGCAGGTACGCTTGTTGCCTCTGCGGTGACGCTTGCTGCCAGCGCGGAGATCAATTTCAACCATACCGAAGCCGGCTACGCATTCGATACGGCGATCAACGGCAGCGGCGCGATCAACCAGTATGCGGGCCGGACCATCTTCAACGCCGACCAGACCGGTTTTTCCGGCTTGGCGAGCATCTACGGCGGCATGCTGGAGGTGAACGGCATTCTCGGCGGGACAATCAACATCCTGGGCGGCACACTTCGCGGTATAGGTAGGGTCGGCGATACGACGACAATTCCGGCGGTTCGATCGCGCCTGGGGTCAACGGTATCGGTACACTGACGATCAATGGTGACTATACGAGCAATGGCGGTGCCCTCCAGATCGAATCCGTGCTCTATGATGACTCATCTCCGACCGATCTTCTCGTGATCACCGGCGACACCATTCTTGGCGCCGGTTCGACCAGGATCTTCGTGACCAACCTCAGTGGGGTCGGCGGCGAGACGACGGGCGACGGAATCAAGGTCGTCGACGTGGACGGTATTTCGGCGTCCGACGTCTTTGTCCTCGGCTCTCCTGCGATCGGCGGAGCTTACCGCTACAACCTCTATCAGAACGGCATCACCGATCCGACGGATGGTGACTGGTATCTGCGCAGCGCTGGCCTCGCCCCAACCGTACTCGTCTACGAAAGCTATCCGGTCATTCTCCTCGGCATGACGGACTTGCCAACGCTGCGGCAGCGCGTCGGCGATCGCTATTTGTCTGATCAGGAGGAAGTTGGTGCCGCCAATGGCTACACAGGACCTCGCAATTTCTGGACCCGGATCGAAGGCGGACATAGCCACGAGGAAGGCAGTTCGACCACGGGCGCGTCCTACGATAGCAACCACTATCTGGTGCAGGTCGGTATCGACGGGTTGCTCAGTGAATCCGACAAGGGACTGCTGATCGGTGGCTTGAACGTTCAGTACGGCCAGACGCACGCCAACGTCATCTCGCCAATCGGGAACGGGGTCAACGATACCGACAGCTACAGCATCGGCGCGACGCTGACATGGTACGGCAACGACGGTTCCTATGTCGATGGGCAAGCCACGCTCGCACGACTGTCGACCGATCTTTCCGCTGACGAAGTCGGCAGGCTCGTGGACCGGAACGACGGCAATGGCTATGGCGTCAGCATCGAAGCCGGTCGTAAGATGCCCGTCAACAACAACTGGTCCATCATTCCCCAGGCGCAGTTTTCGTACAATTCGGTGAACTTCGACAGCTTCACCGATCGTTTCAATGCACATGTAAGCCTTGATAGTGCTGACAGCGCCAAAGGCCGCATCGGGGTGGCTGTGGACTATGATGAAGGCGCGAGCGCCAACAACAGCCATGTCTATGCCATCGCCAACCTGACCTACGATTTTCTTGATGGAACCCGTGTCAACGTGTCGGACGTCGTCACCAAGTTCGAGCCGAAGTCCCTTGGCGCCGAGGTTGGCGTCGGTGGAACCTACAGGTGGGCCGACGGCAAGTACAATCTGTATGGCGAAGCACTTGCCGCGACACGCTTCGACGGCAGCAATGGCTTCAAGGGTACGGTAGGATTCAGCACCGCGTTCTGACACTGCCTCACGGAGGAGTTCACCGCTTTTGGCGGTAGACCACGACCCGACCAGAGCGTAGACGTTTGCCATCGGCGAATGGTGTCATGCCGTGGGATGCGTTTGCCTCAGTTCCTGATGCCGGCGTTGTATGAAAGAGACTATACAGGTGGCAGATCAAGGCCGTTTGGCAGTGAGATCCAGATGACGGTCTGGGCCTCCGGCGAATGACGCGACAGATGGCCCTTGCCATGTGTGTCCTCTACCAGCACGAAGCTGCCGGCCCGGACGTGACGGATCTCTCCATCGCTCGTCTCATATTCCACAGATCCGTCCAGCCTTACAGTAAGCACCGGTTCAGGGACCGTGTGCCAGGCAACCTCTCGCATTCCGGCGGGGATATGGGTGAGGCGGACGCGGGACGCTGGGTAGCTGGCCGTAACGTCAAACGGGGTGGCGTCGGGATGCACCGACCTCTTAGTCGTCGGCAAGTCGACTTGGTCGAAATGCGATTCGCCATCCGGGGTGGCATAGATGCGCAGGCTTTTCATACCGACAGCTCCCTATCGTTCGCGCTACCGTCGCCTGCATACCATGAACAGGCGAGGTGGCATCAAGAGATCTGTTGAACGTCCGCTTCGGGCCATTGCAACCATCGTGTGGAAGGCGGCAGTTCTTTCGGAAGTGCCGTCTCGTCTGCTCGGCTGTGAGTGACCAGCTGGCCTCTACCACATGATTGCGCCGATATCCCTCTCTTGCAGTGGCGCGGCATTGTCCTAAATAAACGCAGCTTCCATTGCATCGAGACACGGATTCCCGCGCATGACCTTGCCCTTCAGTCCTTACCAGGAAATAGCCTCGATCGCGGCGCGGTTCGTCTCCGAGGATGGTGAGGTCGCGACACCGATCGACAATCTGTTCCTGAGCCGACGATCCAGTCCGACACAGCCGCTTCATACGGCTTACCGGCCTTGTTTTGCGCTGGTCCTGCAGGGCGCAAAGAGCCTGCGGCTCGGTTCCGATACGTTGAATTACGGCACTGGCGACTATCTGCTGACATCTCTCGACCTGCCCGTGGCTTCCCGGGTCACGGAAGCGAGCGAACAACAGCCGCATCTCTGTCTGGCGCTGGCCATCGACGGCGAGACACTGGCAACGCTGCTCAGACGGATCGATGTGCCGCGGCAGACGACGGACGCCAGCGTCCTGCGCGGCATGGCGGTCAACGTTGCGCCTCCCGAATTGCTAGATGCCGCCGTGCGGCTGCTGCGGCTGCTCGATCGTCCAAACGAGATCGCCGCGATGGCCCCCTTGATCGTTGAGGAGATCCTCTATCGTATCCTGATGGGGCCGGATGGCCCGCGCCTTCTCAACATCGCAATGGCAGAAAACCAGGGCAACAAGATTGCCCGCGCGGTGGCATGGCTGCGCGGAAATTTCTCCAAGCCCTTGCGGATCGAGGAACTTGCCGAGCGCGTCAACATGAGCGTGTCGTCGTTTCACCACCATTTCAAGTCGGTGACGGCCATGACGCCGGTCCAGTATCAGAAGCAGCTTCGGCTGCACGAGGCGAGGCGCCTGATGGTCGTCGATCGGCTGGATGTCGGGACGGCGGGCTTTCGTGTGGGCTATCAGAGCCCGTCGCAGTTCAGTCGCGAATACAGCCGGCTTTATGGCTTGTCACCACTGAGGGATGTGGAGTCGGCGCGCGATCCGGTGGCCGCGGAGTAGCCTGCGGCCGGTACCGTATGCCCGTCCACCTGTTTCGGTGGACGATGCTGTTTCAGGACCGGTTTTCCGGTCCGCGATTTCGTAAAATGCTGCTTGACGCACACGGCGGTTTGCAGCATAAAGCCCACGAACCGTACCGTACGGTACTTATCGGGAGCTTACGTCGTGTCTGTCGAAAACTTGGAGCCCAGCGAATTTTCGCCGCGCCAGAACGCTGTTCTGGAACAGGCGTTGCGGCTGCTCGTGGACGGCGGCGAAAAGGCTCTGACGACCTCGGGCGTCGCTCGTGCGGCTAACTGCTCGAAGGAAAGCCTCTACAAGTGGTTCGGTGATCGCGACGGCCTTCTTTCGGCGATGATCGCCTACCAGGCGAGCAAGGTCCGTACCTTCGAACGCAATGGCGAGCGCCTGACGGCGACCTCCCTGCATGACCATCTGGTGATCTTCTCGCGTGACCTTCTCGAAGTGCTTGCGGGCGATGTGTCGCTGGCGCTGAATCGCCTCGCGATCGGCCAGTCGCACCGCGACGGCTCCAAGCTCGGCAAGCTGCTGCTGGAGCGCGGTCGGCGCCAGATCGATCGCCGCGCCATGGGGCTGATCGATTCCGGCAAGCGTGCCGGGTTGCTTCGTTTCAACGATGCCGATGAGGCGTATCATACGCTCTATGGCCTGATCGTTTCCGACCTTCATGTCCGCATGCTGCTCGGAGAGCCGGGCAGCAAGGATACGGCCCGCCAGGCGGAGAAGGCGGTGACCGCCTTCCTGCGGCTCTACGGCTCGGAAAAAGCTCTCGCGGAGATGCCGCTTATCGGCTGATTTCGCTTTTACTGACAGTCAAACAAGACAAGCAAAGGGAAGGACATTCAAATGCGCGTCTATTACGATCGTGATGCAGATCTCAACCTCATCAAGTCGAAGAACGTCGTCATCGTCGGCTACGGTTCCCAGGGTCGCGCACACGCCCTGAACCTGAAGGACAGCGGCCATGCCAACGTGGCGATCGCTCTCAAGGCCGGCTCGCCGACCATCAAGAAGGCAGAAGCCGATGGCTTCAAGGTCATGACCGTTGCCGACGCCGCCAAGTGGGGCGACCTGATCATGATGGCGACGCCTGACGAACTGCAGGCCGAAATCTACAAGACCGACATCGCCGGCAACATCCGTGATGGCGTTGCTATCGCTTTTGCACACGGCCTCAACGTCCACTTCGGCCTGATCGAGCCGAAGGCTTCGCTCGACGTCGTCATGATCGCGCCGAAGGGCCCGGGCCACACGGTTCGCGGCGAATACCAGAAGGGCGGCGGCGTTCCCTGCCTCGTTGCCGTTCACCAGAACGCTTCGGGCAACGCTCTTGAACTCGCTCTCTCCTACGCTTGCGGCGTTGGCGGCGGTCGTTCGGGCATCATCGAAACCAACTTCCGCGAAGAGTGCGAAACCGACCTCTTCGGCGAACAGGTCGTTCTCTGCGGCGGTCTCGTTGAGCTGATCCGCGCCGGCTTCGAAACGCTGGTTGAAGCTGGCTACGCGCCAGAGATGGCCTACTTCGAGTGCCTGCACGAAGTGAAGCTCATTGTCGACCTGATCTATGAAGGCGGCATCGCCAACATGAACTACTCGATCTCGAACACGGCTGAGTGGGGCGAATACGTCACCGGTCCGCGCATCATCACCGCTGAAACCAAGGCTGAAATGAAGCGCGTCCTGCACGACATCCAGACCGGCAAGTTCACGTCCGACTGGATGCAGGAATACAAGGCTGGCGGCTCGCGCTTCAAGGGCATCCGCCGCATGAACGACAGCCACCAGATCGAAGAAGTCGGCGCCAAGCTGCGCGGCATGATGCCTTGGATCGGCAAGAACAAGCTGGTCGACAAGTCCGTCAACTAAGCGTTGCGATCGCAAGATCTTTGAGGGCCGGTGCGAAAGCGCCGGCCCTTATTTTTGTGCGCGCATCGCGAGCCACCGTGTCGGCTTGCGGTCGTAGCCGGTGCCATCGGTCTCCGATATGACGATCTGGTGCCAACCGCTGCCGCCCAGCATGTCTGAAAGCAATTCTGCGGAGAGATAATTGTAGTAGCGCCCGAAGCCGTCATGCCCTTCGGCATCGCCGGCCTTGAACGTGGCGTGCAATATCCCGCCGGGTTTGAGAGCCCGCCTGATGCGCTCGAGAACGCCCGGCAGCTCCGTGCGCGGTACATGCAACAGAGAGGCCTCAGCCCAGGTGCCGTCGAATGCGTCTTCGGCATCGAGCTCATCAAAGCGCATCACCTGCACAGGGCGTCCGAGCAGGGCTTCGGCTTTTGCCGCCAGCTCTGCCGATCCGTCCGTCGGCGTGACCTCAAAGCCTTGCGACAGCATGTAGACACTGTCCTGACCACCACCGCAACCGAGCTCGATGATCGATGCGCCTGCCGGGAGGGCCGAGAGGAAGGCATCAAGCCGCCGGATGGGAAGCGTTCGATTGCGCGCGGCATAGTCGACCGCGTTCTGTCTGTAGAATGAGAACGTGCCTTCGCTGCACATGCTGGCTCATTTCAATCGCTGAGATCGCGCGCCAGCCTTCACCGACGCGCGGCGCCCGAAGGGCATTATCCGACAGGCATCAGATCGACCGGCGGCCACTCACGGCATGGTAGAGCCAGAGCACGACGACCGCGCCGATGACGGCGACCACCAGGCTGTAGATGTTGAAGCCGGTGACGCCGGATGCCCCGAAGAAGGTGAAGATCACGCCGCCGACGATGGCGCCGACGATGCCGAGCACGATGTCCATCAGCATGCCCGAGCCCGTCTTGTTGACGATCTTGCTGCCAATAAAACCTGCAATCAATCCAAGAATAATCCAGCCGATAACAGACATCTGTGAAGTCCCTCCTTGAATGGCCGAATAATCCGACCATTTCCGTTTCGTAGCTAAAGTGAAGATGCGGGAATTCAAGCCTCGGCTGGCTGGATATTGCGTCTTTACTCTTCTCGCCGAGAAATTGAAAAAGGAGGATGACATGGGAATCTTTGATGACGCCGTTCCCGGCGGCAATATCTCGAAGCCGATCATGATCGCGCTCGGCGCGTTGCTTGTCGGCAAGCTTCTCGGCGGTCGTGGTGCACCGGAGGACGCGGCACCCCAGCAGCAGCCGAACGCGCAGGCGGGTGACGATGGAGGCCTGCTCGGAAGTCTGGGCGGTCTTGGTGGATTGGGCGGCCTGCTCGGAAAACTGGCTGAAGCAGGGCAGGGATCCACGGTCGACTCCTGGGTCAAGCCTGGCCAGAACCAGCCGATCGCACCGGGAAGTCTCGAAAGTGCGCTTGGCTCACAGACCATCAGCGATCTCGCCCGGCATGCCGGCATCAGCGAGCAGGAGCTGCTGAAGCAGCTTTCGACGGTCCTGCCAGGTGTCGTCGACAAGCTCACGCCGCAAGGCCAGATTCCAAGCCAGGAGCAGGTTGCTTCGCTCTTCCGCTCCTGATCGGCACATCACTCAAATGCAAGTCCTGCCCTTGCTCCCGGATGGGAGCAAGGGCAGGAAGCGCATGCTCATTGACCTCGATTTTTTGGACTGACGGCCGCGAAAAATTGTCACGGTAGCAAACTAATAGGTCAGTAATGTTGACTTATCATTTGTTGCGTGTTTCTCTGCCTTAAAGACAAAAAATTACGAGGAAACCCTATGTTGAATTGGGACGGCATCTTTGCAACGCGCTCGTCGCGGATGCGCGCATCGGAAATTCGCGAGCTTTTGAAGCTGCTTGACCAGCCTGATATCATCTCGTTTGCCGGTGGCATTCCTGATCCGGCCCTGTTTCCCGACAAGGAATTCAAAGCCGCCTATGTCGACATTTTCGACAGCACGGCGGTGAATTCAGCGCTGCAATATTCCGTCAGTGAGGGCTACAAGCCGTTGCGCGAATGGCTCGTCGGCGAACTGGGCAAGCTCGGCATCCCGTGCGGCGTCGATAACGTCTTTATCGTCTCCGGCTCGCAACAGGGGCTCGATTATCTCGGCAAGCTCTTCCTTTCACCGAACGATACGGCGCTGGTGACCTGGCCAACCTATCTTGGCGCCCTGCAGGCCTTCAACGCCTACGAGCCGACCTATGACCAGCTGACGCCCAACGGCAACCGGACGCCGGATTCCTATCGGGCGCAGGCGGCTCAAGCGGGCGGGAAGGTAAAATTCGCCTATCTCTCGGCTGACTTTTCCAATCCGACCGGCGAGACGGTGGATCTGGCCGGGCGCGAAAAGCTAATAGCGCTCGCCAACGAGATGGATATCGCCATTATCGAAGATGCGGCGTATCAGTCGCTGCGCTATGACGGCGAGGCGATCCCGCCGATCCTGTCGCTTGAAATTGCCGAGAAGGGCGACATCGACAGGACCCGGACGATCTATTGCGGCTCGTTCTCCAAGACGCTGGCGCCGGGCCTGCGCGTCGGCTTTATCGTCGCCAACGCGCCTGTTATCCGCAAGCTGGTGCTGATGAAGCAGGCGGCCGACCTGCATTCCTCGACGATCAACCAGATTGCGATCGCGCAGGTCGCGCAAAGAGGTTTCGACGCTCAGGTCGCGAAAATCAGGGCAGCCTACAGCAAGCGGCGCGACGTGATGTTGGCCGCGCTCGCCAGGCACATGCCCGAGGGCGTGAGCTGGACGAAGCCGGAGGGCGGCATGTTTGTCTGGGTCACGCTGCCGAAGGGCATGGATGGTGCCAAGCTGCTCGCGAAATCGATCGAGACAGTCAAAGTGGCCTTCGTGCCGGGACGTGCCTTCTTCGCCGATGGTTCGGGCGAAAACACTTTCCGCATGAGCTTCTCTTCGAGCAACGAGGAGAAGATCGAGGAAGGCATCGCCCGTCTCGGAAAGCTGATCGCAGGCGAGATCGGCGGCCAGTGAGCCGCCGACCGTTTCGGTCTCTTATTGATTAAGGTGCGGGCTGAGCAGGGATAGATCGGCGTCGCCAAGCCTGTCGCTGGCGGTGTTGCGCTGGTGCCAGTAGGGATAGAGCAGCTGCGGCAGGCTGACATCGTCTAGACGCTTGCGCTCTTCCGCCGAGAGCTTCAGCTCGGCTGCCGCCAGATTATCCTTGAATTGCGCTTCCGTGCGCCCGCCGATGATGACTGATGTCACCGCCTGGCGATCAATGAGCCAGGCGAGCGCCACCTGGGCGGCCGAGACATTGCGGCTTTCGGCGATCGATACCAGCGTCTCGACGATATTCCACAGGCGGTTCTCGTCGCGGATCGGCGGCTCGGTCCAGCCGGCGAACTGGCGCGTGCCTTCGGGGGCTGCCTGGTCGCGGCGGTGCTTGCCGGAGAGAAGGCCGCCGGCGAGCGGGCTCCAGACCAATACGCCCAACCCCTGGTCGAGGCTGATCGGCAGCAGCTCGAATTCGGCGTCGCGGGCTTCCAGCGTGTAGTGGATCTGCTGGCTGACGAAGCGTTCGCGGTGCTCGCGCTCGCTGATGCCGAGTGCCTTCATGATGTGCCAGCCGGAGAAGTTGGAGCATCCGACGTAGCGGACCTTGCCCTGCTTCACGAGCGTATCGAGCGCCTCCAGCGTTTCCTCGAGCGGCGTCTGGCCGTCCCATTCGTGAACCTGGTAGAGATCGATGACATCGGTCTTCATGCGCTTGAGGCTGGCTTCGCAGGCGCTGATCAGGTGGTAGCGCGAATTGCCAGCGTCGTTCGGACCTTCGCCCATCGGGAACCGAGCCTTGGTGGCGATCAGCGTGCCGTTCTTTCTGACGCCGCCGAGGATTTCGCCGATGATCTCCTCGGACGCGCCCGCCGAGTAGACGTCGGCCGTATCGATGAGGTTGACGCCGGCGTCGATGCACATGTCGACCAGACGGCGGGCTTCCGAAACGCCGAGGTCGCCCACGGTCTTTGCCCAGCCCTTGCCGCCGAAGGTCATGGTGCCCATCGTAAGCGTCGAAACCCTCAGGCCCGAGCGGCCCAATTGGCGGTATTCCATAAGTCTTCCTCCGATCCCGAAAAATGAACAATCAAAACGCGCGCTAGAAGATAGAGGTGAGGTGACGGGGTCAAGGGCGGTTTGGTCGGTCCATTGGCTTCTCGCCAAAGACCGACTGTCACAATCATGTTAATCCAGCTGTCTATGGAACAGGCCTTCCATCACCGAGGGCATTATCCATGAAGACCATTGTTTCCGCCGCAGCGCTTCTCGCCGCGAGCCTGTTTGCCATTCCTGCGAACGCCGCCAATCTCGTGCTCTACACGAGCCAGCCGAACGAGGATGCGCAGGCAACTGTCGATGGCTTCATGGCTGCCAATCCAGATATCAAGGTTGATTGGGTGCGTGACGGAACGCCGAAGATCATGGCGAAGCTGCAGGCCGAGATCGAGGCCGGAAACCCGGTTGCCGATGTTCTCCTCATCGCCGATACGGTGACGCTCGAGCGCTTGAAGGAAGCAGGCAAGCTGCTTGCCTACAAGTCGCCGGAAGCTGCCAACTACGATGCCGCGCTCTATGACGCAGACGGCTACTATTACTCGACCAAGCTGATCACCACCGGGATCGTCTACAACACGTCCGCAACCCTGAAGCCGACCAGCTGGAAGGACCTGACGAAGCCTGAGGCCAAGGGTCTGGTGACGATGCCGAGCCCGCTGACCTCCGGCGCCGCTCTCATCCACGCGCAGACGCTGGCCGGTGTCGATGGTCTTGGCTGGGACCTCTACAAGGATCTTGCTGCGAACGGCGCAACCGCTGCCGGCGGCAACGGCGCGATCCTGAAGGCGGTCGCCTCGGGCGAAAAGGCATACGGCATGATCGTCGACTACATGCCGATCCGCGAAAAGGCGAAGGGCGCTCCTGTCGAGTTCGTCTTCCCGAGCGAAGGCGTCTCGGCAGTGACCGAGCCGGTGGGCATTCTTTCCAGCAGCAAGAACGCCGACGCGGCGAAGAAATTCGTCGATTACGTTCTGTCGGAAAAGGGCCAGGAAGGCTTCCTTAAGCTCGGCTATATCCCGGCTCGCAATGGCATGTCGGTTCCGGAAGGTTTCCCGGCGCGCGACAGCATCAAGGTGCTGCCGATCAACGCTGCCGCGGCGCTGAAAAGCACCGATGCCGACCTGAAGACCTTCTCGGGCATCTACGGCTCCAACTGATCGACGCAGACAGTCGATGCACGGATATGTTCGTCCCGGAAACAGCCAGCCCGTCTGGCTGTTTACTTTTATCATCCTGATCGTCCTGATTCTCAGCGTTCTTCCGTTGGCGCGGCTGGCGATGACAGGTGCCGCAGCGCTTGCCAATGGTGGAGCTGCCGCGGTCCTTGCCGATCCGGCGCTGTGGTCGGCGACCTACTACACCCTGGTGACGGCTCTGTTCGGTACGATCATTTCGCTGATGATCGGCTGCGCCTTTGCCTTTCTGCTGACGCTGACGGATGTCGGGGCAAAAGGCCTGCTGAGCTTTCTGTTTGTCTTGCCGATGATGATCCCGCCGCAGGTCACGGCCCTTGCCTGGGTGCAGATGTCGGGGCCTTCGAGCCCGCTTCTGAAGGCGTTGCACATCGCGCCGCCGCTCGGTTCGCCGCAGCCTCTCTATTCGGTCGGCGGCATTGCGCTTCTCTACGGCGTTCAGCATGCGCCGCTCGTCTTCCTGGCGCTGCGGGCAGGGCTGATGGCCCTGCCGCGTGATGGCGTCGAGGCGGCAAGGCTGTCGGGCGCTTCCAGTTTGCGTGTGTTTCTCGATATCATCCTGCCGCTGTCGCTGCCGGGGATCATCGCAGGGGCCGCGATTTCCTTTGTTTCCTGCACCGGCAATTTCGGTATTCCCGCCATCCTTGGCATTCCTGCCTCGATCTACACCCTTCCGACTCTGATCTTCACGAAGTTCTCCGCGTTCACCAGCCGGACGTTCGGCGATGTGGCGCTGTTGTCGGCGATCATCGCGATCATCTCTGTGACGGGTCTTGCCATCCAGGATCGTGCCCTGCGCGGCCGTGATTATCGCGTGCTCGGCCTTTCGGGTGCGACGGCGGCGTTCCAGCTTGGCCGCTGGAAGTTGCTCGTGGCGCCGCCTCTCTGGCTGACGCTGTTCTTCATGCTTGCCGCGCCATTCTTCGCGCTTCTGGCAGGTGCGCTCGTTCCTGCTTACGGTGTGCCGCTCACCTTCAAGACGATGTCGTTCAATGCCTTTCATGAAATCCTGTTCCGGCAGGCGGTAACCAGGACTGCCTTCGTCAATTCATTGTCGCTGGCGAGCGGGACTGCCATGTGTCTCCTTCTGGTGACAGTGCTTGCCGCCTACGCGCTGACGAAGCGCAAGGATGTGTTGAGCCGGGTCGTTTCGAGCGTCATCGAGATCCCGTATTCACTGCCCGGCATCGTAATGGCTGTATCGTTCATTCTCGTCTTTGCCGCACCGATCCCGCTCCTCCATGTGACCTTGTATGGGACGATTTGGATCATCCTGATTGCCTATCTCTCCAGCTTCTTTGCCGTCAGCCTCAAGCCTGTCGTGAGTGCTTTTCACCAGCTCGATCCGGCACTTGAGGAGGCGGCGCGATTGTCCGGCGCCGGATTCTTCCGGCGCCTGAAGGACATCATCGTGCCTTTGATCGCACCAGCGGCGGGCGCCGCCGTCATCCTGGTTTTCCTGATTGCCTGCAACGAGCTGACGATTTCGGCTCTGCTCTGGTCGGCAGGGACGCAGACGCTCGGCGTTGCAATCTACAATCTCGATGACAGCGGCAGCTCCGATCTTGCCTCGGCGCTCTCCGTGCTTGTCGTTCTCATGGTCGTTTTCATGATGCTGTTGCTGGAACTGCTGGCAAAGCGGCTGCCGAAGGGAGTCGTTCCGTGGCGAAGCTGATCCTCAATCGTGTTGCAAAGGATTTTGGCACGGGCCGGGCGGCCGTCAGCGACCTGTCGCTGGATGTCCGGGAAGGCGGCTTCCTGGCGCTGCTCGGGCCCTCCGGCTGCGGCAAGACGACGGTGCTGCGAATGATCGCGGGGTTCGAGACACCCACGGACGGTTCCATCCACCTCGGCGAGCGCCTGCTGGCCGATGCGTCCCAGGCGCTGCCGCCGGAAAAGCGCAACATGGCTATGGTATTCCAGTCCTACGCGCTGTGGCCGCACATGAGTGTTGCCGACAATGTCGGCTACCCCCTGAAGGTGCGTGGCATCTCGGGCGACGCCTATCGGCAAAAAGTGGGCGAGGCGCTGTCGACGGTGAGGCTCGGCGACTACGCGGACCGGCGTCCGGCTGATCTGTCGGGTGGCCAGAGGCAGCGTGTGGCGTTGGCGCGCTGCCTCGTGACATCGCCTGACGTCGTCCTGCTCGACGAGCCGCTCGCCAATCTCGACCGGCATCTGAAGCAGGAGATGGAAGAGACCTTTCGTGAGTTCCACCAGCGCTCCGGCGCTACGATGGTCTACGTTACGCACGACCAGAGCGAGGCGATGGCACTGGCCACGGACGTTGCGGTGATGTCAGAGGGGCGGTTGTTGCAAGTGGCGCCGCCAGCCGACATCTATGCGCGACCGGAAGGACGCATCGTGGGCGAGCTGATCGGGCGCGGGGCTATCCTTTCCCTTCCGTCTCCGGATGGTGACATCAGGCGGCTGGAGTGGAAGATGATCGCGCCATTGCTGGCGCGCAGCGCGAACGGTGACCGGAGCGCGGATATTCTCGTGCGGCAGGAGGATGTCGTTCTGGATGCCGAGGGCATCGCCGCCACCGTCGAATCCATGCTTTACGAGGGCGAGCGGTACGCCGCGCGGTTGCGGCTTGCTGACGGCCAGGTCCTGCGCGCCTACAGCCGCCTGCCGTTATCGGTCGGCGAGGAGGTCAGGGTGGTCATTCGTGGTGCGTGGCGGTTGTGAACGGCGAACCGGGCTTTTCGAACCGGTCGTTCGTCTCTACTAATGGTGTAGTGCCAATCGGAAATGCCTGATGTCGTTACGCATTGCTACGTTCAACGTCGAAAACCTCATGACGCGTTTCGACTTTACCGGGTTCCGCAACCAGTTGCGCCAGGATCGCGTGATCAAGCTCTTCGAGGTGCGCAGCGAAGGGGTTTACCAACAGCTTGAGCAGGCCCGTGTGATCGCCTCCACCGACGACACGCGGCAGATGACGGCATTGGCGATCGCTGATGCCGACGCCGACATTCTGTGCCTGCAGGAGATCGACAACATGGAGGCATTGCAGGCCTTCGAATACGGCTATCTCTTCCGGATGGTGGGCACCGGCTATCGGCAGAAGTACCTGGTCGAGGGAAATGACAGCCGTGGCATCGATGTCGCCGTGCTGATGCGCGAGGAAACCCGTGACGGTCAAAAGATCGAACTCAAGGAGATCAAGAGCCACGCGATGACGACCTATCGCGATCTTGGTCTTTTCGACGAGAATCTGGCCACGACCAGCCATATCGACGACAAGATCTTCAAGCGGGATTGTCTTGAGCTCGATCTTCTTGTCGGAGGTCTCCCGATGACCCTCTACGTCGTCCATTTCAAATCCATGGGGTCGCCGCGGGATGGGCTCGACGGTCGGCGCTACACGATGCCTGTCCGGCGTGCGGAGGCGAGGGCGGTGCGTCGCATCATCGAAGACCGCTTCGGGGCCGGGCACACTGTCGGCAAACGCTTCGTGATCTGCGGCGACATGAACGATTATCAGGAGCGCGTCGATGTGATTGGCGCGCGCCGCGCGGGTTACACCTTCGACCACCAAGTCGAGAGCGAGAGCGCGCTCGATGTCTTCAGCCATGACGGGTTTGCTGAGAACGTCGTTCGCCGTCGCGATCCGCTTGATCGCTGGACGCTCTACCACGCCCGCGGACCGGAGGAACAATGGCTGTGCCAACTTGATTACATCTGGCTGTCTCCGGCGCTTGCGAAAGCAAACGCCGGACGGCTCCCTGAAATTGTCCGCAATGGCCAACCCTACCGGACGGTCTTTCCGCCGGGGCAAGAGGTCGAACGCTATCCTCGAACGGGGTGGGACCGACCGAAGGCCTCCGACCATTGCCCCGTCGTCATGACATTGGATCTGATATGAACGCACCTGTACCTGATGACTTCATAGGCTGGCCCGCCGAACGGACAGTCTTTCCTCTCTCAGGGCTCGATCTCCGGGTGGTGCCCGGCGATCATCCGCTTTACCTTGCTGAGCAAGAAGCGATTGCCGAAAACTGGGCCAGGGAAACGGCTGCCAACCCGGCGTTGTTCGACGGGCGGATGGTCTTTCAAAGGCGGTTGACGCTGACCGATCAAGGCTTGGTGGGCGAGGGGCATGTCATTCCTTTTTCGGCCTTCATGTGGTGGCGCAAGCAGTCCGACCGACGTGGCGGCATCCATCTCTTCGCCTATCCGGTCCTGGAAACATCGGACGGCGCGCTTGTCGCCATCCGCATGGGCGCGCACACAGCCAACCCGGGTCAGGTCTACTTCGCCGCGGGCTCGCTGGAGCCGGAGGATGTCGTGGACGGGCGCTGCGATCTGGAGGCCAACATGCGGCGCGAAGTCCTCGAGGAAACCGGCCTCGATCTCAAGGCGGCTCGGGCTGGGGACCGATATTTCGCAAGCCGTATCGGGCGGACAGTGGTGGTGATGCGCCTCTTCCGGTTCGACCTGACCGCCGATGAACTGACCGACCGTATCCATGCACACATGCTGGTTGCCGAGGATCAGGAGATATCAGGTGCGGTTGCAATCCGGTCTGCCGATCACACTGCGCAACCCTACAATATTGCGATGCTGCCGGTGATCGACTGGTACTTCGGTGGAGAGCGGGGCGCCTGACGCCTTGCACTTGCTTTCGGTGTCGGGCAGGTTGACGCACGAGGATCGACAGTAGGAGGCCGATGTGGCGCGCAGCTACAGCGTCTATGACGTGTTCACCGATCGCCGGCTTGCCGGGAACCCACTGGCCGTTATCTTCGACGGTGACGGCTTGAGCGACGAGGCGATGCAGGCAATCGCCAAGGAGTTCAATCTCTCGGAGACGGTCTTCGTCCAGCGTGCCAGCAATCCGGCCTATACGGCGCGACTTCGCATTTTCACGCCCGGCCGCGAACTGCCGTTTGCCGGGCATCCGACCGTGGGAACGGCCATTGCGCTGGCCGAGCAGGCGCATGGCGGCAGCACGATCGATATCGTCTCGGTGCTGGAGGAGAACGTCGGGCCCGTGCGGTGCGCGGTCAAGCTCAAGGCTGAGGATGCGAGCTTTGCGGAATTCGACCTGCCGCGGAAGTCGCAGCAGATCAACATGCCGCTCGACCGGCTGGGCATCGCCAATGCCCTATCGCTCAAAGTGACCGAGATCGGGTTCGAGAACCATTTGCCCTCACTGTGGAGCGCCGGCGTTCCGTTTCTGATGGTGCCGGTGCACGACGTCGGTGCGGCACAGCGACTCGATTTCGATCCGCAGCTGTGGGAAACGACCGTGCCATTCGTCGACGGCGCGCTTGCCTCGGCCTACATCTACTGTCGCGGTGGCGTGAACCACGTCGCGAAGTTTCACACGCGGATGTTTGCCAGCGGCATGGGCATTGTGGAGGACCCGGCGACCGGCTCGGCGGCGGCGGCGCTCTCCGGCGCGATCCACCACTTCGACCGTCTGACGGATGGCCACCATGGCGTCTTGATCGAGCAGGGTGTGGAAATGGGCCGCCCCTCCTTCATTCACCTGCACATGGATATCGAAGGAGGGGCGATTTCCAACGCGCGGATTGGCGGCCAGGCAGTGCGTCTCGCAAGCGGCACATTGGACCTTTGATTTCATTGCATTTCAGCCATGCACAAAAACTTCGCGATTGTTGAAAGAATTTTCGGAAGGGCGCTAGACAAGCTGAACGATCCTGTTTATACGCCCTCTCACACCACGCAAACAAGCGCGGCGGACGGGTGATTAGCTCAGTTGGTAGAGCAGCTGACTCTTAATCAGCGGGTCGTAGGTTCGAGCCCTACATCACCCACCAAACTCTTGTTTCTACTCTCAAATAGCAGATAGAAACGCCCTTTGGGCGCAAGTGGTAACAGGTCGAAAAATATCCCTGTCACCTGATTTTTCTCGCAAAGTTTCTGACAGAATCACTCCTTTAAATTGAAGCGCTAACGCGATCGAAAGCGACTCGGTTTTTGTCGTAGGCGAACGAACCTCGGATGATTCGCCGTTGGTGTTCCGGCGCCGTCATCACGGCCGCCGGGTGATTTTTTGCTGGCGGGACCAAACGATTCTTTGAGCCAAGGCACCGCGATATCGGTGAGGAATTTCTCGTGCTATAATTTTGTCAGGCTGGCGTTGTTCGCCATCGCGTTACACGCGGAGACCTGTCGAATGAGCGAAGTAGACGTGCTTTTTGTCACCTTGCGACAGGCTGCCGATCCGCAGACGGTCGAGTGCATCGAGAGCGTGGTCATGCGCGGCTCCGACCGCGATCTCAATCGTATCAATGCGCTCGCCTTCGCCGACAAGCATCATCTCGATCAGGAGAAAACCATCGCGGCGCTTCTCCACGCAGCCCGAATAGGTCTGTTCGAGATGACATGGAATGTCCTTTGTCCGGGGTGTGGCGGCGTCCTGGATAGCGGCACGACATTGAAAGGTGTCGACCAGGAGAGCTACCATTGCGCGCTCTGTGCGGCCGGATATGAACCGACCCTCGACGAGATGGTCGAGGTTACGTTTACCGTCAGCCCGCGCGTGCGCAGGATTGCGGCCCACGAACCCGATCTGCTGCCTCCGATGGAGTACTATCGGCAAATTTTCTTCTCGTCCGGGGTCGATCTGCCGGAGGACTTCGAATCGCGGTTTGGAAGCAGCGTATTGGAGATGATCGAGCTCGATCCGGGCGAGAAGGCTTTCGTCTCGCTGCAATTGCCGGCGCAATTCGTCATCATTTTCGATGCCGTGACGCACTCGGCGCAGTTCATCGACGTGACGGGTGAACCCACCGCCGAACGGCAGAACCTGTCGATGGTCATCAGCCCTGGTCATGCCTCGAACGAAACGCTTACGCTGCGGCCCGGCCCGCTACGCCTTACGCTGGAAAATCATACCGACCGCAGGGTCGTGCCGAATGTCTGCGTCGCGGGAGATGAGTTGCATGACATTCTCGGTCGAAGGCGCGCCTTCCTCACGGCCAAGCGTCTGTTGACGAACCAGAGTTTCAGGGACATCTACCGGACCGACACGCTGGATGTCGACCAGCGCCTCAAGATCACCAGCCTGACGTTTCTCTTCACCGATCTGAGGGGGTCGACCGCTCTCTACGAGCGCGTCGGGGACCTCGCGGCGTTCGATTTGGTGCGGGCGCATTTCAGGGTTCTTCACGAGATTGTCGCCGCGGAAGCGGGGGCAGTGGTCAAGACGATCGGGGATGCTGTCATGGCAACCTTCCCAAGCCCGGATCGCGCCGTGGCGGCCGCCCTGCGGATGCGGGAGGCCATGCTGCGGCTGAATGCCGAGCGCGGTAGCGAGGACCTCCTTCTCAAGATAGGCATCCACGAGGGGCCATGCCTTGCCGTCAGCCTGAACGACCGGCAGGACTACTTCGGCCAGACTGTCAATATCGCGTCACGGGTTCAGGGGCTTGCTGATCCCAATGTGATCCTGACGACGGAGGCGATCGTTGCCGATAGCCACGTTTCAGAGATCCTGCATGACAGGAGCATCAACTCGGTCTCGCGGATGGAGGAACTGCATGGCATCGCGAGGGAAGTGAAGATCTTCGCGCTGTCATGAGGGGAGCGACACTCGATGCAGTTGGAGCCGCGCTCCCGTTCCAGAGATCGGGTGCGCGGCTCCTTGTCTGATCATTTCTCGATGCCGCGGTCCTTGAAGGACTGGTCGATCGCCTTGTCCACCTCGGCGCGGGCACCTTCCATGTTGAAGCTGGCGCCGCGTTGGCTCGGCGGATACTTCACGAAGGTTTCCAGAAATGCCACGGCCTTCAATTGAGCCTTCACCAGCAGATAGTCGTTTCGTGCGAGGAAGTCGTTGTACTGGTCGGAAACGATATCGGCCCGCTCATAAGGATCCATGCGCAGGTTGAAGAGCTTGGGAACGCGCCATGTCACGAACGGCGTTTGCCAGACTGCGAAACCGCCCGGTGCCGGCTGCTCCTTGAAGACAACTTTCCAGTCGTCGAAGCGGGTCGCGACAAGGTCGCCGTCGTCATCGAAATAGTGGAACTCGGTGCGAGCGCTCTTGTCCGATTTGCCGGTCAGGTAGTCGAGCTGGTTATAGCCATCCAGGTGGTCCTTGAAGGTCGTCGCGCTTCCTTCAGGCTTCCAACCATCCAGCAGGCGATTCTTTACGTCAGGGTCGCCGGCTGCGGCAAGAAGGGTGGGGAACCAGTCGAGGCCAGAGAACATCTGGTTCGAGACCTGGCCAGGCTTGATGTGGCCGGGCCACCGTACCATTGCCGGGACGCGGAACGCGCCTTCCCAGTTGGTGTCCTTTTCACTGCGAAACGGCGTCGTCGCAGCGTCCGGCCAGGACCATTGGTTCGGACCGTTGTCGGTAGTGTAGATGACGATGGTGTTGTCGGTGACACCAAGGTCGTCAAGCGCCTTGAGAAGCTTGCCGACATCGCCGTCATGCTCGACCATGCCATCGGCATACTCGTTGCCGACCATGCCGCTTTGACCCCGCATGGAGTCGCGGACGTGGGTGAAGGCATGCATGCGCGTGGTGTTCATCCAGGTGAAGAACGGCTTGTTTTGCTTGACCTGACGGCCGATGAAATCGATCGCTGCGGCGGTGGTTTCGTCATCGATGGTCTCCATGCGCTTCTTGGTGAGCGCACCGGTATCCTCGATCTTGCCATCGGCAGACGCCTTGACGACGCCACGGGGGTTATAGGCCTTGAGGAAGGCCGGATCGTCCTTCGGCCAGTAGGGAGCCTCCGGCTCTTCCTCGGCGTTCAGGTGATAGAGATTGCCGAAGAACTCGTCGAAGCCGTGGTTGGTCGGCAGGTATTCGTCCTTGTCGCCCAGGTGGTTCTTGCCGAACTGTCCGGTGGCATAGCCGAGTGGCTTCAGCGCCTGGGCGATCGTGATGTCGCCGGGCTGCAGGCCGACAGGAGCACCGGGTGCACCGACCTTGCAGAGGCCGGTGCGCAGGCATGCCTGCCCGGTGATGAAGGTCGAGCGTCCCGCCGTGCAGCTGTTCTCGGCGTAATAATCCGTGAAGATCATGCCCGACTTGGCGATGCTGTCGATGTTTGGTGTCTGGTAGCCGACGAGGCCCATCGAGTAGGCGCTGATGTTCGTCTGGCCGATGTCGTCACCGAAGATGACGAGGATGTTCGGTTTCGCGCCGCTGGCTGCGGGAGTTGCCGTCTGGGCAAGCGCCGTCGAGGCAAAGGGCAGGGACGAGAGCCCCAAGGCGACCGCTGCGGTCGCACCAAGAAGTCTTCGCGAAAAAGAAGTGGTCATGACAGCCTCTTCCTATGCTGCAGGTCATTCAACATTACGCTCTCCTTTGGCAGCGGTCTTTCAGACCGCCGGAATGGGATGGTCGCAGTTCGACGTCTGCAGAGTTCTTCAGAACGGCGCCGGAGGTAAGTACGTTACTGTAAATTCGGACCGCATTTACGTTGCGACGGCGTTTGCGCGTCCGTCGCGGGGCAGAGGCGGGTAAACGGAGCGTGATACCCCGACATGTCATAGTTAATGGACGGCTGTTCTATCGACCGGTAGCCTTCCAGCTTACCGAAGTGGGAGGAACACATGGTCTTACGTTTGGACGCTCATGGTTGGTCGCTCAGCAGCTTTGAAGCTGGGCATAGCTCATCAGCCACCAAGGCTGCCGTGCGGTGCGCGCTGGAGGCATCGTCGGACTTCGACAGCACGCGCGTTATCGTATCCACGCTCGGCGATTATGTCGTTCTGGAAGGATTTGTGCGGTGTCAGGGCGACGATGCGCTGGCCGTCGATATCGCGGCCTCGATCGTGGGGCCCGCCCGCGTTCACAACAGGCTGATATGCCGGGGCTTTCCCAAGAATACCAACTAAGCGCTAGCCGTTACCGGCTGTCTGGCGGAGGAGCACGGACTGTTGCCCATGCGGCTCCGGCCTGCGGACGACCGCCGCTGCAATAAGCGCCAGCTTAGAATTTCGTGTTCTTCGACAACTGCCACGTTCCTGTGTCATCCGGCTCGACGCGCTTGTTGCCGCGGTAGAAAATCGGCAGCCCCGTCTTCTTGTCCATGGAGAAACGGCTGGGCGTGAACTTTTCATCCTCATGGCCAGCGATAGCGAGGTTAAGCGCCTCCTTGAACTTACCGGCCTTGCACAGGCTGATAAAGAGTGTCTGATCCATCGCTTGCTCCACTGTCCTTGCGCATTCCAAGGATTGTCTGTCAGCATCGGTTGATCGGGTCAACCGTCAACGAGCCTCTCCATATCGATGTCCCGCCGGCGCGGACGCCAAATCAGGTCGCGCTGCGTTCGGGAAGCTCCGGAAGAGAAGGGTCGGCCTTGCGACCGGCCAGCGATTTGATCGAGACGAGCGCATAGACGATGAACGGCAGACAGACGAGGTAGGCTGTCCTGATGCCGGCGTGCTCGGCGATGAAGCCGAGAAGCGGAGGCGCCAGGAAGAAGACCACGAACGACATCTGGCCAAGGGCCGCGACGTTGATATGCGCCGGGCGGTCGGTACGCTGTGCGGCCGCGGAGACTGCCAGCGGGTAGACGGCGCTGCATCCGCCGCCCATCAACGCAAAGCCCATGAGCGCGACATAGGGATGTGGCGCTGCCCAGACGGCGCAAACGCCGATCGCCGCCAAAACGAGGAGGACGCTGGCCACTGCATGGGCGCCGAAACGGTCGACCTGCGGGTCGATGAACAGGCGCGCACCGGCCATGAAGAAGGTGAAAAGCGTCAGCCCGAGACCGCCAACGAAAGGTTCGGACGCGAAGACGTCGCGCATGTAGATGGCCGACCAGTCGATGCCGGCACCTTCGACGAGGAAGGCTGCGATACCGATGCCGCAAAGCGGCAGCAGGCCCCAGGTCGGAAGCGCTATCAGAGGCGCCTTTACCTCTTCGCCCGTGTCTCTCGCGGGCGCATTGCGCATGCCGGCGATGGCGATGGTGCCGACGATGGCAACGGCGGTGAAGGTCAGGGCAAGATGCAGCTGCATCGGCACACCTGCCTGCCGGATCGCGGACGCCGCAAGAGCTGTCAGAAAGAAGCCGAGGCTCCAGAAGCCATGTGCCCGGTTCATCACGCCGCGACCGAGTTGCGCCTCGATGCGGTCGATCTCGACGTTGAGATTGATTTCCAGAGCGCCGGCAAGAAGTCCCTCGAAGAAGAGAATGGCGAAGACAAGCGGTGCGCTCGTTGCCCAGGGCACGGATGCCAGCAGGGCGGAGCTTCCCAGGACTGTGATGAAAGCCGTGGTTCTGGCGCCCAGGCGTGCGATGATCGGCGACGCGAAGGTCAATGAAATCAGCGCCCCGATTGCAGCACCGATCAACGTCAGCCCAAGTTCGGACTTATCGACCCCAAGCGCCATCTGCAGGTCGGGCATGCGAGCGAGCAACGCGCCCATCGACACGGCAAACAGGAAGAAACAGACATAGATTCTGTGCTGCGGTGCAAATCGCATTGCGCTACTCCGGGAGGCGATACGCACGATCGTGCGCGGCTGATCTTGTAGGTTTGGTATGCGGCCGACACAACCCCTGATCAGCCAGTTGCGCGTAAAAAGCCACCGGGAGTCTTTGTCCTATTGCAATCCGGTGACGATTGCGTCCTGATCAGTGCAAATTCGGGAAGAGGGCATCATGAAATTATCCGCATGCGTAGAGTGGCTGTTTGCAGCCGAGGCTGACAATTTTGCCGACCGTATCCGGCTGGCGCACACGAGCGGCCTGGAGGCGGTGGAGTTCTGGAAGTGGACGAACAAGGATCTCGGCAGCATCGAGTGGGCCTTGAACGAAACCGGCATCGAACTCGCCAGCTTCGTTGCCGAGCCGATGATTCCGCTCACGGACAGTGCCAATCGCGATGCCTTTCTCGATGGATTGAAGCGTTCGATCGACGTCGCAAGGCGACTGGGCGCACGCACGCTGATTGCGCAGGCGGGCGATGATCTGGAAGGTAAATCGCGGGAGGGGCAGAAGGCTGTGCTGGTCGAGACGTTGACCCGCGCCGGCGAGGTGCTGGAGGGTAGCGGCGTGCGGTTGGGCGTCGAGCCCTTGAATACGCTGATTGACCACGTCGGTTACTTCCTGCACTCGACGGTGGAAGGGATCGAAGTGGCCAAGGCGACCGGTCGCGCCGAGATCGGCATCATCTACGACGTCTATCATTCCGCCGTGATGGGAGAGCATACCCCGGCGGTGATCGACGACAATATCGACCGCGTCTTCCATGTCCACATCGCCGATCACCCTGGGCGCAACGAGCCTGGCAGCGGCGAGATCGACTTGCGCAAGCGCGTCGGCTGGCTGATCGAGCAAGGCTACAGCGGCGCGATCGGCCTTGAATACCGGCCTTTGGCGTCAAGTGCAGAGACAATTGCCGCAACGCGGCAGATTCTCGGCTAAGGGGTAAAAATTCCACCGATCTTGTGGTGGTGGCCATTCCATTCCACGATGGGGAACCCCATCTTGCGAAGCAGGAACGTTTTTCCAGTTGTACCCGTTTTCTGGCATCTCCGGAGTGTCCGCCATGCAATCCTTTCCGAGCCCCACGCCTGATTTGCGCGACGAGAGCGAACCGGCGTGGCCGCGGCAGCGCACAAAGATCCTCGATTGGCTGGTGAAAGAGACTCGCGATGAACGCTTCATCGACAATATCCTGGTGCAGCTGTGCCAAAGGTTGCGGGACGAGGGTGTTCCGGTGGCCCGGGCGACGATGCATTTCCGAACCCACCATCCGCAGTGGCTGGGCGCGCGGATTTTATGGAGCACGGGTCTGAAGGAGGCGAAGATCGCCACCTTCGGCTACGGCATCGAAAACACACCGCAGTTCCTGAAGAGCCCGGTGAACGAGATATTCAGCGGTGCGCACGAAGTCCGCAAGAATCTGGCGACGATGCGCGAGGGCGATGGCCATCACGAGTTCTACGACGAGCTACGGCAGGAGGGGTTGACCGAGTATATCGCGTGGCCGATGGAGCACACGCTTGGCAAGCGCCATATCGTGACGTTTGGCAGCGACCGGCCCGGCGGCTTTACCGACGCGCACGTCGCAATGCTCGAAGACCTTCTGCCGGCGTTGACGCTGGTGACCGAGATCCGGCTGAAGAACATTCTGGCGCGTACGTTGCTGCAGACCTATGTGGGCCCACATGCCAGCGAGCAGATCCTGGCGGGGGCAACGACCCGCGGCAGCGGCGCAACGGTCGGGGCGGCAATCCTCATTTGCGACCTGCGCGATTTCACGACCATATCGGATCACTGGCCGCGCGATGATGTCATCGAACTGCTCAACGCCTATTTCGACGCGATGTCCGAGCCGATCGAGCGGCATGGCGGCGAAATACTGAAATTCATGGGCGACGGCATGCTGGCGATCTTCCCCTTGACCAATCCCACCGCCTGCGCGGATCTGCTGAGCGCCATAAAGGAGGCCGAGGTGGCAATCGCGGCCCTAAATGAGCAGAACAGGAAAGACGGTCGCCAGGTGCTTCGCTACGGCATCGGAGTCCATGTCGGGGATGTTATGTATGGCAATATCGGTTCCCGCCGCCGCCTCGACTTTACGGTGATCGGCCCTGCCGTCAACGTGGCTTCGCGGCTTGAAAGCCTGACGAAGGAGATCAAGCGACCCGTGCTTCTCTCCGGGGCATTCGTGGAAATGGCGTCCTGCCAGGCCGATATGGAGTCCCTTGGTTCATTCCCGCTGCGGGGGCTCGGGCAGCCCGTCGACGTCTTTGCGTTTCCGAACGAATGAGGCTCCATCAGGAGCTCTGTGGCCTCGCGGCGCTGGGATCGGATGGCTGTTCCTAAACACGCTCTGACGCGATAGGAAGGTGAGCGACTGAGTCCCACCCGCCTGCCTGGAGATCTATCCCTATGCCTGGTCCCTATGTCGTTCCCGTCCATGGAGACGCGGAGCTGCCGAAGGAATGCGATGTCGTCGTCATTGGCGGCGGCATTGTCGGTAGTTCCACGGCGCTGGAGCTTGCCGAACGCGGTTTGCGCGTCGCGCTCTGCGAAAAGGGCGGCATTGGCCAGGAGCAATCGAGCCGAAACTGGGGATGGGTGCGTATCTCGATGCGCGATCCCCGGGAGGTGCCGCTCATGGCGGAAGCACTGCGTATCTGGGACGGGTTGGACGCACGGACTGGCCGCGATACGGGCTTCAGACGTGCCGGCATCGTCTTTGCCTGCGCGGACGAGAAGGAGTTCGATGCCAACGACCGCTGGCGGGCGAATCTCGAAGCGCATCAGATCGAGACGCGCATGCTGACGGCGAGCCAATTCCGCGACCTGTTGCCGGGCTCGCGGCTCGCTCAGGCGGGTGCACTCTATACCCCAGCGGATGGCCGCGCCGAGCCGCAACGCGCGACGCCAGCAATTGCCGAGGCGGCGCGTGATCGCGGAGCGGCGATTTTGACGGAGTGCGCCGTTCGCGGGATCGAGACGGCCGGCGGCGCGGTGAGCGGCGTGATCACCGAGCGCGGTCCGATCGCCTGCAAGGCCGTGGTGCTCGCAGGCGGCGCGTGGTCCAATCTGTTCTCCGGGCGCTTCGGAATCGATCTGCCGCAGCTCAAGGTGATCAACAGCGTCATGCGCAGTGAGCCAATCGACGGCGGACCGGAGCAGACGATCTGGTCGAAGGACGTTGCGATCCGCAAGCGGCAGGACGGCGGCTATACCATCGCTTCGGGCCACGACAACATCGTCGACATCGTGCCGGCATCGTTCCGCTACGCCAAAGCCTTTCTGCCGGCATTGCGCGCGGAGTGGCAGTCGCTTTCCTTCCGCCTCGGGTGGCGGTTCCTTGATGAACTCAGGCTTTCCAGGACATGGTCGATGGATGAGGCCAGCCCGTTCGAATACAATCGCGTGCTCGATCCGGTGCCATCGCGGCGGTTGGCGGACAAGGCGCTGGCCGATCTCAAGCGGGATTTTCCGGTCTTCGAGAATGTCAGGATCGCGCAGCGCTGGGCAGGGTGCATCGACGTCACACCGGATGCGGTGCCGGTCATTTCCGCGGTGGACAGCGTTCCGGGATTCCATATCGCCACCGGTTTTTCCGGGCACGGTTTCGGCATCGGTCCGGCTGCGGGACGATTGATGGCCGATATCGTGACCGGCAGCCAGCCTGTCGTCGATCCCACGGCATTCCGGCTGTCGCGCTTCAGCGACGGCTCCAAGATTGAGTTGATCACCGGTTTTTGAATGCGGCGCGGGCGAGGGGCGAGGCCGTACGGCGTGCGTCGGCGCGCCCCGGTTTGCTGAGCAGAAACCGGGCTTTGAGGAGTGACACCCTGCGGCAAGATGCGCGCGGGATTGATTGTTCAGCTTTCCGTCAGTTCAAGCGGCTACCGGTGACCCACCAATCCCCAGGGCGCAGCCGGACTCAGAGGCCAGCATTTGAACATCATCGCAGAGCGCTCGGCGCATTTGGTCGCGATCAGCACACCTCCGCACGGCGAGATTTCCTACCGGCCCGACATTGACGGGCTGCGCGCGCTGGCGATCCTTCCGGTCGTTTTCTATCACGCGGGCATCCCGGGATTTGGCGGTGGATTCGTTGGGGTCGATGTCTTCTTCGTCATCTCCGGCTTCCTGATGGCATCGCTGATCTCAGGAGAGCTCGATCGCGGCACCTTCAGCCTGACGCGCTTCTACGAACGCCGCATTCGCAGGATCTTTCCCGCGTTGTTCGCCCTCCTTGCGGCATCATCCGTGGCTGGCTGGTTCCTGCTGATGCCTGCCGAATTCGCCTACTTCGGGCGCAGTCTGAAGGCTGCCGCACTGTTCGCATCGAACATCCAGTTCGAGAAGGAAAACGGCTACTTCGACATCGGCGCGCAGATGAAGCCGTTGTTGCACACTTGGTCGCTCGCTGTAGAAGAACAGTTCTACATCCTGTTTCCATTGTTGCTGCTTGCCGTCCATCGATTTGCGCGGCGATACGCGGTGCTTGTGCTGGGAGCCTTGCTGGCAGTGTCGTTCGCAGCGAGCACGTGGATGCTGTTCCGATCTCAGGCAGCGACGTTCTATCTCCTGCAGTTTCGTGCATGGGAACTTCTTCTGGGAGCGCTGCTGGCTCTCAACGCCGTGCCAAGGCCATGGCAGCCCAGGACGCGGGCAGGGCTGGCTTTCGCAGGTATTCTGCTCATCGCTGTGGCGGTCTTCACGTTCAGCGATCGGATGTTGTTCCCGGGCCCGGCAGCGCTCCTGCCGTGCCTCGGGGCAGCACTCGTCATTCATGCTCGGGACGAATGGAGTTCCGCTGGCAAGATCCTTCGATCCAGACCGATGATCTTCGTCGGCCTGATCTCCTATTCCCTCTATCTATGGCATTGGCCGATCATCGTGTTCACCCGCGAGATGACTGGACGACAGCTCTCTGTGTCACAAGGTGGCCTCGTCATCGCCGCGTCCTTGGTGGTCGCCACGGTGTCGTGGCGTTTCGTCGAGCAGCCCTTCAGGGGGCACGCGAGCCCGGTCGCGCGCAAGCCGCTATTTGCCGGTGCCGTGGCCGTTGTGATGGCCGCCATCTCGCTCGGTGCCTATGTTGCCGGAAACAGCGGCCTGCCGGGTCGCCTGGCGCCCGATGTGCAGCGCGTCTATGCCTCGACCTACGACGAGAGCCGCTTCAGCCTACCGCCATGTTTTGCCGATTCCGACACCGACGGCCCTGCCGTTGCGGATATTCGTGCCGGTAGGCTCTGCAAACTTGGTATTGAGGACGCAAGCAAGCCATCCTTCCTCGTGTGGGGAGACTCCCATTCCGGCGCGATGGCTCCGGCGATCGATGCCGCCGCAGCGCAGGTAGGCATGCAAGGGCTGTTTGCCGGGCATTCATCCTGCCCGCCACTGCCTGGCGTCGAGCTCTCGCACGGCAACACCGAACGCTGCGGACGTTTCAATGAAGCAGTGCATGATTTCGTCGTATCACACCACATCCCGCTGGTATTTCTCGTCGCCTATTGGCCCAAATATGTCCACGATGCCGAGATGCCGAATGAGGGGCCATATTTCGATGCCTCCGTACCACCTCCATTGGCGGACCGCTCTCAATCTGTGGTGAAGGCGCTCGACAGCCTGATGGCGGAACTGCAGAGGCAGGGCACCAAGGTCGTGCTCGTCTCCGATGTTCCGGAGATGGGTCGTTACATGCCCGAGGCAGTCGCCAAGGCGATGATGGAGGGCGCCTCCACCGACGTTGCGCCGCCCTTTGATTATATCGAGAAGCGCCAGGCGCTCTCGCGTTCGATCCTGGCCCGCGCGGCCGCCCAATATGGCGCCTCGATCATCGACCCTCTTCCGGCAATCTGCCACGACGAACATTGCGACGCCGTGCGAAACGGGCTGCCACTCTACAAGGATGCGGATCACCTTGCCGCTACCTTTGCGAAAGGGCTGAGCGCACTCTACCTGCCGGTTATGACCGACGCTCACAACAGGCTGGCTGCGGCGGGGGTGTTGTAGCGGTGACGACGCGCGATCCTGTGCCCTCGGTAGACACTGACCTTACTGAGTGAGGTGTTGTGATATTTCGGGTCGCCCGCTGCTAGGCGTCAAAAGGCGTTGCGACCTGGAAACGCTCTAGCACGTCGACGCACATGTGGCTGGTTTCCGAGGACTTCAGGGCCTCAATCGCATCCGTGATCGGAAATAATCGTCGCTCCCGCACCCCTTGCTCGGGGTATTGGTCAACGATCCGCTCTTGCACAAGAACATGAACCGCCAGTCGATACCGATTGAGATTTCCGTGTTTTGTGTAACTGAAGTGCCCGACCGGTGATGAGTTGGCGACGCCGACTACTCCTGCCTCTTCAAAGGCTTCACGTTCGGCAGCCTTCCAGCTCAACTCCCCAGGCTCTATCCCGCCCTTCGGAATCCCCCACTGCCCTGTTCGCTTGCTGCGCACAAGCATCACCTGAGGATCCGCATTCTCCCGAAGGACCAGGCAAATGGCTGCCGCTTGCGGAACTACTCTATTGGCGATCAACAATTGATCCTCGGCACGACGACGTTGATGCAACATGTCGGCTCTTCCTGTGGGACGTTAAGACCGAACACTTGAAGCGCCCTTATGTCACAAAACCGTCATGAAAAGAAAGGCCCCGGTCAATCAGTAAGTCATGCCCAGCTCTCCGGAAGCTGATTTGGAACAAGGGGCAAGCCCACTCATGCTGCGCGAGGGGACGTCATGATCACATCTGCGTCAACATGGCTTATGTCGTATGCAGCAGTTCTGAGGTAGTGCTCCCTCACGATAGATAGTGTCAAATAATAGCCTGGAATATCCGAAATGTGGGATTGGTTCCCTATAGTCTTCTTTCCGCTCAAGATTCTCGTTTTAGGCACGGGTATGTTCTTCGCCATCAAGTGGCACCACGATCAAGAGAAGAAGAAATAACGCGGGCGTGAAGCGCTCACGGATGGACTCCAAACGTCAGGCCATAGGCCAGTCCCACAACTGCGCTTGACGCCAGCACTGTCAGCATGCCGACCTTGAAACGGAACACCGCAATGACGGCAGCAATCGTCAGCACCAGCGACGGCAGGTTGACGGAACTCAGAACCGGCACGTCGAGCGTCATTCCAAAGCCGCTCACCTTTCGGACTTCTGAGAACAGGACGTGCAGGGCGAACCATACGGCGAGGTTGAGGATGATGCCCACCACCGCGGCCGTGATGGCCGCCAGTGCCGCAGAGAGGGCCTTGTTGCGACGCAGAGTCTCCATGAACGGAGCGCCGAGCAGGATCCACAGGAAGCAGGGAACGAAGGTGACCCACGTCGTCAGCAGGCCCCCAAGCGTTCCGGCAAGCAACGGCGAGAGTCCGCCGGGCGCGCGATAGGCGCCCATGAACCCAACGAACTGGGTCACCATGATCAGCGGACCGGGTGTCGTCTCCGCAAGGCCCAAGCCGTCCAGCATCTCGCCGGGCTTCAGCCAGCCGTAGTGGTTCACCGCCTCCTGGGCAACGTAGGACAGCACCGCGTAGGCCCCGCCGAATGTCACCATCGCCATCTTGGAGAAAAACACGGCGATATCGGAAAAGACGTTGTGGGAACCGAGGAACGCGAACAGGAGAATGATCGGTCCAAACCATGCGACCGCACCAACCGCTGCGACCTTCAGCAACCAGACGGCATTTGGACGCGTATGCGCCGGCACACCTTCACCGAGCAAACTGTCGGCGTCCGCGACCTGTCTGCCGCTGATCTTTCCATGGCTTCCCCCTGTCGAGAACGCAGCCCAGCCAGCCTTGCCGCCGATAAAGCCGATCAGGCCGGCGGTGACCACCACCAATGGAAACGGAGCCTGGAAAAGCCAAAGAGCAACGAAAGCAGCGGCCGCAAGGCTCATCATCACCTTATTCTTCAGTGATCGGCTGCCGATGCGAAGGACTGCCCCGAGCACGATGGCCAGAACGGCCGCCTTGAGCCCGAAGAACAATGCTTGAACCGCGGCGGCATTGCCGAAGATCGCGTAGATCCAGCTCAACCCCATGATCGCGACCGCGCCGGGAAGCACAAACAGTGTTCCGGCGACGATGCCTCCCTTGGTCTTGTGCAACAGCCAGCCGATGTAGATCGCCAGTTGCTGTGCCTCGGGGCCGGGCAGGAGCGTGCAGTAGTTCAGAGCATGCAGGAACCGTTCTTCGCCGATCCAGCGCTTCTCCTCCACGATGATCCTGTGCATGACGGCGATCTGGCCGGCGGGGCCGCCGAAGCTCAGTGCCGCCACTCTTGCCCAGACCTTCACTCCCTCGGAGAACGGCAGTTCATGATCGCCCGTTCCGGACGATCGGGCATCTTCGTTGACCACGGCTGCCATGTTACTGTCCTGCCTTGGCGTTGGGCCAGTTATGGGTTTCGCTGGTCGCGTCCCGGCACCACCGATAGAAAGCGTCGTAAAGCGTCAGGCCTGCTTCCAGTTGCTCCAGATCGTCGTTGAACATGCGGGACAGTCCGAGTGATGCTGCAAGCAGCCCCGCGACCTCGGGCGCAAGCTCCGGCCGCGCCGTGTCCGCGCCCCGTACGATGGTCGCCAGGTGCAGGAGAGGGCGGGATTTCAGGCCGAACTCCTCGATCATGACGTCGAAGGTGCAGAGTTCGCCCCGGTGGGACCAGAACACCTCTTCGATGTCGAAGGGCGTCGCCCCGAAGCGATCGCCGACAAGCGCAACTTCCGATGCCGGAACGAAGAGGAAGACGGCATTAGGGTCAACAAACCGCCGGATCAGCCACGGGCAGGCGATCCTGTCGATCTTCGGACGCGAGCGCGTCACCCAGACGGTGCGGCCGCGATCATCGCGACGGGGGAGCTTGTCTTCCGGAACGAGAAGCCCGTCTGCCTGCCGCCATGCCTCGAAGCCACCCTCGAGCACTTCGGCGGCGATCCCGGCGTGTCGGAGATGGGCAGCCACGCCGTGGCTGAGCTTGCGGCCCTGTTGGCAAATGATGACGGCCGATCCGGTAAGTGACGGTCCCCATTCCCCGACCGTACGGTAGTCGTGCCTGACGGAGCCGGGGAGCAGACGCGCGTCGGCATCGAAATCCTCGTCGATCCGGACGTCGATCAGCGTCGGCGCGCCAGGCGTGCCCACGATGCGGTTAAGCTTGTCTGATGTGATTTCAAGAAATGACGGCATGATGGCGCGTCCTCCGTTGAAGCGGGTTTACAGGACGCGATTCTTCGGCCGTGGCCTCGTGGGGCGATCGCTGCCCCATCAAGCGAAATTCTCAGAGCCGGACCGCCCTGTCAAGCACGAGAAGCGATGAACGAAGCTGGTCAGTCTGCCGTTCGCTCTGGGCCGGCTTTCCAGATTCGGTACCGGATTTCCACGTCGGCAGGTGCGAACACGACGAGGGGAAGTCTGCTGTTGTATCGTAAGAGTGGCTCGTCCGAGCTACGCACGAACGCTTTTTTCTTGGCGCTACCTGGGCAGGCCATTTGCGTACTCGCGACGGCGCCAACCCCGGTGACGACGTAGTAGTCATATCCCCAGCCATCGACCGTACGCGTCTCCAACCGGGCGCCAAAGGTATGCCGATTGCAGTCCACCAATTCGGTTCGGCCAACGATCACGCCAACCCGTCGCGCATCTTCGTCTGTACGCTTTGGAAGGAAGATGACGTGCCGTTGCTGTCCCGCGGGCGCCTCGGGAAATGCCTTCAATTCGTCCCGTGCCAGCCGGGACTCAGTCGCTAAGACCCCGCTGACTGCGAGCGAAAGGAAAACCAGAACTCGAATCGCGTGTTTCGCTGCTCTAGCCACCCAAAATGAAGTTGCCATCTTTGACCTGTTGCCCTTCTTGATGCCGAGGTTGGGTTGCCGACAGTGCTATCGTCCTTGATCAAGAAGCGTATAGCCAGTTTTGCAGTCTCGCAATGCTCTCACCTCGGGAGATTTTACGAGGGCCTTCGACCGACCGTTTTGCGCCAAGCAGACATTGCAATCATCGGGAGAACAGACCTAATTAGGGCGCCATCTGGCCCCAGCTGTGTATCCATTCTAGTGGATTATCATAGGTAAGTTATGTTGGCGACAAACCAGCCCTATCGAGGAACAGCGCCTATGAGATTTTGGGTAATGCTTATGCTTCTTTTCCCTCTATCGGCGGCGATGGCGGTGGAGCAACCGGGGCCGCCACCATGGTCGTGCTCTGTATGGGGAGCGTGCAACGCTGCGGACACATGCGTCAGCCTGAGCACCCTGCCGATGAAGTTCAAGCTTACCCAGATCGGGGATGATGCAAGAAAATATCATCTGCAGGGTCCTGACGGCTATGAAGGGGTTGCGTTGCAACTTCCCAGCCTGGACGACGCGAAGCATTTTGCCGAAACCTATCGCTCGGATGAGCCCGCCCCATTCATCCTGGTCCCCAACAGCAGGATGTCTGACACGCATAGTTTTTGGCTCCAGAGCATGTGGCAGCGCGGTAACGGTCAGCGCGTCATAGCTGACGAGAAGATGCTTGTTGCGTGTAATAGCGTTCGAAGAAACTAGGCTGATACCATCTGGGCGGCAGGCACGGGCGTATGATAAAGACGAAACCGGGCGGCCAAAGTCCGTTAGGCGTGCAAGCTGCGTCGGCAACAGATTGAGAATGTTGCCATGCAGCCCAGGATCGCCTCGGATGATGGACGACTGCTGGAACGTGAGACGGATGTTCCGCTCCGGTGCGATTTCCCGCTGGACTGGGGCCGGCGTCTAAATCCTATGATAGCTATCTGCCAGGAGCCTGAATATGGCAATGATCCTCGGGGCGAGCATTGCTAGGATCGGCGGTGCAAGAAGGGCGATCAGCCTGGCTTTTTCCAGATGCTTCACTGGCGGATTCAAGGCGATGACAGCCAATCCCCCCGCAAAGAGAACTGCGATAAAGACACATCCCGCAGCAATCTTGAACAGCCGTGTAAACTCATCCTCAGAACTGGCTTTAGCTTGCTGAGCTTGGAATGCGAGGTCCAAGCCGGGACGGAAGTTCCAAATAAATGAACCGATTGCCATTGGTATACCAAGCAATAGGCAATCGGATGGCGATAGGTTCAGATCGAAAGCGAATATCGCGATACGAAGCAATATGAATGCCCCAAGGTTTGCGAATATCGTGAGTTCGCTGCGTCTATTGTAGGTCGCTTTGTTGATCATTCTCGCTCGGGAGTCTTCATAGGGTTCCATCTATGAAAATAACCTGGGCGCGATAATGCATTCCATAATGCAACCAGTAAAAATCTATCCACGATGGCGTGATGGCTGGTTGGACCGTATGCAGACGAACGCCAATTGCGGACATTGTACCTGTATGCTCTATGCTAAAGCACATTTAGTGCCACGACTGCGCAAACGCCCAAGTTGAAGAAAAATGCTTCCAAGCCAACCAGTTCTGGCCAGCGTCGAAATAGGCGACACCAAGCTTTGGCTGCTTGACGTGTCGGGTAGTGCTCCTGCGACGGCATGTCTGTGGGCTACTGGCGAGAGCGGCAACATCCTTTGGTCTGCCAATGGCGACCGAGCAACGGAGCAGTACGTCTCAATCTGCTTAGTTGAAAAACATCTTTATGCCCACACCTACAGCGGCTGGCGCCATCTCATAGATGTACAAACGGGCTTCGTGCTTGAACGGTCGTTTACGAAGTAGTGACTGCGAGCGTGGCGAACGCCGCTAAAGCCAATGGCCGAGATCGACAGTCGATCGCTTTGCGCCAGGAGCGATCATTTTCAAGCTCTCAATCTCTGGCGACAAGTCCGCTGTCGAACCAGACGTCCTCATAGTCAAGCGCAGCCAGAAAGCGCCATCCGGGCGGAAGGGCCAGATAGCGGATTGAGGCCGGGCATCGCCTGTTCAAGTGCGCGACTTGCCAGCCCCGGGCAGCTATGCAGCCCAGGGGCGCCTCGGGTCATAAAAACTAGCGCTGGAAGGTGAGGTGGATGGTGCCGCTCGGTGCGGTGTCCGCCTTGACGGTGTAGCCGGTTTCCAGGCCGCGCAGCTCGTCCCACAGGCGTATCCCGCGCCCGAGCAGGATGGGGGTGATTGCTACATGCAGACGGTCGACAAGGCCTGCCTTCAGGAAGTCGCGAACGACCGTTGGGCCGCCGCCGATCCGCACGTCTTTGCCGCCCGCGACCTCGATAGCCTGCTGGAGCGCATCGACCGGGGTGGCGCTGATGAAATGGAACGTGGTGCCGCCAGCCATTTGCAGGGAAGGGCGGGTTTTGTGAGTGAGAACGAAGACCGGGATCCGGAAGGGCGGCTCTTCTCCCCACCAGCCGCGCCAGTTCGGGTCGTCGGGGAAGGCGTGCAGACCGAACATGCCGGCGCCCATGATCTCGGCGCCGACGTCAGCAAAGTATTCTCTCGCATAATCGTCATCGACACCGGTGGTCCCAGCCCCACTGGTATCCTTGAGCACGCGCTCGCGGAACGTTCGCGTTGCAGTGTAGGCGCCGACGAGACGCGGCCAGTCCTCGCCGAACGGGACTTCTGGCGTCTGGTCCGTCGTTGTCGCGAAACCGTCGAGCGAGATCATGAGATCGACACGAACTGCCACTGGAGTTCTCCTTGCGAAGTTGTTGGCTAACCGCCCCGATCTTACGTGAACTCAATAGTAAGGCAAGTGCCTTATTATTCTTGACTGCAGCTCCAACCCGTCTTAGTGAGTCACATGCCCTACCATTCGACCCCTCTCGATCTTGCCTTTCACGCTCTCAGTGACCCGACGCGCCGCGCGGTGGTCTCGCGGCTGTCCGAGGGTGAGGTGCCGGTCAGTGTTCTGGCCGAGCCTTTCGACATGGCGCTGCCATCCTTCGCCCAGCATCTGAAGGTGCTCGAGGATTGCGGGCTGATTGCCAGCGAGAAGCGCGGGCGCAGCCGCTGGTGCCGGCTGGTGCAGGCGCGGTTCGAGGAAGCGGCGGACTGGATGCAGGCGGAGCGCCGGCGCTGGACCGAGCGGTTGGACCGACTGGAAGTCTATCTTGATAAGACGGAAGAGGAGGATGGAGATAATGGCAAACCTGTTTGACACCTGGTCGCTGGATCGCGAAGTCGTATTGGTCAAGGTGTTGAACCACCCGCGCGACAAGGTCTTTGCCGCCTGGATGGACCCCAATGCACTGGCGCAATGGTACGGACCGGCGGGTCTTGCGATCGAGAGCCACGAAGCCGATATCCGCGAGGGCGGGCTCTGGCGGTTCGATATGGTGGGCGTGTTCGAGGGCCGGGAGCAGCGCTTTGCGAACCTGATGCGCTTCCTGACGATCGTGCCGAACGAGCGGATCGTGATGGATTATGGCACGCCCGATCCCGATGATCCCGATCGTTTCCGCGTCACGGTAACCTTCGATGAGCAGACCGACGGCAAGACGGTGCTTACGCTGCGCCAACTCCATCCCACTCCCGAGCGGCGTCGCTTCGTCATCGGCTTCGGCGCGGTCGAATACGGTCTGCAGACGCTGGAGGGCCTTGCTGCCTGGCTGGACGGCTGAACGGCCGGCCAATCTGCCGGTGGTGTCCGGCACGCGTACTGAGGGTGCGGCTGGACAGGCTGCGATGAACAAGGCTTAATGCCGCGCGGGGATGGCTGGGGATGCCGATCATGCGATCACCACGGCAACTGAATGGCAGCTTGGATGTTCTAGATGCTGTCGTCGTCGGAGCCGGCTGGGCGGGCCTTGGTGTCAGCTATTGGCTGGCGCGGAAGGGTCTGCGCCATCGCGTGCTGGAGCGGGGGCGCATAGGAGAGACCTGGCGCACGCAGCGCTGGGATGCCTTTCACATGAATACGCCCAACGTGCAGACGATCATGCCCGGCGACCGTTATGACGGGCCGGACCCCCAGGGTGTTCTCAGGCGCGACCAGTTCGTGGCCCTGCTTGAGGATTTCGCCGGTAGGAATGCGCTGCCGATCGAAACGGATACCGTGGTGAGCGAACTTGTGCAGAAGCATGGCGTCTATCGGCTCACCACCTCGCGCGGCATGCTCAAAGCACGCAACGTTGTCGTCGCAAGCGGCAACCTGAACTGTGCCGTCCGTCCGAGCGCGTCGGATGCATTGCCGGCTGGCATCTATCAGGTCGACGCTTCCGGCTACCGCAGTGCCGCCGATCTGCCTGCCGGAGCGGTGTTGGTGGTCGGGAGTGGTCAATCAGGCGCCCAGATCGCGGAAGAACTGGCGGAGGCGGGGCGGGCGGTCTTCCTTGCGACCAGTCGAGTGGGGCGGCTCCCGCGGCGGTATCGGGCGCGCGACGTCATGCTCTGGCTCGAGGAAAGCGGGTTTCTCGACGTGCGGCGAGAGGAGGTTATACGGCTTGCTGGCCGTATCCCTCCGCGTGGCGTGCTCGGGTCGGAGCATACGATCAGCCTTCAGTCGCTCGCTGCCCAAGGTATCGTGCTTCTCGGGCGGCTGACCGGCGTTGCCGATAATGGCAGCCTGTCGTTCGCGGACGAGGTCGGGCCGAATGTGCGCTTCGGGGATGAAGCTTCCTCCAACGCCAAACGCCATATCGACGACTATATCGACCGAGCGGGAATCGACGCGCCGGCTGCGGAGCCCGATCCGGCGGAGACGGTCGTATGGCGTAAGCCGGATACCGCCATCGTTTCGCTTGATCTCGCGCGCTCCGGAGTGACCAGCGTAGTGTGGTGCACAGGTTTCAAGGGCGATTTCGGCTACGTCGGGCTTCCCGGAGCGCTCAACGCTGCCGGACAGCCGGTTCACACGGATGGCGTGAGCGCTCTACCGGGACTCTACTTCGCCGGACTGGATTTCGCGTCCACGCGCAAGTCAGGCATCATATTGGCGATCGCGGAGGAGGCGCCTCGTCTTGTCGAACACATAGTGAGAGATTCGCGATCGTCGATGACCTGAATCGCGAAGGACCCTGCCGCTAGGCTAGGCGTGTGATCGGTACCTGCGGTGATCGAAGGCGCAGGCGACGCTGCCGGGCTACCGGATGCATTGATGCGGCTCTCGAAACCGCTCTCTATTCATTGTGATAAAAATCAATGAAATCAGAGAAGTGGCACGCCCTAGGGGAGTCGAACCCCTCTTCCCAGAATGAAAATCTGGTGTCCTAACCGATAGACGAAGGGCGCTTCCTTCGTGGTGGCGCCCTTATAGTCAGGCATCGCGAATCCCGCAAGCGCCAATTTCGATTTTTTACAAAAAAATGACGGGATATTTTTGCAGGCGCGAAAAAGCTATTAGCGGTTGTAAATCAAGCGCCTATGTGTGGATCTTCTTAAATTCGTGACGGTGCTGACGTAACGTCAGCCTATTCTCGGCCGGGCGTCAGAGGGCCCGTGCGATGGTCGTTTGAGGGCCTCTGCCGCCACATCCCCAGTTCCAGTCCCGGTTCTTGCCGGTGTCGAGATGGACGGAGTCTGTATGGCAATAGGTTCCGACGCCGCCGCGGTTTGGCAGCGAGCGGATGTAGCTCGCGACATCCCACTTCGAGACGCCGGAGATCTGGATGTCGGCCGCGTCGCAGGTCTTGTGCATCGATTCTTCCGCGCCGCCGACCATCCGGTTGTGTTCGGCATCGCGATAGCCCGACGTGACGACGACGGGCTTTCCGAAATGGGTTTCGACGGATTTGATGACATTCATCAGATCCGGCTTGAAGCAGCCGACTTCCACCTTGTCGTTCTGGATCAGCAGGCCGTTCGGCGCCGTTCGCGTCATTCCCGGCAAGGATGCTTTCTGCAGCAGACCGGAGAGGCTGCCGAGGAGGTTCTGCTTCGGCGCCGTGTAGAGCGCGTTCATCGTCTGGCCGGGGAGTGCGTTCGTCGCCAGCGACGCGGTCTGGGCCGGCGCGAACTGCGTGCTGGTATTCTGCGAGGATTGCTGTGGCTGGGTTGCCTGACCCGCCTGCGGCGTCTGCTCGATGGGAAGCTGACTGCTGTAGACGCTGGAGCGCACTGCGTTGACGCCGCCCGGTGCGTAGGCATTTCCCGGCTGCAGCTGTGTCGATGTGGAATTGTTCTGCGGCACCGTGCGCACCGAAAAGATGCTCATGGCTTCGGCGTTGATACCGGTCGACTGCATTGCGAGACCACCGATATTGGCGGGGGCCGAAGCCGCGGAGCCCACGGCGGCGGGTTGGGCGGTCGCTGGGTCTGTGGTCGCGGAAGCGGCGCCGGACACATTGGCAATCATCGGATCGCGATAGCCGGACGCTGCAGGCGCCGCGCCTTGTGCCGCCTGCGCTGCGGCCGTGGTGGCAGCAGCTTGCGCCGGTGTCACTGCCAAGACAGCGTCAACCGAGTTCTTTTCGGACACGCAGCTGCAAAGCGTCATGGCGGACGCAGCGATCAGAAAGGTGGCCCCGAGGGGCATCCGCTTTTCAACAGCGAGCAAGCGAGCATTCTCCAATGGATGGCGGAGAACGCAGCAGATGATGCGCTCTTCGCCTCGAGTCGTGCGGAGAGTGCCCGCGTGGGCCGGCGGCTACAAGCGTGATCCGGACACGCGGTCAGGAAATCGCAAAAGCCGCAAGCCTCGCAAAAGCCTCGGCCTACCAGGCGCCGGTATTGGCCATCGAAGCCCATGGCTCGGCGCTTGGAAGGCTGCCGCCCTTCTGGAGAATCTCGATCGAAATGCCATCCGGAGACCGCACGAAGGCCATGTGGCCGTCACGCGGCGGACGGTTGATCGTGATGCCGTTGTCCATCAGGTTCCGGCATGTTGCGTAGATGTCGTCGACCTCGTAGGCGAGGTGGCCGAAATTGCGCCCGCCGGTATAGTCTTCGGTGTCCCAGTTATAGGTGAGCTCGAGGCACGGGGCGCCTTTCGATGTCGCATCCGCCTTGTCGTCGCGAGCGGCGAGAAAAACCAGGGTGAACCGGCCTTTTTCGTTGTCGATCCTGCGAACTTCCTCCAGGCCGAAGAGCGTCCCATAAAAATGCAGGGAGGCGTCCAGGTCCTTCACGCGGACCATCGTGTGTAGATAACGCATTCTGTTTCCTCTCTAAATGCAGGCCCGATGTTATGTGGCAGAACGTCAGCTTCGGGCAAGACACAGGGGTATGATTATGAACTGCGAATAATCGGAAAGTAGGACTTGCGCTAATCCGTTACCAACATGTTAATCTTGATCTCAAGAATCAGTTAACCGTAACAGTGTGACGCGTATTGAGGGGGCTGGCGAAATGGCTGACAGGATTTCATCGAAGGAATTCACCGACCTCGATCAACTCGCGGGAGACGCGATCGATCTCATTGAGATCACCGGCGTTGTGAAGTGGTTCGACGTGGCCAAAGGGTTTGGCTTCATTGTCCCCGACAACGGTATGCAGGACGTTCTTCTGCATGTGACCTGCCTTCGCCGCGACGGCTTCCAGACCATTCTCGAAGGTACCCGCATCGTCGCGCTCATCCAGCGCCGCGAGCGTGGCTATCAGGCGTTCAAGATTCTTTCGATGGATCAGTCCACGGCGGTTCATCCGTCGCAGCTGCCTCCCGTGCGCACCCATGTGCAGGTGACGGCAACAAGCGGCCTCGAGCGGGCGCTGGTCAAGTGGTTCAACCGCACGAAGGGCTTCGGCTTCCTGACACGCGGCGAGGGGACTGAAGACATCTTCGTTCACATGGAGACGCTGCGTCGTTTTGGTCTTACCGAGCTGCGGCCCGGTCAGGTCGTGCTCGTTCGTTTCGGTGACGGTGACAAGGGCCTGATGGCGGCGGAAATCCACCCGGATGTTCCGAGCCCCACGAGCCGCGCGCACTGATGCGTACACTCTCTGCCCATACGATCAGAAGCGCCCTTGCGGCGCTTTTTTTCATGCTGGTCTTTCCTGTGTTCGCCCAGGAACCCATGACCTTCGACAAGGAGCCGTTGGTCATCCAGACGGCATCCGGCAAGACATTCAATTTCATCGTTGAGGTCGCCGATACCAACGAACAGCGTCAGCGTGGCCTGATGTATCGCAAGCAGATGGCGCAAGACGCGGGCATGATCTTTGATTTCGGCGTTTCTCGCCGGGTTCAGATGTGGATGGAAAATACCATTCTGCCGCTCGATATGCTGTTCGTGGATTCGACAGGGACGATCCGCAACATCAAGCAGAACGCGGTGCCCTATTCGGAAGATATCATCGACTCGATGACGTCGGTGAAATACGTCATCGAGCTGAATGCAGGCGTGACCGCTAGGCTCGGTATCAAGACCGGTGACAGGGTCATGAGCGCTACCACGACCAAGCGTAAGTAGCGCCGCACCAAACGACCGCCGGATCAGGCGTCGAGCGCGTGTGCTGCCGGTGACGACGGCAGCCTAGAACTTGAGACCGATACCGGCCGAGACGAGATGTTGGTCGAGATCAACATCGGTGCCGCGAATGGTCTTGCTGCCGTAGTCGTTGTAGCGATACTCGGCGCGTCCGAAGACGTTGTCCGTGAACGCGTAATCGACGCCAGCGCCGATCGTCCAGCCGTTGAAGGTCTTGTCTTCCTTGTCGCCGTTGGTCTCGATGTAGGCGCGCTGGCCCGTCCAGCCGGCCGTGGTGTAGAGCAGTGCGCGGTCAAAGGCGTAGCCGAGGCGTGCGCGAACAGAGCCCGATAGATCCGTGCCAGCTTCGACGCCGGAGCCGAGGAAATCGGATTCCTTCTGATCCCAGGTGTAGCCGAGATCGCCTTCAATACCGATGACAATCGTGTCCATCTGGTAGTTCGCACCAAGGAAGCCGCCGATCTGGCCGCCGTTATAGTGCTGCGAAGAATCTGTGCCGAGGACGTTGAAGTCACCGTTGGTGAAGCTCATGCCGCCTCTCAAGCCACCATATGGACCTGTCCAGCTAAACACCGGAGCGGCCACCGGGGCAGGCTGCATCGGCACCTCAACGAGATCTGCAGCATAGGCCGGCATTGCAAGCACGACCGCGAGCAGCGCTGCACTTGCGCTCAAGGACTTCATTCGGCACTCCCAAGGTTAATGATTTACCATGCAATATGGTAAATATACGATATACAACCTTAACAATGGGTTTCCGACTGATGAGGCGCGAGGCTTTCGCGACGCGTGTATTTTTTGCATGCGGGGCCAAGCCATCTGCCCGCCATGGGTGCGGGAATGACGAGAGGACGGCAGGAGACCCTGCCGCCGGACGAGCGCTATCCGGTGCTAGACGCCGAGGATGGCGTCGATCTGCGCAATCAGCGCGGCATAGCCCTCGATATGACGGTGATACTCGTCTTCGATCTGTTTCGTGATGTTTTTCAAGGGGCCGTTACCCTCCTGCACGAAGTGCTGTGCCTTGTTTTCCCGAAGCGTCTGAATGTGCTCCTCGTGTTCCTTGATCTTCTGCTGGTAGTCTTCTCGAAGTTTCGGCAGGTCCATTTTTCCCTCCAACCTTGAGGCTCGTCCGGCACCGCCGGAACGGAGATAGTAATCAGTAAGTTCGCGCAAAATCAGAAAACGGCAATGGTCCCCGTCAAGAGATTTTAACAGGACCTGCCGTCTCGCCTGTATCCCGGGGAGCGTGCCGGGATGGGAACACGGCACTCGTCATGGCAGTTGGCCATAGTGCCGCCATAGAGTTCGGCCCAACCATGCTTTTACAACAGTGGATGGCAAAAAATGAGATTGCTGGCTCTCCTCGCTGCAGCGCTTTTGCTGACAGTGTTTCAGGCGCAGGCCCAGGTTTATGGGCCCTACGACGGCTATGACGGGTATGGCGGCTACGGCTATGACGATCCGTATGGCGCTTATCCGCCACCGCCTGTTTATGAGCCAATGCCTCGTTATCGCGAGCCGCCGCGGGAGCGGAGGGCGCCGTCGACACGGCGGACAGCTGGAACCATCGTCATCGCCACGCGGGAACACACGTTGGTCTACACGACATCATGGGGCGAGCAGTACGTTTACCCGATTGCCGTCGGCCGCGACGGCAAGCAATGGTACGGATCGACGCGGGTAGTATCGAAGCGGGAGCACCCCGAGTGGCGACCGACAGCGAGTATGCGCCAGAAGAATCCTAGGCTCCCCGCGGTCGTCGGGCCGGGGCCGAAGAACCCGCTTGGGACCCGAGCAATTTATCTGGCCGACGGGCTGCTGCGCATCCACGGCACGAATGATCCGTCCTCGATCGGCACCAATGCGTCGAGCGGATGTTTTCGCATGTATCGCCAGGACGTCGAGGAACTGTACGAGATGGTCCAGCCGGGAACGAGGGTCATCGTCGAGCGCTGAAGTCATCTCGTCATCGGCGCGCGGCATGCGCCTAGGTTTGGTCTCGGTGGCCGCCGTAGTCCATGTTTCTGTGGCGCTCTGCCCGGCAGGCGTTCGAAACCTGCCGCGATGCAGAGGAGCGTTCCGTCCGGTACCGGTTGCCACCTTCCGTGATTCGACTACTTCTATTCCGGTCAGCTGCCTTTCGACGGCAGAGGCAGGTGTTCAGGAGGCGAAACATGTGTCGAAACATCAAGCCGTTGTTCAACTTCGATCCGCCGGCAACGGATGACGAAATCCATGACGCCGCGCTCCAGTTTGTTCGCAAACTGAGCGGAACGACCAAACCATCGAAGCGCAATGAAATCGCATTCGACCAGGCAGTCAGCTCCATCGCAGCATGCGCACGCGCGCTGCTCGATTCGCTGGAAACCTCGCAGCCACCCCGTGACCGCGAAGAAGTCGCGGCCAAAGCGCGCGCAAGAACGGCGGCCCGGTTCGCTTAGGAACCGGCGAATGATGATGATAAACTAGGGGGAAAGTGGTCGGAGTGGAGAGATTCGAACTCCCGACCCTCTGGTCCCAAACCAGATGCGCTACCAGACTGCGCTACACTCCGTGCCGACGAGGAGCGCAATACACGGTTCGTTCCTAAGCCGCAATAACTAAAATGATTTGTCCGGAAGGTTCTTCACAGCCGTTCAGGTCGATGTCAGAAAAGATTGACATCTCCGTCTGGAAGGCGTGATGGCTGCGGCCAGCCCTCGGTTCTCGCATCCGGAGATACATTTTGGAAGATTTCGACGTAGCGGCGCCGGCGCGGAGCGCGCGTCCGCGTATTGGCAGCGTGACGCTGTCGGTTCTGACTGCCATTTACATTCTTGTTGTTGCGAACCACACATTCTGGACGCGAGCCTACGGGTATCTCGCGCCAACACCCTATGCCTTTGTGGCGTTCGTTGTTGCAATCGCCGCACTCATGATCGCAGCGATGACGACACCGTCGGTAAAATATCTTATCAAGCCTGCGCTCATCATCTTCATCCTGATTTCGGTGATCGCTGCATGGTTCAACGATCAGTTCGGCGTCATTATCGACAAGGAGATGATCCGCAACGCGGCGGTGACGACGCGCGCTGAATCGGCGCATCTGATTACGCCCGCATTTCTCTTCCACGTTTTCCTGACCGGCATACTGCCGTCGCTCTTCATCATCTGGGTGAGGGTGGTGCACCGGCCGTTCCTGAAGAAGTTTGCCTGGAACATGGCGGTGATCGTGCCGTGCCTAGCCATTTTCGTCGCCGCGGGCCTGGGGTTCTCTCAGACATTTGCGGCGGTCGGGCGGCTGCACAGGGATATCATGCTGACGCTCAATCCGTTCCTGCCGATCGGCAGCGTTGCACGGTTTGTGTTTGCGTCGGAGGAGGATCGCAACATTGTGCGTCGGCCGCTCGGTACCGATGCCCATCAGCGCTCGGCGAGCGCCAACGGCAAGCCGCGCGTGACAGTGATCGTCGCCGGCGAGACCGCGCGCGCGCAGGACTTTTCGCTCGGGGGATATGCACGCGAGACCAATCCCGAGATGAAGGCGAGGGGCGTCGTCTATTTTGCTAACGCGACGAGCTGCGGGACGGAGACGGCCGTTTCCCTTCCCTGCATGTACTCGGTCTATCCGCGGCAAGAGTACACGCATCGCAAAGGCCTGGAGACGGACAATCTGACGGATATTCTCGGCCACGCCAAGGTCAAGGTCGAATGGTGGGACAACGACACCGGCAGCTACGGCGTCGCCAACCGGGTCTCCTACAAGTTCCTGCCCGATGCCGCCGATCCGCGCTTCTGCACCGACGGGGAATGTCTGGATACGGTGTTGCTCGACAAGCTCGATGATTGGCTTGCGAATGTGAAGACGGACAGCGTTCTGGTGCTTCACCAACTCGGCAGCCATGGCCCCGCCTATTATCGCCGCTATCCAGACGATTTCCGTAAGTTCACTCCGGATTGCCGGACAGGGGAATTCGGTTCCTGCAAACCGGAAGAGATCGTCAACGCCTATGACAATACGATCCTCTTCACCGACCACGTCGTCGCCAAGGTGATCGATGAGTTGAAGCAGCATGCGAACTCGGTTTCGGCGTCGATGCTCTACGTCTCCGACCACGGCGAGTCGCTTGGCGAAAACGGCCTCTACCTGCATGGCACGCCCTACATCATCGCTCCTGACGTTCAGACCCGTGTTCCGATCATTGCCTGGCTGTCGCCGGATTTCAGCGCCGCATCGAAGATCGACATGGGTTGCCTGGCGGCAAGAGCAGCCGAGCCGGCGTCGCATGACAATTTCTTCCACAGCGTACTTGGCCTGATGGACGTGGCGACCAGCGTTTACGACGCCAAGCTCGATCTCTTCGCAACCTGCCGCAAGACATCCGATACGCTTGCCCAAGCGACGAAGAAGGGCTGACGGCCGCAACGTTCTGGAGCCGTGGCTTTTTTCTTGAAAAGGCGGGGATTCGCGGCTAAGCAAAATTCACCTCTTCGTGCGATGGTACGAAGACAGCGCTCCGGCAACGGCGTGCAGGATTTGAATACGAAGGCCCTAATTCGGAGGCGTTGCAGCAATGTCTGCCAAGATCTATCGTCCAGCCAAGACCGCGATGCAGTCCGGCAAGGCAAAGACCCATATGTGGGTGCTCGAGTTCGATCAGGAGACCCCACGGACGATCGATCCGATCATGGGCTATACCTCGTCCTCGGATATGCGCCAGCAGGTCAAGCTGACCTTCGAAACGCAGGAACTTGCCGAAGCCTATGCGACGCGCAACGGTATCGACTATCGTGTGATCGCGCCGAAGGATCCGCAGCGACAGGTAGTGGCCTATCCCGACAATTTCCGCTATACGCGGACGCAGCCCTGGACGCACTGAACCGCTTCCGGGCATACCGATATGACCGTCGTGATGAAACACGTGGTCACGCGGCCCCTTAGCTCAGCTGGATAGAGCACCTGCCTTCTAAGCAGGTTGTCGCAGGTTCGATTCCTGCAGGGGTCGCCAAAAATTTCCGATACTTAGATGATGATTTCCGGTTTGAGCGACGACCGCCGAGGTCGTTTTGAGGTCGCAACAGCGACGTGACCGCTGTTGCTCGACGGAGGGCGGCCGCCCCGGGGAAAGATGCGTTTCCGCCCGCTCTAACGTCCGGCCTGGCGTATCCAATCATGTACGTAATCTTTTGCCCAATGGTGTCCCCGCCGATAAAACTTGAACGGCTTCTTGAACAGGCCGGCTTTAACCATCTTGATGAGTGTGCCCCGGCACACCCCGAGCAATCGGCAGACATCCTTCGTGTTGTAAAAGCCGCCTGGGTTATCCGGGCCTCCAGGACCATCCGAGTTACTCATTGCGGGTTCCTCCTTAGGGTCTGATGCTATGCACTAGGCGTCACGTTGGGCGTTCATCCGGTGCACATGGGGTTCTGTCCGGTGCGTCTTGCGCGTGTAACTCACAAACAAAGTTACACCTGGAATGCCCCCCAATCAAGCCGGCTTACCTAAAGTATAGTCAACAATTTCGTTCATAATCAATGGTTTAGTAGGATTCGTCCTCGCTCGTCGGGTGCGACTACTGCTAATAGTTGCATTGACTGAGCGTTGAATCCATTGAGCGGTTTGGAGAGAATATGAGAAGCAATGCCGGCGCGATTTGCGGATCGTTACTGGTTGCGGCGCTCGCATCCCGCCATTGACAATCGCTCCAGGTTGAATATAATGATCACATCGTGAGCAAAATGATCTTATAGCAAGCAGTCAAGAAGGAGCCAAGAAGGGACCGCCCACTACCGATGGCGGAGTCCGCATAACAGGTCGACCAATTTCGCTGGTTCCCGTGAGAGCGAGGAACGTCGAATGGATTCGTATTCGAATCCTACGTGTTCTCGGATTCCTCCAGGCCTGCGCAATTAGCACGTACATCTCACGCCCCCGTTCCTTGGCAGAAGAGCCTTATGGAAGGATGGACGCGATTGGAATCCTGCACGTGTTCCAAACGGCAACGTCGAAATCGGAAAACTGGCATGTCACGCAAAGGAAAGAACGATGCCGGAGTCCGAGGCGTTGGTAAGGAGACTGCGCAAGACAGAGAAACGCGTAGTGAAGCGCTTTCAAAGCCGGGCCTCGAAGCCGACCAGGCCAAACGCAAGATCGTGCGGCAGGGGAAACCCCGAGAAACGCTAAAGAGGTGGGGTGCCAAAGACCCCCCGTAAATAAAGCGTCGGGCAATTGGCTCCGTCCGGGCGTCCGGGCGCCGCATTATATCGGAGGAGCCGGTCAGAAGTGGTTTGCGAATGCCTCCAAGACCATTGTCATCGTACCGTCCGTGGTATCCAGGCGTCTGCCATGCCACGCCACGCTTTCGAGGAGCCATAAGGGGCAAATGTCAAAACTCGGCGAGGCAATCGTTTTAGTTGAATGCCACCTTAATGCGGTTTCCCGCGCCATCCTTTGAGCCTGATCTGATCCACAGAGAGTTTTCCTTCCCCGAAGCAAGTACTGCGTGTATGAAGCGCATCCCCATCATGCCGTCGGCCAGGGCGCGCAATGCGCTGCGCCGTCGACGAGCTCGCCGCGGAACCCGAAGATTGCGTCTTCCTGCTTCCGTCCCGCCAGCGCCACCGGGGCAGGGCACAATTTGCAAAAGGCGAGTCGTAATTCCGGTCACGTCGCCAGGCAGGGGCAGCTTGATCACCTACCGATCTAAAGGGCGGTCGATCCCACGATGTCAGCCTTTTATTGCCTACGTCTGATTTTCGGAGCCGCAGAGCGGTGGAATGCCGCCGCAGATGGTTGATTCAGCATCAGACTTCAGGCGCGATCGCTGGGCGGCCCATGGTCCGTCTGAGGTGTATCAGCCGCGCGTCGGCGCCAATGCTTGGCGCGCGCACAAGTCGGTCGAGGATATCCCCGGTGTAATGTGGCCAGCGGCTAACGTCGCTCGGCAACAGGCGTAGAAGGATCTCGAGAAGAGCTTCCGGGAACGTCTCGATTATTCCGCCTGGTTCTTCGGCATAGACCGTATAAGTGTCGAAATCCTCGCACGGAACGAGCCGGCCAGCGATGAGTGTTGCTACTTCAGCGAATAGATCGCCGGTCTTGAACAGGAAAGCGCTCAGCGCGCGCGATGTCTCTTCCGACTTCAAGGTTTTTTGGAGCGGCCAGACCTCGCGAAAAAACAGGATGACCTTTTCGCGAGAAACGGCATTCTTTTGCAATCGCCTCCCGAGATTCCATAGTACCTGCACCCCGAATTGCTCTCCGCCTTCGACGATGGCCTCTCTAAATTGGGCGTTTGAAATGGGAGGATTCTTTCGTTCGGACCATTCGATCCAAGCATAGAGAACGATGTCCGCGAGACTGTCGGTGATGGACTTTCGGCGTGAACCGTCCGCGATCCTTCGAACAATCGACCTTCTCATCTTTCGAAGCAGCGGTGGAGGGGGCACCTTACTGGCCCACAAAAAGCCATCCCAGAACGCATCTCCGTCCGGACCCTCGGACTCCATGTTGGGCATCACAATAGCTTCGGCCCATTTGGGGTCGATCAGCCAAAAAAACACGAACCGGAACGACGCAAATACAAGCGCCTGTCGATGCAAGTCACCGGGGAGGGACAAGAGGGCTTCCATCTTCGCCTTCCAGCTCGTTTCGAGTCCAGAGTTCCGGTGCCTCCCGGAAAGACTTGGATCTTGAAGCAAGACTTGAGTGAGCTTTCCGACGGGCCGGTTCAGACCGTCGTCGGCCCAGTTCCTTTCGGAATATCTCTCACTGTCCAAAGCAGGAATTGCGGCTGAAGCTTTCACCATATTCTGCCACAGCATGTCGAATAGGGGTGGCAGTTCGGCCGTTAGGCGGCGAGCGAGGCGCTTCATCCAATCCGCTACCGGGTGAACAACCTGCGCCAGCTCCGTGTCTGTCATGTTCGCGAGCCTCGCACAGATCAGATGTAACAGCCTTGCGGGATCCTGCTCCCGTTTTTCCGAACGAAGGAAGGTCCCCCATCCTTCGGCGTGAATCCTACCGTTCTTTGTCTCATATGAGAGTGCGGCAAGAGCCTTGATAGGGCGATGCTCCACTAGGCCAGAGAAGGGATCGTGTTGCACGTGCGTGCGATAATCAACCCTTTCCACGACCGCAGCTTTGGAGAGGATCTCCCTGATGGAAAGCCTCACGAGCTCCGCTGGATCATTGTTCGTCTCGACTGAGAACACCCTGGGCTGAGTGTCCTCAATAGCGTCATCGACGTTCGGCAGCTTGCCTCCAAGTCTGGCTGCTAGATCCGTGATCATTCCGTCGACGTCGAACGAGAAATGTAGGCCTTGACCGGCAAACCATCGCAACCGCCCGAGTAGTGCCCGGTCATTGTATTCAGGACCCCTTGGGGTGTCATACGGATAGCTGGTGGAAGTCAGCTTGCGCTCTAACGCGAGACGAGCCGACTCTGGAAAGTCGCTCCATCGGCTGCTCAAGGTCATCAGCAGGTCGCGCTGATGAAGGCTTCCCCAGAAGGCCTTGTCCGACAGACCCTCTAGTACCGCCGCTGCCTCCTCCGGCGTCGTAATCCGCGACTCCCGGGCCGCCCAAATGCGCAGCCGCGCGAAGATTCCATCATCATCAATCGGCCATCGGAGAAACTCCGCATGCGCGACTGCAGGCTCAACGGTGGCTAGGCGGCCCATCTCTCGCTGCATCTCCAGAACAGGCCCCACGAGTCCGTAGGCGTGCTGATCCAGAAGCTGTCCATCCGTCTCGTATGTCGTTGGCAGGTAGATCCAATCGCCCCCGTGCACCTCCGCCTCGAGGGATTTCGCATAGTCCAGGTTTTCACGGAGCCTCGCGACGGCGCCCTCGAGCATCTCGGGCGGAATTTCCACCTCGATATGAGGCCTGGGGTACTCGGTTCTTAAGCTGAAGAGTCGGTCGTCCTCGGATGGGCGAATCCCGAGGGGTGCTTCTATTCGAAGGCGGGGACGCCGAGTTCGCATAAGCTGTCGCAGCATCTCGTCGGTCCATCCCGAAGCGTTCGCCTCGGTCGACACGGCCAAGGCGGTTTGATCAGGATCTTCACGTCGGTCGTCCCAGGTTCTGAAGAGGTAACGCCATCCCCGAGCGATCTCGGCCGAAAACTTTTCGCCTCCATCCCTGATTGCCCATAGTACGAGCGCTTTTACCCGTGGATGGAGATCCGGTTGCTTCAAGGCCCACGAAAAAGCGCTGGGTTGATGCGCCACCTTCATCAGCCAGATGGCAAGTAGATCTAGGCGGTTTGGCAGAGGATCCGCCATTGAAGCGTTGCGTCCATGAAGGATTCCGGAGTGCCGGACCGCAGCCGAGCTGTCTCCCGGGTATAAATCGAAACCGCCCCAGCTTTCCTTTGGAACGTCCCGCGGTCGCGTCATATAGGAGAGTTCGTCTTCACGGGGATCAGGCGGTGGCGGCGGCGCATCGTCATCGAGGCCGAATTGATCGAATGGATCGAGACGTCGATCTGACGAATCGGAGTCCCTTTCGGGTTGTCCGTAGCGCTCGCTTGGATCGATAACTCGAAGCCAGGAGGCAGGAATGCCGCCGTCCGGGAGCTGTGTCACGCGGCGGACGCCTTCCGCGGACGAGAGGATATGCGCGACCTGACCGCGTTCGTGGGGATGCAGACCCTCGGGACCGCGAGCCGCCTTCTTGAGAACACTGTCGTGCCAGCCGTCAACGTCGTTGATGCGGTTCACCCATGCTTCCAAGGTCGACCATAGTGCCTTATGTCCGTCCGACGGATCATAGGCCATAGCGTGCACGCCCTTGTTCTCCCATAGGGACGAAGCCACGGCGCTTTCACCGGGTTGGAACGCGTACATTCGCCCGCGTGTCTGGGATGCTCCCTTCAGCGCTTCCAGCAAGTACTGCACGGGGGGGTCGTCGGCAGAATAGCCGAGAAACACTATGCTGAAACGCGAGAGCAGGGACTGGATAAATCTCGCTGCCCAGCCGTCGGCAAGATAGGCGCGGCCAAACTCGCCGCTGGACAGTACGAATCCTTCGTGGTCCGAGCCAAGATACCCTGCATCGACACGGCCATGGAGATGGACCACCGCATTCAGGTCGGCCCGCCGCGGATCAGGAAGATGCGCAGGCCCGATGGATCTCACACTCGGATCGCAGCTTTCGAACAGACGATCGAAGTTGGTGGTAACCAGACGGATCGCACCCGACCTCCTGCCGGCCAAATCGAGCACTAATTCATGAGCTGATAGGTCCGCCGCATCCCGAGGCTTCAATGCAGATGCCACTGCGGCATGGATGTCAGTCGTGTCAAACTCTCGCTCAAGAAGAGAGAAAACCCTGTCCGTCGCAACGAAGCTCCCGACTCCTTGGATAGGATCCAGTGTGGTGGCGAGCTCGAGCAATTTCCTCGCCGGGCTTTCTTTCGCAGGGCCGAGATGTCCCATGACCTTTCGAGCCAGTTGCTGGAAGTTTGAAAGTCCAGCCCGTGCCTGCGAGACCCCGGCGCCACAGAAAAACACCACTTCGCCCCTGTCGTGAGCAAGAAGTAGATCGTCAGGAATCGAGGGGCCGTGTGCGGTGAATCTCATTCCTAAGATAGAGCAAGGGTTGTCTCCTTTGTCGAGGTAGTTCACCGCAACAGACACAACTTCTAGGATGATCACTTAATCGCGCTCGGTGAGTCATCTCTTCTGCATCGGGAGCAAGCTGGCGAGCCGAGTGTCTGGCGTTAGTTAAGAGCGACCGAATTGAATCTTGACCAGACGTGATCCGGGATCGAGTCCTTGATCCCGGCCACTAAACGCCGGATGCGCTGAGGATCTGTGGTTCCGAGTGAAGCGGAAGCGACCGATGAATTCGCCAGAGGGAATTGCAAGGAGGCGCTTTCCAAGGGACTTCTGAGTCCCTGGAAATGTCCTGCGCAATCTTGGCGAATGGCGCCAGAGGATTCGAGACGTCACGCTCGGGTTTTCCGCAAGAAGTGTCCCTCCGTTCAAAATCCCTGCAACGATCAGTGGCGTCGCTGTTCGCTGGTCCGGAGTTGGGTCGTCTCTCGCGAATCCATTCTCGAATGGAATTCGACGACCCTTCGACGCTCGGGGCGGGACCGGCCGGAGGGCTGTGGAAGGGATTTGCCAATCCGTTGGGCTGGGTCGACCGACCGGCCCTTGCGCGCCGGATAGATCCGGGCGAGCCTTGTTCACAGGATTCAATGTAAGGGAGAGCAGGATGCTCGACAGGATTTATCTCGTTGACGAGGAGTGGGGCGTAATCGTGCCGCTCGAGGCTGGTCGGTACCGCGTCGTTCGCAATCACGATGACCTGACATACAACGTTCTGGAGATGTCCAGATTTCAGTTGCGACACCCTAAAAAACTTGCCACGTCGCCAGGGTCGACCGATCTAGGATACATTGAAATCGGCTGAGGGCATGAGCCCTGCTTCTCTCGTCGAGGCTGCGTCGCAGCATGCAATTGGAGAGAGGTGGGCGCCTGAGGATTCGGACTAGCTTGCGAGTCCTTGCCGGATGAACGGCTCAAACCTCGGTATGTTCCCCGCAGGGCAATTACTAACTATCGTCCTGGGTTCGAAGCATGCCGCGTTGAGGAGCCTGAGCGCGCCATAGCTTGCGTCGGGCATCTTCCGGCTCCAAGTGCCGATACTTGCCGCCAGAGTTTAGGCCAGTCCAGAGCTGAGCCACTGCGAACCAGCTCGGCACCCAGATCGCGCCCATTGGGCAGGAAACATTCCGCCACCATGCAGTCGTCGTCGGACCCGCTGTTCCGGCGCCGCTTGGGGCATTCGTCGGCAAGAGCCTGACTTTGAAGACCGGTCAGACCCACGTGCAGCGCTACTTGGAACCGCTTATGAACCTGATCGTCGAAGGCAAAATCGATCCGTCCTTCCTGATCACCCATCGCATCGGACTGGAAGATGGTCCCGATGCCTATAAGACATTTCGCGACAAAACGGACGGATGCGTCAAGGTGGTGATCCGACCCAGCGGCTGAGTTGAACCATCGCACGTCGGGTCGTGGTCCAGTGGCTGGACGCCTTCCAATGCTACCGGGCGACAGCCGACCGCCATGACTTGAAGATGGGAGTGGCAAGGCGGTTTTGATTGAGTTAAGCCCTTGCTTCGGACTCTGCCGCAGGTCGGCGTGGCGCATCCGTAAACCAACGCGACGGGTAATCGTTACGGGCAATGGCCGACAAAGTGGGAGCAGAAAACCGGTTACGTTACGGCTAGGCAAGATGCCGCCTGAAAATTCCATTTGAAGATGGTCCTGTGCTGGGTGCCAGACGAGGAAGTCACGGTTAGAGGGAGTCCGCGCGCCTTAGGTCGCTTTTTACTGCCGCGCTGTCTTGCGAGCTGGCTTCGGACCTTTTCCGCTGCACTCGGGATACCTCACGCAGCCGAGAAATCTGCCATAGCGTCCGGAACGGTCGACGAGCCACCCATCCTTGCATTCAGGGCATGCGAGATAGCTAGCACCACAAGCGCATCTGCTTTCGGTCGATGCGTTTGTGCCGCGTGGCAGGGAGACGCCACAGGCAGCGCAGGCGGGAAGCACATTACTGCAGTATCGGACATGCTCGCATCGATACCAAATCCGCTTATCCTGGCCTTGAGTGCCCAGAAGCCGGCCACCGCATTCTCCGCATTGATGGACTTGAGGCTCTTGCTCTCGGGTGGTCGTGGCGAGAATCGCGCAGGCCGAATCCTGCTGAAGCTCTGTTACAAATGACGACGGGCGTGAGTTCGAAGCAAGGATGGTGAGGGTTCGCCGAGCTCGTGTCATGGCCACATACATGACACGTCGTTCTTCGGCGTTCTCGAACGCTTCCTCCTCGGGCGACACCAAGGCCAGCAATGGATCGTCTATGGTCTCGGATGGGAATCCTCCGCGTCCGCTGTCCGCGTTCAGGAGAATGACGTGATCGGCTTCAAGTCCTTTGGATGCGTGGATCGTTTTGAACGAGAATCGGAGGCGGGGGAATCTGCGCTGCAGATCGCTCATATTCGGCTCGAGATAGCGATAGCGACCCAATAGCAGAACGCTCGGGGCCTCACCTCCGCTCCCGGATAGGGAGGCCAATGCTTCGTGGAGCTTTGCCGTCTCATCGTTCTTTTCAGTCAGCGCGATGCGGAGGGCCGGCTCGGTCGCTTTCCCTGCCGGGATGATCTTCTTTTGGATCTGGGCGGGGTTTGTAAGAATAAAGTTTCGGGCGGCAAATGCGATCTGATCCACGGATCGGAAGGTCCGGCCGAGATCCACGGTGCGGTGGACGCCATCCTCACCATTGAAGCGCCCGCCAAAAATATCGCCGAAATGGCGCATGATATGGATGTCGGAGCCGGCGAAACGGAAGATCGACTGCCAGTCGTCCCCGACGGCGAAAATACGACAATCACTATGCTGGGCCTTCAGCGCCCTCACCAGCCTGGCGCGGCCTTGTGAAATGTCCTGAAATTCGTCAACGAGGATGTGGCGGTAGGGGCTCAGATACTTGTAGGTTTCAACGTACTCGGCGGCCCGTAGGATCATGTCCTCGAAGTCGATGCGAGAGATCAACCGCGTCTGATACTCCTCGAAAACCGGAGAAAACAGGGCGAGGAAGGCCTTGCCACGTCTTCCGAGTTTCAACCGCTTCGATTTCTCTGAGCATTCGGCCAGATTATATCCGCCACCTTTGAACTTCCGTAGAAAGGTACCGAGTAGCTGAGAGAAGTTGTCGACCTGCTTCAGATCTATGACACGATCGAAGATATCCTCCGCAGGACGAGGTTTCAGCTCGACGTGCGGTTCCAACTTCTCTGCCAAAGCCGCCAACAGCCTACCTTCCTGACGTTCGTAGCTGTAAGTCTCGAGCAGTGTCGTCCCGTGCGTGGCATGGACTTGGCGCTTCCATTCCATTCCGGTGAGGTAGTCCTCGCGATCAATGAACGGCGCGGTAGTAAGTTCTTCGGTTCCATCGGCTAGCTGCCGCCGGCGGACGCCGAAATGTTCAATATAGATCCCGCTTTCGGTGAGGCGGAAGTCAGGGCTGTAGTCGCGCCTCCCGGCAGTCGATACCTTGTGTTCATAGAGGGGCTCGTATTCATATTCCACCCCGTTCTCGTAGAGCCAGTTCGCGATTTGGAGTTCTTCGTAGCTCTTCACCTTCTCGCCCTGGAGCGTCCTTAGATCCTGCTTCTCCATGTGGGAGTAGTATTCGTGCTTGGTCTTGAAGTCCCACTCGGTCTTCGGCTCGACGAGGAAATGGGCAAACCATTTGATGACAGCGTTGGAGACGTCCGAGTTTTTCCGGACAAGATCCTTGAGAATGTCCTTGATCACGCCCAGAAATGCGACGTCGTCCGTGGCGTGCTCGGCGAGCGCGGGCTTCGATCCCTCGACCGCACCGATAATGTCATAGGCTAGGGAATGAAACGTCCGCGCTGCAACGGGGATGCCGGAGCGAGCCTCGACACGCTCGGACATTTCTGCCGCCGCATTCTTCGCAAAAGCAAGCAGCAGGATTTCTTCCGGTTTCCGGCTTCCGGATTTCGCGAGATAGGCAGCTTTCGCTGTTATCACGCTCGTCTTTCCGGACCCTGCACCAGCGAGGACCAAGGTTGCGTCCTCGTCTACAACGACTGCTAGGCGTTGCTCGGGTGTCAGTGGTTTGCTTTCAATCGTGTCGAAGAAATCGTTCCAGCGATCCAGCTCGATGGCGACGAACTTCTCCGCCGAATCCTTCCTGGTGGTCCCGGGATCGGCTACGAATTTCCGGATGGATGTGACCAAACCGAATGCCTCGGCGCCGATCGCGTCCGGTTGGAGTTTCGACAGGACGGTTGCGTCGAGCGCCGTTGCCTCCTTAAGCGTGGGTTCTACCAAACATGCAGCCGGGTAACGCCGTGCCGCTAATATGCTGTCGAGCTCGCAATAGATGCGGGCAAAACGGTCCGCTATCTCATCGAGAGCCGTGATGTTGAACCCGACCCATGAATCCTTCAGTCTGCTCGAGAACGCAAGCGCTTCACCGGGTGGCGTTCCTCGGAGGACAATGTCGCTGCCGCCGACAATGGGTATCCGAAGCGTTGTCCCGAACCAATTTGGGGTGCAAGAGGGGGCACCGGTCAACTCGAGGAGGGACATTGAAGAGGTTCGGCCGCGTCTGGTAATTTGGAGATGATCGCCCTGGAGTTCGAGCGCTGACGGCATGGACCCAAAAGGGTTCGTCAGTAGCTTGGACAATATTCGCTGACGCAACGGCACCGACTGATCTCACTTTCCCGAACAATGTCGCCCCAATCGCTGGATGGGAAACCATAAGCAGCATTGGCCCCAAAAGACACTTCAACCAAACTTTATTGATCGGACTGGTAGGCGTTTTCGCCGCTTTTTGCCTCGCGGCTGAGAGTGACCCTTGTCCTGCCGAAAAGCGCCAGAACACCTAGCGTTGGCATCCCACTCCTTCTCACTTTGGTTTCACTGAATCCACCGGGCGCCGGCGGCGGGCTCTGCACTTTGATCGAGACACGTGGCGGCGTATGCGTTCCCGCTTCAGAATGTCGAAGAGTAATGCACTGACCCAGTTATTTTATTATTTCCCTAAGCGATTCATCTATAGAATCAGTTGGCGATGCTGCGGACGCTGCAAGATAAGTGTTTTGACAAAACATTGTCGGCACTCTCGCATCGACTGTATCGATGTCGGGGGAGATATTCGTGCACGATCAGAATCGACATGAGCATAGGAATGCAGCACGAGGTTATAAGGATAGCACAAGTACTCATACGGGCACGAAACCGCCAGCGGTAACTATCCCATATCGGGCGAATCTGCTCGGCAACATCGAGCAAGCCCTGAAGGGTTTGCAGGGCTACGGCATTATGGCGTTGGAGCTTATCCAGAACGCGGACGACGCCGGCTCTAAGAGGCTGTTGTTCGACGTCACGGATGATGCGCTCGTGGTAGAAAACGATGAGGAGTTCACCACTTGTGGTCTCGATGAGGCAGAGTGTCCCTGGACACGGTCTGGCGATCCATCGGGCCTCAAACGACCATGCAACTTTCATGCGATCTCGGAAATGGGGAGCAGGAGCAAGCTGCATGCCGCCGAGCAGATCGGGCGCTTTGGCATCGGATTCGTTTCCGTGTATCAGATCACCGACACTCCGATCGTCCGCTCTACCGGTGTCGAGTTGCGCCTCAATCCCCAGACGCAAGAGGTTGTGAAGAGTGATGTCGGACAGACGGTCGGCACTCAGTTCATCCTGCCGTGGGCTTCGTCTGAATCTGAGGTTCGCGAGGGACTCAACGCATCACCCACACCTGACGATGTTGCCGACAAGGTTGTCGCGGAGATCGACCTCGTTTTAAAGGACAGCCTCCTCTTTTTGCGTCATGTCGAGCACGTTGAGTTGCGCCGCAATGGTGACCTTGTGGTCTCCGTCGACATCGACCGCTCTGGCGAGGAGCTAGTTCTCCGATTCTTGCCCCACGATGTTAGCCAACGCTGGCTCCTTTTGTCCCGGGAGGCACACGATGTCGTGGCGGACAAGAAGCTGTTCGAGCGCTTTGAGGTTCTGACTCGGTTAGAGCGTTCGCTAACGGTCAAAGTGGCGATACCTGTCCACTCAGAGGTCGAGGGTTTACTCTACGCATATCTGCCGACGCGTCAGCCCACCCGGATGCCGATACATGTGAATGCCGACTTCTTTCCACATGCAAGTCGGCAGGCGATTGTTCTCGAAGGCGAGCAGCACGAAAGGTATTGGAACGAAGCACTCGTCGAGACGGCCGCCGCAGCGCTCTCAGAGAACTTCGTCCGCATCCGTGACCTGGTCGGGCCGGTGCGGCTTTGGGCGCTGGCCGAGAGCGCGTTCCAGCGCAGGGCAGAGCCAGCATTTAAGTCGTTCTGGGACTGTTTCGCGCAGGTGGCTGCTAAAGCACCTTCCATCTGGACGACTTCCGGCGAATGGCGCGTTCCAAACGAGACCTTTTTGCCGCCAGAGGCCATGACAGCGGTTGATCAGGCCGCGGTCACTGATCTGGGACTTGCGCTGATCCACACTGAACTACGCCGTCATTGGAGCGTGATGGCAAGCATCGGGGCCCATCAGCTTCGTCTGTCCAGCATAGTTGCAGCGCTAGAGGCCCGTAGTGACGACGCAACGGGTGGCGGAGGCGAACCGCTTCGAAGGCTCTGGTCTGCGATCAGTGTAATGATAGAGGCGCCGTCCGAGCGGAATGCTCTCGTCACTGTCCTTCCAAAATTGAAAGCCATATGCTTCATCATGGACGACGATGGCGCTCCGATCAGCCCAAATGAGGCGCGAAGGCTGCCGTCGGGAGCGCCGCGAGACATCCTGCGCAAGGTGATCCCAACCAGGCGGATTGTGCATCCTCAGGTACTTGAGGTGCCCCGTCTAGCTGAACTCGTGTCCGAATACCTCCTCGATGATTTGGCCTCAGACTTGGCCACAGCCGTCGGCGACGAAGCCGCTGCCGAAGCTGCGATCGGACTGACAGATGCCGATGTGCGACGCTTCTATTCCCTGCTCACATCCTTCCCCACTGACCGGAAGACCGGCACCGTAGCTAGCGTTCTCGCAGATGTTCCGATTCTGAGGACTGGAACCGGGTTCGTCAGTCCCTCGCGAGGGCAACTGCCAGGGGACTTTCGCGACCCCATCGGTCATTTCCAGCTCGTCGAAAGTAGGCTCTTCGTGCCCGCCATGCGGGAGTTTGCGCAAAGCGTGCTGGAGGTGGATGTATTAAACTTCCGCGACTATGTGTCGGAGCACCTTGAAGAGATCATCGAAACTGGGCTGACTGCTCAGCAGTATGGCGCATTGATCACCGAGATCGTCAATCATCGGTCACAACTCGATGACGACGGAACGCTTGGGATGTTGACCAAGATTGCCTTCGTCCGAACCCGTGCCGGTACTTTCGCTCGCCCCGCCGAAGTCTACATCTGGTCGCCGGCTCTCGAGAGCATCTTGGGAGCCGACCTTGAGCGTTGGGTCGAAGAAGCGTGGATTCCAGTGGAGGTGCTGGCGAAGTCGCGCGATCTCTTCGATCGGCTCGGTATGCCTTTCACTGTTGCAGCCGGGCATATCGTCGATCGAATCGAAGCAATCGCGGAGACGGGTAGCGGGATCGACGCCATTGTCGCCGGAACTACCCCCATTATCCGACATATATTGGATCGTTGGACACTCTTTAACGACCGGGATCGGAGCATCCTGAAAAGACTCAAAGATGTGACGTTTCTTTCGGCTATCATCGGCGCGGAGCGTAGTGAGGGGCTCAGATACTCCCCACGTGGAGTCTACCGGGCAGGTCGCGCTCCTGGCTTCTTATCTCAGGTCCCGGTAGTCGAAATGACCGCGTTGCGTCAGACGAACGCACTGGTGCTCGAGTTCCTGGACTTGATCGAGATGCCAGCGGAGCCGCCGACCGAAAAGATCGTGGCACATCTCGAGTATTGCATGAGCACAGGCTCGGCAGTGAACGACCTGACGTATCAGATGCTAAACGAACGGCTGGAGCGCGGAGACAACGTGTCGTGTATCGATCGTCTTAGGGGGACAGAGTTCATCCACTTCTCCGAGGTCGGATTCATCAGCGCCGGAGAGGTGTTCTGGAACCCTCCGGAGTTCGGAGGGCACTGGCATACTGCGAGCTCCCGGATGCGACAGCGCGAACAACTGTATCGTCGGCTCGGCGTCGTTGATTCCCCGGAACCGCACCACTTTGCCGCTCTCGCGTTGCAGATCGCAGCCAATCCCAACCCGTCAGCGACCGATACCGTAATCCATGGCCGCTGTATTGCCTTCCTCGCGGAGGCGCTCGAGCGTGATGATGTAGGTGCATCAGACGCTGTCGACATGCTCATTGATGAGCACATGTTCCTCAACGTCGATGGCGGGGCGATCTGGACCGGAGTGGCTATCTGGTTGGACTCGGAGCACATGGCTGCATCGTTCGGTTCCGTGCTTAATGAACGCCTAATCCGACTGCCGGATGTGAGCCGATCGGTCTCATCTAGGTTTCTGAAGCGCCTGGATGTGCCGGCTCTAACCGACATCGCCCAGTTTCGAATGGCTGCAGAACCTGACGGACGACTGGCGCCCGAAGCAACTTCACTACTACAGTCACGAGCGGACCTGCTCCTCTGGCTGGCGCCGAATCGCGCGAGCCGACAGGCGTTGTTCGAAATCCTCTCGGGAATAGAAATACGCCTTTCCACCCAGCTTTTGGTGCAGGCGGAGATTGATGCGGTCGATCCCCCGGTTCGATCCCCGGCGACATCTTCACCAGCGTATCTGGACCAGGAAACGGGGCTGCTTCATCTCCGAAGCACGACGGGTCGGGTGGACTGGGCTGCGGCGTTTCGCGTCCTCTTCTCCATGGTCGAGCGTTTCTGTCCTGCCACGGATGTGCCGCCGCTATGCATAACTGCGGCGTTCATAATGTCGGATGTGGATCGCGCTGAAGCCGAGCAGGCGCTTATCGCTTCGGGCTTCAAGGTGCCGGATGACATGGACGTCCTCATCGAGGTAGGGCGTGAACTCAAGGACGGACCGGAAGCCGTGCCAGGCAATGGCGAAACAAAGGATGATGAGTCTGCGGGTTCTAAGGATGTTGACGCCTCCTCCCAAGAATTTTTCTCTCGTCCGGAAGCTCGTGAAGATGATCCTGTGGCAGGGGACCAAGGCGCTGCCGAGAACCAAACTCTAGGCCTTAGAGCGAAAAGTGGACTCGCAGATGAAGCCAAAAAAGGAACGGGCTTCTCCCACACACGAGGAGCTTCCACATCGGATGAGCGATCTAGCAGGGACGAAGGTGCCACCGATGCACTGCGTACGCCAGATGGAGAAGATGATCCGCTCAGTGGTGTCGATCCAGACGCCGACGTCTATGAATCCGCGTCCAGACGCGGCGCGTTCGGAGCCGACCCGGACGAACCCGGGCAAGTGACCGAGAAAGTCGGCCGCCCGAATGCCCATGGTGGCGACGCGACGTCGAATCGTGGGAACCAGGGATTCGGTAGCGCCTTCAAAGGTGACGATAATCGGCGTCGTGATGTTACGGCGGAGCGTCAGGTGCGGCGCTCACGGATGCTCTCTTACGTGTCGCGCAGTGGCAGCCGCGGAAATGGTGACGACGGGGCGACATCCGTCTCGGATGAACTGTCAAACCTAATCGATTCCGCATCCATGAAGGCGGTACTGAGCTATGAGCAAAACCGCGGCTGGGAACCGGAGAGGCAGCCGCATTTTAATCCTGGGTTCGACATCGTATCGCGGTCGCCCAGTGGGGATCGCCGCCTGATCGAGGTGAAAGGTCTTGATGACGAATGGGCGGAACGTGGCATAAAACTTAGCCATGTCCAGTTCTCGATGGCCCGCGAGCATCCTGGCGAATTCTGGATTTACGTCGTCGAGCATGCTCGCGACCTGGAGCGGCAGCGGGTCACGGCAATCGCCAATCCATTCGGTAAGGTTGAAGAATACTGGTTTGATCATCACTGGCGACAGGCGTCGGAAGAGAGGGCTTCATCGCGTGAGTTCCATCTGAAAGTAGGATTGAAAGTCGAGCATCAAATTTGGCGGGAGGGCGTAATCGTCGAGATCAAGTCGCGTGGCGCCATTCCATTCGTTGTCGTCGATTTCGGCGCGATCGAAGGGCGACGCGGCATTCCTTTCAACGCCTTGCTCAAGATCCTCGATTGATGGCTAGATGTTTCCCAGACCCGCAGCATGCGGTTTCCGACTCCAATGCAGAACTCGTCGTTTTTCGAGCCCTCTCTGAGCAGCTTGGGCCGGATTATGCGGTCTTCCACTCTGTTGCGTGGATATCGCGGCCAGGTGGTGGAGGGCCGCGCGAGGGTGAGAGCGACATTCTAATTGCCCATCCCGCGTGGGGACTGCTAGTCATCGAAGTGAAAGGAGGTCGCGTCGCGCTCGACTATCGTGCCAAGAATTGGGTCTCGATCGACGGGAACGACGTCACTCACGAGATCAAAAACCCTTTCGAGCAGGCACGACGTGGAAAATTCGCGCTGCTGGAGAAGCTGAGGGAGAATCCCGCCTGGAAGAAGCTGGCCCTCGGGCGCTTCAATATCGGTTATGCCGTCTTCGTGCCTGATGTTGGCGACGGAGGCAGGCTGAGGGGTCCTGACGCGCCGACTGAGATCATCGGCGATCGGAGCGACCTGTCTAATCTGAATGCATGGGTAGAACGAGCGTACGTCTATTGGAGCGGCGAGGGAGGAGCCAGCCACCAGATCGGAGTGCGTGGAGTGGAGGCAGTCATCGCGCTCTTTGCGCGCACTGCGTCAACCCGACCGCTTCTTTCGGCTCGAATTTCTAACGAGGATGACGCTCGGCTGGCTCTGACCAAACGACAAGCTGGGGTTTTAGATATGCTGAGGCGACAGCGCAGAGTAATGATCGCCGGAGGGGCCGGGACGGGCAAGACCCTGATCGCCCGCGAAAAGGCGGCTCGCCTCGCATCCGAGGGAATGCGCACCCTCCTGCTGTGCTATAATCGCGGTCTTGCGGATCATCTTCGGGAGCAGTGCGCCGGCATCGAAGGGCTCGATGTGGCGACCTTTCATCAGGTCTGTCACCGCTGGATTGACAAAGTGAAGGCGCGATCTGGTAGAGACCTTCTGTCTGAGGCTCGCGTAGGCCTACCCCGCGGTCACCAATTCGACCAACATATGCCTCTGGCGCTGGCCTTGGCGGTCGACGTACTTGGCCCAATCTATGATGCAATCATCGTGGATGAGGGCCAGGATTTCGGCGACGAGTACTGGTTGCCGATCGAAATGCTGCTGACCCGGCCCGACGAGGCGATGCTCTATGTGTTCCTGGACGAAAATCAGGACATCTATCGTAGGTCATCGAACATCCCTGTTCCGGGAGAGCCGATGGTACTCGATCGCAACTGCCGCAATACCGATGCGATCCACGCGGTTGCCTATAACCACTATCGGGGAACAGCAGTGGAGCCGCCCGAGATCGTAGGCGTCAACGTCGAGCGCCTCCTTGCGTCCGACATGGAGAAGCAGGCTAGGTGCATCGGATCGTTGGTGACGAAGCTGGTGGTCGAGGAAGGGGTGGCTCCTCACGAGATTGCGATTCTCCTCTGTGAAACAAGCGACCGTTCAGCGCGCGAACGTGCGCTCCAGAGGATGCCAATGCCCGCAGTTGTAAAGCTGGGGCGAGTGGAGGACTTTGGGCCGGGTTGTATTACTGTCGACTCCGTGGCCCGATTTAAGGGCCTGGAGCGCGCAGTAGTCATTCTCTGGGCGTTCGAAGACTGCGATGTCGACCGGGACCGCGAGACGCTCTACGTAGGCATGTCGCGACCGAAGTCCGTCTTGTTTGTCTGCGGAACACGCGAAGCGTGCGACCGCATAATTGGTTAAATGAGCCCGCGTCTCCCTGGCAATCCACACCTCGCTCTTCAGAACCACGTAGCCGCCCTTGCGTAGCCGGCTGCCAGAGGAAATCTTCATCAGCACTTCGCCGTTCGGTTCCGGTGGTCCGCTACTGAAACGTCAATGCAGCACTGCTGGTGTCGACGACCGCCAGTCCGGTGGCAGCAAATTTCACCTAACTCGATGAAATTCTGAAATTCCGCGCCTAGCGCCGGTGCTCCGCGTGAAATGCCATTTCAGCGACGACTTTTGTCGCGTTACCGCGGCCACTGTATCGGCCGATATACTCACCGCGGTCGTCTGGCGACGGCCTATCCACGCGAGAAAGCTCCCATTTCTTGTCGACTGTCGGGGACAGACGGTAGGTCCGTCCGTTCGTGCGGCAGTAAAAGTGAGGTGCCCCCCGCAACTGTGTCCATTTACAATCCGCACCAGCAACCAATCGGGCTTCAGCGGCATCTTGCTCTCTAACGCGGGCTTGCTTGTAAGCCTGTTCGCGCTCGGTGCGCAGGCGCTCCTCCTCTACCGAAACAAAGTTTGCTATACGGCGGATGGTCGCCGATAGCTCTGTGCCAAGTTCCTTCTCTTCATTGAAGATTGCCAGGCACCCTTCACGATGTCCATCTTTTGGAAAGGAAGTGTAAGGCTCTTCTTCGATGGCCTGAATCCGTTGAGCAACGTCCGTAGAAGTGAGCTTTGGCCCCGGAAAGAGATTGAGATAGTCCCTGAGGCAGTCAGTTGGAATCCAACAGCCGGCTGCCAATTTTATCAGAACCTCACGCTCTCCCTCCCACTTTTTCCAGATTCCGCTGCCGCGGTCGATGCTCTTCAGAATCCGACGCGAGATTGAAAGGATAGCTGCCGGGTCGCGAATATGCCGCAGCGATGGACTTGAAACGTGCTCCTTCACCAAATCTCGCACGTGCCATATTCGATCGTCTTCTAGCATGGGTTTTCCTCCTAATGCCCATTCGGGAACGACGCGCAATGATTATGTCGGCTAGGCATGGGGATCGCTGGGCGGCTTTTAAGCGGAGGCTATTGGCCATCGCTGTCAATCAAAGCCGAAAACTCGCTCCCCAGGTCTCCAGCGGCCAATGATTGTCTGTCCCAGGCCCAATTCGGAAATGAAAGTCCTTGAGCAATTTTTCTCTGAACAGCCAGCAGGTCTCGGTGAATTGCTGCCGCGTCACCTCGAAGCTGACATTCACCGACGGGATTTCATCGGATTTAAACATCAGGCCGGCCTCGACTCTCTCGGGTGTCAATGGCGTTCGGGCCCAAAAGGAGACTACCGCTGGCCAACGGAATTTGCTGGTCGGGGAAATGACCACCGCTCCGACGAGCAAGTAGGTAAACTCTACGACCATGATGGGCGGCCCTGGTTGTACGTGCTGACCGATGTTGCCAGAGGGTGGGCCAGCGAACTCCCCATGCCAGTCACCGACCTCAATTTCCGGCAGGGCAACTGCAGGGCGTGGCTTCGGTTTTCTTCGTGGCATGTTGCCTTCTTTACTCTGGCGCGCCAGTCGATCTCATCACGATGAAATCCGCCTTCTAACGCTGGAAGCTGAACGTACAATCGGATTGCGCCGGTGGCAACGGAATCGGCCGGGTGTGTGAGATCATCCGGCAAACCAGGACCGACCGATATCCGGCGCTGCTTCCTATCCTTCGCTACGAGTGGAAATTGCAAGTCTCTGGAGGAAGTTGAAAGCCTAGCAAACCGCGAGACCTCAGATCATGGTCAATCACTAGAACAGAAGAACGCCGCAGAGCCAGCGATGGTCCCGACCAAGAGACTTCGGTCGAGAAACACATTGCGTTGCTCGCAACTTGTTTCAGCGATGAGTAGGCAGCCGTGGCACGCCGCGCCATGGAGCGCTCTGTCCTCTGATGCCTTGGTTGGGTCGTGATCAGCACAGATGGGGTCACCAGAGCATAGCCCGAGTCGGCTGAGAGCAGATGCCATGACGCTCGGGAAGCGGCGCGTGACCTCAACCAAGCCGCCAAGCGTTCCCTGATTACCCGCGCTGGCTGTGTAGATGAGGATACCGCATTCCTTCGGCTGGCCAAGTGGACCAGGAATGAGATAGAGGCGCTCTTTCAACGAACTCGCAGGATAGCCGCAGTCAATCGCCACCTCGTTGATCAGAGCATGAGAAAGGCTATGCGCCATCGTGTACTCGATATGCTCTCCTTCCCATGCCATCTTGTCTGATGCGCCACGGTCGCGGCGCGATTTCTTCCAGGCTCTGAGTCCACCATCCAAGACGGATCTACGCTCTCGAACTGTTGGTTTCGATGCCCATCTCATCAACTCAACAGGATCGAAACGTATGAAAAAACCTTCGCCGTACTGCTCAATGGCCGGCAACCATTCCGGAACCTCGCCCAATGGTGCGCCGTTCACAGCCAAACCAACGTCCTCGACCCCATCGTCGGCCAACGGGGCCGGTTCGAAGCGTGTGAAGCCATAGAGACAGGATACCTCCCTAAGCCTGTGCACCGCCACGAGGTCCTTGATTGCGGCAAGCATATGTTCGCGTTTCGGATCCCAGAGTTTTCGATCGAGCGTTTCGGCGTGGAGTCGGGCATCGGGACGGTTTTCCCCGATTAGTGTCCGCCCGCTCGCCAGCAACTGAAACTCCGCGATCCGAGGATTCATCTGGTCGGTCTGATCCGAATTCTTTCCAGCCGCCCTACGAGCTTCTATCCTGGCGAGAATGTCGGGATCGGAGAATGGTCCTAGGTTCGCTGCGACAGCAGGATTGAACCTCTTCGCCATCGCTACCTCGATCACGGAGGAACAGGTGCTTACGTTCGACCACACTGCGTCGAGCGCCTTGTCCAGCGCGTCGTTCGCTTCGGGCAACGAGATCACACGTACGATCTGGGGAAAGTATGTATTAGTTGCACTGCGAGTGAGGAGCCGCAGGGAAATGTCGCAGCCGTCCGGATCGTCCGAACCAATCCAAGGTCGCTTGCCGCTGCACGGGCCGAGCCGACCGGGTTGAAACAGCTCCTCCAACGAAAGCTGAGCGCCGCATTCACAGACGATGCGGGTGTCGCGGGGATCGGCGCTTGTACCGGAATCCTCTAGCCACATTGCCCTCCGGCAGGCGCCGCCTTCGCCCCGCGCCTCGCCAAAGCGCCCGGCATGCACGACCCGGCGCCACTCGATATCCTGCAGGTGCCCCTTCTCGCATCCGCAAACGAACCGGAGCGGCGAGGCGTGGCGCTTCTTGCCGTCGTCGCCTTTCCAGTCGAGCCGTTTAGGTGCCTCCAGTTCACTGAAGCGGACGATCCGGCGTCGGTTGGGCGCATCGCCGGCGATGGTGTCGCTAGCGAACCACTCCGGAAACACCTTCGCCTTGATGGCCGGCGACGGAAGGCGCGGGTTACCGGGATCGATCGGTGGAGTGCGGAAACTTAGCGGCTTGTCGGAGGCAATTCGCTTGTCCGCGCCTCCCGCAAGCCTGCGCTCCAGCAACTGCGCGAGCCGCGGTTCCTCTATCGGCTCGAATGCTTGTGGGCCGAAGGATTCCCAATAGTCGAGTCCCATCACTAGAACAGAACGGTCAGGAAGGTCCATCATCGCGCCTGGCCCGAATAGCCCGATCACTTGCCCCATGCGGATCTGGTCTTTTGCCATAATGGGCCTCAGCTCAACGTGTTACCGAAATTGTCGATGATTTTCAGGGCCGAGGCATGTTCGACGTCACGCATCGATCGGCCCGCCTTGAAGGCTTTAAGGTCGGGATCGAGGCCCGCGAGCAGCGGATCCAGCGGCTGGTGAAGTAGCGCATGAGTGCCAGGATAGCCGTAGTAAAGTTTCTCAGCGTTTTCGCGCCGGTCGTCGGCGATGCGTCGCCAAGTCGCGAGCAACCTTTCCACGATGGTCTTTAGCGCAGCATGTCCTCCGACAACTGCCTCCGAAGGAGCACGCGAGAGGATCACGTCGACAATCTCCTGTGCCACCACATGGTCGGGCATCTCGACAGCGTTGCGCTCGTTGGTCAGCTCCGGATGTAGATGCCGAACACAGGCCACGACGACGGCGGCAAGTGCACGGTCGATCGCTCGTGCAGCCCAAGGCGTCACGCTGGTCGGTTCGACAACCCGGTAAAAGGCTCCATGGAATTGGCGGAAACGCTCGAAGTGCAGGCGATCGCGCGGCTTCTGTGCGTTAAGGAGTGTCACCACGAGTCCCGGCTTGTCCGGCAATCGCCCGACGCGGCTGGATGCCTGAATGTACTCCGAGGCCGATTTCGGCTGTCCCTGCATCAACATTAGTCCGAGGCGACCTATGTCGAGGCCGACGGAGATCATATTCGTAGCGAGCGCTACATCAACACCCGACTTTTCGGCGGCCGCCACCGCAAGTGCGTCCTTTGCCGCTGCCACCTTGTCGGTGCTTTCGCGTGAAGTGAGCTCGAGCACGTCACGCATGCGACGGCTCGCGAAAGGCTGATCAGGTGGAGCGATGCGTCGCCGCTTGTCGCCGTAATCTGACAGATAACTGCGCACCTCGTCCTCAACGATGCGTCGTGCGCCGCCGAGTTCACGCAGTGCATTGAAGTAGCCGAGCGCCGTCATGTACGGATCGGCGTCGCTGCCCTCGTCAGCCTCCTTCTGAGCGGCGGCGAGCAGCGTGGTCAGCGTGCGCAGGAAGACGAGTTTTGGGCCCTTACCCGGAGCCGCGAGTCCTAAATACAGCCGCGCTGGACGTTGGGTTGGCGATACGGTCTCTGCAAAGAAGCTGTCGCGTCGATCTGGTCCTGGTGGAGGAAAGATCTCTGTGGTCTCGCGGTCGAAAAGCGCCTTAATCTGTGCCGAAGCGCGCCGGACGGTCGCTGTGGAGGCGACTATCTTAGGCCGGACACGTCGGCCCATCATCGTTCGAGCAGCAAGCCGATCGAGGGCTACTTCGTAGAGCGCCGCGACTGTCCCGAGAGGCCCACTGATCAGATGCAACTCGTCCTGGATAATCAAGTCGGGAGGGTCGAGTGAGAAGCTGTTACCTAGCGGCCTTCCTTCCCCTGCCTTGTCGTTCGCGCCGTAAAAGCCCCATTCGTCCGCACGATTCACGTGGCCGAAGAACGCGCCGGCTTCGCCAAGCCAGGGAAGTCCGGCGAATTTGTCGACGGTGGCGATGACAAAGGCCGGGAGCCGACGATAGATCGCTTCGTCGACGGTAAGGATCGGCAGCGCCCGTGCTCCTGTGAACTCACACCGACCATCCTTGTCAGCACAGCGAATTTCCATGTTCTTCGGCGCGATCGCGTTAGGTGTGCAGGCGAAGCTGTCCTTTTCAAACTCAGTACCACACCAAGGGCAGGCTTTGATCGGCGCAGGCGCTTCCCGACCCGACGTTTTGAAGCGCCTTACGCGCGCGACCGCCGTGTCCGGGCTAGGATCACCCGTCTTGCCAAGACGGTTCGGCGAAGCGGCAGACCCGACCCAAAGCCCGATCTCGATCGGCCAGTCGCCTAGGAGACGCTGCGTCCCTTCCATCCACGCCTGTTCGCCGCGCATCAGTTCAAGCGCACAGACCACGCCCGCCGCGCGCGAAAGCTGGTCGAGCGTGAGCAGGCGCAGCGTGTAGCGCATCAGCACCGAGACGCCCGCACCAAGCTTCCCACCAGCCGTCAGGCGGCGATGAGCGATTGTCCAGGCGGCGAGGCCGAGATAGGCTTCCGTCTTGCCGCCGCCCGTCGGAAAGAACAGCAGGTCGACGACTTCCCTGTCCTCATGCAGTTTGTCATTCAGGCCGGGCAGGTTAAGCAGCACGAAAGCGATTTGAAAAGGACGCCAAGTCGGCTGCTTCTGCGCTGCCGGATCGCCGTTGCGGCCAGCGGTGCGTTGCCGGGCCGCGCGGGCGACGGCCTCGTTCATCGCCTGGAAGGCCAGCCGCGCCCACCTGTCCTTCTTCAGGAGCGCGATGCCCCCCTCGATGCGTCGCTGTGCTCGGCGGGCGGCATCAAGCAGTCGCTCAGCAGTCCTCCGCCGCGGCTCTCCCTCAATGCTCTCGACATTCCCGCCTTCGCTGTTGATCCAGCTTGCATACTCCCGCGGAAGGCCCGAGAGCGCGGCGACTAGCGCATCCGGATCGCCTGCAGCGAGCTTCGCCAAATCTTCCATGCCAAACGTTGCCCCGATTCTCTCGTTTGGCTCGACGCGTTCTACCTCTGCGATGGGCAGGAAATCTGTATGCGCGGCACGCACCACGCCGCCCTCATCTTTCACCCAGCCTGCTGAAGTCGCGTTGCCGACCGCATATTCGGCCACGTCGTAATAATGGAGGTCGGCCGTTGCGGCGTCAGGATCGTCGGAGCCGAATCCTGTCATGTCCGTGCGAGGAAATAGGGGTAGTTCGCTGCGGACCTCCAGCTTAACCTGGAAGGCGAATGTCACGTCCGCAAAGCGGCGGCGCGTCGGATCGCGGCGGTTGACGAGCATCACCGTCAGAGCCACGACGTCTGCCTTGCCGCCATCCGGCTTGGTCAAGCTGTAGGGCCGTGCAAATGCTTCTACGACGAGTCCTCCGCCCGGACGTTGCTTTCCGGCCGAGCCTTCAAGTGTCCGGGTTACGCGCTCGCCGGGTCTTGGAACGGCGATTGTCACGCGAGCCATGCCGGGTATTCGCTGCCACGCAACATTGCGGTGTTTCGGGTCGAATGCGGCCGCATCATCAAGGAACACTTCCGGCGGCAGAGGCGGCTCGGTTACGTAGTCGCCCCAACTGGCGGTGACGTCGACGGTTTCCGCACGCGCATCGACCAGCACGGTCAGCCCACACGCTGACGGTGCGAGCGGCCTTCTTGGGGCGGGGTCGTCAGATGCGGGATCATCGGCAGCACGGCCAGATCCTGTTTCGGGGTCGCCGTCCTCCTGACCGTCGGTGACCATGTCTCCGGTCTCTTCCGGCTGATCCACCTCATCAATGCCGTCTGTAGGAGCTGGCACCAGGAACCCTGTCAGATACCAACGCGAAGGATTCGTATCGAGTTTCTCGCCCGCGATATCGATGTCGCGCAAGTCGGGTCCGATCAGATCGCGACGAAGAGTTTCGACGAGACGACCGCGGACGGCTGTCGGCGATTTCGGATCAATGCTCATTCTTCCCCCTCAGGTCTCGTCGGCATCCGGCGATTCCTGTTCACCCAGTTCTATTCGTAGACGGCTTCCCGTCCTTCCTGATAGTCGCCCACCACCCAGATGAAGCTCTGGATGTCGATCCTGTCGCGCGGACGCATGTCGGCCAGTTCCCGCTCTGTCTTCGCAACGAGATCGAGCAGGCTCTCGTAAACCGGCAGGCTAAGCCGCGCTTCGTATTCCGACGCGAAGCGGTGACCGACGCGGGTCGCGAAATCCTTGGTGGCTTCCGGCTTCAGGAACATGTGGGTGTCAGGCCGCCAGAGATATGGCAGATAAGTCGCGACAGTCCATTTCGCGTTGTCGTGCGGCTTCAGCGCCTGCTCCATTGAAAGTAGGTGTAACTTGGTGCCGTCCAGCGTGAAGCGCGCTGCAGCCTGGACGAACTCGTCGGCATCTGGACCGCGCAGCACGTCCTGTAGCCGAGTCTTTTCGAACGGCGAAAGCATGTTCGTGGCCCGGAACACGGCAAGCACCGCTTCGCCGAACCCCGTCCCGTTGACCGCCTTCTCGAGTGGCACCGTGTAGTCGAGTTTCGACTTAGCGGTAAGCTTGTAGTTGCGCTCCTGCGATGCGTATCCGTCGGAATGGACGCCGTTTGGAAAGAAGGACAGAAAGCGCTTCCTGGCCCCGTCGAAACCGAAGTATTTCGGGTCGCTCTTCCCCGCGTCATCGTGCAACTGGCGCCAGACGTCGTCGGCGTTCTCTCCCTCGGCGCAGCGAATGCCATCGGCGAGACCGAAGTAGCGGCCGTTCATCCGGACGAGGCGGAGTTCCCTCTTGCCGAGCTTGGCAGATCGGATCGTTTCGGCCTTGCTCATTCTGGTGTCTCCAGGTTCGCGACGCTTGTCACCCTTGCTGCCATGCTGAAGCCGCCAGCGCTCATGCTGACGCGGTCGCCACCGTACTTCGTCATCCATGCCGTATGAAAAACGATGATGTTAGGCATCGCTATCCTCCTCGCCGTCTGCCTCGTCATCTTCTTCATCCGCAGGAGCCATCCCTGCCGCGCGCTCCGCAGCGGCGCGTTCAGCGTTCAGCGCGAGAAGGCGGGCAAGGACTTCATCCTTGAACTCGGCGGGCCAATCGAGGCGGGTCTTGGGCGTTTTGCCCTCGTCAGCGTCCTGTTCGATGAACTCGGGTGCGGCGCGGTCAGCTAGATCATCCCAGCCATAGGCGCGCAGCACCGCGACATCCATCTCATGATGGAGTGCGCGAAGGTGTGCAATGTCAGCGCCGTTTTCGCTCTGCGCATGGAAGCGGTTATAGGTCTTGGTCAGGCCCTCGTTGCGACGTGTCATCAACTCAGCGCGGAAAGAATGATAGGCATCACCGGCTGCTTCGAGTGCGGGTTCGGTTTCAAAGCTCTCGAAAAAAGGGAAAGTGCGGAAACAGTCAGAAGGGGCGTAGCGAAGCCTATCCTCTAACGTCGATGAGAAAGAGCGAGCCCAGAGTTCATGCAAACGGCATTGCAAGGCAGCAAACGCGGCAAAACTCGCCAACGCGACCACGGCTACGGTATTTGCGTAAACACTCTTAGGGTCCAAGAAAGCGAAACCGAATTGAGGACATGCTCCGCAGTTGATGGCAAGAACCCGCTCAGTTTTCTCGACTGCTGAGTACAATTCGCCCCGCCGCCTTTCAAAAAGCCACCACGGAGCTGTTGAGTGGGACGCGCGCTTCCCCTTAATCCGCCTTTCAATTATCTCGACTAAATCGGGCCAGTCGCACGCAACAGGGTCAGCAAAGTCGGCAGGTACAATGCCTTCAATCAACGCCCTTTCGCGCTCGTCAGAACTCATCTTTGACCAGCTCATTGCTGCTTCTTCCCGACGCAGCGGAAAGCTCGCAAAATCGATCACGTATCGGTGATGCTTGTGTGTTGGAGAGTTATTGATCTCCTCGCCACCTAGATAGGGAAATATTCGCTTCGCATTCCGCGGATCGCTAGCGATCAGCGCATGCATTGTGTCCAGGCTCTCGGCCTCTCCCTTCGCGGCAGCAGCATCATCGAACGTGAATCCCATTCCGAGGACAATTGAGCCTTGGAATGCCTTCCCGGAATTGGCGACCAGAGCCATCGGCGAGGTATCGAGATCGCCCTCGACCAAATAGGCTGAGATGCGGCGCACTGGCCGCATATCGAGCACGGGCGAGACCGTTTGACCTTTCACCATATGCACGACAGAGACCACGACGGCCGCTTCACCCGGCCATTTGAGCCGCCGCGTGGCGCGGGAGATCACGCCTCCCTCGGAGATGATCTTGGTCAGCCCCGAAGCGCGCGTGTCGCCTTGGCCAATGGTGTTGGTAGCGATCAGACCGAAGGATCCACCCTGTCGCAACAGGTGAAAGGCACGCAGGAAAAAATGCGCCACTAGATCGGCGTTGCCATGCGCTCCCGCGTGCAGCGCCTGCAGCCAGGACAAATAGTGTTCGCGATTTCCGGCAATGGTAGTGTTTTTGCCGGAGAAGGGCGGATTGCCGACAATGGCGTCGAAACCGGGATTGCCGGCGCGCGCCCGGGGATCGAACACCTCGGGAAACTCCACCTCCCAATGGAACGGCCGTAGTGCGCTCTTACCATTGGTCAGGCCGCGTGAATGGGCCACGATCCGGTCAAACCAGTCCGACGCCGTGATGTTGGACTGGACGGTCTTCTGGAAGTCGACCAGCGCCGCGATACGCGGCTTCGCCTTACCTGCCGAAAAGAACGCAGCGAGCACGCCATCGCCGACAAGCCTGGCCATGTCGAGCCGCGCGTCAACGATTCGCAATTGCGCGCCAAGTTCTGCGGCGCTCGCCCATTCCGCCCGCTTCTGGATCTCAAAACGCAGCCGCTCGGCTTCCTGCAAATGGTCAGAAACGAGCTTTCCGACGAAGGTCGGTTGCTTCGTCGTGTCCCAGTGCGTTGCCGCGATCTGGTCCCTGGTAAGGCCTACAAGGCTGTCACCTGATTTGAGCGCGTGGTCAACGAACGTGAACTCGTGGTCACGGGCGAGAGTCGCCAACCAGAGCGACAGTTTAGCTAGGTCCACGGCGCGCGGGTTCCTGTCGACGCCGTAAAGGCAGTGCTGGGCCACCAGGCGGCGAGCGTGGAGCGGCTCGTCCTCGTCCGGCGGGATCACTGGCCGGGTCTGCGGCCAGCGCGCCCAGGCCAGCACCAGTCGGTCGCCGAGCGCCCGGCAGGTCTCCACCAGGAATGCGCCCGAGCCCATGGCCGGGTCGCAGACCTTGAGCGAGAGTACGTCCTCCGGCGTGGCGTCCGGACCAATGCGCTCGAACGCGGGCTCCAGCGCGTGCTGCACAATGGGGGCGGTGAGCGAGCGCGGGGTGTAGTGGCTGCCCGTCCGCCGCCGCTCGTCGGTCGGCTGCAGGAGCGGCGTGCCGGCAGCCGCGATGGCAGCGCCCGGCGAGGCGCGTTCGTCAACGATGGGTGTGAGTGCCACGACGAGCGCCTCGATCGTGGTGGCCTCTTTCAGCGCCTTCCCGACCTTATCGGTCACCTTGCCTCGGTTCGCTTCCTTGTTGAGGAATTTCGCCCGGTCGTTCGGGTTCGACGCCAGGAGCTTGTTCAGGTCCACGAACACGGGGGTTTTGTCATTCTTGCCCGCGCGGACGGCCAGCGCCGGCCCGTCCATGGTCTCCACCGTGAAGCCCATCACGGTTTCATAGACACTGCCGATCTGCTCCACGTCGAGCGTGCGGTAGGAGAGCTTCTCGCCGCCCAGCACCAGCAGGCGGTCGAGCACCTTCGCAATGCATTCGTCCGATACCTCAGCCGGCTTCGGCGAACCCTCCAGATCGTCCTGCCCCTGCAGAAAGGGAAAGGCGGCGGGATCAAACAGCTTGCCGCCGCGCCCGCGAATCCAGTCGCCGGAACGGTCGCCTTGGTGCACGAGCCGGAACAGCGCGAGCAGCCGCGCCCAGGCGCCGCGGCGCAGGTGCATCGTCAACTCATGCCGCGCGCGATCCTCGATCAGGCGCGCATGGAGAGTCCGCACCCCGTAGCCTTGGTCATAGAGCCGTCGCGCCTCGGCGTCTGTGCGCGAGGGGATGAGTTCGCGATCCTCGGCATAAAGCAGGAACACCAGGCGCAGTAAGACGGTCAGCAGGCCATCATAGACATGCTCGGGCTGCTCGCGGGCCAGTCGTTCCAACCGCGCGCGATCGGCGTCGTGCAGGCCGCGCATCAGCTCGTGAAGTGCGCCGAGCACCTGCGCTGCGAGCTTGGTCGAAACCTCGGCCTGTTCGTCGCGGCTCTTCTGGAGGAGCGCCGGCAGGCGGCGCTCTGGCGCGTCGTTGTGCAGCCGGAAGGAGGAAAGAAGTAGCTTCAGGCCGCTCAACATCGGCCGTCCGCCCACCTCGCCGAGCGAGCGGAGCGGGAAGCGCAGCCAGCCGCTGGTCTCGCCACGCGGCGCATGGATCAGGCGCAGCTCGCCGTCCGTCACAAGGATACCAATGCGGACCTGCCGGTCCTTGCACAGGCGCTCGAGCCGCTGGTGCGGCGTCGCCTCCCAGCCCTCCAGCGCACCGCGCCCGTCCGGGTCGACACCCGCCGCCTCAACTCGCACCAGAATCTGCCAGCCGCCCTCAGGATCAGCGACAGCCCAATGCGGTGCGATCTCGATGTCGCTTTCCTCGATGCGCAGGACCAGCTCGTCGGGGATAGGCGCGCCGCCGGGGCTGCCGGCGACGCGATTTGGCCGCCAGCCAAGAATGTCGGCGAAGAAAGCCCAAGGGTCGAGAAGTGCCGGTCCGGAATCCTGTAGCAACAGATGCGGCTTGATCGCCTCGGTATCAGAGCGCGTCTGCTGCTCGGGAACAAGCTCATAGGCCTTCAGCACTACCGGGGCGACGACGAGCCCGACCGGCTGGACGTGGCCGAGCCATTCCTCGTTAGGATCAAATGCTGCCATGCTCAATTCCCCTCCGGCCAGAGGTAGACGAGTCCTATCGTCTCTAGCCGGTCCGCGACCACGTTGTAGGATTCACGTACGCGGTGAGGGCCTGTCTCGATGTCGCTCGTGAGGCGGTCGAGCTTCGCCTTCCAGTGGCGTCGATCGCGCCGCCGCTGCTCTACCTCCTCTACGATCTCGGGTAGGAAGCTCATCTGCTTGTCGTCCGGCTCGGCGTCGGCCTTGGAGATGCGCGCGCGCTGGTCCTCCAGCAGGCGCTTCAGCGAGGTTGCCTCCGCTTCAGCGATCCTGGCGAGATCCCTCGCTGCATTGGCCTTGGCCTCCTCGGCGCGGGCGCGCAGCTCCGGTTCCAGGTCAGCAGCATCCTGGGCGGCGTACTGGCGGATGCGATCAACGATCTGGGGTGCGGGCACGCGAGCAGCCCGGAACGCTTCCTCGAGCTGGACAAGGGTCGCCGCCTCACGCGTAGGGCCGAAAGGCTTCAGCGGTTTGCTGCCCCGCCCAGCTTCCGTCCATGCCGCTGTCACCAGGATGATCTCCTCGTGGAGGCGCGCAGCCCCCGGCCCGTAGAGGGCCAGCCGGCCGATCAACACGACCCGCGGCTGGGCGCCGGGACCAATCACGACGCTCGCCCGTGACAAGCCAGATGCGAATCCTTGCGCCAGGAAGCGTGCCAGCAGGCGCCGGACGAGCCGATGCTCCAGGTGTACCTGAACCACGCCCTCGGCATCAACGCCGGACGGGGTGATGGCAGGCTTGAAGCTAAAGGAGCGAACCGGGGCATCGCGGCGCCAGTCCTTCAGGGTCTCACCGCGTTTGCGGCGGCGAATGCGCAGGTCGTCCAGTGCTTCCGCCCAACCCGCCGTCTGGAAAGCGGGCTCCGACGGGTCGAGACGGAAGGTCGAAGTCTCTCCGACCGTGCCGTCACGGTGAGCGTCTAGCGAGGAACCCGTGCGCGTGAGGGCAACCGACATCACCGCCTTGAGGTCGTTCGGATCAACACCGACGCGCTCACGCGAATCCTCCAGCGCGGATCGGAGGTCGTCGAGCTCCTTAGCCTGGCGGGCACGGCGCGCCACGGTCGTATCGTCCATCTCCTCGACGGCCGTCTGGGTTTGCTCGTCGGGTGTCTCGCCGTCGCCGTCGATCTCACGGGCGAGCCCCTTGGCGCCGCGGATGCCATCCTGCATGAGCCGCCGGTTGATACGCTCGGCAATGACCTGGCCAGCAGATCCTAGCTCGTCGTGGATCTTCTCTGTCTTGCGAACCAGCGCCTGCAGAACGACGTCTTCCTCACGCTGCTCGTAGACGAAATATTGGCAGTGCACGACCGGAGAAGGCTGCAGCTTGCGGTCGATACGGCCATTGCGCTGCTCGAGCCGCGCAGGATTCCAAGGCAGATCGACATGGATCAGGTCGTGGCAACGCATCTGCAGATTGATGCCCTCGCGGGCAGCATCGGTGCAGATAAGGATTCGCAGCGGGTCTTCCGTCGGATCGGCGTTGAATCGGCGCTTCAGCTCCTCGCGCCTATCTGTCGAAGTCGCGCCGGTGAAGCACGCGATGCGATCGTCCGGCAAGAGGTCGTCGAGCACCTCTTGGAGACGCTTCTCCAGCCAGCGGCGGGTATCCTCGTACTCGGTGAAGAGGATGAGACGGCGCTCGTTCCAGCGCCCCCCGGGAGCCATGTTCTCGCGAATCCACTGGGCAAGGCGAACGCCACGTGCATCCGGCTCCTGCGCATGCCGGCGCGCCATCTTGAGCATATCATCGACCATCGCGAGGTCGGAGACAGCGGCTGTGGCCATGCCCGCTGCTTCGGCCGCTGCGTTCTCGTCGTGATCAAGCAGCAATTCCGCGGCAGCCTCGTCCTGCGGCTCTTCCTCCATTTCGGCAGCCTGGCCAAGCGCACTCGCAGCGAAGCTTGCCGTTTCTCCTTCAACCGCCCGCATCAGTCCTTTGCGATGCACCTCCAGCGTCCGTGCGAAGGCTGCAATGGAGGACAGGAGCCGCTGCTGCAGGCCGACCAGCGTCAGCCGCACGTATCCGGCCTGCCGCGGCGGCAGTCCCTCCGCCTTCGCGCGGACCGCGTCCGCATAGGTACGCAGCATAGAAGCGAGCACGAGTTCGGGCGCGCTCTGCGGCAGGTCGGCAATCCGGATGGGCTCGACTTTGCGAAGCGGGAAGCGCTCGCCGAAATAGCGCAGGTCTGACTTCAGCCGTCGAACCATGACCGGATCCAGATCCTTCGGCCGGACCGGCACACCGCGGGTGAAACGCTGTGGATCCAGGATCTCAAGCAGCGCCGAGAAGGAGTTCGAATGCCCGTTGTGCGGGGTGGCCGACAGGAACAGGCGGTGTTCGAACCGATCTGCAAGACCGCGCACGACGCGCGTGAACTGGCTTTCGACCGCATACTTTATGCCGCTAGATGGCGCCGCATGATGCGCCTCGTCGAGAATGAGCAGCGAGCGCGGACGGAACTCGCCGAGCAGGTCGCGAAGCCCGGCGACGTAGGTCTCATCCGTCAACAGCGAATGCGAGAGGATGAACCGCGAGCCCGACGACCAGGGTGCGGCACCGTACCCACGTTCCCGCCGCAGCACGTTCATATGCTCGCGGTCGACGATGGTGAACGACAGGCCGAACTTAGTCTCCAACTCATCCTGCCACTGGCGCACCGTGCCAGCAGGTGCGGCGACCAGAACGAAATCGATGCGGTGACGAAGTAGAAGTTCGCGTAGGACGAGGCCGGCTTCGATCGTCTTGCCCGCACCGACGTCGTCGGCAATCAGGAGGTTAACGCGGGGGAGCTTTAGCGCCTTACGCAGGGGCAAAAGCTGGAAGGCATCCAGATGGATTCCGGCACGGAACGGTGCCTGAAACAGATCGCGGTCTGACGACGTTGCCGTGTTCCACCGGAGCGTCTTGAGGTAAGCTGCAAAGGTCGCCGGGTCGTCAGTGCCTTGCTTGGCGATCTGCCCCCAGCCTTCGTCGTCTAACACCTCGGCATCAAGTTCGGCGTCCCAAAGAACTTCAACCGTCTCGCCTGCGGCATCATCGTCGATGCAGGCAAGTCGAACGACTGGGAAGGAAGCACTTTGGGGTTCCGTCTCCACCAGCCAGCGGCGCGCTCGAACGCGCACGAACTGTCCAACAGATGGCACCATAATCCCCCCTGCAGGCTGCATCTGGATGCCAGCCACGATTTCGCAATTGCTACAACTCTTAGTAACCGCGTATTCTCAAATGGCCAGCGAAATTTCGACTCATACGTCGTGGATAGTAGGGTTGATCGCGGACGCTATGCGGCGTGCGAACGCGTGCTCCTGGGAGAAACGTGTAAGCTTATAGAGAATGGCAGCGTGTCAGCCGACAACAGCGATGGACTGTGGGCGATATCCGGAGTCCCCATGCGACCCTGGACAGCCGGCGACGCGGATTTGGGATCGTAGACCGAATCCTTCCACACAATTGCGACAACGTCGACGCTTGTCACTTTTTTGAACCCATGGATTCGACATCAGCGGTCAATGTTAGCGCTAAGGGCCGGAAGGGCGCTTGTGGGGCTTAGCCAGGAGGAGCTGGCAAGGCTCGCGGGTGTCACGTCAGGTGGTCGTCGATTAACTCACTCGTAGATTCGAATTGAAAAGGTCCGTGCCGGGATCACGGCCGCAGCCCGCATACTGTGATCCTTTGAGTCACGGGAGGTCGTTTTCATCGACGGGTCGCCGAAGTGCGGGCAGGGCGTCTGGCATTTTCGGCGAATCTTGAACGCCAATCCTAAAAACCTCTTCCAAATCCATGGCGTCAGGATACGCCTGACCTCCCGCTGTTGGCTGCTGTTATGCATCGGTGGGTGCGAAAGCGTGATGCTTGGCGGAGGTCGCGCCGGTCGATATGCACCGACGGTCTTGAGGCTTGACTCGGCCGGCATCTAACCTTGGGTACGCAACCAAACAGTAGCCGTGGATATAACCGATCTCCAAAGCTTGCCACTTGATTGGCGGTTGTGGCTGTGGAACACGATTCTGAGTGTACCTCAGCATTCGGAAATTGATTCCATGAACGGGCCATTCAACTCTGCCGTTCGCGACTTCTCCAAGCTTGTCGCCTCTAAAATTGACGATATCAGACCGAGACTCCTCGATCTCACCTCCAAGAACCCGCTCGTGAACATGAGCTTCAACGGGCGATCTTCCAGCCAGATCCAGGTGGTCGACGAGCTCCCCGATCGGCTTTTCTATAGGCTCAACAACGATAGTGCCCTGAAGTTCAAGCCGTTGCCCGCCTTGGAGGAGGACACCAAGGATGAGCTTTCTACTACTTTCTCCGAGGCGTTCTCCATCGCGTTGCGTACTGACGACATCTATCTGGCAGAGACGAAAGAACTCGATACCGACGCTCTCGACTATTCGGATCGAATTCGGCGTTCGGAGAGGGCGCTAAGGGACAGGGTGCGCGAAAAGCTGGGTATGCCGAAGCGTGTTACTCGGAAAGACGAGTCCCTCGCTCAGCACGCCCGCAACAACGGCATCAATCCGAGCTTCGAGTTGCCGCTCCCGGATACAGAGGTTGATGACGACCGTTTTGAAGATGATCACATACAAACCCTCCTGCTGGCTCCAGATCTGGAGCGCAAGCTGAATGCACTCATCACGAAAGCCAGGACGGCACAGCAGGAAACTGGTTTAAACCTGTTGCGGGTCGCATGTGGCTTCCTTGAATGGAAGGACCCGGTTCGAACGGACGACCGGGTATATCTCTCGCCTTTGGTACTGCTGCCGGTCACCGTCGAACGGAAGAAAAGCGCCGGCGGTCCCATCTTTACTGTGGCTGGGGCCGGGGAAGAAGCCGAAACCAACCTTGTTCTACGAGAGAAATTCAAGCGCGAGTTCAACATCGAACTCCCACTATTCGAAGGCGGATCGCTTGAGGAATACTTTGAGGAAATCGCGCTCATCAAGCACTCGAAATTGCCATGGCAAGTACGCAGGAGGATCACGTTGTCGGTATTTCCGGCGGCTAGAATGGCAATGTACGAGGACCTCGATACGACGGCGTCGGACTTCTCAAGGAACGAGATAGTCGAATCCATTCTGGTGGGTTCGGAAAGCTCTGAGGTCGGCGCTGTCGCTGAAGAGTACGAGGTGGATGCGCCTGACATCGAGGCGGAGGTACCCCATCTCGTCAAGAAGGCCGACGCCAGCCAGTTCAGCGTGTTGGTCGACGTCGCGCGTGGCCGAAATCTCGCAGTGGAAGGGCCACCCGGGACCGGTAAGTCGGACACCATCGTGAACGCAATCGCCACGGCCCTTTCCAAGGGGAAAAAGGTGCTGTTCGTGGCGGAGAAGTCAGCCGCGCTTGAGGTCGTTCAAAATCGCCTCGAGGCAGTTGGGCTCGGTGAGTTCGTCCTTCCGCTTCTCGCGGGCAAGAGTTCGAAAGATGAATTCATGCGGTCCGTGCGCGATCGCATGGGGATTCGTGAATCCTTACCCCGCGAACTTCCAGAGAACCGCGAGCGCTTCATCGAAGTTCGTGACAAGCTGTCTCGATACGTCTCGATTCTATCGGGTGAATGGCAAGGGACGGGCGAAACAGTTCACCGTGTTCTTGGACGAGCAATCGCTACGAATAAGCATCTGGATGAGCTGTCTCCCGTGGCCTTGTCTGAGCATAGAGTTCCCAACCGGGAATTCCGAAGCCATGAGATAGAGGAACTGCTGAAAAACGTCACGTGGCTTTCGCAGATCGGTTTATCCCCGGCGGCGGCACGGACGCATTGGCAAGGTACAAGCTGCCTGGACACGAGCCAATTCAAGAGTTCCGCAATCCTCGCGCTGGCACATCGGGCAAGCGATGCCTTCAAAACGCTCTCGGCTTCTGCCGCTCAACTGATCGCATTTGGAGTCGACGCAAGGCTCTCGATCGAGGATATCGCCGCGATCGAAGAGTTAGCCGCCGAGATTCGTACCATCGTCGACGGCGAGATCTCGGGTGATGACGTCCGCATTGCTGTCTACGAGCGGCCCGCGGAGTTGCGGGATTTCATCGGCGCCTGCGAGGCGAGCAAGAAGTTGGCCGACGCTGTTGGGCAGTCCCTGGTCGATCCATTTGACCCTGACACCGCTGATCGGTTGACGAGGGTGGCCGAAATCTGCCGATCGGCCGGTGTCCACTCGCTCGACACAGCGGGCCGGGCGAACGAAATTTCCGCCAAGGAAAGCGTTATTAGCGGCTTTGACAGGTCATTGTCGACAGCGAAGGATTTCGTCGCACAGGTCCCCTCGAGCGCCGACTGGCCAGTTGGACTGATGCGAAAGCTCGGTGCTTTCGTTCACGCCATCCCAAAGGATGTGGTTTCGATGCGCGCCTCGGCACTTGCCGAACCTAGCGCGGTCGGCATTCTGAAAGAATTCCTAAAATCGGGCATCGATCTCCGGGAGCGTCGGCGCAAACTGGAAGAGACTGTCACGCTCAGATCCGGCATGCGCGCTGCGGACGTCGATAGCCATCTCACTGCAATTCGTACAGCGGGCGCTTTTAGCTTTCTGTCGTCGAAACACAAAGAGGCGAAGAGTTTCTACCAAGGTATCGCGAGAAGCAGCAAGTTCGACAAGGTTGCCGCGATCCGCGCGCTTGAAGCTGCTAGAGCTCAACTCGACGAGGAAGCACGCTTCGAGGAACGGGCACACCGCAGCGGCGTTTTTGGCGCCCGTTTTGATGGTCTGACGACCAACTTCGAATCCTTCGCCCAGCTCGCCGAGTTCTACGAAATTGTAGAGTCGACGTTTAGTGGCTATGGCAACCGAGCCATCCGCGATTTCCTGAAGACCGCGCCGGCCGACGCTCTAGGCGACATTCCGGACTTGCCCGATCTTCCGTCTGAGACGTTGTTGCGTGATCTGTCGGCCACGCGGGACAAGCTGATGTCGGATCTCGCGAAACTTAAGGCGACGGATCGAGAGTTGGCGGTCCTTTGTCGCATTTTTCATCGACCGGCCACTATTACGCCAGCCGAGGTCTCGAGGCTGAAGGAGAGCCTTTCCAATCTTCAGAAATCGATCGAGGAACTGGCCGCAAGCCCTGTAGCCGAAATCCTGGGTGGATACTTCGCTGGATGGAAGTCCGACGCGTCGGACTTCGACTATCTCGTCGAGGTCGCGGAGCTAGTTCGATCGTCCGTGTTCGGAAATGTATTCGCATCGGCGATCATCTCGTCCCGCCTGCAGCCATTGCTCGCGCTTGCCGACCAGTCCTTCGCAGAATCTGAGAAAGCGGAAGATCTTATTTCGCAGACGTCCGCCGAGGCTTCAGTTGATCTTTCCACGAAGGTCGAAACCTTGACGTTCGATGAGACGGCCGCCTTCCTTCTGGAGGCTGCTTCCGACGCAGAGGCCTTGGAGCACTGGATCGGCGTCGCGAAAGCCCGTGCGGAAATCGAGCGCCTAGGAATGGTCGATACGGTCGATCTCCTCTCGAAGCAGCTTCAGAGAAGCGATGTCGCCGGCCACACCGAGGCGATCCTTCGCCGCGCGTCAGCAGCCAGGGTCTACGCCAAATACGGAAATGAACTCGCCAACTATTCGGGGCGGCAACTCGAGAGCTTGAGAGCGCGCCTCAAGAGTCTGGACGACGAAATCACGCTGTTGTCGCGGACGGCTCTGCGGCACCAGTTGATTTCCCGCTCAAGACCTCCGGCCGGAAATTCCCGTGGGCGCGTGGGCGATTACACCGAGATGGGGCTGCTGGACCACCTCGTCGGACAGAAGAAGATCCGCGTTCCGGTCCGGGACATCACCAAGCGAGCCGGCAGAGCGTTGTTGACGCTCAAACCCTGCTGGATGATGTCACCACTGGCCGTCGCACAATACATTCAGAAGAACACGATCGACTTCGATATCTGCATTATCGATGAAGCCTCTCAGATGCCGCCTGAAGACGCTATCGGCGCGCTTTTTAGAAGCCGACAGGCAATGATTGTCGGCGACACGCAGCAGCTTCCCCCGACCAATTTCTTCCACAAGACGATCGCGGACACCACGGAAGACGAGGAGACGGACGCCGTCACCGAGGAGTCGGTCCTAGAGATGGCCAACAGCGCGTTCAGGCCACGTCGAATGCTTACGTGGCACTACCGGTCGAAGCATTCGGGCCTCATCAGGTTTTCAAACAACATCATCTACCAAGACAAGCTGACCGTCTTTCCGTCCGCCAACGAAGACAATCCGCGGATGGGCGTCGTCGTCGTCCCGACCGGTGGCATCTACAAGGCAGGCGTCAACACGAACGAGGCCCATGCGGTGGTCGAAGCAGCCCTTGAGTTCATGACACACGACGCCACCCGATCGCTCGGCATCGTCGCGGTCAACAAGGCCCAATCCGACTACATCAACGAGCGCCTTCAGTATGAGATCGCGCGCAACAAGGCGGCGAGTGACTATGTCGATCGATGGCTGAGCGAACGGAGCGGCCTTGAGGAGTTCTTCGTCAAGAACCTGGAAAACGTTCAGGGTGACGAGCGCGACGTAATTTTCGTCTCCACGGTCTATGGTCCGCCCTCGGAGGGAGCCAAAGTCGCTCAACACTTCGGACCGATCGCAGGTCCCACGGGGCGCCGGCGACTAAACGTCCTCTTCACAAGAGCAAAGGAACAAATCCGAACGTTCACGTCGATGACCCCGTCGGACATTACAGCGGATGAAACGACCAATGCGGGTGCCTGGATGTTGAAGCGCTGGCTGGAATACTGCGCTGGCGGGCCGTTGGAAGCGGGCATTGGAACGCACGCCGCATTCGACTCGCCGCTCGAGGAATTCGTGGCCGCGCAGATCGAATCCATGGGTTGCATCGCTGTTCCGCAAGTCGGGGCAGGTGGGTATTCCATTGATCTTGGCGTGCGTCACCCCCAGTGGCCTCACGGTTTCCTTATGGGAGTAGAGTGCGATGGCGCGACCTATCACTCCTCTCGATCAGCGCGCGATCGCGACCGCCATCGCCAGGAGATCTTGGAAAACCTTGGATGGACCATCCATCGGATCTGGTCGACTGACTGGTTCGATAATCCCCGACGCGAAGCGGAGAGGCTTCGGTTGGCGATCGCAAGCCGCCTCGAGCAGATGAAGACCAAGCTGGCGGCGAAGGCGACGGTCCCGGTTCCCGCACGACCGCCGGAGCCTCCGACAGCAGCGATGCGGGCGCCGCTGCTGAAGGACGTGGCCCCTGAACTCGTTCAGCCCGTCGAGAAGAGACCCGCAGCGGAAAAGCCTCAGGCAGCTCGTGCTGATGTGGCACGTCTCGGCAGCAAGGTGCGGCTCAAATACTTAGATCGAGGGCAGGAGACTTACCAGTTCACCATCGTTATAGATCCGAGCGTGCCAGAGAAGGGATTAGTGAACCAGAAGGCTCCTCTCGCCCGAGCTGTGTTAGATGCCCAAGCGGGCGATGAAGTCGAGGTTCTTCTTGGCAGTCTGATTAGAAAGGCAGTTGTAGAAAGCGTAGCTTGAGCGAAAGCTTTCACCTCCGGAGGCTTGCTAGGTTAGCTGGCGCGCGTGAGGGGGTTGCGGTGGTCGACATCGCCTGATTGAAATTGCCCGCGACTCTGCCTAATCAGCAAATAGTTGTAGCTGGAGGAAGGCAGATGATCGCCCTGGAAGGTTCGGAACTCGACCGCATTTATCGAACTGAGTTCGAGAACTATCGGAACCAGGATTGGGCGAAGGAGTGGCGAACAAAATATCTGCAGCAGGTGCGCCTGGTGCAGGATGCCGATTGGGAGCAATGGCGTTCAAGGCCGTTTCAGGAGGCACTGTGGGACAGCAACGCCATTGCGAGCATTGGTCCTGGGCACTCGGTGACCGTCTACGGGGCCTATGAAGACCAAGAGCTTGCAAAGCTGCTCTTCGACAGGAGAGAGATGCTTGCGGGTGTGCCCATCGAGGAACGTGGTCCCCGCCTGCAGAAGCTGTTTGATGACGTGATGTCCGCAGTTCATCCGCGCCACGCCAAGAGACGCCCGAAGGCCCGGCTCACACGCCTGCTCGCGGCAATGTTTCCCGATGACATGACAAGCATAGCGGACGCAACGCGTATCTGGGGCGTCCAGAGGTTGCTGTCGGCGGCGCGCGTGCCCGGAGACTTCGTTGCCCAGCATCCGACCGTTCGCGCAGCGATGCGTGACGCACTCGGAAGCCCCCAAAGCGACGAGGCGAAGGTCGACCAGGCGATCTTTGCGTGGTTCCTCTGGCAGACCTATTTCGGAAAACCTGACGAGGGCGCTGTCGTTACGCAGAGCGTGCAGCGCGAAGCGAGCGCGGTGCCACCATTCTCCCTGCTGCCCGCAAACGCGCAGCGGAGAAGCCTGACCTGCGTGAAAGGTAATGTTGAACTCCTACTGGCGATGGTTCGTGAGGCGGAGCAGGGCATAAACCGTGAGGATCTGGTGGTCGTGATCCTCACCGAGGCGGCCCAACTCAACACGAGCTCGGCGGGGAATATCATATCCCAAGCCACGGGAGGACTCGGACTCCTACGACTTGATGGAACGACTTACCGACCGACGGATCGGGGGCACGAGCTACTTAGCGTCAGCAATCCAGCCACCGTTCTTCGCGGCCCTTTAATCGGACGTGTATTTGGGATGGGACATTTGCTCCTCATGGTCCGTAGCGAGCCAGGCGTCCTGAAGCCGACGGATGCGGCGAAGCGCCTGCAATCCCTGGTTCCCACCTGGACCTCGACGCTGCCGGGTTCACACATCACTACCTGGGCGCGCTCAGTCGGGCTAATCGACCTCCAATCCTCTGGTGAACTGGTTTTAACCGACGATGGCGAAGATTACGCAGCAGCTCTACCCGAAGAATTCGAAAAGGATTGGAGCCTGGCGTCGGACAGTCTTCAATCCGTGGGACAGCCAGAGCTTGAGGAAGAAACAAATAGGATAAGCGCTGCGGTATACGTGCCCGAGAACTACAATGTTGACGACATCGTCGACGACGGGTGCTTCCTCTCCTCGGGAGAGATTGACGCTGCCGTTCAACTCCTCCGCAGAAAGAAAAACATCATTCTGCAAGGGCCTCCCGGCACCGGGAAGACGTGGCTAGCAAAGAGACTCGGTTACGCATTGATTGGGGCGCGCGACGACCAGAGACTCACCGCGGTTCAGTTTCAGCCTACCCTGTCTTATGAAGATTTCGTTCGAGGATGGCGACCGGACGGAACAAAGGGCCTCCAATTGATTGACGGTGTCTTCCTGGAAGCGGTTGCTGCCGCCAAGTCCGACCCGGAGACACCTTATGTCCTTGTCGTCGAAGAAATCAACCGAGGCAACCCGGCGCAGATCTTAGGCGAGATGCTGACTCTCATAGAGGACGGCAAGCGCTCGCCGGATGAAGCGCTTCGGCTTGCATATCCAAGGACCGTTGACGAACGGGTTTATGTTCCAGAAAACCTCTTCCTAATAGGTACCATGAATCTCGCTGACCGGTCGCTAGCACTGGTTGACCTTGCACTGCGCCGCCGTTTTTCCTTTGTTTCACTCTCGCCTCAGTTCAACGAGGCATGGAAGCAGTGGCTGCTCAAACAAGGGGCTCCCGCGGCGCTTGTTTCAATAATCGCGAAGAAAATGGCGTCTCTAAACGCCGCCATCTCAAGCGCCCGCTCTCTCGGCAGCCAGTTTCAAATTGGACACAGTTTCATGACGCCCCACGTATCGCCGGGTGGGACGGAGCAGGCCTGGAAAGCGTGGTATCTTGAGACCGTACAGACCGAAATTGCACCGCTTCTCGAGGAGTACTGGTACGACAACGTCAAGGAAGCCGAGTCACAGGTTGCGGAAATGGAAGCGATCTGATGATCGAAGCCGTTCAATCCCCGATCTCGAACGGCCCCGAACAAGGCTGGAAAAGTCGCGCCGGGATCCCGATCCGTAATCTCTGGGTTCTCCTGGTCTATGCAGCGGGACTCGCGCAGTTTATAGACCCGTTTGAGGCGGCGGCGGAGGATGACGCAGAACTGGCGGACATCTTAGGCCGGCTGCTTGCAAATGTCGTGTCTCTTAGACTTCGCCGCAGCCTCTCGCGAGGATATGCGACTCGCGCTGCGACTTTGAACCGCGTGCGCGGCCGCATCGATTGGCTCAGGACGGAATCCGAACAGCTCCTAAGTCGGGGCCAAATCGCCTGCCGCTTCGACGAACTGACGCAGGACACCCCCCGCAACCGTCTGGTTCTCGCTGCACTGGTTCAGATACAATCGAAGGTGGCCAACAAGGACGTCGCGCAGCAGTGTGCAGCCTTGGCAAGGTTCCTTGTGGATGCCGGCGTCTTGCCGAAACGCCCGTCCCGCGCCGAGATTTCTCGTGACAAGATCGCGCGCAACGACGCAAACGATGTCGTCATGGTGAAAGTGGCCGAACTCGCGCTAGACCTGGTCTTGCCGGCAGAGTCAGAGGGGACCGAGCAGGTCCCTGGCCTGGTTCGCGATGAATTTCTTCTCAGAAGGATATTCGAGCAGGCAGTTGCGGGTTTTTACCGTCACGAGATTCACGGACGTGATGGTTGGTCTGTTGACAGCCAAACGCAGTTTGAATGGGAGGCGCATGACCCGACAGACGGCCTGCATGCCATTCTTCCCATCATGAAAGCAGACGTCGTCTTACGAAAACGGTCCGAGCGGCGCATCGTCCTCGATACCAAATTCACGGGCATTCTGACGTCGCGCTACCACGGAGGAGAGGGGCTTAAGAGCGCTTATCTCTACCAGATCTACTCGTATCTTCGCTCGCAAGCGGGGATGGGAGATGAATGCGCTGACAGAGCGGAAGGAATTTTGCTTCATCCCTCGATACATCGGCACGTCGACGAGGCTGTCACCATACAGGGACATAGGGTCCGATTTGTGACCGTAGACCTTTCAGCTCATCCATCTGACCTGCGCCGGTCGCTTTTAGATATCATCATGTTCCAAAGATGACTGTATTCCGAATTGCGGACGTTGATGCGGGGTGTTTGACGGTCTGACGACGGACTGACATTTTCCATCAACTTTTAGACCTCGCGGGATAAAGATTGTAGCCTCCCCTGCGAAGTCACTGGCCATCATCGCGCAATTCGACCAATGCAGATCGGATTCTCGGTCGTAGCGCGTTCACGAATGCATTAGTTCTCTCTCTCAACCAGAGTATGGAGCGCTCGCGTTCGCCGGAATCCTCGAGATTGCGTAGGGCGAGCCGCTGCACGATTGGACGCTCCTGCGAGAAATCGATCGTCGCTCCTTTCAGTTCCTGCCCGATCTCGCTTGCCTGGGAAGCTAACGACTGCGCGGCGCGCTCTCCAGGAGAGTTGATGTTGGACGAAAGAAAGAGGCCCACCGTGTTGGAGCGCGTCTCCCGGTATACCGTGATCCAACTGGAGCCTCCCGGAGCACCGAGCTTGAAAACGACATGTCCTCCCGTCGTCGGCGCGGGAAGCATCTGCTCCGGATCGTCAAGGTGAAGCTCACCGAGAAATTCTTTCCAGAATGCTAGCCGTAGCTCCTTCCGGCGGCGCGTTTCTTCATTTTGCTCGGGCGAGTGGATTTGGAGCGGCCCGTCGACATCGTCGTCATCCTCAGCCACGACCATTCCATCGGGAACCGCGATCACGGTGCGAGATATGGTCTGAGTCCGCGCGAGCACGCGTGGAACCACAAGCCGGCTTCCATCAGGCGCTAGATATATTGGCATCTCGACCAAGCCCAGTGTGAAGTGGAGCCCGGCATGATTCTGCAAATATTCCGCTATAGCTTCGACGCCCTCGCGGATCCCATCGCCAACGATCAGGAGGAGGAAACGGCCCCGACGAAGGTTAAACGTCAGTGCGTCGTTGAAGGTGATCTCGTCGACGCCATGTCCAGCTTCCGTCACAAGATCGAGCAGCACGTTACCCTTCCTGCCTGTTCGGCGACTTGCCTCGCGTTGGAGATCCGAGGCCGACCATTTGGTCAATTCCTTTGAGTAGTCCAGGATTTGACCAATTACCTCACGTCTCCCCTCTGGATTCTTCCACAACTTGCACTCGACCAAAACGGGCAGGCCGCTTGGTGTCACGAGAAAATTATCGATCGGGCCGGCGGTTGTAGCCAATTCCCTACAGATGGCGACCGGTCTGATGAAAAGCGGATCTATTTCCGCGATTGGTAGGCAGGATGGAAAGCGATGGACGAGATCTTGGATATCCGATTCGGCGAGGCCGTGACCCGAGACGCCTAGCCCAAGGGGAATAGCCGGTGCCGCGGTAGCGCCATCTGAAGAAATCAACAAGGGTGTTGCATGCTGTCTGCTCATTGAATGGCTATCCTCATTTGACACCTCGGGATTCGTAGACTGAGTCGGCATCCAAGGAGAGGGGGTTCCTTCTTGACCGCGCAGTCAGTCCGTTTTCGAACGAGGTCCCCCGCGCGTGATAAAATCCGATTTGAATTTCGCGATTTAAGCTGTGGAAACCTTGTGGAAGGCGGTGGAAAACCTGTTGAGACAACTCTCGGCGAGCGGGCTACCCGAAGCGGGGATCCTTACGCACGGACTCGGCGATCCTCAGCCGTGAGGTCACTCTAAACGCCGAAGTTGGGAACAGGGGCGCAGTTCCCGGAGTTCTAAGACTGTTAGGAGGGTCAGTCATGCCCGCACAGTCGAAAGCCCAACAGAAAGCCGCCGGCGCCGCTCTTTCAGCAAAGCGTGGAGACACGCCGAAGAGCAAGCTCAGAGGCGCATCGAAGGAAATGGTGGACGCGATGTCCGAGAAGCAACTGGAAGAGTTCGCGTCTACCAAGCGCAAAGGCAAGCCGCAGCTCGTTTCGCACTGACCGATCCGTTGCAGGAACAATATGAAGAAGCCTCCTCTTGTCGGCCTTAATCACGTTGCCCTTGAAGTCGACAGCGTCGACGACGCCCTTGAGTTCTATAGCGCCGTCTTCGCGTTTGAACTACGAGGTGCGCATAAGGGCGAAGATGGTGTGCTGGAGATGGCTTTCCTCGACATGGGAGACCAATTCTTGGCTCTTAGCCGGGAACGGCACCAAGCGCCCGACCGGAACAGGCACTTCGGGCTGGTAGTCGACGATCGCAGTTCGGTTCGAGACCTTGCCGCCGCCGCCGGAGCCACCATTCTCGACACAGATTTCCTGGACTTCCTGGATTCCTGGGGCAAGCGGATCGAGGTCGTGGAATATCGTGCCCTGCAGTTTACAAAGGCCGAAGGCGTTCTTCGCAGCATGGGCCTAACTCTCGAGAAGAGTGCTGAAGCCGTAGCGGAGATCAACAAGAACGGAATGGTATGATGTCGGATATCACCCATGTCGTACTCGGGCGTCAGGTAATATCGGATGCGCCGTGATATCCGAGTTGCAGGCCGCCAATATCCCATTTCTCGCCCTTACTCATGGCGAGGCCACGGCCGAAAGCTTGATCGCCTCCGGCGTGAAGGCGAAAGCCGTCGACGTGATGGATACGGGCACGCTGAGGTCGATCTTCCGCGAAGCCCGACGCGCCTTTCTTCTGAACCCTCCCGCCGACCCTAAATCTGACACCGATAGTGTCGAAAGAGCGACTGCGACCAGCATCACCGAGGCGGTGGACGGATCCGGTCTCGAGAAGGTGGTGGTCGCGTCCACATACGGCGCGCAGCCGGGTGAGAGGATCGGCGACCTCTCCGTGCTGTTTGGTTTCGAGCGTCTGATCGAACAGACCGGGATCCCTGCAGCGATAAATCGCGGTGCCTACTACTTCACCAACCTTGAGCCGCTTCTCGAAGCGGCAAGGAAGGGGACTATCACGACTCCGTTCCCGGAAGATCTGCTAATGCCGATGGTTTCGCCGATCGATCTCGGGAAACAGGTTACCTTGCGGCTGCTGTCACCGACTTCCGATGTCGGCATCCGCTATGTCGAGGGACCGGACCGATACACGTTCCTTGATGTTGTCGCCGCCTTTTCCGGCGCGCTTGGGCATGCGGTGCTGCTAGAGAAAATTCCGAATGGAGAGATTGAGGCAAGCTATAAGGAACTAGGTTTCTCGGATGCGGCAGCCGTCGCGTTCGCCCGGATGACAAAGGCAAGCATCGAAGGGATGGAATTGCCAGATGATCCAGTTCGAGGAGACGTCGGTCTGTTCGAATACCTTCGGGAATTGGCCACTCCCGCCGAAGCCTCGGGCAATTCAACCACCATCTACTAGCCGGATCCGAGTTGCTTCTGAATATGGGTTCAGGCAGTGCCAATAGCTTCTGCAGCAATTGGCAGTAGATCAATGGCTGCCTCCTTTAGCTTCTTTTCAACCTCTTCGAAGGGAAGGGTGGTATCACCGAAAACCTGCGTCTTGACCCTCACAGAGTAACCGGCCACGCCCACAGTGCCTGGCAGCGTCTGGTCAGTCCAAGTGACGTCGATCTCACCGACGAAAATCTTGTCTTCATCAATATAGGCAATGTTGGTTACTTCCACCCATTCCAGTTGCATCGCTGTCTCCCAAGAATTGCTATCGGCAATAGCTAAATCAGAGCGACGACGAGAACTCTACCCGCAAAAATGCGAGTGGTCTCGAGTCGCACGTTGCAGAGGAGTAGTCATCCGATGTCAAAGGCATCGACATCCGGTTCTACGGGGAAGGCGACACCGATGAGACCTTTCATTCCAAGATCGTATTGGCCGATGGAAGCGAGGCATATGTCGGGTCGGCCAACTTCCTGTGGAGATCCAAGAAAGCCAACCTCGAATGCGGCCTCCTCGTCGACGGGCCCGTCGTTGCCTCCATCGCCATTCTAGTGGAGGCGGTCCTCGCGACGTTTGAGGGACGTTCAAGTCACGCTGACGACGAGTCTTCTAAAATCGTAGCACGAGTCTGAAGCTGGGAACTACCAATGGAAAGTCATCCCAAGAATGAAATTCTGTCGCGGAGCTATACCTCGGTTTCGGTCGAATCCCATAACCGCGCCACTACTGCGTCCTCAATTTTTTGAAATAGCGGCTCGCCCTCTTCCTTTAGCTTGTTCGAGGCTTCCCGCAGACGCGGCCTAAGATCTGGATCCTCGTTGAGGTGATGCTCGAGAACTGCAGAGTGCACGATGTCCAGCCACTTATGCATGTCCTTCCGCAAGTCCGGAACGATAAAGATTCCATGCTTCGTCAGGCTGATACTCGCCTCTCGCAGCTTTGCCATCACGTCAGCGTGCCGATACAGGTTGAAAAGGCGAACATATAAATCCTGTCGTCGGGGTGACGACTTGATGTCGGTCTTCTGACTTTCCGAGAACGACGTCGATCCAAGGAATTCGTCTAGCTCACGCTCGCCCATCCTGCCGACGTCCGTGTACTGCTGGAAGGCTGCCAAGTATCCTCCAGACCAGCTTTTGGCGTCGACCAGCCTCACCCAGACTTCGGGGAGCTTTTCGAACTCCCGGTCATGCAGACGCTTGGTTCGATCGAAGACAGCGTTGATCCTATGGCGGAGACGCTCGAGTTCGCGAGCTTGTTCAGATTTGAAAGATTCGAGCTGCTCGGCAAATTTGTTGGTCAGCCACTTTTCTCCGAGGAACCGGAAGAGAGCGTAAGCTCCTGCCACCACTCCCGTCACTGAAATTCCAGCAACCCCCAGTAACGCGAGCAAGGACTGGGTGCTGCGCCAAAGATCCGTTGCTCGCGACAATATATCATTCATCGGCAACGTCCTGTGCTTGCCTGTGTTTCTTTGCCTAGAGCTTGAATACTTCGAATTGGACGAATTGTCCTGGATTGACGGATCCAAAGAATGTTCCGTCAGGCATGAGGCTCCACTGGCGCGCCACATCCGATGCAAAGACTTCCTCGCCAAACCCTCCGAACGCCAGACCCTCGAAATCAAGAAGGAAACTCTCGTCCCCGGCGAGCGCTCGCTCGATTCCCCGCAGTATCGAGACCTCGATCCCGTAGCCTACGAAGGCGCCGCCGTCGTAAGGGGTCCACGCCAGCATCAGTGCGAACTTGTACGGGCCGATAACGAATACCGGGAGCGTGACGGCTTGCATAGAAGCGCGATCGGTTCGTCTCAGCCGATCCCCAGCGCCGGGCAACCCCATTGCATCGAACCATGCTCCATAGTTTCGGCGACGCACCCACGACGGCTCAATGTCAAATTGCTCTCCGTCGGCTTCTCCGGGCGGGTCCACAAAGATCACAGCTGAATCCGTCGATTGGCTCTTCTCACGGATACAACTGTACGTCACGAACCCCTTGGACGCGGGTGGCGAGATCTTGGCAAGCCATGGCTGCACTTGATCCTCGAGCGCGGCCTTCAGTATTGTTTTCACCTTGCTGGGATCGTTGGCTTGCATCGAAAACGAGCCTTTTGACTCAAGGATCATCCGGCCTTTCGAAGCGTCCTCAAAAATGAAATCCGCTGCTTTAGTGTTCTTGGGAACGGCCGGGTCCGATGCCAGATGACCTGCGAACACGTACTCTCTCTGGTTGGCGAACAGGAGCGAAATTCCTTGGGCAATACGCGCGCTAAGTCCGCTAAGTGCGATCTCATTCAACGTGCCCGAGAGATTGTCGATGATCCTCAGGTTGGAGCTGGCGCTGTCAATGACGTGGTGGGCTTGCAAAAGAAACCCCAAGCTGGGACCGAATAGGTTCGCTTTGACCATATGATCCGCCTTGGCGACGGCGTGAGCGAGCTGCCACCCAGAGAATGTGAGTTGCCGCCTGGGATTTGCCAGCGAATGCCAATTCGGTTTATTCGCCAGCCTCGGCTTCAGGACGGTGTTTTTATCCCACTCCCAAACCTGCACGCTCTTTGTCCCAAGCGCGGACACCAGCCTATGCAATCCGCCAACCATACAAGCTCCCGAACACAACAAAAAGGCGAGGCGGGGTGTATCCGACTCGCCAACAGAATTCACTTGGCTTCGTGTGCGAATTAACCAGAAAAGACTATCATTCCTGCGGACTGCGATAGTCGCCTGCTCGGCACGCGTTGCAGGCCCAGGAAGGCATCATGTCAACCTTCAAAGCGTATCGCGGGCTCGAATGACAAGCGGACGGGCGTTCCCTACACGGTCGTGCAATTCTCGCTGACGTTCGGCTCGCCTCACATGTGAGCGGCGAAATGACAACCACGAATGCCTTGTCAGCGCAGGCTCGCAGGCCGGCCTGGAGTTGCAGCAGTTCGCACCGACCTTTCGAGAGATGCCATCGAGTCCTTAAATTGTTGACAAAATTTCAGATTTGCCGCCTGCTCGAATCCATGGATTCGATCTCTGAAATCATGCGGACGCTGAGGGGCGGGCGGGCGCTGCTGGGTCTCAGCCAGGAGGAGCTCGCGGAGCTTGCGGGCGTCAGCCGCCAGATCGTCGTGAGGCTCGAGAAGGGCGGGAGCAACGTCCTCGTGGAAGCTGTCGAGAAGGTGCGCGCGGCGCTCGAGGCCGCGGGTGTGGCGTTCATCGACGCCACGCCGGAGCACGGTCCGGGCGTCGCTATGGCGCGGCGCCCGTCCGCGACGGAGACGGACGGCCAGGGATCCGGCGACGGCTAGCGGACGCCACGCTTCCTCGGCCGGTCCTGCGGACGCCCGCGGACGATGGCGTCGACGTCCTCCGCCCCGAGATTTTCCCGTTCCAGCAGTTCTTCCGCCAGGGCCTGGACCGCGCCGAGATGGATCCTAACGATGGCCTTCGCCCGCGACAACTGTTCAGCGAGGATGCCGTCGATCTCCCTTCTCGCCGTCGCGGGAATGCCGCCGCTCCAGTTGGGGCCGGGATGGTCGTCCTCGACCAGGAATGACAGGCCGCGCCCCATGCCGTAGCTGCAGACCATCCGCGTGGCGATCAAGGTCGCCTTGTGAAGGTCGCTGCCGCGGTCGCCTCCCGCGCCGGTCGAGCGGGCGCCGAACAGGACATCCTCCGCCGCGGTTCCACCCAATATCCTGCATATGAGCGCTTCCATCGAATCCCGGGTCTCCATGTCTCCCGGCGCGTCGAGATACAGGGTCAGTCCCTGGACGGTCGCATCGGAAGAGAACGTCCTGAACTGCCTGCGCATGGAGACGCTCGCCCTTGTGCCCGGCTGGAGCGCAAGCGCGACGACGGCATGCCCGCTCTCGTGGGCCGCGACGCGTCGCGCGGTTGGTGGGGGCAGTGTCTGCAGCGGCGGCAGCGCCTGGCCGACGTGGGCCGGCCCGACCGGCTGCCCGGCCGCCCTGGCAAGCCGCCTGGCCTCCCGCGACAGCTTCTCCAGATCGGAGCCGCTCCATCCCCCGAGGTCCGCTGCGATCGTCCCGAGTTCCCGGTCGTCGCCCGCGGCTGACAGGTGGAAGCGCAATATCTCGGCCCGCTCGTCCGCGTCCGGAAGGTCCATTCGGACATGCCGTTCGATCCTGCCGCTTCGCAGCAGGGCCCGGTCGACCGCTTCCGGGAAGTTCGTGGCCCCGACCACGACGATCCCCTGCCTCCCGTCGACGCCGTCGATGCACTCCAGGAGCGAATTCACCACCTGCGTCTGATAGCCGACATGGTCGCCCGAAAACTGTGTCCGGTCGCCGATCGAGTCCAGCTCGTCAAGGAACACGATCGACGGCTGCTTTTCCCTGGCCGCTTCGAAGGTCGATCTCATCGCCGCAAGAAGGTCCCCCAGGTGTCCCTTGGACTGCCACTTCGACACGGACGCCGCTATCAGCGGGATGCCGCACATCTTGGCAAGGGCGCGGGCGAACAGGGTCTTGCCTGTCCCCGGGGGGCCGTGGAGAAGGATTCCGCGATCGAGATCGGACCAGGCGATCTCGCCTGTCCGCGCACGCTTCAGGTCCATGGCGAAGGAACGCGCCCAGGGCTTCACGTCCCTGTAGCCGGGGAGTTCGTCCAGGCTGGGGCCGCCGTCCGCCGCGGCCCCCGGCACGGAGTCGCGGAGGATTCGCGCGTGGTCCGACGTGAGGCTGAACTTCGCCAGGACCGGGGCAAGCATCACCACGTCGCTGCCCGAGAGCAGTTCGGCGGTCTCGGCCCGGATCGGGCTCCTTCCGAGTAGCGACCGCGCCGCCACGATGTGGGCTGCCGAGGGTCTCGGCAGATCTATCACCGCGTCGGCCGCCGCCGCCAGCTCCACGGGCAGATCCTTTCGGTGCCTGGCGAGGACGACGATGACAGGGACGCTCCCGTAGCAGCGGAGGAGGTCTGTGCCGCCCTGCGCCGGAATCCTTTGACGCGGTTCGGATTCGATGACGTGGATGAGCGCCTCCTTCCTTCTCGCATTGTCCCAGTCCGGGGGGCGGCCGATTACAAGAAGCGCTGCGGCCTTCTCGTATATGCCGAGGTCCATGGCTGACTCCGCGATCAGCACCACGATGGTCGGGCGTCCACGCCGGAGCAGGTGCTGCGACCGCAATGCCCTGCCCACGCAGCAGCAGGCCAGGAAAAGCGCGGGCGACTGGCGGATCTTTTGGAACTGGTCGGCGCCGAGCCTTCCCAGCGGCGGCTTTCTCCCCATTTCAGAACTCCCCCTCGACGCTCCATCGCCGCAGCGAATCCTCGGCGGCGGGCGAGGGGTGGCCTACGCGGTACCAGCGGTGGGACGAGCGGGCGACTCCTTGCCGGAGCGAGAAGAGGTGGAGGGGGCCGGTGAAGCTCATCGGGCCGCGTTGCCCGCGCCGCCGGCCGCTGTCGCCGGGATAGGTGATGAATCCCACGAGCGTTGGCACGACGAACTTCTCAATGTACCATTCTTCGACGACCGGGGTGCGGCTGGCGTCGAGCTCGGGGAGGGACCTGCTCTCGATCACTTGACGCAGATCGGCTGCCAGATCCTCGACGGCGTTGGCGTGGCGGGCGATCGACGCCCACGATGAATTCGTCCGTTCTTCTCCGACTCTAAGCATTGGTGTCTCCGTCATGTCGAATCATGAGCAAAATGCTCATGTGGTGAGCACGGTGGACCTGACGGTATCCATTGTCAACACATCGCGGGGCGCCGCACGGCCGTTCCGCCGCGTCGACGCCCGCGACGCCCGGCGGGCCGCCCCGCCCCGTGCGGCCCGCGACAGTCTTGTCAACAATATCGCCGGCTCGCTCGGTTCACCGAGCCTGCGGAGGCCTGCGGTCCGTCGCCGTCGCCAAATGGGCCGCCCAGAGCGACAGCGCTTCCCGCGACGCCGACAGGGGCTCGCACCCGTGCGACATCATACGCATCCGAAGCGGGAACGGGGTCCAGCCGAATATGGCGGCGATCACGTCATTCGGAACGCCCTTGGAAGCGAGCCACGTGAAGGCCGTGCGGCGGACGTCGTGCATCCTCCAGTTGTCAGCGGTGGCACCCGGGTGCGCACGCCGCAAGGTGTCCGCCACCTTTCTCTTGAACTTCTGCTGCGCCCCGAACGCATGCCCGATCGGCTGCCGGCCGCCCGCCATGCTGAAGACGAAGTCGCCGCAGGTTTCGCTCCGGTTCCGTCGCAGTGCTTCCAGCAGTTTCAGCATCTCGGGAACGAGGGGTACGAGGCGGGGGCCGGATGTTTTGTCACCGGGAATTCTCCAAAGTCCCCGAGCCGCGTCGATCTGGGGCCAGAGCATCCCCGCGACCTGATAGGGTCGCTGGATCGTCAGAGCATAGGCCTGGTAGAACGGACCACGGGGCCAGGGGGTGGCATCTGCCGCCGCCCAGTACGCCCGCATCAGCTCGTCGGACAGCACCGCCGTGCGGGGCGGCGACCGCACCATGCCGAGCGCCTCGGGCGTGACGCCGATGACCGGATTCGACGCCAGGCCCCAGTTGCCGCGCCGCCCCGCCCACAGGAAGAATGCGTGGAGCCTGAGCAGGGCGCTGCAGGCCGCCGCCGGGGCGGGACGGTCCCGGATCTTCTCGACAAGCGAACGGACGTCCCCCTCCGTGATTCCGGTGAGTGGCCTTTCGATCCACGGGTTGCGCTCCGGATCGAGGAACTCGCGGCGCATCCTGTCCGCGACCACGGCCGACTGCTCTAGGAGGTATTCCTCCATGGCGGATCCGAACGTGTTGCGCCCTTCGTCTTTCTCCGGATGGATCGACGCGCGGTCTCCCGGTTCGGAGAGCCGGAGGAGGTGGTCCCACGCGGCGGCGATCTGTCTGGCTCGGGCGAGCGAGGTTTCGGGGAAGATTCCGATCCGCCTCCAGCGGAGGACGCCCGTCCCTCCGGCGGACGGTCTTCCGATCAGCACGAATGTCTTGGTGCCGGCAGGGCTGACCATTATGGCGAGGCCCGGGACCAGCGTGTCATGCACATGGTGCCGGCCACCCTGAGGGTCGGGTTGGAGTGCTCGAAGCAGTTCGTCGCTCAGATATTCGCTTTTCATGCCCGTGTCCTTTCTTCGGGTCTGCTCTCCGGGTCGGCGGCCGCTGTCCAGTACGTTCCGCGATCCGCCACTCGAGGCTGTGGTGAGGCTCGCCAAACGGCAGGCCCCAATGCGCTGGGCGCAAACCGCTGATGCCTAGCCGGCCGGCGGGTCCTGCGAGGCCGGGAAAATAGCCGCCCTCTCGAGATCGGCGACGATCGTGCCGATCCTGCCGACGAGGCGCTCGCCGGGCGTCTCGAGCCATTCCCGCCGCCAGGAAACCGCGGGATCCGGAGAGTAGGCGACCAGCTTGAGACGGCCCGACGGAACCTCCCGGTACATGGTGAGCGTGTAGGGCACGGCGTCCGCAGACGCGCACGCTGCCGGATCCTCCGTCGTCCGGACGAACCGCCCCTGGCCCGCATAGCGCATGAGGACCGCCTCGCTGGTCTCGACGATGGCGAGCCCGACGGGCGTCGGGCCGAAATAGGCCACGGTGGGACGCAGGGGACGCCACGGGTCGGAGGCCGGACGCATGGAACGCCACACGTCGGCGACGGGGGCGGGGCCGTCCGCTGGCGGATCCTGCCGCCGCCCGATTTCGGGCCGCTCCAGGCGCTCGGCGGCCAGCACGACCCTGTGGCCGTGCCGCTCCAGGCTCATGAACAGCCTGTTGGCGAAATCCAGGCATCTCTCGAGCGACCCCTCCGAGGCGGTGACGTCCACGAGCAGCCGCTTGCGCGGCCGGAGGTAGCCACCCGTGCCCTCCACCGGCCTTCCCGCCCGGAAATGGTTTTCGGCCCCCGCGACGAGCCCGTGAACGCCGCCCTCCGGGGAAGGCGTAGGCGTCCTCGCGTAGAACCGCTTGATCGGCGCGCCCCTTTCTCCCGGCGTCGACCATCCGGTCGGCGCGCCCGGCCGCGCGGCCGGGAGGGCGGGAGCGGGTGGAGCGCGCCCCTTCGCCTTCCTCGCCCAGTATCCGCGTGGCGGGCTTGGAACCCCCAACGCCCGGCAGACCTTCGCCAGGTAGCTGCTGGAAACCCCCAGCCGCCTGCCGGCGGCCAGCGCCGGCTCGGACCAGACCATTGCATACAGTTCTTCCCGCGTGATCATGAACGCCTCCCATGGTTCCCTTGACAATCCACCGATGGCCCGCGGCCGCCGCGGTCAGAAGGCCCCTTCCGGGGATGCGCTCCCCCGCGCGCCGTCCGGGGACCGTCGGCGGCATGCTCCGTCATTGGCCCAGGATCGCCTCCAGCTCGTCCTGCCACTCGCGGAGCGCCTCCCTTTTCTCCGCAAGGTACTCGTAGCGGTTGTAGATGCTGGTGACGGGGGCTGCCCCGCCCGTGTCACTGGTGTGGTTGAGCAGCTTCGAGATCACGAACGGCGGTACGGAGATCGGGGGCGCGGCCAGCCTCGTCGACCCGGTCCTGCGAAGGTCGTGGAGGCGGATGTCCGGCCACTTCAGGGCACGCTTCACCCGTGTGAACGCTCTGCTGGCGGCACCCCGCCGGACCGGCGCCTGCGCATCCCAGGCCCCGGGGAAGACCGCGTCGCTGTCCATCGGTCCCCGCGCGGCGAGCGCCTCCAAGATCAGCTTCACGGCCAGCGGCGGCAGGGGCACCACGTGGAGCATCCGGTTCTTCGTGATGTCCTCGGGGATCACCCAGAGAGAGTTGCGGAAGTCGATCTGGGAGAGCCCCATCTGCTGGACCTCGCCGATGCGCTGCAGGAGCACCATCGCGAGGAGGATGGCGTAGCCCATGCCCGGGGAGACATACGCGCCTTTCACCTTGACGGGCGGCGAGAACGTCCGCCACACCGTCCTGATCTGCTCGTCGCTGAGCACCGTCTTTCGGTCCCCGCTAGGTGGGTAGGTCACCTGGACGCATGGGTTCCGCGTGGCGTAGCCCTGCCACAGCGCGTAGGAATAGATGCTGTGGAGCGTCTTCTTCGCCAGACGGGCGGCGCCCTCCGTGTCCTCAATCTCTATGGTGTCGACGAAGTCCTGCACCGTCTGCATGTCGAGGTCGTCCGGGCACCATCCGCCGAGGCGCGGCTCGATAAATCGCCTGAAGGCGCGCCTCTCGCCCTCTATGCTCTCCGCCCCCTTTATGCGCAGCTTCTTCTTCCGGCGGGGTCTGTGCCTTCCAACTTCGCACGCGCCCAGGTAGAGCTCGCCCGCCTCGGCAAGCCGCAGCGTGCCGGCCCTGCGTTGCCCAAGCGGCGGCGGCGCGAGGCCCTGGTGCGGCCGGATGGACGGCGCGAGGGCTGGCGGCGCCACGAGGTCAGGCGGAGACAGCAGGGAGGTCGGCGGCCGCTCCGGCAGTTCGACGGAGGAGGCTGCGGTTTCCACACCCGACGGCTCCAGTGGGTCCTCCCCGTTGGAAACCTGCGATCTCGCCGTCTCATACTTCTTGCGGGCCATTCCGAGGGACACGTTGTCGAACGATCCGAATGTGAGCCGCTTCTCGGTTCCGCCCGCCCGGAACCGCATCGACCAGGTCTTCGAGCCGGCCGGGGTGACGCGGAGCGCCAGTCTGGTGGTCCCGTCGAGGTACTCCCTGGTTCCGGCGGCCGGCTTGACGGCGACGCAGAACTGGTGGGTCAGTTTCGCTCGGTTTCTGGGCATTTTCGTCTCCCTTCTCTGAGGTCGCGGCGAGGTCGTTTCGCCGTCGGCCTCGATTGAAGCGGAAACGGAGATTATGTCAATAAGTCATTGATATAATTGAGCAATAATGTGCAATAATGGACGCTGATGGACAAAGATTTACGCTCTTGGATTCTGGAGCCGCAGTCCTTCTAAGCAGGTTGTCGCAGGTTCGATTCCTGCAGGGGTCGCCAGCTACCTCCATGTTTTTAAAGGGAAATTTGGCTTGTTCCTGTCTGGTCGAAATGGCCAGAAGTGGAACAAAAGGCCCACAAAGTCCCGGAAAACCCCCGACAAGTCCCGGAAAAGTCCCGGAATGTCCCGGACAACGTTCGCGTTTGTTCTGGCGATCGGAGGGCTCACCCATGGCTAGACGTGATCCTCTCCGGGAAACCGCCATTGAGTGCGCCCGAAGGGACGCTGGCGAGATTATGAAAGCAGCCGAGGACGTGCCGATCGGGGCACGCGGCGATTTCAAGGACGGGGCAGTGCTGCGTCGTCTGGCCGGCTTCAAGGCATGGGTAAACGCCGATCACCCCGTCCGGGCCAATGAGATCATCGGCGTCTACGTGGATGCTCTACAGGCCCGTTTGATCGGGCTGCATCAGATCCAGCTAGACTACCTCGCGAAGAACACCTGAAATGAAAAACCCCCACCGGTCGGGAAACTGGTGGGGGCTTTGATCGCTATAAGGTGCTGAAAATCCCGCTTAGGATTTAGGACACCTGCACCTTAGGCGATCACTTCTGTCAACGCAACAGGAATTGATAGTCGAAAGGTGATCCATGAATAAAATTGATTGGTTGAAAAAAGCCTCGACCGTCGCGCGTGCCGATATGTTGGGGATAATGAAAGCGCCCGTCACAACGACCGAGCGCGTCGAAGACTACATTCTCGACCTCATGCTGGACGAAGGCCACGAGTTGGACGGCAAGCGATGGGCGAAACGCTCACAAGACGAGTTCGCCGCAGAACTCGGGATCTCGATCAGCACCTTCTTCCGGGCCATCAGCAAGCCGCCGTTTGTCCGTGACACTCGCATGATCGAAGGCCGCAAGCTGACGCTGGTTCGGCTAGGCGTGACGAAGGCAGGGGGCACCGATCGCCATCAGGCGAATATTCTCTCCAAGATCTGGCGCGAACACATGAAGCAGCCGCGCACGTCACCGGCCGATTACGGCTGCATATGCGGCCTTGTCGAGACGTGGCCGGCTGGAGCCGCGCCGGCGATCCTGTCTATCGTCTTGAAGCAATGGCCGGCCTTCATGTCGGGTGTTAAATTCGAGATGGACGCGCTTGCGGCTTCGGGGCAGGGGAAGGTCGCGTTCTACCAGTGGCCCAATCTGAAAGTCATCAGACGCTTCTCAGGTGTAGCCGTCGAACTCTGGAAAATGGAGAAGCCGGCCCCGAAGGCCAGTTTGACCGAATGTATCTTGTCCACTGTATATAATAATAAATAATAGCCTTTATTTCCTTTCACTTCACAGGGGACAAGATAATTCGGTCATGAAAGGATATAAAAGCTACGCGCTCGCTCGCTTCGCTCCCGATGCGTAGCTTATCGGGCTCACGCCCTGTTTTCGGGACGAGACTATACCTCACTTCGTTCGGTTAGCTTCCCCTCCGGGAAAGCCTCACTCCCCCGTAGCCCCCTCGCTCATTTCGTGCCACATTGCCCGCAAAACGTGTTGACGAAAGAAATTGATCGCCTATGCGCCTGATAGCCAAATCAATGTGTATTCTCGGTGTCTGCGTGGCGTCGTCAGCCCACGCGGCCTTCATGACGAATTATTCGGATTGGCAGCGAAGTGAGCCATATGCTCAGGCGATGTATATTCAGGGCATGTATGACGAGCTACAGGCAAGCAGGATGCTAGGCGAGGATAGTTGGGTAACCGCCCGACGTGACGGGATCGCCAATTGCTTTCAAACGCAACGATTGACAGCCGGGATGCTGACTGACGCCATAACGAAGCACTATCAGAACAACGTTGACGATTGGACGATCGCGCCAACGATGGTCTTCGCAGAAGTTACGCGGCGAATTTGTCTCTCCTACGTCAACGAAGAGCGGGCAAAAATTGGCCTTGCTCCTTGGAAGGCTAGCACAGGTTCCATCACGGCAGGCTGGTCGAAATAAAATCGCTATGGCTCGCTAGCGTACCACGCGGGCACGCGCGCGAAGATCCTTGCTGCACACCGAGTCGATATGTGCAAATTGAACTGCATCTGAAAAACAGGTGCAGCGAATGTTCGGCTTCGGGAAGAAACAGACACGACAGGAAACGGCGGAAGAGACACGTAGTCTCGCCAGTCCGACCGATCTTGATTTCTCCGCACTGGGGGCCGTGCCCTCGCTCTCTGGCGTCATCGTCAGCCCTGCCGCTGCTCTCGCGGTCCCCGCCGTGGCCGCAGGTGTTAAAGCCATTGCCGAAGCCCTTGGCGGTCTTCCCCTGCATGTCTACCGTCGCGGCGAGGATGGTTCCCGGGAACGGGACACCGAGCATGTTGCATTCACCCTGCTCAATGGTCGAGCCAACCCGTGGACGATGGGCGGCCAGCTTCGCGAGCTGCTGACCGCTGACGCCATCGCATTCGGCAACGGCTTTGCGCAGATCGTCCGCGACGGCGGCGGTCAGCCCCGGGAACTGCACCGACTGTTTCCGACCACCGTGGCGATTTTGATCGACACAGTCACCGGGGAACCGGGCTACCGAGTCACCACAAGCTCACAGACGCGCATTCTCGCTGCGAAGGACGTTCTGCATCTCCGGGCACCGTCGCCGCTCTCTACGGACTCCGTAACGGGGAAATCGCCTCTCTTGCTGGCCAACACGGCGATCGGTCTTCTGATCGTCCTGCAGCGCCACGCCAATCAGCTCTTCGCCAATGGTGGCCGCCCCAGTGGCGTCTTGTCTTTCCCTAAAAATCTGGGGGCCGAAGTCGCCAAGCGTATCAAGGCCAGTTGGCAGGCCGCGACATCGGGCGGCAACGCAGGAAGCACCGCCGTCTTGGAAGAGGACGGCAAGTTTACACCGCTCTCCTTCAATTCCGTGGACAGTCAGTTTCTCGAAATCTGGGCACTCAGTATCAACGAGGTCGCAAGGGTGCTGCGCGTGCCTCCGGTTCTGCTCATGGATTTCTCACGCCAGACATTCGCGAATGCCGAGACAGGCGGCCAGCAGTTTTTGACCTACTCTCTTTCGCCCTGGCTTAACCGCTGGGAAGCGGAAGTGACGCTGAAGCTCATTGCTCCCGAAGATCAGAAAACGCTCTTCGTGGAGTATCTGACGGACTCGCTGCTGCGATCGGACTTCGCCAGCCGCGCCACGGCTTACGGCCAGTATTGTGTTTCGGCGTGCAAATTTAACCCCCTTGGCGGGGTAATCGGCGTCCAATTTTGACCCCCCTCAGATTTCATCTGACCATCCGGCTTTTGGCGGCGGATGGA